>NZ_JAOTBD010000004.1 GCF_026162625.1 Paracoccus beibuensis | reverse complement strand
TGGGAAAACGCTTTCTCAGCCTCTCGAGCCGATGTCTCTTGACCCCGCGGCCTGACTGGAGCCAACCTCACATGCCCGGAGCCCGCTGCTCAACAATTTCCACCACATTCGCGACACGACCGCTTGGCGTGTCTGCGATATACTGACGGCCCGTGCCTTGCCCATTGTTTCCGTAGACGGCAACGCGCTTCTCGCCAAACAGGGGTTTGCTGGCCGCCTCCCATTGGTATCTTAGGAAGTCAGCGGGCATCTTCTGCATGGCGGCAACAAGCGCCCCAATCCGGGCAGGCAGAGGCTGGTCCTTAGCAGCCAGAATGCGCGCCATCAGATCAGGGAAGCGGTTCGTGTTCTCGGCCAACTGATCCCGCTCCGCCTCCGCAGCCTCGGCACGCTTCACGGCGGCGTCACGCTCTGCGGCGAGGGCTTTGATGGCTGCAATGGGCAGATATTCCTCTGGCCAAGGGGCTTGCATCCCATAGTTTGCCGTGCCCGCGTATCGCCACGTTTCCATGAATGGCTCGCCGTTGTTAGTTTTGTAGCAGACATCAATCTGCCTAATTGGTGCTTGACGAATGCCATCACTCCTCTTGGCGCTTCTGATGCCGATAGCCAGTCAAGCCGCTCCACGTCTGCGCTCATGTGCGATCCTCCGACAGGGCGGCGGGCGCATCGGAAAGCGGCATCCAGTGGGTCGGCTGTTCAAGGGTGTTGTCATGGACATCCTGAAAGCGCGGTTCTTCAAGGTGAGGGGCGTCATTCCACTTCCCGGGCATGATTGCCTCTTGACGCCCAAGGTTCCTGCTTTCAGGCCACCACCCGAGAAACCACGTTCCATCTTTCGGCGCTGTCTCAATCGGCCGCCATCCCCGCAGCGCGTCATCAGCGGGGGCGGCGGGGCGGCCGAAGTCCTTCAGCGCAAAGTCCCGCTCGGCGCCCTTCTCCACGTCCAGCGCGGTCAGCAGCCATTGTGGTTTTCCTTTACTCTGCCGCCAGCATGGGCGGGTTGTCTTCGGGCCGACGCACGGTCGGCCAATCCAGGTCGCGGGCGATGCAGACGTCCTGCAGGTCGCGTTCGAAGCTGTCGGTGACGTCGGTGATCCCGGCAGGCAGCCCGTCGGCGGTCGCGATTTGCCAGACCTCCACCGGGTCGCCGTTGTCGGCCGCGCAGGTGAAGTCGTCGTAGGCCGAGTCCCGGCAGCTGGTCGGGTCGCTGCAGCCGATGCCGAGGTCGCCATGGTCGCGGACCACGATGTAGAGGATCGGGGGCATTGGGGTACGGGGATGATCAAAAGACATTCTTGTGCCCATCCCATCCGGCTTCGGCATGCATCCATGCATTCCTGATGATCGCGATCAGCGTCGATCTGTTCGACCATCTGCCGATGTCTGGCGTTCTGCCCGGTCCGAGCCTCCTGTTTGATTGCCTTGCATCGCTTGCTGCAAAACCTGGCTCAACCTCTCGCTCGGTCAACGGTGCGTGCCGTGAACGGTTTGCTGCAGCATGGGAAGTGTCGCGACATCGCTAGCTTACAAAGACGCCGAGGTTCGGATCTACGATCGTCATTGGCAATATGAACTGATCGCCTATGATTCTGAGGCCATTGACTTCATCATGGTTCACCTGGCCAACCCGAATGATCCGGCGGAACAGACCGTCAAGGCCGGGATGCCGTCCGGTCCGAATGAAGCCTACAACTCAGCCGGCTTGCAGCGCGGCGGGCGGTCTGCATCGATCCGCGTCCACGGCTGGAACCCGACGCAGAGCAACGCGGCGTCTTTCGGTATCGATCCGGCAGTTCTCGATACCGTCACGATCCAGAACCACATCACCGATGTCATGGGCGCGGCGGCGGATGGCGTGGCCGAAATCGACAAGATCAAGGCATACGACTACTGGTTGCGGACCAAGTCCTTCGCGGAACGGCAGGCGCTGAAAGACCAGGCGCTCAGCTATTTCGGAAGCCCGTGGGATCTCGATCTACCGAAGCGCATCAACCCGGTCGTCTGCGCGTTCGAGCCGCATGTCCAAACGTCGGGCCGCCGAACGCTACAACTGGTCCACGTCCGACACGCCGGGCACGGTGGACGGAGACAGCGCGGAAGCCCGGGGCGCTTTCGCTTTGTAGGGCGAGATCACCGCAGACATAGATTATTGGGACTCGGAGGGCGGCGATTCCAGGTTACATGAAGGTCAACGAGTTCCTAAACTCGCCCAAGATCACGGGCACGCTGTCGGGCACGATGATCGTGGACTCGGTGGTGAACTGCCCTGTTTGGGAATGGAACAGCGGGACCTTGGTCTATGAGAGCGCAGTCTCCGGGATCGACTTGAAGGTAGACGGCCGGTTCCCCGAAGTCCTCCTGGGGCCGGATTTCACCGTTTCGGCCGGGAAGGTTCTCGATATCTGCTGCGGCCAGAAACAAGGCGCGGTTGGCTGGGATCACGAAGCCAACCCCGTCCTGACCGTCGCTTCCGGCGGCACATTGCGTCTGCGCGCCTATAACGGCGGTATGTCCCGCATCGAGGTCTTCCGGTCGGGTTTCTGGGATGAAGAAGCCCCTACGTCTGTCGGCAACATAATGCTGGAAGCCGGTGCAATCCTGGAGGTGGACACCACTGGAATGGCGGTCGGAACCCACGACTTCCAGTGGCCCGGTGTGACAATCGCCGACAATGGCGCCATCAAACCTACGAACGCATCCATCGTCGGCGGTCAACTGAGGGTCGTGGTCAGCTAATCTTGCGGCGGCGCTTTCGCATCGCAGCGACAGCGCCGATGCCCATCGGAAGAAGTATGGCAGGTGCCGGCAGAGGGACGGGCGCCAACTCTATCGTGGCGTCCGCGAAGGTGTAATCGGGGTGTCCGTCAAAGGTATACTGCAATACGCCCGACAGCCCATTCCACGCGATCTCTTCCCACTTAGTCCCGGACACTTCATCCTGCAGCCCGCTGAATTTGTCGAACGTGCCGCTGACATTCTCGCTGAAAAGCGTTCTGCCGGCGACAACAAGCTCAGCGAACAGGCATCCAGCACCTGCGCAGTCCGATACCGTCAGCGTCCCTCGCTCGGAGGAGCCAGTTCCGAAGCCCCAGAAACCGGGCAGCGGTGTATCGATGCGTTCGTCTCCCGGCCAATATGAGTCGAATGCCGAAACGACTGTAAAAGAAACCCGGCGGCTGACCGTCGCCGCTTCAGCCGCCGTCCCAATCGTCATCGCCGCGGCCAAGCCGAAGCACCAGTTACCAACACCCATCTCAAACACCTCCAGCAGACCGCGGCGAATCATTCTTGAATCACCGTCCCGCGCGGATCTTCACCATCACGCCGCCGTGAGTCCCGGAGAATGGACGGCGCGCAAGTCAACCGGCAGGTGATCGGCGCGTGAATCCATCAGCATAAGGAGAGCCGCATGCGCTCTGACAACGCTCGCAGGCCGACATGCTGGGCCTGATCCGCGACATGCTGCGCACGCCCGAGGCGCAAGCAGACGGCTACAGTTGGTCCGCTACCTTCGGCGGCCACGCGTCGGTCGCCCTGGGGCCGTGGGGCATCATCGCAATCGTGCTGGATATGTGGACCGCGGCATGGCTGACCCCGCTGCTCTACTTCGTCTTCTGGGAAGGCATGCAATGGGCGCTCTCCCCGCGCCGCACATGCCCGCTTCTGTGGGACGGCATCCTGGACACCGTAGCGGTGGCTTTCGGCTGCTACGCCGCTGCCTTGCTGGGCCACGATCACCAATTCGCCGCAGTCATGTGCTGGGGGGCAAGCATCGGCGTCATGGCAACGGGATGCAGGGTCCGCGAATGATCGTCGTCAGACTTGCGCAGGGCGCTTGGGCGGGCGTTGTGGGTTCGCCCAGGTCGAGGCGGTGCAGGTTGTCGGGGTGGGCGTGGTGTGGGGCGGTCATGCTGCACCGTCTTCCGCGCGTTTGCGCATGTCTTTCAGAGCTTCCTCATTGCTCTCGTAGAGCAGCCCGAGCAATCCGAGCAGCACGCGCTATTCATCGAAGCTAATGTTGATGGCACCAACCAGATCATCGCGGCTGCCAACCGCTTTGCCGTGGCGACAGGGACAGGACCGGCTGCCACACGACGCATTCCGTTTCTGATCGACAACGGTCAAGTCTACATGGACATCGCGTTCATCAAAGACCTGTCGGTCGACACGATCAAAATCACCAATTCTGCCGTAACCAAGTTCGCGGAAGCACTCAACTGTAACGGAGTGGTAACTGACAATACATCAAGCACGGTTCTTGTTGTTCGGTCAGATTGGACAGCTGACACGCGCCACCTGGTGACAGCAAGGGTTGAGTATCAGCCCCGCGCCTCCGACGGCGGGGCCGTCAACATCGAGCCGTATATCGAACTGGTCAAGGACGGCACAAGAATACTCCAGATCAGGCGCCCGCAGATACCGAACGACGCAACATCAAGCTCGCACGGCACGCTCTACCAGTATGACCTTCCTTTGGAGTGGTATGATGCTGGCAACTACAGCTTACAGTTCAGGTTTACCACCACCGGCCTGTCGGCAAGGCTAGGCGGGCGCATCACGACTGCGAGGTGGGTGAGATGATCGCAGCCACCTACTACGACATCTCATCGGGCGAAATCGGCAAGACCCTGACGGCTGAGGGTGAAGACAACCCGGTCGCATACTTTGAGCTGAACGCCGAGCCGGGCACGGCTTGGGTCTTCGGCGCCTATGATGCCGATCAGTTTCATTTCGATGACGGGCAGATGGTTGAGCGTCCTGCCCGTCCCGGCCCCTGGGCTATCTGGGATGGTGAGAAGCGGATCGACCCTCGCACAGAGGCGACCGTGGCTGCTGATGCGCAGAAGGTCAGAACCATGGTCTTTGCAGACCTCCGCGATGACCGTGACCGCCGCTTGCTAGCCTGCGACGGGACGCAGGTTAGAGACGGCGGCGCGGTTCGGCTTCGCCCCGATGACAGCAGACACGACCCAAATATGTCGCCCGATCACCTTGCCTTGTTGTTTCAGCGATTGTTGCACGAGGCGGTAAGTCCGCCCTATCCGCTGAAACAGCCAACTTGACGCAGCCGGGCGGCAAAAATGTAGCTCTGCAGATTGAAATTCTTCGCCAGGATGAACAGGCTGAGGCGTAGCAACAGGATCATGTTACGCGATCCGGTGACCGACCTGGGGGCGCTGCATCGGCAAAACGCGGTAACCGTCAAAATCTGGCGGGTTCCTGCTGAAAGTGCAGACGGCTCTTTCTTCTGCGGGCGGTTCGTGGAACAGGGGCATCCAACAAGAGCGGTGCGGCCCCGAGTCGCGATCCGCCGGAGAGCAGGAGCAGAGTCGACGTGTCAGACCGATACGCCCGGACCCCGGACGAGACCATGCCAGCAAGGGTCGCTGCGCTTCAGGTGCGCGGCCGCTTCCTGACCGTGCTTGCATTGCGGGTCGATCCGCAGGCCCTGGACGGCCGGCTTTACGCGCAGCTTGATGACCAGCTGAGCAAGACGCCGCAGTTCTTCTCGGGCGCTCCGGTCGTGCTCGACCTCGGGAACGCACTGCAGCCGGGGGACGCCGATCCCCTGCGCGAATTGGTCGAGAACCTGCGCCGGCGCGAGCTGCGGGTCTTTGGCGTCCAGAACGCTGCGGGTCTGGATGCGGATGCGCTGCAGTCGCTGGGGCTGATCGCCGTCAGCACCGGCCGCGACGCGCCGATGCCGCGTGCTGCCGGTCCGTCCCGGGCGGCCGAAAAGCCGCGCCCGGTCCAGAACAAGGTTATCCGCTCGACCGTGCGGTCGGGGCAGATGATCGTGGCCGAGCAGGGCGACCTGACGGTCATCGGCTCGGTCGCGTCGGGGGCCGAACTGGTCGCGGCGGGCAATATCCACGTCTATGGCACGCTTCGCGGTCGTGCCATGGCGGGTGCCCATGGCGATGAGGACGCGCATATCTTCTGCCAGAGCCTGAACGCCGAACTGGTCGCCATCGCGGGTCTGTATCAAACCAGCGAAGCGATCGAGGACGCGGCCCGCAACCGCTGCACCCATATTTACCTGGAGGACGAGAAACTTCGCATGGAGGTGATCGCATGACGACGGAAGCCAAGGAAAATCCGCCCCTGGGGCGGGTCATCGTGATCACCTCGGGCAAGGGGGGCGTCGGCAAGACGACCTCGGCCGCGGCGATCTCGGCAGGTCTGGCAAAGCAGGGCTTCAGGACGGTGGTCATCGACTTCGACGTCGGGCTGCGCAACCTGGACATGATCATGGGATGCGAGCGGCGGGTCGTGTTCGACTTCATCAACGTCATCCAGGGCGACGCCAAGCTGAAGCAGGCGCTGATCAAGGACAAGCGCCTGGACACGCTGTCGATCCTGCCCACCTCGCAGACGCGCGACAAGGATGCCCTGACCAAGGAGGGCGTCGAGAAGATCCTGGCCGAGCTGAAGGCCGAATTCGACTACATCGTCTGCGACAGCCCCGCCGGGATCGAGCGTGGCGCGCAGATGGCGATGTATTTCGCCGACGAGGCGGTGGTCGTGACCAATCCCGAGGTGTCGTCGGTTCGCGACAGCGACCGGGTGCTGGGCCTGCTGAGCAGCCAGACCAAGCGCGCCGAGACCGTGGGTGCCGAGCCGATCAAGGCGCAGGTCCTGTTGACCCGCCACGACCAGGCCCGCATCGACAGCGGCGAGATGATGACGGTCGAGGACGTGCTCGAAATCCTTGCGGTGCCGCTTCTGGGTATCATCCCGGAAAGCAAGGCGATCCTGCGCGCGTCGAACGTTGGTACGCCGGTGGTCCTCGACGGTCCCTCGGCCGCGGCCCAGGCCTATGAGGACGCCGTGGCGCGCCTGACCGGCAGCGAAGTCGAGATGCGCATCGCGGGCGAACGTCGGCCCGGCCTCTTCCAGCGGCTGTTCGGACGTGCGTCATGAACCTGTTCAGCTTTGCCCGCAAGCCGCGCCCGCCCAAATCCGCGCAGACGGCCAAGGACCGGCTGCAGATCCTCCTCGCGCATGAACGCAGCGGCGGCACTAAAGAGGCCGACTACCTGCCGATGCTGCAGCGCGACATCGTCGCCGCAATCCGCAAGTATGTCGAGATCGGGGAAACCGATGTCGACGTCCGAATGGAGCGCGGCGAGCAGATGTCGAGCCTGGAGATCAACATCGACCTGCCGCAGGTCAAGCCGAAATCCAGCTGACGGCTGCCCCGGCAGGGGCGGCAGGATCTGAAGCCCTCTCGGCGCCGACCGCGCCGAGAGGGCATTATGCTTCGGATTGTTTCCGATTTTATATGAAATATGGAAAACAATCAGGCTCTGGACGCCTTGTCCGCCCTTGCACATGACATCCGGATGGATGTCTTTCGTCTGCTGGTCAAGGCCGGACCCAGGGTCTGCCCGCCGGAGAGATGGCCGACAGCCTGGACATCAGGCCGAACACGCTGTCGAACTACCTGACCATCCTGACGGCTGCCGGGTTGGTGCGCTCTGTCCGAGAGGGGCGCTCGATCCGCTATCTCGCACGGAGGGAGACGATGCGCGGCCTCCTCGGTTTCCTGATGGAGGACTGCTGCGGTGGGCACCCACAGCCGTGCCAGCCGGTTCTGGACCAGATTGCGTGCGGGTGCTGACGGTGACCACCGGTGTGAATGACATGACGCAGCCAAAGGCGAACCCTTGGGCATCTTCGAGCGCTGGCTGACCCTCTGGGTCGGCCATGCGATGATCGGCGGGCTGGCGATCGGTCATTGGCTGCCGGATCTGGCGCAGGGGATCGCGGCGCTCGAGGTCGCCTCGATCAACGTGGTCGTCGCCGTGCTGATCTGGGCGATCGTCTATCCGACGATGGTGCGAGTCGGCTTCGGTGCCGTCGCCGGCGTCGCGCGGCAACCCAAGGGGGCTGCTGATCACGCTGGCTGTCAACTGGCTGATCAAACCATTCACCATGGCGTTTCTGTTCTTCGACCACGCCTCCGCCCCCTGGTTCGCGCCCGAGGATGCGCAGCAATACATCGCGGGTCTGATCCGGCTCGGCGCGGCGCCCTGCACGGCAAGGGTATTCGTCTGGTCGCAACTGACCCGCGGCGATGCCACCTATGCGCTGCAGGTGTGACCTGATCATGGTCGTGGCCTTCGCGCCCGTCGTGGCCCTGCTGCTGGGCGTGACCCTGATCGCGGTGCCTTGGCAGACGCCGGTGCTTTACGTCGTGCTCCCCTTTGCGGCGGGTGCTGCGCGATCCCCGGCGCATCGAGGTCTTTTCGACCAGCGTCAAGCCGTGGTCGATGATCGGGCTGATAGCGACGGTCGCGATCCTCTTTGCGCTGCAGGGGCAGACGATCCTGAACCGCCCGACGATCACCGCGCTGATCGCCGTGCCGATCCTGATCCAGAGCTATCTTGTCTTCGCATCGGCTATGGCGCGGCCTACATCATGCGCATTCCGTACCGAATCGCGGCATGGTCTGATGTTTGCCAGACCGTCACGGCGGGGTGTCCGCCGTGATGAAGACCCTGAGCGGCTGGATCGCGCTGTCCCTTGATGGCGTGCGGTCGATGCAGGGCAAGACGCCGGCGGTGATGCACGTCCGGGCTGCAGCCAAAGCTTCAACACCGTGAACCAGCTGCGCATCCTGGGACGCTGGATGCGCCTTCTGACGATCCCGAACCAGTCGGTCGCCAAGGGGTGGGACGAGTTCGACGACGGCGGCCGGATGAAGCTCTCGCCCTGTTGCGTCCTCATGGTGGACTTGATCGAGGATCTGGTGCGGTTGGCCCTTCCGACCTGCGATATCAAGGACCACCATTTGGACCGGTACTCGGAACGGGTGGAAAGCCATGACGCTCTGTCGCGGCGCGTGTGCCAGACGAAAGTTGTCTGAAGATAGCGGGATCAATGGTTTTTCGCTTGTGCCACCCGCAATGCTGCCATGCAGCATCAGCGGTTGTGGCAGGCGCTTCGAGCGGTCATCTTGGCGGCAAGGGAGGAAACGACTTCGATCTTCGAAAGGAGTTTCCAAATGGCGACAATCGCCTCGAACCATCAAACCGTCGTCAGCCTTGCAGCTGCCCTTCTCGCTCCGCTGCGCGCAGTCGGTCGCATACTTGTCGATCTGGCGGATGCCGCCAGCCTGGCGCGCAGCCTCGCCGAGGTCAGCCGCATGTCCGAAAGCAGCCTGACGGCCAGAGGCCTCACTCGTGACGGAGAGATCCGCCGCCTTCTGCATGGCACCCCGTCGGCGTGACGAACATCGGCGTCCTGCCAGTCGGCCGAAACGTTCCCACGTCCGACCCGACATGCCTGCGCCTGAAGATCCCCCTGTCTGCCTTTGCCAGAAAGCTTACGCACATGAAAATGATCATCGTTTCCACCGTCGCCGCGCTTGGTCTCGCCGCACCTGCCATGGCCGAAGTCGCCGTGCTTTCAGCGCCGCTGCAGGCCGCAAGCCTGCGCACCGGCGCTCTCGACGTGGCGGCCTATCGCGTCGACCTTGCCGACGGCGCACATGAAGTCACAGCCATGTTCCGGGGCCGCACCAGCGCAGAACCCCAGCGCGTCGTAATGCGCCTGGAGGATGCGGACGAAGTCCAATTCTCGATGCCGGGCGAGCCGGACACGATCTACACCTTCGCCAGCGTCGGCAACGCCGTCGAGATCTCGGCGCAGCGCACCTCGGTCCAGATCGCCTCGCGCTGATCTTCCGGCGGCCCGTCGTCACCCGACGATAGGACGCCTTTCCACGACCAGGTCCGTCATCTGCCAAGACAGAGAGGCGGTCTGACCGCGAAAGACGCTCCAGTTAAGCGATCTGTCGTGCCTTCCGGCAGTTTCAGGCAACCTTCTCTCCACGACATGAAAGGCAGACCCCGAGGTTCTGCCTTTTCCCGTTCAGCGCATCCGCTTTTGTCCGCGCACTCATCCACCCGACGGTCAGACAACGTCCTGCATCCGCAACGCCGGCTTTGGAGCAGGCGCGGAAAACAGCGGGGCAGCCGCGGTCCATCGAGACATGCCCAAAGCCAACGCCCATCCACCGATCAGGCTGACCACTATCGAGGCGAATGCCGCAACCGCATAGCTGGTTATTCCCGCCCGACCTGCGCTCTTGGCAATCAGGATCATGAAGATGGCGTGGCTGACGTAGAAGACAATGGATCGCTGTCCGATCCAGATCGGGGGGCGGGCCAGCACGGTCCGTTCCAGCCTGACCGCCACTGCCGGGAAGAACAGCACACCAGCCAGCGACATCGCGATCCAGTGGGGTCCGAAGTTGAGGTCGAAGCGCACTGTCGCCAACCCGGTGACGACCACGGCCGGCGTCAGCCATCAGATCCAGCGAGAGGCCAGCGTTCTGGCCAGGACGTCCGGACAGCGGGCGGCCGAGGTGCCGAGGAAGAACAGCGCCATGAGGAAGAACAGCCGTTCGGAGTATTTGGCGCCGTCCGCCGACAGGATCGAGAGCAGGAAGGCCGTAACGGCCACAAGAAGCGGGTCCACGCTCTCAAGCGTCTTGGCGACCAGATAGTACACGAAGATGAAGCCCAGGAACCACAGGTGGCTTCCACCGGTATAGACTTTCTGAAGGTAATGCAGGTTCGTCGGCTCTGTCCCTGTCACCAGCACGTAGCTCGTGGACCAGACCAGGAACGGCCACAAGATGCCCCGCAGCTTGCCGCCAAGGTACTGGGACGCGGGCTTTGCCAGCGAGCGCGCCAGCAGCATGCCGGACGGAACACAAGCAGCGGCATCCGGAACAGCTTCAGCGTCTCGTTGAGCTGGCGCCAGGTGTCGTTGGAGGCGAAACCGCATTTCTCTGGGATGGTGACGGAATGGAACGCGATGACGGCGAGGATCGCGGCGCCGCGCAGGATGTCCATCCAGAACATGCGCTGGGACTGTTCGCGCGTCCTGTCGGATGTGGCGTCATGTGTCATGTGAGGCCGGTCCCATGTCAGTATCTTGTTCATGCCGACGCGGCTAGCGCGGCGGGTGGGTGCGCATCGCCCGAGAGAGGGCGGCGAACTTGTTACTGTTGACCGTCATGCCATGCTCGCACAGCGACCGTCGACCCGACGAGCCGAACGGAGATTGAAGAACTAAAGTCCATTTATCAAAGGTACATGACAGAACTCGCCGCAACGAACAGCAGCAAGGCGCGGGCGGGCGGCATGCCGCCCACGTCCGTCTGCAACGTCGGCAGCGGGCTGCTGGTCGGGCCTGGGAAGTGTCACCCGTGCAGGCAATCCTTCGCCGGGGCGGCAGACTTGCCCCGCGCTCCATCAAAGGGGATGATGCCGCGACACCGCGGAGGGGGGCTTGTGGCACAGGCGACGGACATGAGGCTCGGCACGGTCGTGCGACCCCTCTTCCTTTCGGAAGGGAGGCGGCGTGTCGTTGCAGCCGTTCTGCTCGGTCTTCTGGGCTGGGCGATCCTGTGGCAAGGGGGTGCATGGCTGGCTGCACGGCAGGTCGCCGCGACCGTGCCGCAGGGCGAGAACATCCTGCGGCTGGCCGTCTCGGGTCTGAGGGGCGAGCTGGCACGGTACGAGCGTCTGCCGGACCTGATGGCGCGCACCTCGGTCCTTGGGGCTGCGCTTGCGCCGGACGCCTCGCGCGCCGAGGTCGCCGCCGCGAACCTCTATCTGCGACACGTCACGTCGATGATGGGGCTGTCCGATGCTTATATCATGGACCGCGGCGGAACGACCGTCGCGGCCAGCAACTTCGACCAGCCTCTCAGCTTCATCGGCGAGACCTTCGACTATCGCCCGTATTTCCGCAGCGCGCTGGACGGCGGCACCGGGCGGTTCTTTGCGTTGGGCACGACATCCGGCAAGCGCGGATACTATTTCGGCGCGGCCGTCCACGACCGCGGCCGCGTTGTCGGCGTCCTGGCGCTGAAGGTCGACATGGACGCCATCGAGGACAGCTGGCGCGCTGCCGAATACGAGATCATCGTGACCGACAGCGAAGGCATCGTGTTCCTGGCCAGCCGCCGCGACTGGCATTTCCGGTCGCTGGCCCCGCTGACATCCGAGGCGCGGGCGCGCATTG
Organism: Paracoccus beibuensis; assembly: GCF_026162625.1. Lineage (GTDB taxonomy): Bacteria > Pseudomonadota > Alphaproteobacteria > Rhodobacterales > Rhodobacteraceae > Paracoccus > Paracoccus beibuensis. The sequence goes on along the minus strand of NZ_JAOTBD010000004.1, from coordinate 202,394 downwards.
CGGCCACCCGTCGCTATGGTGGCCAACCGCTGCAGGCGCTGCCTCTGCGGCCGACCAGTGACGTGGCCGGACACCAGCTGCTTCGTCTGGACGCCGGTGGCGCGCGGCGTGAATTCGTTTCGGTCGCCGAGACGATGCCAGAGGCCGATTGGACCGTTCAGGTCCTGCTGGACACGGCGCCCGCGCGGCGCCAGGCGCAACTGGCGGCGGCGGCGGGGCTGCTGATCGTCGGCGCGACGCTGGCGGCGCTGATGGCGTGGATGCAGCGCCGGGCGCGGCTGCGGGAACGGCTGTCCATTCAGGCCGAAGCGCAGGCCCAGCTGGAGGAGCGGGTGTCGGCGCGCACGCTGGAACTGGCGCGCGTCAACGCGCGGCTGGAAGCCGAGGTGACCGAGCGTCGCCTGACCGAGGCAGAGCTGCGCCGCACGCAGCGCCACCTGGTCCAATCCGCCAAGCTGGCTGCCTTGGGCCAGATGTCCGCCACCCTGTCGCACGAGTTGAGCCAGCCGTTGGGCGCGGTCCGCAACTTCGCCGCCAACGCGATGACCTATATCGACCGCCAGCGGGTGCCAGAGGCGCGCGACAACATCGCCCGCATCCTGACGCTGGCCGACCGGATGACCGAGATCGGTCGCACCCTGCGCAACTTTGCCCGCAAGCCGAACGCCCAGCTGTCGGATGTCGACCTGCACGAGGTGCTGCGCGACGCGCAGGAGGTCATCGCCTGGCGGATCGGCAAGCAGCCGGTCGATCTGCAGGTCGACCTGCCGCCGGGGCCGCTAATTGTCAGGGCAGGGGCAGTGCGGCTGCAGCAGGTGATCGTCAACCTGCTCTCGAACGCTTTGGACGCGCTGGACGGCCGCCCCGACGCGCTGATCCGCGTCACGGCCGAGGCCGCGTCCGACAGGATCGCGCTGATCGTGTCGGACAACGGCCCCGGCATCCCAGCAGAACTGGAGGAGCGGATCTTCGATCCCTTCTTCTCGACAAAGGGGGTCGGCAGCGGGCTGGGGCTTGGCCTTTCGATATCGTATAATATCATCAGGGACTTCGGCGGAGAACTTCGGCTGGTCCGTCGATCCGGCGGGGCCGGCTTCCGGCTGGATCTGCCGCGTCCGGGGAAGGGCAGATGAGCGGCGGCCGGATCCTTTTGATCGATGACGAGGCGGAGATGCGTCTCTCGACGGCGCAGGCGCTCGACCTCGAAGGGTTCGAGGTCGAGGACGTCGCCGATGCGCAATCGGCGCTGGATCGCGTTGGCTTTGGCTTCGACGGGATCGTCGTGACCGACATCCGCATGCCGGGAATGGACGGCCTGACGCTGATGCGCCGGATCCACGAGATCGACGCCGACATCCCGGTGATCCTGGTCACCGGCCATGGCGACATCCAGCTGGCGGTCCGGGCAATGCGGCAGGGTGCTTATGATTTCGTGGAAAAGCCCTTTGACGGGCAGCAACTGGCCGAGATCGCGGCCCGCGCCATGGATTACCGCCGCGTCGTGCTGGAAAACCGGGTGCTGCGGGCGGCGGCGGGGCAGGCGGACGACCTGGAAACGCGGCTGGTCGGCCGGTCGACGGCCATGATCGACCTGCGCCGCCGCCTGCGCACCATCGGTCCGACCGAGGCCGACGTGTTGATCGTGGGCGAAACCGGCGTCGGCAAAGAGATCGTCGCCCGCGCCCTGCACGACCTCTCGCCCCGCGCCCGCAAGCCTTTCATCGCGATCGACTGCGCCGCCCTGCCTGCGTCGTTGATCGAATCCGAGCTGTTCGGTCACGAGGCCGGGGCGTTTCCCGGCGCGCTGCGCCCGCGCTATGGCAAGTTCGAACATGCGCGCGGCGGCACCATCCTGCTGGACGAGATCGGCTCGACGCCCTGGGACGTGCAGGGCAAGCTGTTGCGGGTGGTGCAGGACCGGGTGATCTCTCCGCTCGGCTCGAACGAGGATCGGGTGCTGGACGTGCGCTTTCTTGCGACGTCCCGGCAGGCGCTGGAGGACGAGGTCGCGGCGGGGCGGTTCCGCGCCGACCTGCTCTATCGCCTGAACGTCGTGACGCTGCATGTCCCGCCCCTGTCGGCGCGGCGCGAGGATATCCAGCTGCTGTTCATCAAGCTGGTGCAAGAGGCCGCCGCCCGCCACCGGCGCCCCCCGGTGACCGTTCCCCCGCAGCTTCTGGCCGCCGTCGCCGAACGCGCCTGGCCCGGCAACGTCCGCGAGTTGCGCAACGCCGCCGACCGCCATGCCCTGGGCATCGCCCTGCAACCGGCCGAGGATCGCGCCCCCGACCAGATGCGCCTGGCGCATCGCGTCGCGGGATTCGAGCGGGACGTGATCGTCTCGACCCTTGCGGCTCATGGCGGCCGGCTGAAGCCGGTCTACGAGGCGCTCGGTCTGTCGCGGAAGTCGCTTTATGAAAAGATGCAGAAATACCGGATCAACAAGACGCAGTACATAGACACGGGCGACGACATTGATGGTTGATGGGAGGATTTCCACCCGCACACCGCGACGGATGTTACCGAATCCACCCATGACTTACGAAACAGGATCGAGAGTTGGCTGCGCGAACGCATGGCAGCGTTGCGCCGACCGCATGACAACCGCTAGCTGGCGCCACGTCATCCGGTCGCCGGTGCCAATGTCCCGCGGCCTGTCGTTTGATATGGGAGGATTTTACATGCGTTTTCTGACAGCCGCCGTTGCGGCCGCCACTGCCATCAGCATCACCCCCGCCGTCGCGCAGGACGATCGTGCCGACTGGCCGTCCAGCCTGACGATCGGGACCGCCAGCCAAGGTGGCACCTATTTTATCTATGGGACCGGCCTTGCCGGCATGCTCAGCCAGAACCTGGACCTGAACGCCTCGGCCGAGGTGACCGGCGGCCCGGTGCAGAATGCCACGCTGGTCGAGACCGGTGACCACCAGATCGGCCTGGTCACCATGGGCCCCGCCTACGAGGCGTGGTCAGGCAACAGCGAACTGGCCCCTGGGGTCGAGCACAAGGCCCTTCGCGCTCTTTTCCCGATGTACCAGACGCCGTTCGAGGCCGTAGCATTGGAGTCCTCTGGCATCGCCGATGTCACCGACATGGACGGCAAGCGCGTTTCCGTCGGCCCGGCCGGCGGCACGGCGGCGACCTACTGGCCGCGCTTCTTCGAGGTGCTGGGGGTCCAGCCCGACATCAGCTATGCAGGTGCCAATGACGCGACGGGTCAAGTGAAGGACGGCCTGATCGACGCCTTCGCCTTCGCGGCCGGCGTGCCGATTTCCGCTTTCGCGCAGATCGCGGCGGAAAACCCGGTGAACATCTTCGGCTTCACCGAGGAACAGCGCGCGCAGATCCTTGAGGCGATGCCGGAAGTGTCGGCTTTCGAGGTCCCGGGCGGCATGTACCAGGGCTTCCCCGAGGGCCATGGCACCGTCGCCATGTGGAACTTCGCCGTGGCGCATCAGGATATGCCTGAAAGCCTTGCCTACGAGATCACCAAGCTGGTGATGGAGAGCAACGAGGCGATGATGCAGATCCACGCCACGGCGGCCGAGACCATCCCCGAAAACGCCGACAAGAACTCCTTCCTGCCCTATCATCCCGGTGCCGTGCGCTATTTTGACGAAAAGGGCATCGAGATCCCCGACGAACTGCGCGGCTGATCCCGTTCCCGCCGGGGGCCGGTAAGGCCCCCGGATGTCCCCAACGCACCGACCGCGCCCCCGGACACCACCGCGCCGCGCGGCAATCGGAGATGTTTCCATGTCTGCTGATGCTGCATCCGTGGCCGCGCGCGGTCCCGTCATCGCGCAGGGCGTCGATGACGAGCCGATGGCCCCCAACCAGCGCCACCCCCAGGCACGCATCGGGGCGCTGATCGCCGTCCTTTGCGCGGCCTATACGCTGTTCCATCTTGTCGTGATGGTTCTCTATCCGCTAGAGACCTGGGCCTATCGCATGATCCACGTCTGCGGCGGCCTCGTCATCGGCTTTCTGACCTACTCGGCCATGACGCAGGACGATGAGCCGCACGAGGCCACGCGCCGCGGGCCGCTGGAACTGGCGCTGCTGGCCGTGGCCGCCCTCGGCATCGGCTATGGCTTCGTGATCGTCGCCTATGCCTGGGCGGCCTGGTGGCTGGCGGGCGAGGCGATGCCACCAGCCTTCGGGTTTCGCACCTATGGCATGGCACTGGCCATCGGCACGGTCGCCGCCATCGTGGCGGGCTGGCGCTATTCGCCGCGCGACCGTGGGCGCATCTACCCGGCCGATGTCCTGCTGTGCTTCGCCTCGGTCGCGGTGCTGGGCTATATCCTGTTCGTCGTTGGCGCACTGCGCATGCGGGCGGGCACGGGAATGGCGCAGCCGGGCGATTTTTGGGCCGCTCTGACCGGGGTCGTCCTGATCCTGGAACTGACGCGCCGCCTGACCGGCCTTGCGCTGGTCATCATCGTCGGCGTCTTCATCGGCTACAGCTTCCTCGGGCCCTGGCTGCCCGGCTTCCTGAACCATCGAGGCTATACCCCCACGCGGTTCTTCACCTATATCTTCACCGACCAGGGCGTTCTGGGGGATCCGATCGCCGTCAGCTCGACCTATATCATCCTGTTCATCGTCTTCGCGGCCTTCCTGCAGGCGTCGAAAGTCGGCGACTACTTCGTGAACTTCGCCTTTGCCTGCGCGGGCCAGGCGCGCGGCGGGCCGGCCAAGGTGGCGGTCTTCGCCTCGGGGCTGATGGGGATGATCAACGGCACCTCGGCAGGCAACGTCGTGTCCACCGGCTCGCTGACCATCCCGCTGATGAAGAAGGTCGGCTACTCACCGAAATCCTCGGCCGCGATCGAGGCCACGGCCTCGTCCGGCGGTCAGATCCTGCCCCCGATCATGGGGGCGGGCGCCTTCATCATGGCCGAGGTTACGGGCATTCCCTATACCGACATCGTCATCGCGGCGATCATCCCGGCGCTGCTGTATTTCGTGTCGGTCTATTTCATGGTCGACCTTCAGGCGCTGAAGCTGGACATGAAGGGCCTTCCACGATCCGAGCTGCCGCGCTTCGGCACGCTCGTCAGGCAGGTCTACCTGTTCCTGCCCATCGTCATCCTGATCTATACGCTTTTCGCGGGCTATTCGGTGATCCGCGCGGGCGCGATGGGCATGGCCTCGGCGGCGGTGGTCAGCTGGCTGACGCCCCACAAGATGGGCCCGCGCCAAATCTTCCGCGCGCTGGAGATGGGTGCCAAGATGTCCATCCAGCTGGTCGCGGTCTGCGCAGCGGCGGGCGTCATCGTGGGCGTCATCGCGCTGACCGGGGTGGGTGCGCGGTTCTCGTCGCTGCTGCTGACGATCGCGGACCAGAACCAGTACCTGGCGATGTTCTTCGCGATGTGCATCTCGATCATCCTGGGCATGGGGATGCCCACCACGGCCGCCTATGCGGTCGCGGCGGCGGTCGTGGCGCCGGGGCTCATCCAGCTGGGCGTGCCGGTCCTTGTCGCCCACTTCTTCGTCTTCTACTATGCTGTCATGTCGGCGATCACGCCTCCCGTGGCGCTGGCGGCCTATGCCGGCGCGGCGCTGTCGGGATCTGACCCGATGAAAACCTCGGTCGAGGCATTCAAGCTGGGCCTGGCCGCGTTCATCGTGCCCTTCATGTTCTTCGGTTCGCACGAGCTTCTGATGCAGGGTCAGGTGCTGGATATCATCCATGCCACGCTGACAGCGCTTCTTGGGATGTTCCTGCTGTCGGCAGGCGTCATCGGATACTACTTCGGCCCGGCAAGTGCCGTCGTCAGGATCGTGCTGATCGGCGCGGCGCTGTCGATGATCACGGTCGGCTTGCTCAGCGATATCGTCGGTCTGCTGACGGCGGGGCTGCTGTTCCTCTGGCAGCGGAAGGTGGTTGCGTCCTCGACACTGGCGCATGGTAGCGAATGACGGGCCGCGCGCACGGCATCGAATGGTCAGGTGCGCCCGACCCTTCGATGCATTTCGCAAGTCGGCGCCTATCTGCATCTGGCAAACTATCTGTCGTGCCGACGGAATAATCGCATGGCCCGATCGTCGTCCTGAGGACACGCCCCAAGCCGGACGGCAACGACCGGCCGGGCCTTGTCACCCAACGTGGTTCGAAAGGGAGACGATAACATGGCACGACTGTTTGGAAACGACGACGACAACCGCCTGAACGGCACCGCGTTCGGCGACCTCATCTATGGCCGGACCGGCGACGACCGCTTGCGGGCCCTTGCGGGCAAGGACACGGTCGACGGTGGGGAAGGCAACGACCTTATATGGGCGGGGACCGGCCACAACCGTGTCGTTGCAGGCTCTGGCAACGACAGCATCTGGGCCGGCAACTGCAGCGACCGGATCTTTGCCGGTGAGGGCAACGACATGATCGCGGCTGGTGGCGGACACAATCGCCTCTTTGCGGGCGAGGGCAACGACACCGTCCACGCAGGCAACGGCCGCGACACGATCAACGGCGGCGAAGGCAACGACCGTCTCTTTTCCGGCGCCGGCAATGACGTCGTTTCCGCGGGCGAGGGGGACGACCTGATCCTGGCCGGCTGGGGCGACGACCGGCTGATCGGGGGCGAGGGAAACGACCGTCTTAGCGGAGGTGCGGGCAACGACGTCATGACCGGCTGCGAGGGCGCGGACCGCTTCGTCTTCGTGGGCGGCCGCGACCGTATCACCGACTTCGAGAACGGCGACGACCGGATCGACCTGTCGTCTTTCGCGAGGATCGACGATTTCGGCGACATCCGCACGGCAGCGACGCAGCGCGGGGCGGATGTCGTCATCCGGATCGGGCAAGAGCATCTGGTCATCGAGGGCTTCCGCCTGAGCCAGATGAACGGCGACGACTTCAACTGGTAGAAAGGGCACGGCCCTATGCGTGGTGCGATCCTGGCTTGGCGTGTTCCGCAGGCGACATGATGCACTGGGCAAGTCGACGATCAGGCGACCTGACGCTGGCAGCCGGCCAGGCTGCATCAGGATGAGCCGTGACGCTTTTCAGATCAATCACGCTCTCGGTTGCGGAGTTGATCCAGCCGATGCGGTCGGGAACGTGATCGAGGTCGGACATCGCACAGCCGGGTCGATGCGGAGCCAGTTGCACATGCCGATCGACGGGATGGTGTCGGCCCCCGGGGCTCGCCCAGGGGGCCGCTCTTTCCACCGGCAGAGCCGCGGTTCTCTGCCGATCCCGGAAAGTGCAGCGCGACCTCTTGCAGCTCGGGCACGGAACACGTTGACCCGCCCGATGCCGCGACGGCGCATCAGACGATGCCCCCACCTCCGGCTGCCGCGGCGGGGCGGGCCGAGGTCGCGCGCGCGCGCCAGCCGGCGGCGCGGTAGGTCGCGACCGGGTCGATGGCCGCACCCTGGCGCAGGCGCGCCATTCGCAGGATCGGCTCGACGTCGGTGCGGAAGGCGCCTCGCAGGGTGGCGGCAGCCATCAGCGCGTCGTTGTCCTGCCGAAACTCCTCCAGCGCCGCACGATCCACAAGGCTGGCCTGAACGAAGGCCCGCTGGATCTCGCAGGCCGAGATCATCAGGCTTTCGATCGGGTCGGTGACGTTGTGGCTCTGGTCGATCATGTGCGACAGGTCGAGGTCTGGCGTATCCTCAAGCTCGACCAATTCGTTGAAGACCAGGAACAGGCGGAACGGCTCGATCGTCCCGGCGTCCAGGTCGTCGTCGCCATACTTGCTGTCGTTGAAGTGGAACCCGCCCAGCTTTCCGGCCCGGATCAGTCGCGCGACGATCATCTCGATGTTGACGTTCGGGGCATGGTGGCCCAGGTCCACCAGGCATTGCGCCTTGGGGCCCAGTTCCTGCGCGGTCATCAGGCTCGTGCCCCAATCCTGCACGACGGTCGAGTAGAATGCCGGCTCATAGATCTTGTGTTCGCTGAAGATCCGCCAGTCATCCGGCAGCCCGGCATAGATCTGCTTCATCGAGTCGAGATAACGATCGAACTGGCGCGACAACGAGGTCTGGCCGGGAAAGTTCGACCCGTCACCGATCCAGACCGTCAGCGCCTTCGATCCGATCGCCTGCCCGATGTCGATGCATTCCAGATTATGCTCGATCGCCTGACGGCGCGTCGCCGCATCGGTATGCGACAGCGAGCCGTGCTTGTAGCTGTGCGCCTGCCCCGACTGGTCCTGGAAAGTGTTCGAGTTCATGGCATCGAAGCCAAGTCCCACCTCTTCGGCCTTTTCCAGCAGCAGGGCGGGGTCGACCTTGTCCCACGGAATGTGCAGGCTGACGCGCGGCGTGGCGGCCGTCAGGACATGGATCACGCCGCAGTCGTCCAGCTTGTCCATGATGCCGGCCGGCTCTCCTCCGCCCGGGAATCGCGCAAACCGGGTGCCGCCGGTGCCGGTCCCCCAGCTGGGGATCGCAACGCCGAAGTTCATGGCGCGGGCGGTCAGCGCCCCGATGTCCACGCCCCGGCGCGACAGCCGTGCGCCAAGCGCGTCGTAGTCGGCCTGAAGGTCGGCGCGGCGGGCGTCATTCTGCGCCTCGATGATGCTTTTGTCGATCATGGCTTACCTCGTGAAGGCCTGGACGTTGCCCGCATCCACGTTGAGGATGTTGCCGGTCGACTTGGCAGACAGGTCGGAGGCGAAGAAGTACGCTCCTTCCGCGATGTCCTCGGGCAGGACCGCCCGCTTGAGCATGGACCGCTTGCGGTACATCTCCTCCAGCCCCTCCTTGTCGGTGCCATAGGTGCTGGCGCGCTGGTCCAGCCACTCGCCCTCCCAGATCCGCGACCCGCGAAGAACGGCATCGGGATTCACGACGTTGACGCGGATGCCGCCTTCGGCCCCCTCCAGCGCCAGACAGCGGGCCAGATGGATCTCGGCCGCCTTGGCGGTGCAATAGGCGCTGGCATTGGGGCTGGCCGCCAGCCCGTTCTTCGAGGCCACGAAGATCACCGAGCCACCGATCCCCTGCGAGCGGAAGGTCCGGAATGCCTCGCGCGAGACGAGGAAGTAACCGGTGGACAGAATGTCCATGTTCTTGTTCCAAAGCGCCAGCGAAGTCTCCTCGACGGGCGCCGACGACGCGATGCCGGCGTTCGACACCAGGATGTCGATGCCGCCGAACTCGACCGCCATCTCGGCATAGGCGCGGGCGACCTGGCTTTCGTCTGTCACATTCATCTGCACGCTGCGCACGACGTCGCGGCCAAAGTTGGCGGCCAGCCCCTGATGCGCGGTCTTCAGCGCACCCGCGTCGATATCGGCCAGCATGACGCAGGCGCCTTCGCGCAGGAAACGCTCGGCCGTGGCCGCCCCGATGCCGCCCGCACCGCCGGTGACCAGCGCCACACGGCCGGCCAGCGATTTCGGCTTGGGCATCCGCTGCAGCTTGGCCTCTTCCAGCAGCCAGTATTCGATGTCGAAGGCTTCTTGCTCGGGCAGGCCCTGATAGGTGCTGACGGCGCTGGCGCCGCGCATGACGTTGATCGCGTTCACGTAGAATTCGGCCGAAATCCGCGCCGTCGTCTTGTCCAGCGCGAATGTGATCATGCCGACGCCGGGGATCAGGTAGACGACCGCGTTCGGGTCGCGCAATGCCGGGCTGTCAGGCTTCTTGCAGCGGTCGTAATAGGTCGAATACTCATCACGATACCCCGCGATGGCCTGAGGCAGGCCTGACAGGACCGCATCCAGATCGGGATTGGCAGGATCGAGGTCGATCACCAGCGGCCGGATCTTGGTGCGCAGGAAGTGGTCGGGGCAGGACGTCCCCATCGGCGCCAGCGTTCCCAGTGCGTTCGACCCGACGAATTCCAGCACCGCCGGCTGGTCGTCGAAGTGGCCGACCTTGTGCCGGTCGTTCGAGATCAGGCCGCGGATTGCGGGCATCAGGCGCGCGGCGATGTCGCGACGTTGTGCAGGCTCCAGCGTGGGAGCCCGGGCGCCCCCAAAGGCGGGCTGGGCGGCGGTCTTGCGGTCCAGCCATCCAGCAGCCTGGTTGATGATCTCCAGCGTGGTCAGGTAGCAGTCCTTGGCGTCGTCCGCCCAGGTGAACAACCCGTGGCTTTCCAGCACCGCGCCGCGCATCTGCGGGTTATCGGTCGCCAGTTTTTCCAGCCACAGACCCAGTTCATAGCCGGGCTTCTTCCAAGGCAGCCAGCCGATCTGGTCGCCGAAGATCTCTGCCGTCAGTTCGCGCGAGTTGATCGATGCGGCGATGGCGATGATCGCGTCGGAATGGACGTGATCGACATGCTTGTGGGGCACATAGGCGTGCAGCGGTGTGTCGATGGAGGCCGTTCGCGGGTTCAGCGCGAAGGTGGCATGGGGCAGATAGCCGACCATTTCATCCTCGTGCGCGAGCCCCCGGTACTTGCCCTTCAGCGCCCGCAGCTTGTCCATGTAGAGGGTCGCGAACCCGTCCATCTTCATCGACCCGATATCGCCGCCCGAGCCCTTGACCCACAGCACCTCGACCTGTTCGCCCGTCAGCGGATCGGTCTCCATGACCTTGGCCGACGTGTTCCCGCCGCCATAGTTGGTGACACGTTTGTCCGAACCCAGAAGGTTCGAGCGATAGAGCAGCTTTTCCGACTCGCTCATGCCGGCGGCGCGGGCATCATCCCACAGGTTGTCCAGCCGGTTGGCGGCAATTGTCTCGGTCATGGATGTCTCCCTGAAAGCGGCCTTCGCGCCGCATCTCTTCGGTCAAGCGATAGCCGTGGGTGCCACGTAGGTCAATCAATTTCGATCATGAACGATCATTCATGGCGATCATGGATCATTGTTGATTGACAATGCGTCGGAATGAGGGAAACTGCGCGAAGAGGAGATCCTAATGTTGGAAGCGGAACGCCATCGCATCATCCTGTCGGCCGTGCAGGAACGCCCCGTGGTCACGGTGGCCGACCTGTGTGCGTTGACCGGTGCATCGGAAGCGACGGTGCGCCGCGACATTGCGCAGCTGCATGTGTCGAAAAAGCTGCGCCGCGTGCGGGGCGGGGCCGAAGCGATTTCTCCGCCGCAATTCGTGGGGATCAACGCGCGGCCCTTCGCCATCAACCAGACGATCAACATCGCGCAGAAACGCTCAATCGCGCAGGCGGCGGTGGATCTGTGCGACGACGGCGACGCGATCATCATCAACGGCGGGACGACCACGTTCCAGATGGTGCATCCGCTGACCACCAAGCGCCTGCAGGTCTTCACCAACAGCTTCCCGATTGCGGAACACCTGCTGAAGCAGTCGCGCAATACCGTGCTGCTGCCGGCGGGCGCGATCTATCGCGAACAGAACATCATCCTGTCGCCCTTCGACGACGACGGCAGCAACCATTTCTATGCCCGCCGCATGTTCATGGGGTGCCGTGGCCTGGGACCCCTGGGCCTCATGGAGGGTGATCCGCTGCTGGTGCAGGCCGAGCAGAAGCTGATCGACCAGGCGGACGAACTTGTCGTGCTGGCCGACAGTTCGAAGTTCGTGACCAGGTCCAGCCTGCTTTTGTGCCCGCTGACCCGCATCCACACCGTCGTCACCGATGACGGGATCGAGGACCGCGCCGTCCGGATGCTGGAAGCCGCCGATATCAAGGTGATCGTGGCCCCCGTGGCCACCGCCGACAAAAAGTCCCGCGCGCTGGAGGAGTGACGCGGCACCGCTCATAAGGGGAGGACGACATGAGCATCCTGAAGACGATCCTGACGACGGCGGCCACCGCCTCGGTCCTGATGGCCGGGGCGGCGCAAGCCGAACCCATGCGCATCGCGCTGGTCGCCAAGGCCCTGGGCATCGGCTTCTTCGAGGCCGCCAACAAGGGCGCCGAGGAAGCCGCAGCCGAACTGGGCGACGTGGAGATCATCTATACCGGCCCGACCGACACCACCGCCGAGGGCCAGATCGAGGTGCTGAACGCCCTGATCGCACAGCGCGTCGATGCGATCGCCGTCAGCGCCAACGACACGGACGCGCTGGTGCCTACGCTGAAACGCGCCATGGACCGCGGCATCACCGTCATCAGCTGGGATTCTGGCGTCGCACCCGAGGGGCGGCAGATGCACCTGAACCCGTCCTCGGCCCCGCTGATCGGCAACATGATCATCAAGCTGGCCGCCGACCAGCTGCCCGAGGGAGGCGACGTCGCGGTGCTGTCGGCCACAACAACGTCCACGAACCAGAACACCTGGATCGAGGAAATGAACAAGGTCGCAGGCGATTATCCGAACGTGAACGTGGTGGCGACGGTCTATGGCGACGACCTGGCCGACAAGTCCTACCGCGAGGCGCAGGGCCTGATGCAGAGCCACCCGGACCTCAAGGCGATCATCGCGCCGACCAGCGTGGGCATCGTGGCCGCCGCTCAGGCGGTGACAGACGCGGGCAAGATCGGAGACGTGAACGTCACTGGCCTGGGTCTGCCGTCAGAGATGGCCGGCCACGTCAAGTCGGGCGCATCGGAAAGCTTCGCGATCTGGAACCCGATCGACCTGGGCTATTCCGCAACAATGATCGCGCATCACCTGGCCTCTGGCGAGGCCGAGGCCGAGGCGGGCGCGACCATCCCCATCGGCCGCATGGGCGAGGTCACGCTGGACGAGAACAACGAGGCCGCGATGGCCGACCCCTTCGTCTATGACGCAAGCAACATCGACGAGTTCAGCTCAGTCTTCTGAGCCAGATTGCCCCGGCCGCTGCGCCGGGGCGCCCCAATTGCCAGGACAACATCATGCAGGCTGATCATCGGCCGCAGGACGGCGCAGCCCCGGTGCTGTCGCTGCGCGGCATCGTCAAGTCGTTCCCCGGCGTGCGTGCGCTGGACGGCGTGCAGCTGGACCTTTACCCGGGCCAGGTGACCGCGCTGATCGGAGAGAACGGCGCCGGAAAGTCGACCATCGTGAAGGTGCTGACCGGCATCTATCAGCCGGACGAAGGACAGATCCTTGTCGATGGCCAGCCCGCGACCTTTCCGACCGCTCAGGCGGCGGGCCGCGCGGGCGTCACGGCGATCCACCAGGAAACCGTGCTGTTCGACGAACTGACCGTGGCCGAGAACATCTTCATCGGTCATGCGCCCCGCAACCGGTGGGGCCTGATCGACCGCCGCGCCATGCGTGACCGGGTGGGCGCGATCCTGCGCGACATCGGGTCGGACCTGTCGCCGACGGCACGGCTGCGCGACCTTGGCATCGCCAGCCGCCACATGGTCGCCATCGCCCGCGCGCTGTCCATCGATGCCCGCGTCGTCATCATGGACGAGCCCACCGCCGCCTTGTCCCACAAGGAGATCCAGGAGCTTTATGCCCTGGTCGAGACGTTGAAGCGGCAGAACAAGGCGATCCTGTTCATCAGCCACAAATTCGACGAGATCTTCCGCATCGCCGACCGCTGGACGGTCTTTCGCGACGGACAGTTCGTGGGCCAGGGACTGATGCGCGATGCGACCGAGGCCGGGCTGGTCCAGATGATGGTCGGCCGCGCCGTCGACCAGATCTATCCCAAGCGTCCCGCCCGCATCGGAGAGCCGATCCTGACCGTCGCCGGCTATTGCCACCCGACCGAGTTCGAGGACATCACCTTTACCCTGCGGCAGGGCGAGATCCTGGGCTTCTATGGCCTGGTCGGCGCGGGACGGTCCGAACTGATGCAGGCGCTGTTCGGGATCACCCGGCCGTCGAAGGGTGCCTGCAAGATCGACGGCAAGGTGCGCGTCATCCGCTCGACCGCCGAGGCGGTGGATGCGGGCATCGTGTATGTCCCCGAGGATCGAGGGCGCCAAGGCGCGGTCAAAGGGCTGCCGATCTTCCAGAACGTCACGCTGCCCTCGTTGCAGCGCACCGGGCGTGGCGGCTTCCTGCGGCTGGCCGAGGAGTTCGCGCTGGCCCGCGAATACACGCAGCGGCTGGACCTGCGTGCCGCCAGCCTCGACCAGGACGTGGGGCTTCTGTCGGGCGGCAATCAGCAGAAGGTGGTCATCGCCAAATGGCTGGCGACCCGGCCGCGCGTCATCATCCTGGACGAGCCCACCAAAGGCATCGACATCGGTTCAAAGGCCGCTGTCCACGACTTCATGTCCGAACTGGCGGCCGAGGGGCTCTCCATCATCATGGTCAGCAGCGAGATCCCCGAGGTTCTGGGCATGTCCGACCGCGTCATCGTCATGCGAGAAGGCCGCATCGCCGCCGAATGTTCGGGCCGCGAGATGACGCCCGAGAACCTGGTCCGCGCCGCCGCCGGCATCGGCCTGACAAAAGGAGAGGCCGCATGAACGCCCTGAAATCGCGCGAGGCGATCCTGGCCCTGGCCATCCTGGCGCTGCTGGCTGCCATCGCCAGCCGTTTCCCGGCCTTCGTCGCGCCCGCGAACCTGGTGCGGGTGCTGAACGACACATCGCCCCTGATCCTGCTGGCGATGGGCCAGATGATCGTGATCATGACCAAGTGCATCGACCTGTCGATCGCGGCGAACCTGGCGCTTTGCGGGATGATCGCGGCCCTGATGAACGGGGCAGGGGTGCCGCTGCCCCTGATTCTGGTTGCGGTCATCGCCATCGGCGGGGCGCTTGGGGCCGTGAACGGGCTGCTGGTCTGGAAGCTGGGCATCCCGTCCATTGTCGTCACCTTGGGGACGATGACGATCTTCCGCGGCTCGATCTTTCTTCTGACGGGCGGCGCCTGGATCAACGCGCACCAGATGAGCGAAGGCTTCAAGGCGCTGCCCCGCGCGATGCTGCTTGGGTTGCCGGTGATGACCTGGATCATGCTGGCGCTGGTGGCGGCCATCGGCCTGATGATGACCCGCACGCCCCTGGGCCGCGCGTTCCTGGCCGTCGGAGGCAATCCGCATGCGGCGGTCTATGCCGGCATCTCGGTCGGGCGGACGCAGTTCGCAGCCTTTGTTCTGGCCGGAGCCCTTGCGGGGCTGGTGGGCTATCTGTGGGTGGCGCGCTATGCCGTCGCCTATGTCGACATCGCCGGCGGGTTTGAACTGGACGTCGTTGCGGCCTGCGTGATCGGCGGAATCGCGATCGCGGGTGGCGCTGGCACGGTTGCAGGTGCCGTCATGGGCGCGCTGTTTTTGGGCATCGTCAAGAACGCCCTGCCAGTCGTCGGCATCTCTCCGTTCTGGCAAATGGCCATTTCCGGTGCGGCGATTTTGGCCGCCATCGCCTTCAACGCCAGCCGCCGCACACCGGGCCGGATCATCCTGAAACCGTCCGAGGTGACCCCATGACCCCTACAGGCCGCCATATCCCCGACCACCTGACCAGCCCCGCGGCCCGCGCCCTGAAAAGCTGGGAGGCGCTGCTGGCCGTCGTCGCCGTCGCCATCTTCATCCTGAACTCGATGGCCTCGCCCTATTTCCTCGATCCCTGGAACCTCAGCGACGCGACGTTCAACTTCACCGAAAAGGCAATGATCGCCTTTGCCATGGCCATGCTGATCGTTGCCGGTGAGATCGACCTGTCGGTCGGCGCGATCGTCGCTTTGGCATCCACCGCAATGGGCATGGCGATGACGGCCGGCGCCGGGACACCGCTGCTGGTCGCGGTCGGGTTGGCGACGGGGCTGGCCTGCGGGGCGTTCAATGGCGTGTTGGTGGCGCGCTTCGGCCTGCCGTCGATCGTTGTCACCATCGGCACCATGAGCCTCTTTCGCGGCATCAGCTATATCGTGCTGGGCGACGGGGCATTCACCGGCTATCCGCCGGGCTTTGCCTGGTTCGGGCAAGGCTATGTTGTCTGGGTCATCACTGTCGAACTGGTGATCTTTACATTGTCGGCCTTGGTCTTCGGGATCCTGCTGCACCGCACCAGCTTCGGCCGCACCGTGCAGGCCGTCGGCAACAACGCAACCGCCGCACGTTTTTCCGGCATCCGCGTGGACCGCGTGCGCTTCATCCTGTTCCTTCTGACCGGGTTGATGAGCGGGATCGCCGCCATCTGCCTGACCTCGCGCCTCGGCTCGACCCGCCCCTCGATCGCGCAGGGGTTCGAATTGGAGGTCGTGACCATCGTCGTTCTGGGCGGCGTCAGCATCCTCGGCGGCTCGGGCACCATCCCCGGCGTCGTGCTGGCGGCGCTGGTGATGGGGCTGGTGACCTTCGGCCTGGGGCTTTTGAACGTGCCGGGCATCGTGATGTCCATTGTCGTTGGCGGGCTGCTGATCGGCGTGATCGCCATTCCCCGCCTCTGGACGATGAGCAGGAGCAGATGATGCAGAAACATGCTTTCCGGATGCAGCTGAATCCCGGCATGGCCGACGAGTACCGCCGCCGCCATGAAGAGATCTGGCCGGAACTCGTCGCGCTGCTGAAGGACGCCAGGGTGGAGGATTACTCCATCCACCTTGATCCCGACACAAACGCCCTCTTTGGGGTGCTGTGGCGCCGAGACGACCACGCAATGGACGACTTGCCTGCGCACCCGGTGATGCAGCGTTGGTGGGCGCATATGGCGGACCTGATGGAGACGCATCCCGACAACGAACCGGCCGCGGTTCCCCTGGTCGCGATGTTTCACCTGCCATGACCCATGTCGCCGTACTGGATATCGGCAAGACCAATGCCAAGCTGGCGCTGGTCGATGGCCACAGCTTGGCAGAAATTGCCGTCGTCACCCGCCCGAACCGCCCGTTGCCGGGACCGCCCTGGCCGCATGTGGACCTGGACGGCCACTGGCATTTCTTTCTGACCCAGTTGGCGGCCATGCAGGCGGAGCATGGAATCGATGCGATATCGGTGACCACGCACGGGGCCGCCGCCGTGTTGCTGGACGGGGCAGGGGCGGCCCTGCCGATGCTGGATTACGAACACACGGGTCCGGACGCGGCGGCCGCCGCCTATGATGTGCTTCGCCCCGGATTCGACGCGACAGGATCGCCGCGGCTGTCGTGCGGATTGAACCTTGGCGCGCAGTTGCACTGGCTGATGACGGCCCAGCCCGGGCTGGCGGACCGCGTGGCGCATGTTGTCACCTTTCCGCAATACTGGGGCTGGCGGCTGACCGGAAAGCTGGCCAGCGACATGTCCTCGCTGGGGTGCCACACGGACCTGTGGGACCCGTGGCAGGGCCGGTTCTCGGCCCTGGTCGGGGCGCTGGGGCTGATTGGCCGCATCGCGCCCGCGCGCCGTTCGGACGAGGTTCTGGGCGGGCTGACGCCAGAAGCGGCCAACGCGACCGGCATCACGGCGGGCACGCCCGTCGCGGTGGGCATCCATGACAGCAACGCATCGCTCTATCCGCACCTGCTGGGGCGGGAGGGGGCGTTTTCCGTCGTCTCGACCGGCACATGGGTCGTGGCGATGGCCGTGGGTGGCGACACTCCGCCGCTGGACCCGCGGCGCGACGTGCTGGTGAACGTGAACGCGCTTGGCCAACCGGTGCCCTCGGCCCGCTTCATGGGCGGGCGCGAGTTCGAGATGATCCGCGAAGGTTCTGACGCACGTCCAGCGGCGGATGACCGGGCGCAGGTGCTGCGCAGCGGGTCCATGATCCTGCCCGCGGCAGAGCCGGGGTCGGGTCCGTTCCAGGGCCGCCGGATGTCATGGATCCGCCAGCCATCCGCGGAGGGTGCGCGGATGGCGGCGCTGTCGTTCTATCTTGCGCTGATGACGGACACCTGCCTCGACCTTGTCGGCGCCAAGGGGCCGGTCATCGTCGAAGGGCCCTTCGCCCGCAATTCCGACCTGCTGGACATGCTGGCCGCCCTGCACCCGGACGGGGTGGAAACGGCGCCGTCCGCGACCGGAACTTCGGTCGGTGCGGCGTTGCTGTGCCTGCCGGATGCACGTCCGCCTGCGACGCAGCGATGGCCGGTGCCTGCGGATGCCCATGCGCTGCGGGACTATGCCGGCGCCTGGCGGTCAGCAGTCGAATGTCAGATGTAACCCAGCGCGGCCGAGGCGGCGCGTCCTGCATCGGTCACCAATCGCACATATTCCGGCCGCCGCGTCTCGTCGAAGCGCACCAGTGGGAACGCGATGCTGATCGCCGCGACGGACTTGCCCGTGTGGTCCAGCACCGGCGCGGCCATGCAGCGTACGCCCGCCTCGCTTTCCTCGATTTCCTCGGCAAAGCCGCGGGCCCGGGTGTCCGTCAGTTCCGCCAGCAGGCGGTCGCGGTCGGTGATGGTCCGGGGGGCAAGGCGCGTCAGCTCCATGCGGGACAGTCGCTCGCGGATCTCGTCCTCGTCGCGGAAGGCCAGCAGCGCCTTGCCAAGCGAGGTCGAATGCAGCGGATTGCGCTTGCCCAAGGTCGACTGCATCGACAGGGTGTAGGCGCTGTCGTACTTGTGGATATAGGCCACGCGCTGGTCGAAGTCGTCCATGACCCCCAGGTTGATCGACTCGCCCGTCGCCCGCGACAGCTTCCCCATTTCCCGGTCGCAGGCGCGCAGCAGGTCTTCCTGCCCCCGCAGGACCCGCGCGCCCAGGCCGAACAGCTTCAGCGTGAGGCCGTACTTCTCGGTTTCCGGTTCCTGCTCGACATAGCCGAGGTCCACCATGGTCTGCAGCAGCCGGTGCGCCGTCGTCTTGGACGTCATGGCCCGTTGCGCGATGTCGGCCAGTGCCGCCCGCCGTTCGCCCGCCAGCGATTCGAGCACGGCAAACACCTTGAGCACGGCAGCGGCATTTTCGGTCTTCTGCGGTTTCTGGGTCATGGAGACGTTCTTTATTTTTCGGAACTACATTCTGAAAACTGAGGCGAAATAAGTCAAGCTCCTTCCAGCGCGGGAAAAGCGCGTCGATGTTCCTCCGAATTCCCGATTGATTTTCGGAATGGAGTGTGGTTCCTTGTTTTTCGGAATGGAGTTCCGAAACAGGAACGGAGGAGATATCGCCATGCATCCGCTTCTGCGGCAGAAGGACCGCTTCATCTCGCGCAGCGAGGTTTCGGGCCTGATCGAGCGTCTGGCCGACAACCTTGTCGCCATCACCGATGAGACCGGAGAGTTCCTGCTGCGCCTGGAGGACGGGCGCGTGATCGACACCAAGGGTTGGGCCGGCTGGGAATGGACCCACGGCATCGGTCTCTATGGCCTGCTCAAGTACTGGGAACTGACCGGCAGCGACAAGGCCATGGGCATCATCCGCGAATGGTTCGACGCCCGCCTGGCCGAGGGCACGCCCACCAAGAACATCAACACCGTCGCGCCCTTCCTGACCTTGGCCTTTCTTTACGAACGTGACCGCCACCCCATGTGGCGCCCTTATCTGGAAGCCTGGGCCGAGTGGGTGATGCACGAGATGCCGCGCACGCGGCAGGGCGGGCTGCAGCACATCGTCTATAACAGCGTGAACGATCAGCAGCTGTGGGACGACACGCTGATGATGTCCGTGATGCCCCTGGCCAAGATCGGGCTGGTGCTGGACCGGCCGGACTATGTCGCCGAGGCGAAGTACCAGTTCCTGCTGCATGCGCAGTACCTGACGGATACGGCGACGGGCCTGTGGTTCCACGGCTGGACCTTTGACGGCGACCACAACTTCGCCCGTGCGCTCTGGGCGCGGGGGAACAGCTGGATCACCATCGCGATCCCGGAATTCGTGGAGCTGCTGGACCTGCCAGAAAGCGACCCGCTGCGTCGCCACCTGCTGTCGCTGCTGAACCGGCAAGCGGCCACCCTGCGCGACCTGCAGGACGACAGCGGGCTGTGGCACACGCTGCTGGACGACAAGGACAGCTATCTTGAGGCCTCGGCAACCGCCGGTTTCGCCTATGGCCTGCTGAAGGGCGTGCGCAAACGCTATCTGTCCGCCGACTACGCCCCCGTCGCCGAAAAGGCGATCCGCGGCGTCATCGACAACATTACCCCCGAGGGTGAACTGCTGAACGTGTCCTTTGGCACCGCGATGGGCCAGGACCTCGACTATTATCGCCAGATCAAGCTGACCTCGATGCCCTACGGGCAGGCGATGGCGATGTTCGCGCTGGCCGAATTCCTGCGCGGATACATCTGACGCGCATCTTTGCCTTGGAGGAGGAGAGTCCATGACCCATGCCAACACCGCGCTGACCGCGCTGGCGCTGATCCTGTCCGCAGGGGCCGTCCAGGGCGAAACGCTGCGCTTCGGCTATGCGCAGAACGCCACCCCCACCGTTGAAGCGATGGAAACTTTCGCCCGGCTGGTCGAGGAAAAGACCGGCGGCGACGTGACCGTCCAGTTCTTCCCGGACGGCCAGCTTGGCGGCGAACGCGAGATGGTCGAGATGGTGCAGGGCGGCGCGCTGGACATGACGAAGGTCTCGGGCGGACTTCTGGAGAGTTTCGCACCGATCTATGGCGTCTTTCCGATGCCATACCTGTTCGACGACCAGGACCATTTCTACCGGGTCATGGACGACGCGGCGATCATGGACCCGATCTACCAGTCGACGGCCGACCTGGGCTTCACCGGGCTGACCTACTACAATTCGGGGGCGCGCAATTTCTACACGGTGAAGACGCCGGTCGAGACGGTCGATGACCTGAAGGGCCTGAAGATCCGCGTGCTGCAAAGCCCGACCGCCATCCGCATGACCGAGCTTCTGGGCGCCACGCCCGTCGCCATGGGCCAGGCCGAGGTTTATACCTCGCTGCAGCAAGGCGTTCTGGACGGAGCCGAAAACAACGAGTTCGCCCTGACCATCGCCCGCCATGCCGAGGTGGCCAAGCACTACAGCACCGACGGCCACAGCCGCATCCCGGACATCCTGCTGATCGGCACCGCCGCCATGGAGCGCCTGACCGAAGAGCAGCGAACCGCCGTGGCGGAAGCCGCGAGAGAGTCGACGGAATTCCACAAGTCAGTTTGGGATGCCGCGGTCGAGGAAGCAGCAGCGCAGTCGCGCGACGAATTCGGGGTGACCTTCCACCAGCCCGACATCGCGCCCTTCCGCGATGCGGTGGCGCCGATGTACGACGAACTTGACGCCGACAAGCAGGCGGTCGCTTCCGCCATCCGCGACGCCGGGGTCAACTGATGCGGCGGCTGCGGCGCGGGCTGGACGCGGGTCTGGGCATCCTGTGCTGCAGCCTGCTTCTGACTTTGGTGGGGGTGCTGGCCTGGCAGGTCATCAGCCGATACGCGCTGAACGCGCCGTCGTCCTCGACCGAGGAAGTGTTGCGTTACGGCGTCATCTGGATGTCGCTGCTGGGGGCGGCCTATGCCACCGGCCGGGGCAGCCACATGAGCGTCGACATGCTGCGCGACCGCCTGCCGCGTCGGGGCAAGCTGCGGCTGGACGCGGTGGTGGCGGTGGGCTTCGTGGCCTTCGCGGGGCTCGTGCTGATCTGGGGCGGGATGAAGGGCGTGGCCATCGCATCCCTGCAGACAAGCGCCGTGATGCAGATCCCGATGAGCTGGGTCTACCTGTCGCTGCCGGTCAGCGGCGTCCTGATGATCCTCTACAGCCTGCTGAACCTGGCGGACCTGGCGCAGGGCCGGACGCATCACGCCCCCGCCGACGAGCAATCCGAGATGGTGGGGGAATAACATGGCCGGACCCGCAAGCCTGATCCTGATCGGTGTCTTCGGGGTGCTGACGATGATCGGCATTCCGCTGGCGCTGTCGATCACCGCCGCGGCCATCGCCGCCGTGCTGCTGGTGGTGCCGCTGGACATGGCGCTGTTCACCTCGGCACAGAAGATGCTGGCCAGCCTCGACAGTTTCTCGCTGCTGGCGGTGCCGTTCTTCATCCTGTCGGGCGTCATCATGAATTCGGGCGGGATCGCCGTGCGGCTGGTCGACTTCGCCAAGCTGATCGCGGGGCGCATTCCGGGGCCGCTGGCGCAGACCAACATCGCGGGCAACATGCTGTTCGGGGCGATCTCGGGCTCGGCCATCGCCGCCTCGACCTCGATCGGCGGCGTCATGGTCCCGATGCAGAAGCGGGAAGGCTATGACCCCGGCTTTGCCGCCGCCGTCAACATCGCCAGCGCCCCCACCGGCATGCTGATCCCGCCATCGACGGCGTTCATCATCTACTCGTTGGTGGCGGGCGGCGCGTCCATCGCGGCGCTGTTCATGGCGGGGGCAATGGCCGGGCTGCTCTGGGGCCTTGGCATGATGATCCTGACCGGCATCATCGCCCACCGCCGCGGCTGGCCTGTCGCCGCCGGCATCCGCGCGGCCGAGGCGCTGCGCGTGATCGGCCGCGCCATCCCCAGCCTGATGCTGATCGTCTTCATCATCGGCGGCATCATGCTGGGCATCGTCACCGCGGTCGAGGCCTCGGGTATTGCCGTCATCTACACCATGCTTCTGGCCTTCGCGGTCCACCGCACCGTGCCCCTGCGCGCTCTGCCGAGCTTCCTGATGGAGACGGTGCAGATGACCGGCACCATCATGCTGCTGCTGGCAGCCTCGGCCGCGCTCAGCTTCGCGATGGCGTTCACCGGCATCCCGGCTGCGGTGACCTCGCTGATCCTGACGATCTCTGAGGATCCGATCCTGGTGATGCTGATCATCAACGTGGTGCTGCTGGTCGTCGGCTGCTTCATGGACATGGGACCGGCGATCCTGATCTTCACGCCGATTCTGCTGCCCATCGCGCAGAAGGTCGGTTACGACCCCGTGCATTTCGGCGTCATCATGATCTTCAACCTGGCCATCGGCACGATCACTCCCCCGGTCGGGACTGGCCTTTTCGTTGGTGCCGGCGTTGCGCGCGTCCGGGTAGAGGTGGCCGTGCGTGCGCTTGGTCCATTCTATCTTCTGCTTCTGGGCGTCCTGCTGCTGGTGACATACGTGCCGGGGCTCACGATGTGGCTGCCGCGTCAGTTCGGTTTGTGAAACCGGGCGCTGCCGGGCAGGATCGGGTGGCGCGGACCTGTAACCGCTGGGGGTCCTTCAGGGGCGCGTCCTACAGATCTTGGCCCGCCGCAGCGGATGGTCCGGCTTAGGGGCGCCATCACGGCGATCGATGTACGCCTGATCAGCGACGGGGCACCCGAAGAACATCGGCAATATCACCACCGGTCGCCGATCAAAGATGGACATGGCACCGCCTCCACCCATGTCCGCAGCTTGTGTCGCCCTGCAGTTCCTCAGGGCGCTGCTCAGGTCTTGTCGGAAACGACGGGACGGGGGAGGTACGCTCAGATGGCGAAGATCTGACTTGCCGCGCCTGATCCTGCAACGCCGCCTGCCGGCAGCAGGCACTTGCGGCTCGAACGACGTCAGGGAGTGGTGAACGACCGCTGTATCGGCTTGTGGGCATCACCAGGATCAAGTTTCCTGACCGCGGTGAACTGCGAACGCCAAAGTGGTCGATTGGGGTGACGCCGATGGCGCAAAGGCTATTTTGCCACACCGACAAGACCTGGCACTGTTCCGCCACAAAGCTGAAGGAGAAAGCCGTTGTTGAAACTGAACCTTGCCGCCACCGCGACGATCGTTGTGTTGACGCTGGGACAGGGGGCCGCCGCCGAGTGTGTGGGCAAGAACCTCTTCGACCATTTGCCTGCCGCGCAAATGGACGCGATCGAGGCAGCCATCGTCGACGTGCCCTTCCACGAGGGCCTGATCTTCGAGGCCCGACGAGACGACCAGCGCATTACCCTGATCGGCACCTATCATTTCGGCGACGCGCGCCACCAGCCGATGATCGACCGCCTGCGCCCCGTCATCGCCGATGGGAACGCGCTCTATGTCGAAGCCGGGCCCGAGGAGGAGGCGCGGCTGACCAAGGCCTTGGCCGAGGACCCGTCGCTGATGGTGGACCAGAGCGGCGCGACACTGCCGGAACGGCTGTCGGGCGCGGAATGGCAGGCGCTGGCGGATGCGATGGCAGATCGTGGCACGCCGGCGGTCATCACGGCCCGGATGCGCCCTTGGTACGTGGCGATGATGCTCGGGATCTCTCCCTGCATGATCCGGACCATGGCCGAGCAGGGCGGCAAGGCAGGAGGGCTGGATCACCGGCTGGTCAAGGTTGCCGAAGAAGCCGCAGTCCCGGTCCGCGCGCTGGAGCCTTGGGACACCGTCTTCACCCTGTTCGCCGACCTGACGCCGCAAGAGGAACTGGACATGATCCGCGCCTCGCTGCCCGCCGCGGGCTATGCCGACGACTATGCCGTGACGCTGACGGACGCCTACTTCGAGGGCGACGTCTGGAAGATCTGGGAATTTGGCCGCTTCGACGCCTATGCCAATTCCGGCCTTTCGCGGGAAGAGGTCGACCGGCAGATGGACCTGGCGCAAGCGCGGCTGATGAACGACCGGAACCAGGCGTGGATCGGGCCGCTGCTGGACGGCGCCGCCGCGGCCGCCGCCGAGGACCGCGGAATCGTCGCGGCCTTTGGCGCGCTTCACCTTCCGGGCGATCGCGGCGTCCTGTCGCTGCTGCAGCGGGAAGGCTTCCGCATCGAGCGGCTGGACTGACCCTTACTGGCCGTTCAGTACGCCCAGGGCGTGGGCCTGGTTGCCCTTGCGATAGGTGATGCGGCTGTCACCGATGGCCGTGATCGTGCCGCCGTTGATGCGGTCGCCAAGCCGCAGCGTCAGCACGCGACCGTTCGACAGGCGCACCAGCGCGCGGCTGGCCTGTCCCGCGCCGATGGTACCGATGATCTGTGTGCTGTTCAGCCGGATGCCGTCCGACACCGTCGCGCTGGCCCCGGCATTGCCGACTGCATTTTGAGGAACGGCGGCGACGACGTCGGGTTCGTTGTCAACCTCTGGGGGGCGATAGTTCTGGTTGCGGGCGGCGGCGGCCCGCGCCTCGGCCTCGGCCTGCGCACGGGCGCGGGCCTCGGCGGCGGCGCGGGCCTGCGCCTCGGCCCGCGCGTCGGCGGCGGCCTGCGACCGCGCGCGCGCCTCGGCCTGCGCCTGCAGTTCGGCATCCTGGCGCAGCTGTTCGGCGCGGCTGGCCTCCATCGCCTGAGCCTCGGCTGCCGCACGCAGGTCGGCCGAGGACGGCACGGCTGCCGCGACCGGCGCGGCTGTCGCCACCATCGCGTTGACGGCCGCCCCGGCAGCGCGGCGGGGCGGAAGCGCGGATGACGTCAGAGCCGTCAGCGCCACGGCGCCCGGCGATGCGGGACTTTGCTCGATGGCCGAGGCGATCGCCGCCTCGACGGCGTCGGCGGACGCTCCGCCTCCGGGTTTGCTGCGTGGGCGGGCTGACCGCCCGATGCCAGCAGATGCCGAAGGGGCAGGTTCCACTGCGGCGGTGCTGGCGCGGCTGGCGGGCCGTGAGGACGCGACGGCTTCCGACACTGCGTTCTCGACCGCCTGTTGCGAAGGCGCGCGCAGCGAGACGGGCTTCCGGCTTGGCCGGGCATCGGCCAGTTGGAAGACCAGGCCACGCTCGGCCTTGGACAGCGGCGCGGCATCGGCTTGCGCCGTCCGCAGGTCGCGCAGCTGCTGGCGGACCTGGTCCTTCTCGGCCTCGGTCAGGCGACGGGGCTGATCATCTTCAGCCGTGCTGCCTTCCTCAAGCTGCGACAGGTTCGCGGGGCGCGACGGTGGGCGCGGGGACCCGGCGGCAATGGGCGCGGCGGGTTCGGCCGCCGCCGGAGCGGCCTGGCGCTGGGTGGGGCTGGGCGGACGCGCGGCCGTGGGTGCCGGCGCTGGCGCGGGGGACGGCGCAGCGGCCGCAGGCGCCGGAGCCTCGGCCGCAGCAGGCGTCGGCCGTGCCGGAGGCCGTGACCCCGACGGTCGCGCGGGCTGCGTCTGCGTGGCCGCATCGTAGGGCAGCGGGTTCGACGGCACGCGCGGCCGGCTGTCCGGAAGCGCCGGAGCACTGGCCGAGGCCGGCGTCGCCCGCGGCGGGCGCTGCGACGTCGCAAGCCGACCTGCTGGGCGGGCGGCCGTCGGTGCCTGTGGCGCGCTTGCCGCGGTCGCAGGGATGGCCGTGGTTGCCGGTGGTGCCGTTCCGGTCGCCGGCGCGGCCTGGGTCGCATCCGCAACGGGCGCTGGCTGAGGCGCGACAGCATCGGGCGCCGACGCAGTCGAAGCTGTCGGCGCAGCTTCGGCAACGATCTCGGCGGCGGGACCGGCGATCGACGCACCCGTTTCGCCGAGGTCACCTGCGTCCGGGGCGTCTGCGAACGGCTGCGGCAGGTCGGCTTCAGCTGACGCCTCGGCCGTGGGTGCGAGGGGCATCGCAGGCGCTGGCGCCACCTCGGGTGCGACAGGTTCAGCCGCTGCGGCGTCGACCGCCGCAGGCGCTTGGGGCACAGCGGCGTCTTCAGGGTCTGCCATCGCTTCGGCGAGGGCGCGGCTCAGAGCATCCTGACCCGACGGAGCCTCGGTCGGTGCGGGTTCAGGCTCGGTGGCCGGAGCAGTGGCGACCTGCGGCGCAGGTGCCACTGTCTCTGCGACGTCGGGGGCGGTGGCGGGTTCGGGCACCGGTCGGCCGAAATAGATGAGCGCGGCGACAAGCACCAGGGCCAGCGCCGCGACCATGATCGGCAGACGGGCAGGGTCCATGCCGCGCAGGCGGGAAACGAGGCCGCCTGAGGTGGCGATCTCGGTCGTGGATACGCTGCTCCGCTGCGCGCGGGCGGCCGCGGCGCGCGAGTGAACGGCCTCGGCCCTGGGCGACAGCCGCTTGGCCGTCAGCGGCCCTTGCCCGTGGCGGATCACGGCTGATCCCCCTTCGACAGTTGGGGCCTGCGCCACGGCGGCAGGAGGGGCCGCTTCGCGATCTTCCATCACGACGTGCGGGATGATGCGGGACACCACCGGCAGGACCGGTCCCACGGCCTCACTCGATTGCTCGACCTCGATCCGGGGAGCAGTCACGCGGGCCTGCGTCAGGTCGGGTTCGCTGAAGGGGCGGCGGCCCACCTGGTCCTGCGCCAACCGCGACGGCCCGAAATCCGGCTGCCCGTCAAACCGGTCATCGCCCGGCCGCGCCTGGAATCCCGACGGCCGGAAGCCCTGGGCGCGGGCGAACTCCTCGGCCTCATCCAAGGTGCGGCGCGCGACGGCGGCGACGCGCAGCGTTTCGATGTCGCCGTTTGCGGCCGGGCACCAGTCGAAGGCCAGGTCGCCGGAATGATATGGCGTCGAGGCCTCGAGTGCCTTGGCGATCGTCGCTGCGGTGTCAGAGCCGAAGGGCACCGTCAGCACGGTATAGAGGATCTGGTCGTCGGGGATCACCAGCACAGTATCCGGCTCTCCGACGCCGGGGCCTGCCTGCAGGCGCAGCGCGTGCAGCGCGCCGGCGATGTCGCGCCCCGAGAAGGGCGCCTGTCCCAGCACCTGCCAGCCGGGACCGTCCCGGTATTCGAGTTGTACCGCCTCCTGCGTGAAGCTCATGGCGAATTCCGGATGCGCGGCGTGCTGATTCATGTGTGTTCGTTGCTCGATCTGCACCGTGCGATCATTGCGCGCGATGTCGTTGTCCTCAATCCGATCTCTACCGCAAATTGTGGATCGTTGAAAGAAGAACTGCCACATCTGTGATCGGATTCGCGGCGCCGGGGGCTAGGCAGCCGGTGATCGGCGGGGCATCAAGTCTTCAGCGATTGCGCGATCAGAAAGGACCCTTGATGCGACCGATCTTCACATCCTCCCGTGTTCGCCGGCTGGCCTTGTCCGGGGCCGTCGCGGTGCTTGCCGCAGCCCCTCTTGCGGCGGCCGCCCAGTCCTGCGGCATGGCCGGACCCTCGCGCCTGACGGTCAGCGGCGAAGGACAATCCCGCGTCGCGCCGGACATGGCGACTGTGCAGTTGGGCGTAACGACGCAGGCCGACAGTGCGGCCGAGGCGATGCGCCTGAATTCGGACCAGCAGGCGGCCGTCATCGAGGCGCTGCGCGGCGCCGGCATCGACGAGACGCAGATCCAGACTTCGGGGCTGACCCTGAACCCGATGATGAACTATCCCGAGAACCAGGCGCCCGAGGTCACCGGCTATCAGGCCAGCAACATCGTCAGCGTGCGCGTGACCGACCTGGCCCGCACCGGAGAGGTTCTGGACGCAATCGTCGCGGCCGGCGCGAACGAGATCAACGGCATCACCTTCAGCCGCGAGGACGGCGCCGAGGCGCTGGACCAGGCGCGCCGCGACGCGGTCGCCGATGCGCGCCGCAAGGCCGAGGTTCTGGCCGAGGCCTCCGGCACGACGCTTGGCCCGATCATCGCCCTGCGCGATGTCGCGACCGGCGGCGGCGGTCCGCGCCCGATGATGCGCATGGATGCCGCGATGGCCGAGTCGGTGCCGGTGCAGCCCGGAGAGGTCGAGATGTCGGCGCAGGTCGAGATCGAATACGGCCTGACCGGCGACGGAGCCTGCGCGCCGATGCACCACGGCAAGCGCCACGGTCACGGCAAGGACGCGCCCGAAGTCGTGCCGCCCATGCCGGGTGACGCCGCCCCCGCGCCGGACGAGCCGATCGTTCCCGGCATCGAGGAACCACTGCCCGAAGCGCCCGCGAACTGATCGGGCGGACCGGGGGCAGCATCCCGGTCCGCACCCTCAGGCGGTCGCCTTGGCCAGCGCCTGGTCCAGATCCGCGATCAGGTCGTCGGGATCCTCGATCCCCACCGACAGGCGCACGACCTCGGGCGCGGCGCCTGCGGCGCGCTGCTGGTCTTCGGTCAGTTGCCGGTGCGTGGTCGAGGCCGAATGGATCACCAGCGACCGCGCGTCGCCCAGGTTGGCGACATGGCTAAACAGTTGCAGCGCATCGACCAGCCTGACCGCCGCCGCATATCCGCCCTTGATCGCGAAGGTGAACAGCGCCCCCGCGCCCTTCGGGTAAAGCCGCCGCGCCGTCGCACTGCAGGGCGAGCTGTCCAGCCCGGCATAGGTCACCGTTTCAACCCGCGGATCGGCCTGCAGCCATTCCGCGACCTTCTGGGCGTTCGCGACGTGGCGCTCCATCCGCAGGCCCAGGGTCTCGATCCCCATCAGCGTGTAATGCGCACCTTGCGGGTTCATCGTCATGCCGAGGTCGCGCAGCCCGATGGCGATGCCGTGGAAGGTGAAGGCGAGCGATCCGAAGGTCTCGTGGAACGTCATGCCGTGATAGGCGGGCTCGGGCGCCGAAAGGCTGGGGAACTTGTCGCTGGCCGACCAGTCGAACTTGCCGCTGTCCACGACGACCCCGCCCGTCACGGTACCGTTCCCGGTCATGTACTTCGTCAGACTGTGGACAACCAGCGTGGCGCCCATCTCGATCGGGCGGCAGAGGTAGGGCGTCGCCAGCGTGTTGTCGACGATCAGCGGGATGCCCGCCGCATCCGCCACCGCGGCGATTGCGGGGATGTCCGCGACATGGCCGCCGGGGTTGCCGATCGACTCGCAGAAGATCGCCCGCGTGTCGCCGTCAATGGCCGTCCGCAGCGCGTCGGGGTCGTCGATGTCGACGAAGCGCGCCTTCCAGCCAAAGCGGCGGATCGTGTGGCTGAACTGCGTGACCGTCCCGCCGTAAAGGCGGGTCGAGGCCACGATGTTGCGCCCCGGCTCCATCAGCGGGAACAGCGCCATGATCTGGGCGGCGTGGCCGGACGAACAGCAGACCGCCCCTGCGCCGCCCTCGAGCGCGGCGATGCGCGATTGCAGCGCCGCGACCGTCGGGTTCGTCAGGCGCGAATAGATGAAACCCACCTTTTGCAGGTTGAAAAGCCGCGCGGCGTGTTCGGCGTCGCGAAAGGCATAGGCCGTGGTTTGATAGATCGGCACCTGCCGCGCGCCGGTGGCCGGATCGGCGGCGGCACCCGCATGGATGGCAAGCGTGTCGAAGCCGTGGTTCTGGGTCATGTCATCCCTCCTGATGGTGCGGCCAGCTTAGCGGGGCCGCGCCCGTGCGCCAACGATCAGCGCGTCTGCCGCCGTGCCATGAAGGCCAGCTTTTCGAACAGCGCGACGTCCTGTTCGTTCTTCAGCAGCGCGCCGTGCAGGCGGGGCAGCATGGTCGACGGGTCGCGCTTCAGGTCCGCGGGCGCCAGGTCCTCGGCCAGGATCAGCTTGAGCCAGTCAAGGAACTCGCTGGTCGACGGTTTCTTCTTCAGGCCCGGCACATCGCGCAGTTCCACGAATTGCGAGAGCGCCGCGTCCAGAAGGGCGGGTCTGAGGCCGGGGAAATGCACCTCGACGATGGCCTTCAGCGTGTCGGCGTCGGGGAAGCGGATGTAGTGGAAAAAGCAGCGGCGCAGGAAGGCGTCCGGCAGCTCTTTCTCGTTGTTCGAGGTGATTATGACGACAGGGCGATGTTTGGCGCGGACGGTCTCTCCGGTCTCGTAGATGTGGAACTCCATCCGGTCGAGTTCCTGCAGAAGGTCGTTCGGGAATTCGATATCGGCCTTGTCGACCTCGTCGATCAGCAGGACGGTACGCGTTGGCGCCTCGAACGCCTGCCACAGCTTGCCCTTGCGGATATAGTGCGCGACGTCGTGGACCCGTTCGTCGCCCAACTGGCTGTCGCGCAACCGGCTGACGGCGTCGTATTCATAGAGGCCCTGCTGCGCCTTGGTAGTGGATTTCACGTGCCATTCGATGATCGGCATCGCCAGGCTGGCCGCGACCTGCCGCGCCAGCTCTGTCTTGCCGGTCCCCGGCTCTCCCTTGACCAGAAGCGGGCGCTCCAGCGTGACGGCCGCGTTGACGGCCATCGCCAGGTCGGGTGGCGCGACATAGCGGTCGGTGCCGGAAAACTGCATGAAAACACTCCTTTTGCGAGAAACCCTTGGCGCAAGCAGCCCTTTTGCGGTGTCGGATTGCACAATACGCATGACAGCAGCTTCAACCCTAGTGACAAGCAGGACGTCATACTTTATGGGGGCGCGCAAGGTGCCGGAATCTTTGCTCCGCCCGGCGCCGCCGGAGGACGTATGAAAGCCCAGACCTTCCTGCCCCAGGACTATCGTCCCGCCGAGGACGAGCCCTTCATGAACGACCGCCAGCTGGAATACTTCCGGCGGAAACTCGAAGCCTGGAAACAGGAGCTGCTGGACCAGTCGGCCGAGACGCTGGAAGGTCTTCAGGACAGTGCCCGCGCGGTGCCCGACCTGGCCGACCGCGCCAGCGAGGAAACCGACCGCGCGCTGGAACTTCGCACCCGGGACCGCCAGCGCAAGCTGGTCAGCAAGATCGACGCCGCGCTGCGCCGCATCGAGACGGGCGATTACGGCTATTGCGAGATGACCGGAGAGCCGATCAGCCTGCGCCGCCTTGACGCCCGCCCCATTGCCACCATGACGCTGGAGGCGCAGGAGCGTCACGAGCGCAAGGAACGCGTTCACCGCGACGACTGAAAGGTCTTTCCGCCGGAGGTGCCGATGGGTTCGCTTTCCGACCGCACGGCGACGATCGTGGGGGCCGGCATCGGCGGCCTGACGGCGGCGCTTGCCCTGGCACGGCGCGGGGCGCGCGTGACCGTTCTGGAACGGGCGCCGGCACTGACCGAAGTCGGCGCGGGCCTCCAACTGTCGGCCAATTCGGTTCGGGTGCTTGATGCGCTCGGATTGGGGGCCTCGCTGGATGCGGTCACGCTGCGGACGGCGGCGGTTCAGCTGAACGACCAGCAGGGGCGCCGCGTGCTGCGGATGGATCTTCTGGCGCACCGGTCGCAGGTCCGCTTCGTGCTGATCCACCGGGCGTCCTTGGTGTCGCTGTTGGCAGAGGCCGCGGCGGCCGCCGGCGTGGACCTGCGCTTCGGCCAGGATCTCGACAGCGTTCCCGATGTGCCGCTGGTCGTGGCCGCGGATGGGGTCAAAAGCCGCCTCCGCCCCTTGCTGGCCGGGCGCGAGGTGCCGTTCTTCACCGGCCAGACCGCCTGGAGGGCGGTGATCCCCGCCAAGCCGGACTCCGCCCCGGAAGCGCATGTCTTCATGGGGCCGGGGCGTCACATCGTCAGCTATCCGCTGGCGGGCGGGCTGCGCAACATCGTCGCCGTCGAGGAGCGGCGCGACTGGCAGGACGAAGGATGGTCCCACCCCGGCGATCCCGACCAGCTGCGGGCGGCCTTCGCAGGCTTCGGCGGCCCTGTCCCCGGTTGGCTTGCCGCCATCGGGCAGGTCCACCTCTGGGGGCTTTTCCGGCACGAGGTTGCGACGCGGTGGCATGACGGGCGGCTGGTCCTGCTGGGCGATGCCGCGCATCCGACGCTGCCGTTTCTGGCCCAGGGCGCGGGAATGGCGATCGAGGATGCCTGGGTTCTGGCCGCCTGTCTGGACGACGATGCCGACCAGGGCGTCGCGCTTTCGCGTTATCAGTCGCTGCGACAGCCGCGCACGCGTCGCATCGTGGCTGCCGCGAACGCCAATGCGCGGAACTATCACCTCGGCGGGGCGAAGCGCCTTCTGGGTCATGCTGCCCTGCGGCTGGCGGATCGCGCGGCGCCCGGGCTGATGCCCGGACGCTTCGACTGGCTCTACGACTACGATCCGGTGGCGGACCTGGCGGGTTAGACGGCGTGCTCGACGGCGGTGACGATGTCGTCGACGACCTGGCTCAGCACGGTTTCATCCTCGGCTTCGGCCATCACGCGGATCAGCGGTTCGGTGCCGGACTTGCGGATCAGCACGCGACCGTGGCCCGCCAGCCGCGCCTCGGCATCGGCGATGACCCGTCGTACACCGTCGGTCGACAGCGGATCGGCCCCCGGCGCATAGCGGACATTCTTCAGCATCTGCGGGACGGGATCGAACTGGCTGACAAGCTCGCTGGCGGTTTGCCCTGTTTCGGCCATCGCGCCCAAAACCTGCATTGCGGCAACCAAGCCGTCGCCGGTCGTCGCATAGTCCGTCATCACGATGTGGCCGGATTGTTCGCCGCCCAGGTTGAAACCACCCTCGCGCATGCGCTCGACCACGTAGCGGTCGCCGACCTTCGTGCGCTCCAGCCTCAGGCCGCGACCGTCGAGATAGTGTTCAAGCCCCAGGTTCGACATCACCGTCGCGACCAGCGCCCTGCCGGCCAGCCGGCCCTGGTCCGCCCAACGGCCCGCCAGCAGCGCCATGATCTGGTCGCCGTCCGCGACGCGCCCCTTCTCATCGACGATCACCACGCGGTCGGCGTCCCCGTCCAGGCTGATCCCAAGATGCGCGCCGTGTTCGCACACCGCCGCAGCACAGGCCTGCGGATGGGTGCTGCCGACGCCATCGTTGATGTTGGACCCGTCGGGCTTGATGCCAAGCGGGATGACATCGGCTCCCAGCTCCCACAAGACATCGGGCGCGGCGCGATAGGCGGCACCGTGGGCGCAGTCGATGACCACCTTCAGCCCGTCCAGCCGCAGCTTCGAGGGCAGGGTGGTCTTGGCATATTCGACATAGCGGCCGCGTCCGTCGTCGATGCGCTTGGCGCGGCCGATATTGACCGGTTGCGCCGGTTCGATATGACCCGAGACGATCGCCTCGATCTCGGCCTCGGCCTCGTCGGACAGCTTGAAGCCGTCGGGACCGAAGAACTTGATCCCGTTGTCGTCGGCCGGGTTGTGACTGGCCGAGATCATGATCCCCAGGTCGGCGCGCATGGACCGCGTGAGGAACCCGACCGCGGGCGTCGGCACGGGTCCCAGCAGCAGGACGTTCATGCCGGTGCTGGTCAGCCCCGCCGTCAGCGCGTTTTCCAGCATATAGCCGGACAGCCGCGTATCCTTGCCGATCACCACCCGGTGACGATTGCGCCCGTCGCGGCGGAAGTATCGTCCAGCCGCCGCACCAAGCCGCAACGCCATCTCGGCGGTCATGGGAAAGGCGTTTGCCCGCCCGCGCACGCCGTCCGTTCCGAAGAGTTTCCTGCTCATGTCACTGCCTTTTCATTTTCATTGAGGGCTGCGATCAGGCGCAGCCCTTGTGCATGTTCGGCGACGTCGTGGACCCGGTGGATCTGGATTCCTTGCGCAACCGCCGCAACCGTCAGCGCCAGCGTTCCCGGTACCCGATCGGCTGGCGTCTCGGCGCCGCCGATGGTGCCGATGAAGCGCTTGCGCGAGATGCCCAGAAGCACCGGGCAGCCCAGGCCGTGAAACAGCGAGATCCGCCGCAGAATCGCCAGATTATGCGCCTGCGTCTTGCCAAAGCCGATCCCCGGATCGATCACGATCCTGTCCGCCCGGACCCCCGCCGCGACAGCACGCGCCACGCGGTCCGCCAGCGCGTCGTAGACATCCAGAAGAACATCGTCGTATCGCGGATGGTGCTGCATCGTCTCGGGCAGGCCCTGGGCGTGCATCAGGCAGACGGGAACCCCGGCCTGCGCCACGACCGCGGGCAGATTGGGGTCGAAGTCGAACCCCGACACGTCGTTCACCAACGCCGCACCCCCAGCCAGCGCGGCCCTTGCGACCTCCGCCTTCCGCGTATCGATCGAGACCGGGATCATCGCCGACATCCCCGTCACGACCGGCAGGACACGGGCCGTCTCCTCGGGCACGGGCAACTCCGCCGCTCCGGGGCGGGTCGATTCGCCGCCTATGTCGAGGATGTCGGCGCCGTTGTCGACCAGCGTCCGCGCCTGCTGCAGGGGATCGTAATGGCCGCCGTCCGAAAAGCTGTCCGGCGTGGCGTTGACGATGCCCATCAGGCGCGGGCGGTCCAGCGACAGGCCCATGAGTGGTGGGCGAGGCGCCGTCAGCGCCTTCATGATGTCATCGGGTGCCGTTTCGATCACGACGGGTGCCTGGCCGCGCTGCAGACGTTCGAAGCTGGAAAAGCCCGTCCAGCCGCCGGCAAGGCGCCAGCGACCGCCATGGGCCTGCGGGATGGGGCGGTAATAGACGCGGTCCCCGGACATGGTCGCGCCCGTCACCCTGCGCCAAGCCGCCGGGACAGCCAGGCGGCCAGGTCGGCGGGCGTTTCACCTGCGGCGGGATCATCGGCCGCAAGGCGCGCCGGCGCCCAGACCACGGGCTGGCGCTGCCGGATGGCGGCGTCGAGTTCCGTTCGCGTCTCGGCAACCTCGATGCCCAGACCGCCCGCAACTGCCCAGGCCGACTGGTCGAGCGCCAGAAGGGTGATGCGGCGGGCATTGCGCGCCCGGGGCAGGTGATGATCTGATGGCGGGGGAACCAGCACCACAGCTCCTTCGGGCGCGGCAGCACCCGGCTGAAAAAGTTGCACGGTCACGTCGGGAACGGCTGCCGTGACCGGCACGCGTCCGGCATCGCGGACGATCGAGACGCCGAGTGCGCCCGGGCCGCGATCCAGCTTTTCGACGGTGACGGCGACAGTTGCGGCACGCGGATGGGCCAGCACCTCGGCAGCGATCTTTTCGGCCAGCGTCTCGACAAGGTTATAGCGCCGATCGGCGAGGGCCGTCGCGACCGCCTGCGTCAGCACGTCATAGGACAGGATGTTGTCAACGTGGTCACCGCTGCCGGTGACGGCGTCCCGCAGGTCGACCGTGACGTTGAAGCGCAGCCGCTGGTCCAGCCCGCGTTCGGACTGGAACGCGCCGATTTCAGCCGAAATGACGTGGTCGCGCAGAAAAATGCGATCTGGATGTTCCATAACCGTCATTCAGCGCAAAACGGCGGCGCGGGCAAGCCCCTGTCGCGTCAGTTGGACGCCACGCGCTGGTTGGCGCGGTAGAAGATGTGACGGCCGATCTGCACCGTCTTCTGGAATCGGCGCGACCACGAGGGGCGAACGGCCGGCGTGTGAAAATAGGTGGCTCCGCCAGTCAACTGGCGCGGTGCGCCCGCCAGCGCCTCGGCCGCGATGTCCCGGGCCCGCAGGAAGGCGGACTTGTTGCGGATCGGCTTCGACCCGCCGATGGTATAGCTGAACTGGCTGGGCTGGTTGATCACGCCGCAGACGGTGGCGGGAAAGGCGCGGCTGTCGACACGGTTCAGGATCACCTCGGCCACGGCCTGCTGGCCCTGGCGCCCTTCGCCCCGCGCCTCGTGATAAAGGGCCTCTGCCAGGCATTGCAGATCGGCCTCGGAATGGGTGGTCCGGGTGCTGGCGAGGTGCAGCGTTGCTACCGGCGCATCGTCGATCATTTCGACTGCCACGGGGTCAGCGCCGGTAAACAGCAACGGCGTCGGTCGCGGCGCATTCGCCGCGGCGGCCGTGCCGAACAGGCCGCCGCCGGACGAGAAGAGGGAACCGTTCCCCCCCGCGGCAGCACCCGAGACAAAAAGAGGCGTGGCGATGGCAGCACAAAGACAGGCGTGCGCCAGCCGATCTGGCAGCATGGGCATGTTCAGTCCTATAAACTTCACCCCTTGAAAGGGCGTTAAGGTCAGAGCGCCGAGAGCAGATCGGCGCGTTTCAGGTTCGAAGAACTGCTTAAGGTTTTACCGATTGCCCGATCTATCCCACTTCGCCGTGAAGGGCGGGAATGGCGGGTTTCTGGCAGATCGGGGCGAAATACCGCCATGCGTGTCGGCGCGATCAGGCGAGTTCCAGCCGATCACGCCGCCGTGTTGCTGCGGAGCAGAAAACCTTGCAACGTCAGGTTGCAGGTTCAGTCCGAATCACAGGACCTGCGCGCCCGGATCGCGGACTGCGCCGCCGCAAGCCGGGCGACGGGAACACGGAATGGCGAACATGACACGTAGTCGATGTCGGCGTCATGACAGAACGCGATGGACTCCGGGTTGCCTCCGTGTTCGCCGCAGACGCTGATGGTGATCCCCGGTTTCTGCTGCCGGGCCCGACGGACGCCGGTCAGCAGCAGTTCCCCGACACCGTCCTGGTCGAGGACGTGGAACGGGTCCTCGGCATAGACGCCCTGGCCGACATACGTACCCATGAAGCGCCCCGCGTCGTCGCGCGACAGGCCATAGGTCATCTGCGTCAAGTCGTTCGTGCCGAAGGACAGGAAGGCCGAATGCGCCGCGATGTCGCCTGCGCGCAGCGCCGCGCGGGGCGTTTCGACCATCACCCCCAGGCGATAGGTGAACTCGGCCCGCATCTCGTTCCTGACGGCGGCGGCGACGGCGTCGATGCGGGTCTTGACCAGTTCGACTTCTCGCATGGCGCTGACCAGGGGGATCATGATCTCGGGGACGACGGGGTCACCCTTGCGGCTGGCCTCGACCGTCGCCTCGAAGATCGCGCGCGCCTGCATGTCGTAGATCTCGGGAACCGTGATCCCCAGGCGGACGCCGCGCATGCCCAGCATCGGGTTGAATTCGCTCAACGCCTCGACTCGCCGCGTGACGTGGGACAGCGGCAGGTCGAGGGACTCCGCAAGTTCCCGCAGGCCGTCGCGGTCATGGGGCAGGAACTCGTGCAGCGGCGGATCGAACAGCCGGATCGTGACAGGCAGGCCGGCCATGATCTCGAACAGGCGGGTGAAGTCCTGCCGCTGCATCGGCAGGATGCGGTCCAGCGACAGGCGGCGATCCTCGGGGCTGTCGGCGAAGATCATCTCGCGCATGGCGGGCAGACGCTCGGCGTCGAAGAACATGTGCTCGGTCCGGCAGAGACCGATGCCCTGCGCCTGGAAGCGCCGGGCAGTCAGCGCATCCTCGGGGGTGTCGGCATTGGCGCGGACGTGAAGGCCGCCCGCCCCGGCCGACCAGTCCATCAGCTGCGTGAAGGCGTCGTCCAGCGCCGGCGGCAGAAGAACGGCCGCGCCCGCCAGCACCTCGCCAGAGCTGCCGTCGATGGTGATCTCGTCGCCCTCGTGCAGGACATGCGTGCCTGCGCTCAGGGTCCGGCCGCGCGCGTCGATGGACAGGCCCGTGGCCCCAACGATGCAGGGCAGGCCAAGGCCGCGGGCGATGACGGCCGCGTGGCTGGTGGTACCGCCCCGCTCTGTCAGAACCGCGACCGAGGCATGCATCCCGCGGATATCCTCGGGCACCGTTTCGCGACGGACGAGGATGCAGGCCTCTCCGCGCGACTGCGCGGACTGGGCAGCGGCTGCGGAAAAGACGATGCGGCCGGTGGCGGCGCCGGGGCTGGCGTCGATGCCGCGCGCGATCAGCTTGCGCGGGGCCCGGGGGTCGACCTGGTGGTGCAGCAGGTCGGCCAGCGCCCGGGGCTCGACCCGCATCAGCGCCTCGTCATGCGGAATGATGCCGTCGCGCGCCAGGCTGACGGCGATGCGGACGCTGGCGCGGCTGCTGCGGGCGACCCGCGTCGCGTCGATGACCGAGATGTGGCCGCCCGTCACCACGAACTCGATCTGCATCTCCTCGCGCAGGCGTTCGCGGGCGGCGATGCCGAAGCGGACGAGGTCGGCGAAGATCTCGGGCGCCGTATCCTCGAGCGAGGGGCCGCGTTCGTCGCTGGTCAGGTAGAGCGTCTCGGCCCCGCTGCCCACGGCTGCACCGTGGTGCTGGCCACGAAAGCGGCCGGTGACGCGGGGTGCGCCGGTCACCGGGTCGATGAACTGGATCGTCCCCGACCCGCAGAGGCCCGGCCCAAGCGCCAGCGCCATTTCCTGCACGACCAACCCCAGCGGAGCGTCGGGCGGCGCGCCCTTGGCCTGGCGCAGAAGACGCGCTGTCGGGCCGTCCCAGGCCCGCGCCATGCTGCGCAGGACCTCCGACAGCTGCTCGGCGGGGTCCTGAGGGAAGGGGGCGTCCATCTCGTCGCGATAGCAGCGCAGAGCTTCGGCCAGCGCGTCGGGGCCGTCCTGCGTGAACATGTCCGGGTCCAGCCGCGCGATGTGGATCGCATAACTTTGCACGAAGGACAGATAGACCGCATCGGCATTGGCCTTGCCAAGAGCGGATACCAGCCGCACATGGACGTCGTCGTTGATGCCGACGTTCAGCACCGTCCCCGGACCGCCCCATTCGGGCATCACCGCTGAAGGGCGCACGCTGACAAGCCCGTTGCCCGCGAAGACGTCGCGCAGCGCCTCGGGTTGGACGCGGCGGCCTTGCGCGATGATGCGCACCGTTTCGGCAGAGATCGCGAAGCTGCGGGGGACCGGAAGCTGCATCCGGACCAGCCGCTGCAGGCATTTGGCACGCCATCCGTGGTGGGCGCGGTCGATACGCCCGGAAGGCGTGATCTCGGTCGCCTCGCTGATGTCATGCATGTTCATGAGGCCGCAGCATGGCCTTGCACCGCCATTGCTGCAAGGGCGAAAAAGGGGGCAAATGCCCCCTTTCAGCAGTTCATCGGGGGAAGGCTCAGGCGCCTTCCTCTTCGGCACCCTGGATGCTGACGTCCAGCATGTAGTCGGGCTCTTCGACCGCGCCGTTGGCGGCTGCGTCGCCCTTCTTGATGCTGTCCAGCACTTCCCAGCCTTCGATCAGTTGGCCGACGACGGTGTACTGGCCGTCAAGAAATTGTGCCGGCGCCAGATCGATGAAGAACTGGCTGTTGGCGCTGTTCGGGTCGGCCGCGCGGGCCATGCCGACGGTGCCGCGCCCGAAGGTCGTGTCGCTGAACTCGGCCTCGAGATCGGGCAGGTCGGATCCGCCCATGCCGGCCATCGAGGTGTCCTCGCCCTGCTTGCCGTTGGCCACGTCGCCGGTCTGCGCCATGAAGCCGTCGATCACGCGGTGGAACACCACGCCGTCATAGGCGCCCTGTTCGGTCAGTTCGACCAGGCGGGCGACGTGGTTCGGGGCCAGGTCCTCGCGCAGGTCCAGGACCATCGTGCCCTTGGAATTACCCTCGGCGTCCGCGACCTCGATGACCATGTTCGGGCCTTCGGTGTCCTCGACCTCGGGGTTGGTGCCCTGAGCGAAGGCGGCCGTGGTGCCAAGCGCAAGAACGGCGGGGATCAGGACGAACTTACGCATCGGCGGCCACCTTCACGCTGATCATACGGTCGGGCTGCGCGGGCGGTTCGCCGCGGGCGATCTTGTCGACATGCTCCATCCCCTCGACGACGCGGCCATAAACGGTGTACTGGCCGTTCAGGAAGTGGTTGTCGCCGAAGTTGATGAAGAACTGGCTGTTGGCGCTGTCGGGGTTCTGCGACCGCGCGGCGCCAAGCGTGCCGCGATCATGCGGCAGCTTCGAGAATTCGGCCGGCAGGTCCGGCTTGTCCGAACCGCCGGTTCCTGCGCGGCCCGGGTTGTAGCCATTTTCCATGTTGGCATGGGCCACGTCGCCGGTCTGGGCCATGAAGCCCTCGATCACGCGGTGGAAGGCGACGTTGTCATAGGCGCCGGCGCGGGCCAGTTCCTTCATGCGCTCCACATGCTTGGGGGCAACATCGTTCAGCAGCTCGATGACGACGGGGCCATCCTTGAGCTCCATGATGATGGTGTTCTCTGGGTCCTTGATATCGGCCATGCGGCCCTCCTTTGACAGGTTCGCCCTCTGATCTAGGGACTTGCCCGGCGAAGGGCAACGCGCGAAACCGTGACTCGTCCGTACCGGCGGGATCATGCGAAGCGCGCCCGGCCTTGGCGCGGTTGACGACCCCCGTTCCATGCGGGACAAGCCTGTCAACGCCCCACACCGGAAGGATGCAAGGATGACCAGGTTCCACACGATCGACGACATGGATCTTGACGGAAAGGTGGTGCTGACCCGCGTCGACGTGAACGTGCCCGTCGAAGATGGCCGCGTCACCGACACCACGCGCATCGACAAGATCGTGCCGACCGTCAGGGACATCCAGGCCAAGGGCGGCATCCCCGTGCTGCTGGCGCATTTCGACCGTCCCAAGGGCGAACGCGTCGACAGCATGAGCCTAAAGCAGATCGTCCCGGCGCTGGAAGCGGCCTTGGGCCAGCCCGTCGTCTTC
The DNA here is from genome assembly GCF_026162625.1 of Paracoccus beibuensis. Taxonomy (GTDB): domain Bacteria; phylum Pseudomonadota; class Alphaproteobacteria; order Rhodobacterales; family Rhodobacteraceae; genus Paracoccus; species Paracoccus beibuensis. The sequence continues at coordinate 161,846 of NZ_JAOTBD010000004.1, read as the reverse complement.
GCCGACGACTGCATCGGCGGTCCCGCCAAGCGCGTCGTCGCCGCGTTGCAGCCGGGGCAGGTTGCGCTGCTTGAAAACACGCGGTTCCACGCGGGCGAGGAAGCCAATGACGCGACTTTCGCGGCCTCCCTCGCGGCCCTCGGCGGTGCCTATGTCAACGACGCCTTCTCGGCGGCGCACCGCGCTCATGCCTCGACCGAGGGGCTTGCGCGGCTGCTGAATTCCGGCGCAGGCCGCCTGATGGAGGCCGAGCTGAAGGCGCTGCACGCGGCCTTGGGCAACCCACAGCGGCCGGTGATGGCGGTCGTGGGCGGCGCCAAGGTCTCGACCAAGTTGGAACTGCTGGAGAACCTGGTGGCGAAGGTCGACCACCTGGTGATCGGTGGCGGCATGGCGAACACCTTCCTGGTGGCGCAGGGGGTCGAGGTCGGCAAGTCGCTGGCCGAACGCGACATGGCCGACACCGCCCGCGCGATCCTGGAGAAGGCTCAGGCGACGGGGTGCAGGATCCACCTGCCGGTCGATATCGTCATCGCCCGCGAATTCAAGGCCGGCGCCGCGTCCGAGACGCTGCCGGTTGATCAGTGCCCCGCCGACGCGATGATCCTCGACGCGGGCCCCGAGACGGTCGAGGCGCTGCGCCAAGCGATGACGGCCTGCAAGACGCTGATCTGGAATGGCCCCCTTGGCGCCTTCGAGATCGAGCCCTTTGACCGCGCCACGAATGCGGCTGCGCAGGCCGCGGCGGAGCTGACGCGCGGCGGCGGCCTCGTGTCAGTTGCCGGCGGCGGCGACACGGTGGCGGCGCTGAACAAGGCGGGGGTTGCCGGGGACTTCACCTTTATCTCGACCGCGGGCGGCGCGTTCCTTGAATGGATGGAGGGCAAGGACCTGCCCGGGGTCGCGGCGCTGGAAACGTCGACCCGATAAGAACTGCACGGCCGGGGGGTGATCCCCCCGGCCGATCAGGTCCGGTCGGCGTCTCCCTCAGGGCTCTGCGCGTCGGGTCGGGCGCCTGCCTCGTATCCCGTCAGCAACTTCAGCCACTGCTTATAGGCCATCGGCGGGATGACCCGTTCGGCGGCCCTTGTGATTTCGGTCGGCGGAAGCTCTGCCGGCGACGATCCTGCCGCACCGCGCTGCTGGTCGTCCGGCAGCACCCGTGCCGGCGTCGGTGCCGCATCTGACCGCGGAAGCTGGTAATGGCCAAGGGTGGTGGTCAGGAACATGGTTATCCTCCGCTTGCAGGCTGATCTTCTTCAGATATCGTGAAAAATCGTCCGGTAATCGACTTCTGTTTTCATAGAAGTTTACCGGCTTTTCCGGCGCATCCTTGCTGCGGTGCGGCATCATTTCTCAGGCAGCTGAACTTGTTAGCGTAACCAGCATTGCTGCGGATTCGGTGCATGTTATCCAACGCCCACACCAGAGGAGAGAACTCATGCAGATGACCGATACGGTGCGCCGCATCCTGGCCAATTACGAAGGCGAGACGCCGGGCGTGAAGGCCCAACTGGCGCGAATGCTGATGACGGGCCAACTGGCTGGCACCGGCAAGATGATCATCCTGCCCGTCGACCAGGGCTTCGAACACGGCCCGGCCCGGTCCTTCGCGCCGAACCCCGCCGGCTATGATCCGCATTACCATTATCAGCTGGCGATCGACGCGGGCTTGAACGCTTATGCCGCGCCGCTGGGGATGATCGAGGCAGGGGCCGATACCTTTGCGGGCCAGATCCCGACGATTCTGAAGGTCAACAGCGCCAACAGCCTGATGTCGAACACCGCAGGCAAGAACCAGGCGGTTACGGCTTCGGTTGACGATGCGCTGCGCCTTGGCTGCGCGGCGATCGGCTTTACCATCTATCCGGGTTCGGACATGGCGCTGGACATGTTCGAAGAGATCGTCGAAATGCGACGCGAGGCCGCCGCCAAGGGCGTGGCGACCGTGATCTGGTCCTATCCGCGCGGCGAGGCGATCACCAAGGACGGCGAGACCGCCATCGACGTCGCCGCCTATGCCGCCCAGATCGCGGCGCTGATCGGTGCGCACATCATCAAGATCAAGCTGTCGACGGACCACCTGATGCTGCCCGAGGCCAAGAAGGTCTATGAGGAGAAGGGCATCGACGTGGCGACGCAGGCGGCACGTGTGAAGCACTGCATGGAGGCGAGCTTCGGCGGGCGTCGCATCGTCGTCTTCTCGGGCGGCGCGGCCAAGGGGGCCGATGCGGTCTTCGACGACGCGCGGGCGATCCGCGGCGGTGGCGGCAACGGGTCGATCATCGGGCGGAACAGCTTCCAGCGCTCGCGCACCGACGCGCTCGAGATGCTGCAGAAGCTGGTGGACATCTACAAGGGCGCCTGATCGACCCAGCGGACGCGCCCCCTTGCGGGGGCGCGACGACATCAGCGCCTGGCGGCGCGGGACGGGGGACCAGAGGCCCCCCTTTTTTCAGACTTCCTCGATCCGCAGTTCCACCGGGTCGCTGACAAGGACGCCGGTGCGGGGCAGGGCTTCAATGGCGAAGTCGATCGCCTCGGGCGTGGTCTTGTGAGTCACGACGAGGACCGGAACGCTGGCGGGGCTGTGCTGGCCGTATTGCCGCATCCGGTCGATCGAGATGCCCGCATCGCCGAGCACGGTCGCGACCTTGGCCAGCGCCCCCGGCTTGTCCTGCAGTTCGAGGCGCATGTAATAGGCGGCCGGAACGGCGGTTCGCGCAGGCTGAGCGGCCACGAGCGTCTCGGCGGGCTGGCCGAAGACGGGCAGGCGGACGCCACGTGCAATCTCGATGATGTCGGACATGACCGCGCTGGCGGTGGGGCCTTCGCCGGCACCTGCGCCGCGCAGGACGATCTGTCCGACGCTGTCGCCCTCGATCACCACCATGTTTGTACCACCGACAAGCTGCCCCAGCGGGCTGTCGGCGGGCACGAGGCAGGGCGACATGCGCTGTTCCAGCCCTCGCGCGGTCGTCTGCGCGACGCCCAGCAGCTTGATGCGATAGCCCATGTCGGCCGCGCGGCGGATGTCATCTATGCTGACGCGCTCGATCCCCTCGATCTCGACGGCGTCGAAGCTGACCTGCGTGCCGAAGGCGATCGAGGACAGGATCGCCAGTTTGTGCCCGGCATCGATGCCGCCCACGTCCAGCGTCGGGTCGGCCTCGAGATAGCCGAGCTGGCGCGCCTCCTCGAAGACGGCCTCGTAGGGCAGGCCCGCGCTTTCCATCCGGGTCAGGATATAGTTGCAGGTGCCGTTCATGACGCCCATCACGCGGGTGATGCGGTTGCCGGCCAACGATTCCGTCATCGACTTGATGACCGGGATGCCGCCTGCCACCGCAGCCTCGAACCGGATCACGCGGCCAAGGCTTTCGGCCAGTTCCGCCAAGGCCTGTCCGTGCATCGCCAGCAGCGCCTTGTTGGCGGTCACGACATCCTTTCCGGCCCGCAAAGCGGCTTCGATGCTATCGCGCGCGATGCCCGTGTCGCCGCCGACCAGCTCGATGAACACGTCGACGTCGTCGGCCGTCGCGACGGCCATCGGGTCAACCTCCCACCGGTAGGCGGACAGGTCGGCGTCGCGGTTCTTCATCCGGTCGCGTGCTGAAACGGCGGTGATGGCCACCGGACGTCCCGAGCGTTTCGCCAGCAGATCGGCGTGCTTCTGGACGATCTTGACGACACCGATGCCGACGGTGCCAAGCCCGGCGATGCCGAGGCGGAGGGGGGACGTCATGGGTTCCTCTCATCCTTGATTTCGCGGGTGTTAGCGCGGCTGAGCGGCTGTTGCAACGCGCGAAAGGCGCCCTTCAGATCCAGCGTCGCGTGCGGGCGGCGTAGCGGGCGAAATCCGCCGGGAAAGCGGCGGCCAGTCGCGCCTCCTCTGGCCGGATGAAGCGGGCGGCCAGGATGCGGGCCAGCGCCCAGACCAGGAGCGGCGCTGCAAGCCAGGCACCCAAGGCAAGTGCGGCGCCCAGAAGGATCAGCAGGTCCGCAAGGTAGATCGGGTTGCGCGACAGGGCGAAGGGGCCGGTGGTGACCAGTGCCTGTGGCTGGCCATGCGGATCGACCGTCGTGCGGCTCTGCAGCATCAACGCCGCCGCCCAAAGCGCCAGCGCCAGCCCGGCCGCCGTCAGCGCCCATCCGATCGGTTGCAGGATCGGCGGACCCGCCGGCAAAAGGCGCCCGCAGCCCCAGGCAAGGCCGATGAACGCCAGAAGCCAGACGGGCGGATAGTCTGGCGTCACGCGCATTCAGTCATCGTCCTCGTGTCCGGCCCATTGGCCTTCGATCCCGGTGGCGCGCATGATGCGGACGACGCGGCGCGCCGCGGCCAGCGTGCGGTCGCGGATCTCCAGCACGTCTTCGGCCGACATGTCGCCGGGATGACGCTCTCCACGGGTGTTCACGAAGGTGGGGTGCCATTGGCCGGGCCGGTCGCCGGGGCGCCACGACGCGTGGCAGAGCAGGTTGCGCATCCGGCGCAGGCGCGGAAGCTCTTGCGTCAGAGGGGCCAGTTCGGGCGTCTCGGCCCGGCGGGCGGTGGCCAGGAAGCTGTCGATCAGCGTGCCGAGCGTATCATCGGCGATGTCCTCGATCCGCTGCAGCCATGCTTCCAGCGCGAGGTCGCTGGCATCCGCGCCCAAGCCCTTGCGGGTGAGCGAGAAGATCGCGCGCTTCAGCGCCTCCTCAAGAAAGCCGAAGGCCGCGATGGCGTGGCCGAGCGCGGCAGCCATCTCCTCCGGCAGACGGTCGGGCGCGCGGGGCAGGGGCATCGGTCATTCCCGCCAGAGCCGGGACACCCAGGACGTCGGGCGGACATAGTGGCGCAGGTGCTTGACGAACCCCTCGCGCCGGTCGCCGCTGAAGGCGGCGCGCAGATGCGCCAGGGGCGGGCGGGCCTTGTCGGCCTCGTCCCAGCGGCCGACGATGGCGTCAGGCGGGTTAAGGCTGCCGGGGAACATCACGATGCGCGTGCCGCGGGGAATCCGCGGTTCCCTGATGTAGTTCAGCGGGAAGACCGGGACGCAGTGAAAGCGGAAGTGCGCCAGCCAGCCGCGGGGCCAGAACTTGACGCCGCCGGGCGCGTTCCTGGTCACGAATCGCTGTTCGAAGCGGTACTTGTCGGCAACGCCCTGCGGGTCGGCCGCGAACATTTGCTGCAGCGGTGCCAGCTTGCCTACGCGCGTGCGATAGACCGAGGTCTGGCCCATCTTCTCGAGCGGCGTGTTGGGGTTGCGGCCCAGGATGGTGTCGTCGGGGTCGCCATAGGCGAAGAACGGGTCGAGATCCCCGGTCACGATCACGTCGAGGTCCAGGAACAGGACCACGCCCGTCACGTCGCCAAGATCGCCCCACAGGCGCGATTTCGGCCACTTGCCGCGGGTGCGCTGCGGCGCGTCATAGGTGAAGTCGGGCAGCGGGCGCACCGCGATTTCCGGATGCAGACCCGTCCCATCGTCGGTGAAACAGAACAGCCGGAACGGGGGCGTGATGTTGCGGGCGATCATCGCATGAAGCCGGTTCACGTATTCAGGCCCGAACTTTGTCCCCCACTTGATGCAGATGATCTGTTTGAAATTGCCGTCCCGTCCGTCGCTCATGTCACATCCCCCGCCTTTCGGTCCCAGCTTTCCCACCTCGGACGCGCCGAGGCAATGAGCGATCAGGCCCCGGCGTGCAGTTCGCGAAATGCCGCGACGGCATTTCCACCCAAGGACTCGGCAAGTCGCGAGGCGCCGGCAGTGTCGAGTTGGGGCCCCGTGGCGATGAACCAGCAGGCGCGCGTTGGTGCAAAGTCGTGCTTGTTCCTTGGACGGCAGCACGTTGTTCCAGGCGACGACGCGGCCTGCACGCGGCATCGGTATACGATTCAGGGGGTGCACGGACCAACGTTGCCTGAACGCATCGGGCGTAGGCGCGGCCGCGGCAAGACACGGGCGCCCGTGACGCCGCAATATCCTGATCTTGGCTTCTACGACGCATCGCGACGCCTGTCGTATCTGCGACCTGTGGCTTCCCCAAGGGCGTCGGATTCGAGGCCGACAAACGCGCCATCGGCGTAGTGCTTGATAAGCAAGATAGCGCTGGTCCCGATAAGCGACGCATGCAGCTCTTCCAGAAGTCGAAGGGCCTCAAGATGCCGGATACTTTCGTAGCGGCCGCCGAAGCCTTCGGGAAGCCGGTCATGGCCCCGCTGCGCGAGACCTAGCCATAGACGAAGCCCCGTTCGATGGGCTTGGCTGCCGCAGCACGGGATGCCTGCGCGGCCGGCCTTGGCTGCAAAGCTGCCCTGAAGAAGGCGGCTCATCATCCCGATCCTGTTGCCGGTGAGGGCTGTCGCGGCGGTATCTCAGGGCGGGCGGGGTGAAGCAACAACCTTCCCGACGATTTCAGCGGGCTCCCGGTCCGCTTCGAGGGCGCCACAACACTGATGTTGATCTGACCGGCCCTTATCGGCGAGCGTCAGACTGGACCGCCGCTGGTGAATTGGCCACAAAGCGGGACGGGCGCGTTCCCGGACGCCCCCCCGGCACCGCCAGCCAGTCCTCAAGGGCGGACGTACCTGTCTTTTGCCTGCCGATGTGAAGCCAGGTTCGCGCCACGCGTCAGCGTCGCGTCGCGCGGATCAAATTCAGGATGTCTGCCGCCGCGGACGGGATGTTCGTGCCGGGCCCGAAAATCGCCTTGACGCCGGCGGCCTTGAGGAAGTCGTAATCCTGTTGCGGAATCACGCCGCCGCAGATCACGATGATCTCCTCGGCCCCTTGCGCCTTCAGCGCCTGGATCAGCTTGGGCGCAAGGGTCCGGTGCCCCGCCGCCTGGCTGGAGATGCCGACAACGTGGACGTCGTTGTCCACCGCGTCCTGCGCGGCTTCCTCGGGCGTCTGGAACAGGGGACCCACGTCGACGTCGAAGCCGATATCCGCAAAGGCAGTGGCGATGACCTTGGCGCCCCGGTCGTGACCATCCTGGCCCATCTTGACGACCAGCATGCGGGGGCGGCGGCCTTCCTCCTCGGCAAAGGTCTCGACGTCCTTCTGGATCTGGGCGAACCCCTCGTCGCCTTCGTAGGCGGCGCCATAGACGCCAGCCAGGGTCTTCACCTCGGCGCGGTGGCGGCCGAATTCCTTCTCCATCGCCATGCTGATCTCTCCGACTGTGGCACGGGCGCGGGCGGCCTCGACGGCGGCCTCCAGCAGGTTGCCGCCCTCGCGGGCGCGGCGGTTGATCTCTTCCAGTGCGGCTTGGCAGGCGGCTTCGTCGCGGCTGGCCCGGATCTTCTGAAGGCGCGCGATCTGACTGTCGCGGACCGCCATGTTGTCGATGTCCAGGATGTCGATCAGGTCTTCTCGATCCTTGCGGTACTTGTTGACGCCGACGATGACATCTTCGCCCCGGTCGATCAGGGCCTGGCGCCGCGCCGCCGTTTCCTCGATCCGCAGCTTGGGCATGCCGGACGCGACGGCCTTGGTCATGCCGCCCATCTCTTCGACCTCCTCGATCAGCGCCCAGGCTTTCTCGGCCAGCTCCGCCGTCAGGCTTTCGATGTAGTACGACCCGGCCAGCGGATCGACGACATGGGTGATGCCGGTTTCTTCCTGCAGGATCAGCTGGGTGTTCCGGGCGATGCGGGCGCTGAAGTCGGTCGGCAGGGCAATCGCCTCGTCCAGCGCGTTGGTATGGAGCGACTGCGTGCCGCCAAGCGCCGCCGACATCGCCTCATACGCTGTGCGGATGACGTTGTTGTAGGGGTCCTGTTCCTGCAGGGATACGCCGGATGTCTGGCAATGCGTTCGCAGCATCAGGCTTGCCTGCTTCTTGGGTTGGAATTCCGACATGATCCGGTGCCACAGCAGGCGCGCCGCGCGCAGTTTCGCGATTTCCATGAAGAAGTTCATGCCGATGGCAAAAAAGAAGGACAGCCGCCCGGCGAAGGCATCCACGTCCATGCCCGCCGCGATGGCCGCGCGGACGTATTCGCGTCCGTCGGCCAGGGTGAAGGCCAGTTCCTGCACCAGGTTCGCGCCCGCCTCCTGCATGTGATAGCCCGAGATCGAGATCGAGTTGAACCGCGGCATCTGGCCCGAGGTGAACTCGATGATGTCGCTGACGATCCGCATGCTGGGCTCGGGCGGATAGATGTAGGTGTTGCGGACCATGAACTCCTTCAGGATGTCGTTCTGGATGGTTCCCGACAGCGCCGAACGCGGGTGACCCTGTTCCTCTCCGGCGACGATGAAGTTCGCGAGGATCGGGATGACCGCACCGTTCATGGTCATGCTGACGCTGACCTTGTCCAGCGGAATGCCGTCGAACAGGATCTTCATGTCCTCGACGCTGTCGATCGCGACGCCGGCCTTGCCCACGTCGCCCTCGACCCGCGGATGGTCGCTGTCATAGCCGCGATGTGTGGCCAGATCGAAGGCCACGGACACGCCCTGCTGACCGGCGGCCAGGTTGCGGCGATAGAAGGCGTTCGATTCCTCGGCCGTGGAAAAGCCCGCATATTGCCGGATCGTCCAGGGGCGCCCGGCATACATCGTGGCGCGCGGACCGCGGGTGAAGGGCCCCAGGCCCGGCAGGCTGCCCATGTGGTCAAGCGCGACCGTGTCGTCCTGCGTATAGAGCGGCTTGACCGCGATTCCTTCCAGCGTGTGCCAGGTCAGGCTGTCGGGGTCGCGGCCCTTCAATTCAGCCTCGGCCTGCTTGCGCCAATCCTGCAGCGTCGGTTTTGTCATGGTTCATCCTTTCCCGCGGCTCGTCCCGGCCTATATTCAGACCATGACGAGGTGCCGATGAAGTTGAGAGTCCTGATCTTCATGATGGTTCTGGCCGCGATGGGGCCGGGCCGCGATGCACCGCCGCCCGATCCCGACAGCGTGGTGCAGCGCAATCCGGCGCGGTTGCCGCCGGTGTCGCGGCAGCCTTCGGCAGCGGACGACGTCGTGACGCCCCTGGCCCTTCCCGCACCGCCCCTGTTCGAGGCGTCTGCTGTCGAGCCGCAGCAGTTCCTGTGGGAGGCGCGCCCCGTCGTCGTCTTCGCCGACACGCCCGAAGACCCGGCCTTCGTCGAACAGATCGAGGCATTGACCGGCGACGGGCGGGCGTTGCTGGCCCGCGACGTGGTGATCGTGACCGACAGCGATCCGGCGGCGAACAGCATCTGGCGGCAGCAGTTGCGCCCGCGCGGCTTTTCGCTGGTGTTGCTGGACAAAGACGGGCAGGTCAAGATCCGCAGGCCGACACCTTGGGACGCGCGAGAGATCGGGCGGGCCATCGACCGGCTGCCGCTCCGCCGGCAAGAGAGCGACCGGGGCAACGTCCTGCGCTGAGCGAACGCCGTGCGAAACTTGTGGATTTGCTGTGCGTTGCCTATATCATGAAGGACATCGGGCGGCATGCCCGCAGCAAAAGAGGGTTCGATCATGGCCAAATCGCGTGCAGACCGCGCCGCCGCGCCTTTCGCGTCGGTCCCATCGAAAGCAAATCCGGGCCGCCGGGACGGCAACGCCGCCCCACGTCCCGAAGGCAAGCCAAAGGCCGCGGTGATCAGCCGCGCCAACGAGATCGTGCGTGCCATCGGCCTGCGTCCCATCACCGGCCTCTCGGGTCCGAAGATCGGCTACTGACGCCGTCGCGCGCGGTCAGCCGGTCGCGCATCTCGGCCAGTTCCGCCGGGAGGTGCTGCGCCACCTGCGCCAGCACTGCGGCATCGTCGTCATCCAGTATCCGTTCCACCGCCACGGGACCGCCCCTTAGGCATTCGGTCAGAACGCGAACGGCGTGCAGGCCGGTGTCGCGTGTTTCCTCCATCAGTGACAGATAATCCGCCATCATCTGCGCGGCGCGGTGGCCATCGGTCTTCGCGATCTCGCGCAGGTCTGATGCCAGCGCTGCCATGATCGACAGCAGCCGGTAATAGAGCACGATCGGGTCGATCACGGGGGCGGGCAGGATGTGGATGTCCGTCAGCACCGCCGAGAAGATTCGGTCGTTCGCGTGCTGCGGCAGGGTGGGGACGAAGTCGCCGGTGCCGATGCGGGCGATCAGCGTCTCGGCGTCCTCGGGCAGGGGGACCTGCTGTTCCAGGGCGAAGACATGGGCTCGGATCTCGGCCAGAAGGGCGCGCTGGATGTCACCCTCGCGCGTGCGGCGCAGGATGGCGTCCCGCCGGCGGGTCTGCGCCGCAACGACGATCCAGCCCACCGCGACAAACAGGCCGGTCACGACCGCCTGCTGCAGCTGCGGGCTGAGATAGGCGTCAAGTGGCGCCATGGGAACCTGCCGCCGTCCTGATGCGTCCTTGATGCAGCACGAGGGGAAAACCGATGCACCGAATTTGTCTGACCGCGCTGCTGAGCGTCTGGCCCGTGATGGCCCCCGCCGATGCCTCGCGTGGCGCCACCACCGGGCTGCGCGTCATGCCCCTCGAGGATGGAACGCTGGAACAGCTGCGCTGGCAGACCCGGCCGGTCGTGGTCCTGGGACCAGGCGAGGCCGCAGATGCGCAGATCGCTGCGCTGCAGGCCTGGGCGGCCGAGCTGCAGGACCGCGCCGTCGTCATCCTGACCGACGGCCCGGGCGCCGAGCCGCTGCGGCGCGGCGCAGCCTTCCGGGTGCTGCTGATCGGCAAGGACGGCGGCGTCAAGCTGCGCCGCGACAGACCGGTCGACGCCTCCGAGATCATTGGGTTGATCGACACGATGCCCATGCGCCAGCGAGAGGCCGCTGCCGATCCTGAACCCGGATGAAGGCGCGCGCTCTGTCTCCACCCATGGTAGCTGGCGCAGAAGTTCAGAGCGCGCCTTTCGCCAAGCCTAGGGAAAGACAGCAGTGTCGCCATAGCAGATCGCATCTTCCAACCTCTACCTACGTGTCATCCAACTGCGCCAGAAGTTCTGCCAGGACTCTGAGGCCCTCTCGATCGACCTGCAGCGACTGGCTGACCTAACCGGGGATCTTCCGACCCGAAGAATCGTAGGTATCGACTTGTAGCAGCCTTTCGCCGTCAACTGTGACGATCGGGAATGTTCCATCGATCTCTTGGTGCCTCTTTGGATGCGCGATTTATTTATTGGTCAGCGTACGGACGAGGGCATTCACTCGAACTCCATGATCACATCGTCGACCTTCAGGCTTTCACCGGGGCCGGCGTTGACGGACTTGACCACGCCCCGGCGCTCGGCTCGCAGGATGTTCTCCATCTTCATGGCTTCGACAGTGGCAAGGGCCTGACCCTCCTGGACCTCGTCGCCCGCCTCGACGTTGATGCGCACCACAAGGCCCGGCATCGGGCAGAGCAGAAACTTGGACGTGTCGGGCGGCAGCTTTTCTGGCATCAGGCGCGCCAGTTCCGCGGCGCGGGGGCGGCGGACATGGACGCGCAGGTCGGCGCCGCGGGTCCGCAGGCGCAGGCCGGCCGGGATCTTGTCGACCTTGAGGACCAGCGGACGCCCGTCGACCTCGATCAGCGCCAGCGACTGCCCCGGGCGCCAGTCGCTTTCGACCCGCATTGCGCGACAGGCCAGGTGCACCGTCGCGCCGTCGCGATCCGCCACGACCCGGACCGGCCATTCCCGGCCCTCGGCGAAGACGACCCAGTTCTCGCCGACATGGCGCTCGTGGTTGCTCAGCCGCCCGCTGATGCGGGTGCGCCGGATCTCGGCCACGCGGTGCATGGCGGCGGCGGCGGCGGCCACGCGCTCCAGCTCGTCTTCGGGCAGGGCAGCGCCCTGGAAGCCCTCAGGGTATTCCTCGGCGATAAAGGCAGTGGTGATGTCGCCCGACACGAATTTCGGGTGGTCCATGACCGCCGACAGGAAGGGCAGGTTGTGGCCGATTCCCTCGACCTCGAACCGGTCAAGGGCCACGCGCATTGCCTCGATCGCCTGCGCACGGTCCGGCCCCCAGGTGCAGAGCTTGGCGATCATCGGGTCATAGAACATGCTGATCTCGCCGCCCTCGTAGACGCCTGTGTCGTTTCGCACGGCGGTGGCACCATGAGGCGCGCCCTGCGCCAGCCACTTGCCGTCGGCCAGCATCGGCCCCGCCGCGACCTCGACGGGCGGGCGATAGCGGGTCAGCCGACCGATGGAGGGCAGGAAGCCGCGATAAGGGTCCTCGGCGTAAAGCCGGCTCTCCATCGCCCACCCGGTGATCTTCAGGTCCCGCTGCGCGAAGGGCAACGGCTCTCCGGCAGCCACGCGAATCATCTGCTCGACCAGGTCGACGCCGGTGATAAGCTCGGTCACCGGATGTTCGACCTGCAGGCGGGTGTTCATCTCGAGGAAATAGAAGTTGCGCTGGCCGTCGACGATGAACTCGACCGTACCGGCACTGGTATAGCCGACGGCCTTGGCCAGCGCGACGGCCTGGCTGCCCATCGCCGCCCGCGTCGCCTCGTCCAGGAAGGGCGAGGGCGCTTCCTCGACGACCTTCTGGTTGCGGCGCTGGATCGAGCATTCGCGCTCGTGCAGATAGACCGCGTTGCCATGCTGGTCAGCCAGAATCTGGATCTCGATATGGCGCGGCTGGGTCACGAACTTCTCGATGAAGATGCGGTCGTCGCCGAAGCTGTTCGCCGCCTCGTTCTTCGAGGACTGGAACCCCTCGCGCGCCTCGTCGTCGTTCCAGGCAATCCGCATGCCCTTGCCGCCGCCGCCAGCGCTGGCCTTGATCATCACCGGGTACCCGATCTCGGCGCTGATGCGCGCGGCCTCGTCGGCATCGGCGATCAGGCCCATGTGCCCCGGCACGGTGCTGACGCCGGCCTCTGCCGCAAGCTTCTTCGAGGTGATCTTATCGCCCATCGCCTCGATCGCGCCCGAGGGCGGGCCGATGAAGGCCACGCCCTCGGCCTCCAGCGCCTCGGCAAACTTCATGTTTTCGGACAGGAAGCCATAGCCGGGGTGCACGGCCTCGGCCCCGGTCTGGCGGATGGCATCCATGATCCTGTCGATCACGATATAAGATTGGTTGGCGGGGGGCGGGCCGATGTGGACGGCCTCGTCGGCCATCTTGACGTGCAGCGCGTTTCGGTCGGCGTCGGAATAGACCGCGACCGTGGCGATGCCCATCTTGCGCGCCGTCTTGATGACGCGGCAGGCGATCTCTCCCCGGTTGGCGATCAGGATCTTCTTGAACATGGCTCCCCCCGGCCCTCAGGCATGAAAAAACCGCCCGAAGGTGCGGCAAGCACCTTGGGCGGCATCAATCTTGGTCCGGCCGCGAGCGCGGCCGGAAATGGTCAGGCGATCACTGGCACAGACGGACGTCGTTGCACAGCGCGCCGGCAGCGCCGCCGATGGCAGCGCCCTTGATGGCGTTTTCGCCGCTGACGCTGGCGATGGTCGCGCCGACGCCGGCGCCGATGAGGGCGCGGTCCGTGTCGGTCGGGTTGATGCCCTGCGTGCAGCCCGCAACGGCGGTTGCGCCGACCAGTGCGGCGATGGCGAAGAACTTGGACATGGTTCTGATCCTGTCGTTAGGTTGGCAGAGGCGCAACGCGCGCTCTGCCTGATTGTTTCACAATCGTCGCAGCGATCAGTAGCGGCGCTGGCAGACGCCGGCGTCGTCGCACAGCGCGCCGCCCACGGCGCCGATGGCCGCGCCTGTTGCCAGATCTTCGTCAAGCGCCTTGGCGATGACGGCACCGGCAACGGCGCCACCGGCTGCGCGCTGCGCGTCGGGCGCGATACCGCCGCCCTGGTAGCCGGGGGCGCAGGCGGAAAGGCCGGCTGCGACCAGAGCAAGCCCAGCAAGACGGATGGTGACGGAATTCTGCATGTTGAACAGCCTGTATTGTGGGCCCGCTGCCGGACCAGTTGTAGATCACCACCTCGTATCGCACAGCAAGAGGTGACGTCAAACTGACATGCGTGTGACTTCAACGGGTTCAGCAGCAAATCGCGCATCAGCGGGCGTCCTCATCCTCGCCGTCGTCCCAGTCCGCGTCATCGTCGTCCCAGTTGAAGGCAGGTGGCGCGTCCTCGACGAAAAGGTCGGGAAAGGCCGCTTCGGCGGCCGCCATGTCGACCTGCAAAAGCTGCTCGTAATCGGTCGGATCGAAATCGCCGACAGCCTTGACCTCACGGCCAATCAGCCAGGACAGACGCCCCGCATCGAGGTTGCCGCGCGGAAAAGGCTCTTCCCCGAAATGTTCGATGAGTGCTGCAAGAAATCCGGCGTCGGCGCGCTTGTCGGCGGGCTTGCGATCCTTGAATCGCTCGCGTCGGGTGATCGGCGTCGCGCCCTTCTTGCGGTTTTCTCGCCGGATGGTGAATTGGAAGTCGGTGCCGGGCAGGCGCCCGGGAAAGCCGCGATGCTTCAGCATGGCGTGGCCCCTTTGCTGTGGCGCGCGGGGGCTGCTGCGCACGGGCAGGCTGGCCGCCCGCGCGCGGTGGTCGATGCGCCGGTCTTAGCCGAACTTGCCCTGATAGACAGGCTCGGTCGTGACCGGGTTGACGACCGGCGCCGCCGGGGCGGTCGGGACGTAGACGTCGGGCTGCTGGCGCTGGCAGGCCGCGAAGGCCGACACAAGCACGAGGCCGAGGATGATTTTCTTCGACATGGAAACAGGCTCCTGTAAAGCGGACGCGACGGCGCCCGACTGCTCGGGTTATGGTCGGCTTCGACGGCCGACCTGGCCGCAAGCATAGCGGCGCTTGCCCGCCCCAGACAGGCGGCGCCCACGGCCCGACGCACGCCGCCCGGACGCTGTGGCGCGGCTGCATCATTCACGAAGTTGTGCATCATGACCATGTCCGGACAGACTTACAGCGGAATGTTGTCATGCTTTTTCCACGGGTTCGCCAGCTGCTTGCCACGCAGGCTGGCGAAGGCGCGAGCCACGCGCTTGCGGGTGCTGCGCGGCTGGATCACCTCGTCGATGAAGCCCTTTTCGGCCGCCACGAAAGGGTTGGCGAAGCGGTCCTCATAGTCCTTGGTGCGGGCGGCGATTTTCTCGGGCTGGTCCAGTTCGCTGCGATATAGGATCTCGACCGCGCCCTTGGCGCCCATGACCGCGATTTCGGCCGTGGGCCAGGCATAGTTGAAATCCCCGCGCAGGTGCTTGGACGCCATGACGTCATAGGCCCCGCCATAGGCCTTGCGGGTGATCACCGTGACCTTCGGCACGGTCGCCTCGCCATAGGCGAAGAGCAGCTTGGCACCGTGCTTGATGACCCCGCCGTATTCCTGACCGGTTCCGGGCAGGAAGCCCGGCACGTCGACCAGCGTCAGGATCGGGATCTCGAACGCATCGCAGAAGCGCACGAAGCGCGCGGCCTTGCGGCTGCTGTCGATGTCCAGGCACCCGGCCAGCACCATAGGCTGGTTCGCGACGACGCCCACGGTCTGGCCTTCGATCCGGATGAAACCGACGATGATGTTGCCCGCAAAATCCTTCTGAATTTCGTAGAAGTCGCCCTCGTCGGCGATCTTCGCGATCAGCTCCTTCATGTCGTAGGGCTGGTTCGGGTTGTCGGGGATCAGCGTGTCGAGACTGGGTTCGATCCGGGCAGGGTCGTCGAAGAATGGCCGCGTCGGCGCCTTTTCGCGGTTGTTCAGCGGCAGGAAATCGAAGAGGCGGCGGATCTCCGACAGCGCCTCGACATCGTCCCGAAAGGCGCCATCGGCGACGGACGACTTGCGCGTATGGGTGCTTGCGCCGCCCAGCTGTTCGGCGGTCACCACCTCGTTCGTGACCGTCTTCACGACGTCGGGGCCGGTCACGAACATGTAGGACGTGTCCTGCACCATGAAGATGAAGTCGGTCATGGCGGGCGAATAGACCGCGCCGCCCGCGCAGGGGCCCATGATGACACTGATCTGCGGGATGACGCCCGACGCCATGATATTGCGCTGGAACACATCGGCATAGCCGGCAAGGCTGGCCACGCCTTCCTGGATCCGCGCGCCGCCTGAATCGTTCAATCCGATCACCGGGGCGCCGTTCTGCATCGCCATGTCCATGATCTTGCAGATCTTCTGGGCATGGGTTTCGGACAGAGATCCGCCGAAGACGGTGAAGTCCTGGCTGAAGACATAGACCATGCGCCCGTTGATCGTGCCCCAGCCGGTGACGACGCCGTCGCCATAGGGGCGATCCGCCTCGATTCCGAAATCGGTCGAGCGGTGGGCCACGAACATGTCGAACTCCTCGAAGCTCTCCTCGTCCAGCAGCAGCTCGATCCGTTCGCGCGCGGTCAGCTTGCCGCGGGCATGCTGGGCGTCGATGCGCCGCTGGCCGCCGCCAAGCCGCGCCTCGCCGCGACGCCGCTCCAGCTCTTGCAGGATGTCTTTCATGCGCGCCTCTCCTTGGTCCAGTTTGCGGACGGTAGAACGGGATGCGGCGTCGTCAAAGAAAAATCGGGGAAATTTGCAAAGGAATGGCTTCACAAGCCGCGCAAACTGAAAACCTGCAAACGCCCCGTGACGCAGCCTCTTGACGCAGGGCGGGCGTGCGGGCAAGCCAGCGGCATGGGACTGCAGATCGACATCCAGGCTATGCTGGCCAACCACGCGGCGCTGGCCGCCCAGGCGCCCGGCGCGCGCGCGGCGGCGGTCGTCAAGGCCGATGCCTATGGGCTTGGCGCCGACAAGGTCGCGCCCGCCCTCTATGCGGCCGGTGTGCGGGACTTCTTCGTGGCGCTGGCGCGAGAGGGCCGGGCGATCCGCCCGCTACTGCCCGATGACGCGCGCATCAACGTGCTGTCAGGGCATATGGAGGGCGAGGATCTGACCGGCCTGACCCCGGTCCTGAACAGCCCGGCGCAGTTCTTCCGCGACCGCGCCATGCGGCCGGGCCAGCCCTTCGCGATCCAGCTGGACACCGGCATGAACCGCCTTGGTATGGAGGCGCCCGAATGGGCCGCCCTCCGCGACGAGGCGCTGGCGGCTGCGCCCGCCTTCATCATGTCGCACCTGGCCTGCGCCGATGAACCCGACCACCCGGCCAATGCGGCGCAGCTTGCGGCGTTCCGCGCGATGACCGACGGCTGCAACGTCCCCAGGTCGCTGGCGGCGACTGGCGGCATCCTGCTGGGGCCGGATTATCATTTCGATCTCGTTCGTCCGGGCGTGGGCCTTTATGGCGGAATGCCCTTCGCCAATGCCCGTCCGGTCGTGAACCTGTCGCTGCGGGTGATCCAGACGCGCGACGTGAAGGCGGGCGAGATAGTCGGCTATGGCGCCACCTGGCATGCCGGGCGCGACAGCCGGATCGCCACGGTCGATGCAGGCTATGCCGACGGCATCCTGCGGGCGCTGTCCTCCAGCGGGGCGATGCTGTTTGCGGGCCAGACCGCATGTCCGATCGTGGGCCGCGTGTCGATGGACCTGATCACGGTGGACGTGACGGACCTTCGCACGGTGCCGGACCGCCTGGACCTGATCTGCCCGCGCCAGCCCATCGACCGGCTGGCCGATCTTGCCGGCACCATCGGATACGAGATCCTGACCGCGCTCGGGCTGCGTTACCAGCGGACCTACCTGTGAACCCACTCCGGGCGATCGGCCGGCCTGCGCTGCGCCTGACGCGGGGCATCGGGGCCGTGACGCTGTTCGCCGCCCGCGGGCTGGGCGGCCTGACGCCGTTTCCCGCCCGCGCGATCCTGGCGCAACTGCTGCAGATCGGCTGGCTGTCGCTGCCGGTCGTCGGGCTGACGGCGCTGTTCACCGGCGCCGCCCTGGCGCTGCAGATCCATTCCGGCGGAGAGCGGTTCCAGGCCAGCGACGTCGTGCCCGCCATCGTTGCCATCGGGATGGTCCGGGAACTTGGACCGGTGCTGGGCGGGCTGATGGTCGCCGCCCGCGTCGCCAGCGCCATCGCGGCCGAGATCGGCACGATGCGCGTGACGGAACAGATCGACGCGCTGGTGACGCTGTCGACGGACCCGGTGCGCTGGCTGGTGACGCCGCGCCTCTGGGCGGCGATCCTGTCGCTGCCCGTGCTGGTCGCCGTGGGCGACATCATCGGCATCATGGGAGGCTGGCTGGTGGGAACGACCTCGCTCGGGTTCAACTCGGCCACCTACATCGCCAACAGCTGGGCCTATTTGGAAGGCTGGGACGTCCTGTCGGGACTGATCAAGGGGGCGGTCTTCGGGCTGATCGTGGCACTGTCGGGCTGCTGGTTCGGCATGCGGTCAGGCCGGGGGGCGGCAGGCGTCGGCCGTGCCACCACCTCGGCCGTGGTGGCGGCGGCGGTGGGCATCCTGGCCGCGAACTTCGCGCTGACGGGGCTGTTCTTCCGATGATCGAGGTCCGGAGACTGCGCAAGAGCTTCGGTCAGGCCGCCGTGCTGGACGGGGTCGGCCTGCGCGTGGGGCAGGGCGAAAGCCTCTGCGTCATCGGACAGTCCGGCACCGGCAAATCGGTGCTGCTGAAATGCATCCTGGGCCTGATCCAGCCGGACGAGGGCGTGATCCTGTCGCAGGGCCAGCCGCTGGACCAGGCGCACTTCATGCAGCGGTTCGGCATGCTGTTCCAGGGTGCCGCGCTGTTCGACAGCCTGTCGGTCTGGCAGAACGTGGCCTTCCGGTTGCGCCAGCGGATGTCCGATCGCGCCGCCCGGGCCATTGCGCTGGAAAAGCTGGCCCGGGTCGGGTTGGGGCCGGAAACCGCCGACCTGATGCCTGCCCAGCTGTCCGGCGGCATGGCCAAGCGCGCCGGGCTTGCCCGCGCCATCGCCGATGACCCGGCGGTCATCTTCTTCGACGAGCCGACAACCGGCCTGGACCCGATCCGGGCGCGGTCCATCGACAGCCTGATCCGCGGGATCGTCACCGAGACTGGCGCCACCGCCGTGACCATCACGCACGACATGGCCTCGGTGCGCGCCATCGGCGACCGGGTGGCGCTGCTGCAGGGCGGGCGCATTGTCCACGACGGCCCCGTCGCCGCAATGGATCAGGCGCCGGCGCTGGCCAAGTTCCTTGGCTGACGTTGCCTGGTCGTCATGCAACTTTTACGCATCTGTCGCGTTCTGCTGGAAAACAGCAGGGCCCGTTCCCATCTGTCACCGACAAGATCTTGTGCGAATCCCGCCAAGTTGCCACGATAGAACCAGACGCCTGAGCAGGAGAAAGATTTGGGTCTGACCCCGACGCCCCCCGTGACCACCCCCTCGGCGGAAACCCTTCTGGAATTTCCCGACAACCGGCTGCTGATCGACCTGTGCGGCGCCAACGACCGGCATCTGGCCCGTATCGAGGAGGCGCTTGGCGTTCATATCCTGCGCCGCGGCAACCAGCTTGGCATCGTCGGCGGCCCCGAGGCGCAGGCCGAGGCGGCGCAACTGCTGCGTGGTCTCTATGCCCGGCTGGAACAGCAACGCCCCGTCAGCATGGCCGAGATCGAGGCCGCCTTGCGCATGGGGGTCGAGCCCGTGGCCGACGTCACCCCCGCCGAACAACTGGAGATGTTTGCCCAAGGCAATTACGAACTGCGCACCCGCAAGAAATCGGTCGAGCCGCGCACCGACGCGCAGAAGGCCTATGTCAGGTCGCTGTTCCAGAACGAACTGGCCTTCGGCATCGGCCCCGCCGGCACCGGCAAGACCTATCTGGCCGTCGCCGTCGGCGTGACCATGCTGATCGGCGGCCATGTCGACAGGATCATCCTGTCGCGCCCCGCCGTCGAGGCGGGCGAACGGCTTGGCTTTCTTCCCGGCGACATGAAGGAGAAGGTCGATCCCTACATGCAGCCGCTCTATGACGCGCTGAACGACTTCCTTCCCGGCAAGCAGATGCAGAAGCTGATGGAGGAAAAGCGCATCGAGATTGCGCCCTTGGCGTTCATGCGCGGCCGCACCCTGTCCCGCGCCTTCGTGGTCCTGGACGAGGCGCAAAACGCCAGTTCCATGCAGATGAAGATGTTCCTGACCCGCCTTGGGGAAGGATCGCGCATGGTCATCACCGGCGACCGCACCCAGATCGACCTGCCGCGAGGGATGCAGTCGGGGCTGGTAGATGCCGAAAAGGTTTTGAAGGACGTCAGGGGCATCAGCTTCAGCTATTTCACGGCCGACGACGTGGTGCGCCACCCGCTTGTCGCGCGGATCATCAAGGCGTATGACGCCGAGGAAGTCGCGGCCCTTGCCCGAGGCGAAACAGAGGAACCGCGCGGGCAATATGTCCCCCGCCGGGCAATTCGGAACGATGCCTGAAGTAATATCCGCCGACTGCGTGATCGAGGATGACAGATGGCAGGCCGCCGGGCTTGAAGACCTGGCGGCCCGTGCGGTCACCGCGGCACTGTCCTGGCACCGCGTCGGCGGAGAGGTCGTCGTCATGGGCTGCGCCGATGCCCGCATCGCCAGCCTGAATGCCGATTTCCGCGGCAAGCCGCGCGCGACGAACGTGCTGTCCTGGCCGTCGGTTGAGCATGCGCCGCGGCAGCCGGGCGCGGCACCTGTCCTGCCGGACGAGGACGAGCTTGGCGACATCGCCATCGCCTTCGAGACCTGCGTCGCCGAAGCGCAGGCGCAGGGCAAGCCGTTCGATCATCACGTCCTGCACCTGCTGGTCCACGCGACGCTGCACCTGCTGGGCTATGACCACGAGAACGATCCCGACGCCGAGAGCATGGAGGCGACCGAACGCGCCATCCTGCAGATTCTCGGCGTGCCGGACCCCTACCAGGAGACAGACCCATGAATTCCGAGGCCCGATTATCCGAAACCGGCTATGACGACCCCGAAAGCCACGACGAGGAGCCGCCGAGTACCCGCGGCTTCTTCGGCCGCGTCTTCCACGCCCTGACCGGGTCCGAGGACGAGGCCGCGGGCGAGGGCAGCCGCCACGTCGCCGGCGCGCCCGGACTGGTGAACCTGCGCCGGATGCGCGTCGACGACGTTGCCATCCCCAAGGTCGAGATCATCGCCGCGCCGCTGAACGTCACGCTGGACGATCTTGTGACGATGTTTCGGGAACATGGCTTCTCGCGCATCCCCGTCTTCCGGGGCACGCTGGACAGCCCGCTTGGCCTGATCCACCTCAAGGATCTGGCGTTGAAGCACGGCTTCGGGGCGGGCGGCAAGTTCACCTTGCGGCCGATGCTGCGTCCGCTGCTTTACGTCCCCCCATCCATGCCCATCGGCGTCCTGCTGCAGCAGATGCAGACCAAGCGCATCCACATGGCGCTGGTGATCGACGAATACGGTGGCGTCGACGGCCTTGTGACCATCGAAGACCTGATCGAGCAGGTCATCGGCGAGATCGAGGACGAGCACGATGAGGATGAAGGCGGGCTCTGGGTCCATGAAAAGCCGGGCCAGTGGCTGATCCAAGCCCGCGCCGACGTCGGCGATGTCGAGTCCGAAACCGGCACGCGCCTGACGGATGACGACGAAGAGGTCGACACGCTCGGCGGCCTGATCTTCATGCTGACGGGACGGGTTCCGCTGCGGGGCGAGGTCATCTCTCACCCTTCTGGGGTGGAGTTCGAGATCGTCGATGCCGATCCGCGCCGGCTGAAGCGGATCAGGATGCGCCTGCCGAGCGTGGCGACCGCCACCGATCCCAAGGCCGTGCCGGAGACGGTTGAAAATCCTGGCTGACCGGGCTCAGGGTGTCTCGAATCGCGACAGCATCGCGTCGATGAATATCTCCCGCGGACCGGGAAGTTCCATCATCACCTCGTGGCGGGTTTCGGCGACCTCCAGAAGGTCGCCGTTCGGCCACCTGAACGCACGGTCGCGGATGGCCTGGACCGAGACGACCCGTTCCTCGGACCCGACGGCGACCAGCATCGGCTGCGGCGGCGAGGGGATGCGCGACAGGCGCGCGCATTCGTTCAGGGCTTTTGCGACCCAGTCGAAGCTGGCGCCGCCGATGGTCAGGTCTGGCCACGTGGCGGCCTCTCTCAGAAGCCGGGCCCATTCGTCGACGCTGTGGGTCAGAACATTAGCATCGAAGCTTTCGTCCAGGAAATAGGTGGTCGACGAACCGCCGCTGCGGGGGGCGGGAAACCCGCCGCGACCCAGTCGCCCGGCCAGGTAGGCGATCCCCAGCGCCATGCCCTGCTGCGCGCGCCGCAAGTTGATCCCCCACATCGGGGCCGAGAACACCGCCGTGCGAACCGGCAGGTCGCCCTCAAGCGCCGCAAGACCAATGCAGCCGCCCATCGAATGCGCAAGCAGGTTCCAGGGCCGTGGCAGGTCCAGCGCCTCGGCCGCGACGACCATCTCGACCACGTCGTGCTGGTAGTCCGAGAATTCGCGGATATGGCCCGGACGAGGATTGGCCTGAAGGCGGTCCGACAGCCCTTGTCCGCGCCAGTCGACGGCAAGGACGTCATAGCCTTCGGCATTCAGCCGGTCGGCGATGGGGGCGTATTTCTCGAAATACTCGGTCCGGCCGGGGAACAGCAAGACCGTGCCCCGGCTGTCGGCGCGTGCCGACCAATGTGCAAGGCGCAGCCTGACGCCGTCCTCTGCCCTGACGAAGAAGGCGCTGGCAGGCGCCTTCGTGTCGTCGGGCAGCTGGTGGAACGGCGCCGGCTCCATCAACTCAGGAGAGCGCCTGGCCCAGCTGCATCGCCACGCCCATCGAGCCGTCGATCTTCAGTTTCCCGGTCATGAAGGCGGTGGCGGGGTTCACGTCGCCGTTCAGAATCCCCTCGAAGGTCTCGCGGCTGGCGATCAGCGTCACCTCGGCCTCCTCGTCGCCTGCGCGCACGCCGCTTTCGTCGATCATGATCGCGCCTTCGTCCTTGATCACGAACTTGGCGGTCGATCCGAAGGTGCCGATCTTCTTGCTCAGCTTTTCGACGGCGGCATTCACAACATCGCTCATTTTGGTCCTTTCAACGCGCTTTGTCTGGCGCCCGACCTGCGGGCTGGGTTACACCACAGTTATGCGCCTGGACCGTAACATTTTCCATGATGCCGTCACGGCACTGCGTCGCAATCTTCTGACGATCTTACTCATATCTGCTACCGCCTTCCCTGCCGTCGCACAAGACACGCTCAACGACGCTTTCGATCGGCTCGCTCAATCGGAAGGCGAAGGCTGGCGGAACGCCGAAAGCGACATCCTGCGGGAATGGTCGCGGTCCGGATCGCCCGCCATGGACGTGCTGCTGCAGAGAGGAGAGGCCGCGCTGGACATGGGGGACATCCCCGCAGCCGTCGGCCACCTGACGGCGCTGACGGATCACGCCCCGGACTTCGCCGCAGGCTTTCATGCGCGGGCCGCGGCCTATGCAGCGGCGGGACAGTTCGGCCCCGCGCTGGCCGATCTGGCGCGCACCCTGCAGCTGGAACCGCGCCACTTCGCCGCCCTGACGCAGCTGGGCGTCATGCTGGAGGAGATGGGGCAGGACGACCGCGCCTTGGCCGCCTATCGCGAGAGCCTGAAGATCCATCCCCACCAGCAGGAAGCAATCGACGGTGCGGCACGTCTGGAACGCAAGCGCCTCGGCACCGATATCTAGGGCATGAACATGACGACGCGCGGGCGGATCACCGCCATCCTGGGGCCCACCAATACGGGCAAGACGCATCACGCCATCTCGCGGATGCTGGGCCACCGGACGGGCGTCATCGGCCTGCCGCTGCGGCTTTTGGCCCGGGAGGTCTATGACCGCATCGTCAAGGCACGCGGCCCATCGGTCGTGGCGCTGGTGACGGGGGAAGAGCGGATTGTCCCCGACCGCGTCCAGTATTGGGTTGCCACGACCGAGGCGATGCCCGACATCGCCGCCGATTTCGTCGCCATCGACGAGATCCAGCTGTGCGCCGACCCCGAACGGGGCCACGTCTTCACCGACCGGCTGCTGAACATGCGCGGCCTGCACGAGACGCTGTTCCTGGGCAGCGACACGATGCGCCCGGCCATCGCCGCGCTGGTTCCCGAGGCGCAGTTCGTGCGGCGTGAAAGGTTCTCGACCTTGACCTGGTCGGGGTCCAAGAAGCTGTCGCGGATGCCTGCGCGCAGCGCCATCGTCGGCTTCAGCGTCGATGATGTCTATGCCATGGCCGAGTTGATCCGCCGCCAAAAGGGGGGCTGCGCCGTCGTCATGGGCGCCCTGTCGCCCCGGACCCGCAATGCGCAGGTCGAGATGTACCAGAACGGCGAGGTCGATTACCTCGTTGCCACCGACGCCATCGGAATGGGTCTGAACCTGGACATCCGCCACGTCGCCTTCAGCGCCACGCACAAATTCGACGGCCGCCGGGTCCGCCCGCTGTTTCCCCACGAGATGGGCCAGATCGCCGGACGGGCAGGGCGGCACACCGAATCCGGCACCTTCGGCGTCACCGGCGACGCGCAACTGCTGGACGAGGGGTTGATCGACGCGCTGGAGAACCACCGCTTCGCGCCGATCCAGCGCCTGACCTGGCGCAACGGCGCGCTGGAGTTCGGGACGATGGACCGGTTGGTCGACAGCCTTGAAGCGGCCTCGGGACACGAGCTTTTGTCCCGGGGCCGTGAGGCCGATGACGTCGCCGCGCTGAAGATCCTGCGCGAGCTGCCCGAGATCCGCGACCGCGTGCAGGGCGGCAAGGACGTCCGCCTGCTGTGGGAGGTCTGCCGGGTGCCCGATTTCCGCGGCATCTCGCAGATGGAACACGCGACGCTTCTGGCGCGAATCTTCGGTTTCCTTCAGGATGGACATATTCCTGCAGACTGGCTGGACCGCGCGATCAAGCGCATCGACAAGACCCATGGCGACATCGACGCCATCTCGAAGCGGCTGGCCTATATCCGGACCTGGACCTATGTCGCGCAAAGAACGAACTGGGTTGCGGACGAAAAGCATTGGCGAGCCGAGACGCGCGCTGTAGAAGACCGCCTGTCAGATGCGCTGCATGCGGCGCTGACCCAGAGATTTGTGGACCGGCGCACATCCGTGCTTCTGCGCCGGCTCAACCAGAAGGAGAGCCTCGTGGCCGAAGTGAATGACAAGGGCGAAGTGACGGTCGAGGGCGAATTCGCCGGTCGGCTGGAAGGATTCCGCTTCCGCCCCGACCAGACCGCGACGGCGGACGAGGCGAAGATGCTGAACCGCGCCAGCTACGAGGCGCTGCGCCCCGAGTTCCACCTGCGCGCCGACCGCTTCTACAATGCCCCCGACACCGAGATGGACTATACCGAGCAGGGCGGGCTCATGTGGGGCAACCAAGCCGTCGGCAAGCTGGTCAAGGGCTCCGACCCGCTGCATCCCGGCGTCGAGGTCTTCGTGGACGAGGAAGCCGGTGCCGACATCGCCGACAAGGTGCGCAAGCGTGCGCAGCATTTCATCGACCGCAAGGTCGCGGCGCTGTTCGAGCCGCTGATCGCACTGCAGAAGGACGAGGCACTGACCGGCCTGGCCCGCGGCTTTGCCTTCCGGCTGGTCGAGGCGCTTGGCATCCTGTCCCGCGACGGCATTGCCGCCGAGGTCAAGGATCTGGACCAGGAGGCCCGTGGCGCGCTGCGCAAGCACGGCGTCCGCTTTGGCCAATTCACCATCTTCATGCCGGCGCTGCTGAAGCCCGCGCCGACGCGGCTGCGCCTTGTGCTGTGGTCGCTGACCGAGGGGATGTCCGAGTTCCCGGAAAGTCCGCCCCCTGGCCTGGTGACCATCCCGCACCTGACCGAGGTGCCCGACCAGGTCTATACGCTGTCGGGTTATCGTCCCGCCGGCGACCGCGCGATCCGCATCGACATGCTGGAACGTCTGGCCGACCTGCTGCGTGCGCAGGATACCCGTGGCGGGTTCGAAGCCAATCCCGACATGCTGTCCATCACCGGCATGACTCTGGAACAGTTCTCGGGCCTGATGCAGGGGCTGGGCTACGCTGCCGAAAAGGGCGAGCGGGCCAAGGTCAAGGCTGTCGAGACGCCTGTCGTCACCCCTGCACCCGAGAGTGAGGGTTCCGACGCGCCCCTGACCGAGGAAGAGTCGGTTCTGGCCGCGGAAACCCGCGCCCGTTGGGAGGCAGAGCAGGCCGAAAAGCGGCTGGCCGAGGCGCCTGACGCGGAAGCTGCCCCCGAGGATGCCCCCGCACCCGAGATGGAGACGTTCTACACGTTCCGTTGGGCGCCGAAGCCCCGTGGCAACCGCCGCCCGCAGGGAGATCGCCCGCAAGGGGATCGGCCGCAGGGTGAAGGGCGCCGTGGCGGTCAGCGCCGGGACGGGCAGCGCGACGCGCAACAGCCGGAGGGCGCCCGCCGCGAAGGTCCGCGCCAGGACGGCCCGCGGGGCGATGCGCCGCAGGGCGAACGCCGCGGTGGCCACGGCAAGCCCGGCGGCAAGTTCGGCGGCCCGAAGAAGGGCGGCAAGCCGGCGCACCAGGGGCCCAAGACCTTCTCCTCGCGCCCCGAGAAGAAGGCCGATCCAGACAGCCCGTTTGCGATCCTGGCGGCGCTGAAGGACAAGAACTGACGTGACCGAAGAGGCCGGTGGCCTGAGGCTGGACAAATGGCTGTTCTACGCGCGCCTCTTCAAGACGCGAGGCCTGGCAGCGGACCGCATCGAGGGCGGCGGCATCCGCGTGAACGGCCAGCCCTGCCGCAAGCCCGGTCGGTCCGTCCGGCCCGGTGACCGGCTGACGGTCTCGGCGCATGGCCATGTGCGGGTCCTGACCATCGCGGGCTTGGCGGCCCGCCGCGGCCCGGCGTCCGAGGCGCAGCACCTCTACACTGAAGATCGCGACGGGTTGATTGATCCGCCCGAAGCGACTACGTGACACTCCGAACATCAAGGCAAGAGCGACCCGATGACCTATGTGGTGACCGACAACTGCATCATGTGCAAATACACGGACTGCGTCGAGGTTTGCCCCGTGGACTGTTTCTACGAGGGTGAGAACACGCTGGTCATCCATCCCGACGAATGCATCGACTGCGGCGTCTGCGAGCCGGAATGTCCTGCCGACGCGATTCGTCCGGACACCGAGCCGGACATGGATACGTGGGTCGAATTCAATCGTAAATATTCCGAGATGTGGCCTGTCATCACCCGCAAGAAGGACCCGCTGCCGACGGCGGCCGACATGGATGGGCAGGCCGGCAAGCTGGAGAAGTACTTCTCGGAAGCGCCGGGCGAGGGCGACTGAACCGATTCGGGTCGCAGCGTCCGCGCCGCGATCTGCAAGTCGCTGACGAGTATGAGAATTTTTGTAGGTGCCGACCGAAAACCGGCATCAATCCTGACGCTTTTTCTGGCGTCATTTTTGTGTTATATTCCCTCAAGTAGCGCATCGTCTGCAAGACCTTGCCGCATGTTGCCACCTCCGCGCCCTCTGCCGGGACGGAGAGACCTGTCAGGATCAAGATGGACCGAGGGGGGTGAAGCCCCCCTGCGGCCCTTTGTGCCCGTCATCCGGGCGCGTACCAGAGGAAGCCAGATGTCGAAATCCAAGAAGAACGAATTCCGCCCCGATGACTTTGTCGTCTATCCGGCCCACGGCGTCGGTCGCATCGTGTCGATCGAAGAACAGGAAGTCGCGGGGCTTCGCCTGGAGATGTTCGTGATTTCGTTCGACAAGGACAAGATGACCCTGCGCGTGCCGACCGCCCGCGCCAGCGAGATCGGAATGCGCAGCCTGTCGACCCCCGACCTGATCGACCGTGCGCTGGAGACGCTGAAGGGCAAGGCCCGCGTCAAGCGGGCCATGTGGTCGCGCCGTGCGCAAGAGTATGAACAGAAGATCCACTCGGGCGACCTGATGTCGATCGCCGAGGTTGTGCGCGACCTGCACCGCAGCGACGACCAGCGCGAGCAGTCCTATTCCGAGCGTCAGCTCTATGAGGCCGCTCTGGACCGCCTGACGCGCGAGGTCGCGGCTGTCGGCGGGCTGGACGAAGGGGGCGCCCAGAAGCGCGTCGAGGAAGTCCTGATGACGCGCGCGGCCTGATCCACCCAAGAATGATCCTCAGAGGCGTCCCCGTGGCGCCTCTTTGCGTTACAGGGGCGTTGTTCCGGTCGTGGACAACGATGGTCGGGCTGGTATAAGGCGGCCAGCATCAAAGCACAGTATCTGAGGCACATCATGATCAAGGTCTTCGGCCACACCTCTCCGGACACGGATTCGACCGGCTCGCCCATCATCTGGGCCTGGTACCTGACCGAATGCCGCAAGACCCCGGCCGAGGCGGTCCTGCAGGGCGAGCCCAACACCGAGGCCGCCTGGATGCTCGACCGCTGGAGCCTGGCGAAACCGCAGATCATCGCCGATGTCGCCGCCGGCGACCGCTGTGTGATCGTGGACACCAACAACCCGGCCGAACTGCCGGCTTCGATGAACGAGGCCGAGGTCATCGAGATCATCGACCACCACCTGCTGGCCGGCGGCATCAAGACACGTGCACCGATCAACATCACGATCCGTCCCCTGGCCTGCACCGCGACCATCATGCACGACCTGATCGGCGATGACATGGCCCGCGCGCCCGAGGGCATCAAGGGCGCGATGCTGACCTGCATCCTGTCCGACACGCTGGAATTCCGCAGCCCGACCACCACGCCGCATGACCGCGCCGTGGCCGAGAAGCTGGCCGTTGACCTTGGCGTCAACGTCGCCGACTTCGCGTCCGAGATGTTCGCCGCCAAGTCCGACGTCAGCGCCTTCAGTGACGCCGCGCTGCTGCGCATGGACAGCAAGGAATACGAGCTGGGCGGCAAGCAGCTGCGCGTCTCGGTCCTGGAAACCACGGCGCCGCAGGTCCTGCTGGACCGCAAGGCCGCGCTGATGGCCGCCATGCCCGGCGTTGCAGCCGAGGACGCTGCAGACCACGTCCTGCTGTTCGTTGTCGACATCCTCCGCGAGGAAGCGACGCTGCTGGTCCCCAACGACTTCGTCAAGTCGGTCGCCGAGCGCAGCTTTGGTGTCACCGTCACCGGCGACACGGTGGTCCTGCCGGGCGTCATGAGCCGCAAGAAGCAGATCATCCCGGTCCTGGCCGTCTGATGACTCGCATCATCACTTCGCTGGCCGAGATCTCGGCCAGCTATGACGCGCTGTTCTGCGATCTTTGGGGTTGCCTGCACAATGGCAAGCACCCCTTCGCCGCCGCCGTCGCGGCGTTGCAGGCGTTCCGGGCGCAGGGCGGCAAGGTCTGCCTGATGACCAACGCGCCGCGGCCGAACCAGTACGTGATCCGCCAGCTGGACCGCATGGACGTGCCGCGCGACTGTTGGGATCTTGTGGTCAGTTCGGGCGATGCGGCGCAGGACGCCATGTTCGACGGCGCCGTTGGCCGCAAGCTGTGGCACATCGGGACCGAAAAGGACCTCGGCTTCTTTACCGACATCCCGGACGATCACCGCGACGCTGCCCCGGTCAGTCGCGTTAAGTTGGAGGAGGCCGAGGGCATCGTCGCCTCGGGCCCCTTCGACGAGCTGCACGAGACGCCCGAGGATTATCGCGAGCGGTTCCTGTCGGCGCGCGACCGGGGTCTGCCGATGCTGTGCGCCAATCCCGACATCGTTGTGGACCTGGGCGAGACGCGCATCTATTGCGCAGGCGCCCTGGCCGAGTACTACGAGAGCATGGGCGGCAAGGCCCTCTATTTCGGCAAGCCGCATGCACCTATCTATGATCGGGCGCGCAAGCTGATGGGGCTTGGCGCGGACGCGCGCATCCTGGCGGTCGGCGACGGGATCGCGACCGACATCAAGGGTGCCGAGGCGCAGGGTATCGACTCGATCTTCGTCACCGGCGGGCTGGCCGCAGATGCCTTCGGCAGCGATGTCGAGAACCCCGATGCCACATTGCTGCGCGACTGGCTGTCGGTGCAGCAGCGATCCCCCACCTACGCGATCGGCAGGCTTCGCTGAAACAATCAAGGCGCCTGCCCCTCGGGAGCGGGCGCCTCCAATCTTGCGATGACGGACACTTTGCTGCCTTTATCTGGTTCTTCTGGAAATTTTGTTGCGCTGAAGTATTCACGCTGCTAAGCAAAATGCGAACAGGGAACGGATAACGCAAGTGGAGCGCAGGATGCTGGACAACCTTCCCCGCGGCACGATCGTCATCGAGGATCTCGAGATCGGGATGACGCGGTACCTGCAAAAGCACATAACCGACCGCGACATCGAGATGTTTGCCGAGGTGTCCACCGACCGCAACCCGGTGCACCTGGACGAGGACTATGCGCGGGACACGATCTTCGAGGGGCGGATCGCCCACGGCATGCTGACCGCGGGCCTGGTGTCGGCGGTGATAGGGGAACAGCTTCCGGGGCATGGGACGGTCTATCTGGGGCAGACGCTCAAGTTCATGGCGCCGGTGCGTCCTGGCGACCTCGTGCGCGCCGAAGTGACCGTCGAGACGATCGACCACGCGAAACGGCGTGTCACGCTTGCAACCCGGTGCCTCGTGGGCGATACGGTCGTGCTGAAAGGCGAGGCGGTCGTGCTGGCCCCAAGCCGCAAGTTCGACTGAAGGGACGCGCATCCAGCGTTCCAGTGGGGGCGCATTGCAGATCCATCGCGATTGGACCGGACTTCCGGCAGAGGCATGCGGCGCGACGGTTGCCATGGGCAACTTCGACGGCGTCCACAAGGGGCATCGAGCCGTCATTGACGTCGCCCGCGCTGCCGCCGCTGCACCACTGGGAATTGTGACCTTCGAGCCGCATCCGCGGGAATATTTTGCGGGAGACGGGCCTTCATTCCGGCTGATGAACGCCGAGGCGCGGGCGAACCGCTTGGCGCGGCTTGGCGTCACGCAGCTTTACGAACTGCCCTTCGGGCCCGTTCTGGCGGGACTGTCGCCCGAAGCCTTTGCCCGCGAGGTTCTGGTCGAGGGGCTGGGCGTCGCTCATGTCACTGTGGGGGCCGATTTCTGCTTTGGCAAGAACCGCGCCGGAACGGCCGGGACCCTGTGCGACCTGGGCCGGCAACTGGGCTTCGGCGTCACCATCGTTCCGCTGGTCGGCGCCGAAGGGGCGGAATACAGCTCGACCGCGATCCGTCAGGCCCTGACCGAGGGGCGGACGCATGACGCGGGGCGCATGCTGGGCCACTGGCACCGGATCGAAGGCGAGGTCGTGCATGGCGACAAACGCGGCCGGGACTTCGGCTGGCCGACGGCGAACATGCGCATGGACGGGCTGCACCTGCCGCGGCTTGGCGTTTATGCGGTGCTGGTCGATGTCCTGACGGGGCCGGACCGGCTGTCGTGCCAGGGGGTCGCTTCACTTGGCGTGCGGCCGATGTTCGGCAAGAACGAACCCAATCTCGAGGTGCACCTCTTCGATTTTTCGGGCGACCTTTACGGGCAGCACCTCTCGGTGGCGCTGGTCGATTTCGTGCGCGACGAGGCGAAGTTCGTCGATGTCGAGACGCTGATCGCCCAGATCGCCCATGATGCGCAGGACGCCCGGCGCCTGCTGGCGGGCCGCTGATGCGTGACCGTTTCTGGGAGCTGCCGCTTCCCAAGCTGACCGGCGAGGAATGGGAGGCGCTCTGCGACGGGTGCGGCAAGTGCTGCCTGAACAAGATCGAGTTCGAGGACACGAACGAGTTGGCCTTCACCCGCGTCGCCTGCAAGCTGCTGGACGGCGAGGCGTGCCGGTGCAGCAGCTATGCCAACCGCCACGACTATGTTCCGGACTGCGTTGTGCTGACGCCCGCGAAGATCCGCGAGATCGCGTGGTGGCTGCCCGCGACCTGCGCCTATCGCCTGCGCCACGAGGGCAAGCCGCTCTATGACTGGCACTACCTGATTTCGGGCGACCGGGACAGCGTACACAAGGCGGGCGTCAGCGTGCGCGGCTGGACCGTCAGCGAATTGACCGTCACTGAAGACGATTGGGAAGACCATATCATCGAGGACCTGTCATGAACTTTGCATCCGACAACGCCTATGCCGCCCATCCTGCCGTGATGGCCGCGCTTGAGCGGGCGAACTCGGGTGCAATGATGGGGTACGGCGCGGATCCCGTCACGGCCGAGGCCGAGGCCGCTATCCGCGATCTTGTGGACGCGCCGGAGGCGGTGGTGCGCTTCGTGGCGACGGGAACGGCCGCCAATGCGCTGGTCTGCGCGCAGCTGTCGCCGCCCTTCGGCCGCATCTATTGCCATGATGACGCGCATATCGAGACCAGCGAATGCGCCGCGCCCGAGTTCTTTTCGCACGGGGCGAAGCTGGTGACGCTGCCCGGCACGGGTGGCAAGCTGTTGCCCGAGGTTCTGGCCGAAGCGATCCGTGTCGGCGCAGGCGGGGGCCTGAACGGAGGACGGAACGCGATGGTGTCGATCACCAATGCAACGGAATGGGGCACCGTCCATACCCCGGCCGAGGTTGCCGACCTGGCCGCCGTCGCGAAAGAGGCGGGGCTGCCGCTGCACATGGACGGCGCCCGGTTCTCGAACGCGGTGGCGTCGCTTGGTTGCAGTGCGGCCGATCTGACCTGGCGGGCCGGGGTGGACGCGCTGTGCCTGGGGGGAACCAAGAACGGCGCCATGGCCGCCGAGGCTGTCGTCTTCTTCGACGCCGGGCGCGCCGAGGCCTTCGACTATCGCCGCAAGCAGTCGGGGCATGTCTTTTCCAAAAGCCGCTTCCTGGCGGCGCAGATGCTGGCGCTGGCGACCGATGGGCTGTGGCTGAAGCTGGCGGATGCCGCCAATGCCAAGGCCCGAGCCCTTGCCGAAGCGGTCGAGGCCGGGGGTGGACACCTGCTGCAGCCCGTGCAGTCGAACGCCGTCTTTGCGGCGATTCCGGCGGAAACGCATGCACGCGCCAGGGCGGCCGGCGCTGTCTATTACCTCTGGCCTGACAAGTCGGCCGAGGGGATGAACCCCGTGCCGTTACGGCTGGTCTGTGCCTGGGACACGCCGGACGATCACGTCGAGGCGCTGGCGGCAATCCTGCGCGGCTAGGTCCGCAGCGCGTCCAGAAGCAGGTTCAGCGCATGCTCGACCGTGGCCGCGCGGACGCGCTGGCGGCCGATGGCGCCGAACTCGACTGTCGAGGTGGTGACGCCGAAGTGCTGCGCAACGCCGAAGCAGACACGGCCTTCGGGCTTATGCTCTGACCCGCCGGGGCCTGCGATGCCGGTGACCGATATGACGATACCGGCATCGGAGTTGCGGAGCGCACCCGCCGCCATTTCTCCCGCCACTTCCTCGCTGACGGCGCCATGATCCGCCAGCGTGTCGCGCTGCACGCCCAGCATCTGCATCTTGGCGACGTTGGAGTAGGTGACGAAGCCGCGGTCGACGGCGTCGGACGACCCCGGAACCTCGGTCAGGGCGCCGGCGATCAGCCCTCCGGTGCAGCTTTCGGCAGTCGCGATCAGCACGCGGCGGGCGCGGGCGGCCTCCAGAACCTCGGCGGCGACGCTCATAGCATCATCGGGATGTGAAAGGCCGCGGCCGCCACCATCGTCGCCAGACCCGCGAAGATGCCGGCCCAGAGGTCGTCGACCATGACGCCGCGCACGTCGTGCCGCCGGTCGACCCGGCCGACGATGCCGGGCTTCCAGATGTCGAACAGGCGGAAGAACAGGAAGGCCGCCACCCAGCCCGGATAGGGGAAGCTGTCGGCGGGCAGGCCCATCATCCAGAACCCGAAGGACGGGAACAGCAGCGCCACCCACTGGCCGCCGATCTCGTCGATGACGATCTCAGGGCGGTCGGGATCGGTCATGCCTGCCGTGTGGCGGCGGACGGCCCAGAACCCCAGTGGGATGACCAGCCCGGTCGCCAGCGCCAGCAGCGGGAAATGCCCGATGCGGTGCAGCAGCAGGCCAAGGCCAACGGCGACGATCGATCCCCAGGTGCCTGGGCCGGGGCGCAGCAGCCCGGCGCCGAACCAGATGCAGAGCAGGCGTTCCATGTCCTAGTCCTTGATGAGTGTCGCGGTGGCAATGGCGGCGATGCCCTCGCGCCGGCCGGTGAAGCCAAGTTGCTCTGACGTGGTGGCCTTGACGCTGACGCGGCCGGCTTCCAGCTTCATGATGTCGCAAATGCGGTCCTGCATGGCTGCGGCGTGCGGTCCGATCTTGGGAGCCTCGCAGATCAGGGTGACGTCGGCGTTGCCGAAGCGAAACCCCATCGTACGGGCAAGCTGGGCCGCATGGGACAGGAAGATCGCGCTGTCGGCGCCCTTCCACTGCAGGTCCGAAGGCGGGAAGTGGCGCCCTATGTCGCCCTGCGCCAGCGCCCCATAGATGGCGTCCGTCAGGGCGTGCATGCCGACATCGGCGTCGGAATGCCCGACCAGCCCCGCGTCATGGGCCACGCGCACCCCGCAGAGCGTCACGTGATCCCCTGGCCCGAAGGCGTGCACGTCATAGCCATTGCCAAGGCGAATATCCATGGCACCTCCCAGAATGCGTTCGGCCCGCGCGAAGTCGGCGGGATAGGTGATCTTCAGATTGTCTTCCGACCCCGGCGTGATGACAACCGCCATTCCCGCCTGCCGGGCCAGTTCCACGTCGTCTGCGGCATCGGCGCCCGCATCATGCGCCGCGATGATGCGCTGCAGGACAAAGCCCTGCGGCGTCTGCGCCCGATAGAGCCCGTCGCGCGGCGTCGTCCCGGCCACCTGCCCCTGCTGCCCGCGCCAGAGTGCGTCGGACACGGGCAGGGCAGGTGCCGCAGCCTCGGCGCCAGATTGCAGCGAGTCAATGACGCCGCGGATGACATCGGCCGAGACAAGGGGCCGCGCGCCGTCATGGATCAGAACGTGGCTTGCCTGGCCCTCGAGCGCCGCCAGTCCCGCCCGGACGCTGGCCGAGCGTGTGTCGGCGCCGCTGACGATGGTCAGCGTGCCGGCATAGCGGGTCAGGGCCTCGGCCATATCGTCGGGGTGGACTATCAGAACGATCCGGTCGAAGCCCCGGAACGCCTCGATGGCGTGGTCGAGCACGGGACGGCCGGCAACCTCTCTCCATTGCTTGGGGCGACCACCGCCGGCGCGCGTTCCGCGACCCGCAGCCGTGATCAGTGCGGCGAAGCCTGCCGGGGCTCGCAGGGTCATGCGTGGTCCGGCATGTCGCCCCTGATGGCTTGCGCGAAGGCCGTGCGGTAGAGGTGCGACAGGTCCGGCATCGGCGCGCTGTCGGTGCCGAAGGCGACCGCGTCGCCACCGAAGCGGCCCACGGCCGCGACGGGGACGCCGGCAACCGCGGCGGCCTTGGTCAGCGCCTTGGCGGCATCCGCAGTGCATGCGACAAGATAGCGGGCCTGGTCTTCACCGAAGAGATGCGCGATGTCGTCGCTGTCCAGCGTGACGCCAAGTCCTGCGGCCTCTGCCATCTCGAACGCGGCAAGCGCCAGGCCGCCGTCCGACAGGTCCGTAGCCGAGGAAAGGTGCTGGCGGTGGGCGCGCAGGAACTCTCCGTTCCGCCGCTCTGCGGCCAGATCGACATGGGGAGCATCGCCGTCCTCGCGGCCGAAGGCCTCGAAGGCCAGGGAGCTTTGGCCCAGGTGGCCGCGCGTTTCGCCGATCACCAGTGCCATGTCGCCGTCCGAGGGCAGGCCGGCGATCATGTCGTCCAGATCGACGATCAGGCCGACGCCGCCGATGGTCGGGGTGGGCAGGATGCCCTTGCCGTCGGTTTCGTTGTAAAGCGAGACGTTGCCCGACACGATGGGAAAGTCGAGCGCACGACATGCCTCTCCGATGCCTTTGATGGCGCCGACCAGCTGGCCCATGATCTCGGGCTTTTCGGGGTTGCCAAAGTTCAGGTTGTCGGTCGTGGCCAGCGGCAGCGCCCCCACGGCCGTCAGGTTGCGATAGGCCTCGGCCACGGCCTGCTTGCCGCCCTCGAAC
Source organism: Paracoccus beibuensis (assembly GCF_026162625.1). Lineage (GTDB taxonomy): Bacteria > Pseudomonadota > Alphaproteobacteria > Rhodobacterales > Rhodobacteraceae > Paracoccus > Paracoccus beibuensis. The sequence goes on along the minus strand of NZ_JAOTBD010000004.1, from coordinate 126,118 downwards.
GGGTTCGCGCGGACATAGCGGGGCGTCACGTCGCTGGTGAAGGCCAGCGCTTTGCGGGTGCCGTGAACGCGCACCACGCCAGCGCCCATGCCGGGGCGGCGGACGGTATCGGCGCCGACCTGCGTGTCGTACTGTTCCCAGACCCAGGACTTGTGGGCGTGGTTCGGGCTGCCGATCAGCGCGCGCAGCGCGGCGACCGGCGCGATCTGCGGCAGCGGCGCGGCGTCGGCAGCCGCGGGCGTCTCGATCCAGGGGCGGTCGTATTCCGGCGCGCTGGAGCTGAGCTTCGACAGCGGCAGGTCGGCCATCACCTCGTTTCCGTGCAGGATCAGGAAGCGATCCTCGGGGATGGTCTCGCCCACGATGGCGAAGTCGAGGTCCCATTTCTCGAAGATCGCGCGGGCCTCGGCCTCTTTCTCGGGCTTCAGCACCATCAGCATGCGTTCCTGGGATTCCGACAGCATCATCTCGTACGCCGTCATCCCGGTTTCGCGCTGCGGGACGTGGTCCAGCGTCAGCTTGATGCCGAGGCCGCCCTTGTCGCCCATCTCGACCGCGGAACAGGTCAGGCCAGCCGCGCCCATGTCCTGGATCGAGATCACCGAGCCAGACGCCATCAGCTCCAGGCAGGCTTCGAGCAGGCATTTTTCCGTGAAGGGGTCACCGACCTGCACGGTCGGGCGCTTTTCCTCGATCGTGTCGTCGAATTCGGCGCTGGCCATGGTCGCCCCGCCGACGCCGTCGCGGCCGGTCTTGGCGCCGAGGTAGACAACCGGCATACCGACACCGGATGCTGCGGAATAGAAGATCTTGTCGGCATCTGCCAGACCCGCCGCGAAGGCGTTGACCAGGCAGTTGCCGTCATAGCTGGAGTGGAAGCGAACTTCTCCGCCGACGTTCGGCACGCCGAAGGCGTTGCCATAGGCGCCGATGCCCTCGACGACCCCCTTGACCAGGTGCGGGGTCTTGGGATGGTCGGGCCGCCCGAAGGACAGCGCGTCCATCGCGGCGATCGGGCGGGCGCCCATGGTGAAGACGTCGCGCAGGATACCGCCCACGCCGGTCGCGGCACCCTGGTGCGGCTCGATATAGCTGGGGTGGTTGTGGCTCTCCATCTTGAAGACCACGGCCTGACCGTCGCCGATGTCCACGACGCCCGCGTTTTCGCCCGGGCCGCAGATGACCTGCGGGCCATCGGTCGGCAGGGTGCGCAGCCATTTCTTCGACGACTTGTAGGAGCAGTGCTCGTTCCACATGGCGCTGAAGATGCCCAGTTCCGTGAACGTCGGCTCTCGCCCGATGATCTGCAGGATGCTGTCGTATTCGTCGGGCTTGAGCCCGTGCGCGGCGATCAGTTCCGGAGTGATCTGGGGGTCCTGCATGATCGAGCCTTCCTGCGCATGAAATCACGCGCCTTTTAGGCGTTGCCGCCGTGCATGGAAAGGCCGCAGACGCGGGGCGCGAGACAAAAAAAAGCCGGGCACGAAGCCCGGCCTAAGTCCAACAGGGAGGTAGAAGGTGATGAGCGATTAAGCTGACCATCGCCTTCGAAGCCCGATCTATGTGCAGAGTGTGAACTCTTCAAGACAATTGCACCCATCTGGATGTCATAGCCGCCATGCAATCACGTTATGGCTGCGCGGCGGGTTTGAAGTGCGTACGGTTTCAAGCCGCTCCGGCTTCGCTCTGAAAGCGGCGATAGGCTTGAATTTCCTCGAGAACGAAGTCGCGGAAGACCGCCACGCGGCGGGTCTGGCGCAGTTCCTCGGGATAGGCGAGGAAGACCGGCACCTCGCCCGATTCGACGTCGGGAAAGACGCGGACCAGGTTCGGGTGGTCGGCGGTCAGATAGTCGGGCAGCACGCCGATCCCGAGGTTGGCCAGCACCGCCTGAAGGACGCCGAAATAGTTGTTGACGGTCAGGGTCGATCCGACGTTCTGCGACATCAGCTCCTGCACGAGGCGCGCGCCTGCGGCGACCTGCGGCAGGTCCGGCTTCTGGCAGATCAGCCGGTGCTTGCCGAGTTCCGCCAGAGTCGTGGGAACGCCCCGCGACGACAGGTAGTCCGGGCTGGCATAGAGACGCATGCGGATGTTCAAGAGCCTGCGGCGGATCAGGTCCGACTGGCTGGGCTCTTTCATGCGGATGGCGACGTCGGCCTCTCGCATGGGCAGGTCCAGGACGCGTTCTTCGAGCATCAGGTCGATGCGCAGGTCGGGAAACTTTTCATAGAGCTTGACCAGGCGCGGGGCCAGCCACAGCGTGCCGAAGCCGACGGTGGCGGTCACCTTCAGCTCGCCAAAGACGTTTTCCTCGCTGTCGCGGATGCGGGCGGACGCCCCCTCCAGCTTGCGCGCCATGGACGACGTGGCCTCGAACAGCAGCTCTCCCTGTTCGGTGAGAATCAGGCCGCGGGCGTGGCGGTGGAACAGGGTCGTGCCGAGGGACTCCTCGAGTGCGCGAATCTGACGGCTCACCGCCGACTGCGACAGATGCAGCGCATCGCCGGCATGGGTCAGGCTGCCCGCATCGGCCACCGCGTGAAAGATTCGAAGCTTGTCCCAGTCCATCCTTGTTACATTCCTGTCATGACAGCCATGCGATTTTTGCAGACCTGACTTTCACCTGCGCACGGAAAACGTGTTCGTCAAGCGCCGTTTTTCTATTCGTAAGTCAGTCATTCTGACCTATACTCTCCCCGGAGGGGCCGTCAGGCATAGGAGGAGACGCAACAATGAGCCAGCAGGAATTCACGCTCGCCGACCGTTTTGATCTGTCGAAGCGACACGTTCTTTTGAACGGCACGCAGGCGTTGGTGCGCCTGATGCTGATGCAATCAGCACGCGACAAATCCGCCGGCCTCGACACGGCCGGCCTGGTGACAGGCTATCGGGGCAGCCCCCTGGGGGGTGTCGACCTGCAGATGATGCGCGAAGGCAAGCGGCTGTCCGAGGCGAACGTGCGCTTCCAGCCGGGCCTGAACGAGGATCTTGCCGCCACCGCGATCTGGGGCAGCCAGCAGGCGGAGCTGCGTGGCGAGGGACGCCATGACGGCGTCTTCGCGCTGTGGTACGGCAAGGGGCCGGGGGTCGACCGAACCGGCGATGTGATGCGCCACGCCAACATGGCCGGATCTTCGCGTCATGGTGGCGTCGTCATGGCCATGGGCGACGATCACACCGGCGAAAGCTCGACCGTGTTGCACCAGTCTGACTGGGCGATGATCGACGCCTATATTCCCGTCCTGTCGCCTGCCGGGGTGCAGGAGATCCTGGACTTCGGCCTTTATGGTTTTGCCCTGTCCCGCTATGCGGGCGTCTGGACGGGTCTGAAGACGATGAAGGACACGGTCGAGGCCACGGCGGTCGTTGACGGCGACCCGCACCGGCTGACTTTCGTCCGCCCCTCCGATTTCGCCATGCCCGAAGGCGGGCTGAACATCCGCCTTGGCGACACGCCGGTCGCGCAAGAGGCACGGATGATCGACCACAAGCGGTGGGCGGCCGAGGCGTTCAGCCGCGCGAACCGTATCGACCATCGCGTCTGGGGCAAGCCTGGCGCGCGCATCGGCTTTGTCGCCGCCGGCAAGAACTGGCTGGACCTGGTCCACGCGCTGTCGCTGCTGGGCATCGACGAGGCCGAAGCCGAGCGCTTGGGCCTGACCACCTACAAGGTCGGTCAGACCTGGCCCATGGACATGAAGTCCATCCAGGAATGGTCCGAAAACCTGGAGCTGATCGTCTGCGTCGAGGAAAAGCGCAAGCTGATCGAAGTGCAGTTGAAGGAAGCGATCTTCGACAAGCGGCGTGGCCGCCGCGTCCACGGCTGGAAGCACGACCGCACCGGAGAAGAACTGTTCCCGACGCGCTATGCGCTGGACCCGGTGATGATCGCCCAGAAGATCGGCACCATCCTGATCGAGGAGGGTCGCGGGACCGAGCACGTCCGTGCGGGCCTTGCCCGTCTGAACGAGGTGCGCCGGAACGACAATGCGCCCGAGATCGCGACCCGCACGCCGTGGTTCTGCTCGGGCTGTCCGCATAACAGCTCGACCCGGCTGCCGGAAGGAAGCCGCGCGTATGCCGGCATCGGCTGCCATTACATGGTGCAGTGGATGGGCCGAGAGACCGAAGGCTTCACCCACATGGGCGGAGAGGGCGCCAACTGGATAGGCGAGGCTCCGTTCAGCAAGAGAGACCATGTGTTTCAAAATCTTGGAGACGGAACCTATAATCACTCTGGGATTCTGGCGATCCGGGCCGCGCTGGCAGCCGGCACGAACATCACCTACAAGATTCTCTATAACGATGCTGTCGCCATGACAGGCGGCCAACCGAACGAGGGCGGCTTGACCGCCCCGCAAATCGCACGGGAACTGCAGGCGATGGGGGTGTCGCCGCTCGTCGTTGTCTATGACGAAAAGGAAGACGTCGATCGCGGCAAGTTTCCCGCCGGCCTGCGGTTCGAGGAGCGTGCCGAGCTGATGTCCGTTCAGCGAGAGATGGAAGAGGTCAAGGGCGTCAGCGCCATCCTCTATATCCAGACCTGCGCCGCCGAGAAGCGGCGCCGGCGCAAGAAGGGCCAGTTTCCCGACCCGGACCGCCGCATCTGGATCAACCCGGAAGTCTGCGAGGGCTGCGGCGACTGCTCGGTTCAGTCGAACTGCGTCTCGATCGTGCCGCTGGACACGGAACTGGGCCGCAAGCGCCAGATCGACCAGTCGAGCTGCAACAAGGATTACAGCTGCGTGAAGGGGTTCTGCCCCAGTTTCGTGTCGGTCAGGGGCGGCACCTTGCGCAAGCCGAAGGCCGAGGCTTTCGAGCTGCCGGACCTGCCGGAACCGTCCCTGCCGGTGATCGAGGGCACGCATAACGTCGTCATCACCGGAGTCGGCGGTACCGGCGTGGTCACCATCGGCGCCGTGCTGGCGCAGGCCGCGCATATGGACGGCAAGGGTGCCGGCATGATGGAGATGGCAGGGCTGGCCCAGAAGGGCGGCGCGGTCCATATCCACCTGCGCCTGGCGAACCGCCCCGAGGACATCAGCGCCATCCGCGTCGCGGTGGGCGAGGCCGACTGCGTCATCGGCGGCGACCTGGTCGTGACGGCTGGGGCCAAGACGGTCGGGCTGATGACGCAGGGCCGGACGGGGGCCGTGGTCAACGACCACGAGATCATCACCGGCGACTTCACGCGGTTCCGTGACTTCCAGGTGCCCTCGGACCGGCTGCGCCTGTCGCTGGAGGCGCGGTTGCAGGACCGGGTGGCGTTCTTCGACGCCAATGACGTGGCGCTGCGGATGCTGGGGGATTCGATCTATTCGAACATGCTGGTGTTGGGCGCCTGCTGGCAGCAGGGCCTGATCCCGCTGACGCACAAGGCGATCATGGAGGCTATCCGCCTGAACGGTGCCAAGGTCGCAGAAAACCAACGGGCCTTCCAGATCGGGCGGTGGGCCATGGCCTTCCCCGACCAGGTCCGCAAGCCCGTCGGGGTGACGCAGCTGCCCCCCGATCCGGTCGATTACCGGGCTGAACGGCTGATCGGCTATCAGGGCCGCAGGCTGGCACGTCGCTTTCGCGCACTGGTCGACAATGCACCTGCTCCGCTGCAGGAAAGCGTCGCAAGAAGCTATTACAAATTACTGGCGTATAAGGATGAATATGAGGTTGCGCGGCTTCACCTGACGACCGCGCGCCAGGTGGCCGAGCAGTGGGAGGGGGACGTGCAGTTGTCGCTGCACCTGGCGCCGCCGATGTTGAACGGGACGGACTCGAACGGTCGGCCGAAGAAGCGGGAATTCGGCGCATGGATGCTGGGTGCCTTCAGGGTGCTGGCGGCGATGAAGGGGCTGCGGGGCACGCCCCTCGACCCGTTCGGGTATTCGGCCGAACGCAAGCGTGAACGCGCGATGATCCGCGAGTTCGAGGCTGACATGGCCGAGATCTTCTCCAATGTGACCGACGATACCATGCCCATTGCCATCGAGCTGGCAGAGCTGCCCGTGTCGGTGCGCGGCTTTGGTCCCGTCAAGCACGAGGCTGCCGATCGCGCGGCCGAACGCCGCAGCGAACTGCTGGCGCAGTTCCGCGCGGGCCATGCGCCCCTCCGTGAAGCCGCTGAATGATCTGAGTCATTTCCAACCTGCGCGTGTCGCCCTATGAAGGGCGTCACGCGAGGCAGGAGATGCGACCATGGCAGTAGGAGTATTCGATTCGGGGCTGGGCGGTCTGACGGTGCATCAGGCCATCGCCGCCCGGTTGCCGGACCTGCCCCTGGTCTACTTGGGTGACAACGCTCATGCGCCATACGGCGTTCGGACCGCCGATGACATCTTCGACCTGACCTGCCGGGGCGTCGAGAGGCTGTGGGCCGAGGGTTGCGATCTGGTCATCCTGGCCTGCAACACCGCCAGCGCCGCCGCCCTGAAGCGGATGCAGGAGACATGGCTGGCCGACGACAAGCGCGTCCTGGGCGTATTCGTGCCGATGATCGAGGCCCTCACCGAGCGGCGGTGGGGCGACAATTCGCCGCCCCGACAGGTTGCCGTGAACAACGTGGCCCTGTTCGCGACGCCCGCCACGGTCGCAAGCCGCGCCTTCCAGCGCGAGCTGGCGTTTCGCGCCGTGGGTGTCGACGTCGAGGCGCAGCCCTGCGGTGGCGTGGTGGATGCCATTGAAATGGGCGACGAAATGCTGGCCGAAGCGCTGGTAACCAGTCACGTCGAGGCGCTGCTGCGCCGGATGCCGCATCCCGAGGCCGCAATCCTTGGCTGCACGCACTACCCGCTGATGGAGCGGGCGTTCCAGCGCGCCCTCGGCCCCCAGGTCAAGGTCTATAGCCAGGCGGGGCTGGTGGCCGAGAGCCTGGCGGATTATCTGACACGCAGGCCGCAGTTCCTGGGTTCAGGGGCGGGCGGCAGGTATCTGACCACGGGCGATCCCGCGCGGGTGTCTGGCAAGGCGACGCAATTCCTGCGCCGGCCCATCCCGTTCGAAGCCGCCTGAAGGAGCAAGCAATGGCCGGCATGAAGTCCCTCAAGAAGCAGCGGCGGATCCAGGTTATCGCCTCGGCCGCGGTGGCGCTGATGATCTCGGTCGTCCTGATCGGCTATGGGTTCAGCGACGGCATCAACCTCTATCGCTCGCCTAGCCAGGTCAGCGAGGCGGCGCCCGAGCCCGACGAGTTCTTCCAGCTGGGCGGCCTGGTCAAGGAGGGCTCGGTGGTCCACGGGACGGGCGTGGCCTTCGACTTCGTCATCACCGACGGCGCGGCCGAAATTCCTGTGACCTATGTCGGCGGCGACCCGCGCCCGGACCTGTTCAGCGAAGGGCAAGGGACCATCGCCAAGGGCTGGTATCGCGACGGCCGGTTCGAGGCGCGCGAACTGCTGGCCAAGCATGACGAGACCTACATGCCGCGCGAGGTCGTCAAAACGCTGAAAGAAACGGGCGTCTATCAAGAGTCAGGCGCCTGAAGCAACGCGCGCAGGGTTAACGAGAGGTTAATCCCCCTCCAGCAGCATCCCCGATGCGACCGATCCCGGTCGAATAATCGTTGGGGGACACATGCCAAGCGTCGAACAGATAGCCCGAGAGATCGTGGCGCGCGAAGGAGGGTTCGTCAACGACCCCGACGATCCGGGTGGCGCCACGAACCACGGAGTGACCATCGGGACCATGCGCACCTTGGGGATGGACCTGAATGGCGATGGCCGGATAGATGCCGCCGATGTCCGCGCGCTGACCCGCGCCCAAGCCGAACGGGTCTTCGTCGAACACTATTTCCGCAAGCCGCACCTGGCCGAACTGCCCGAGGCGCTGCAGCCGAGCATCTTCGACATGTATGTCAATGCCGGCGGGAATGCGGTCAAGATCCTGCAGCGGCTGATCACGCGCATGGGCTTCAAAGCCGCCGAGGATGGCGTCGTGGGTCCGCTGACCGTCGCGGCCGCCCGTGACGCGGCCGAGGCCGCGCCGCTGCATCTGGCGGATGCCTATGGGATCGCGCGGCGCAACTATTATTATGCGCTGGCCGATCAGCGGCCCGCCAGCCGCAAATATGCCCGCACGCGGACTGGCGGGAAGGGCGGCTGGATCACCCGCGCCGAGGAGTTCATCCATCCGCGCTATCGCCTGACCGATGCCGAACACCGCGCGAGGATCGCAAAATGGGCCTGATCGACCGTTTCATCGGGGTTGCCCCGACCGTCACCGCCCTCGGCAGCGCCGCATCGGGCGTGGCGGAGGTCTTCACCCGGAACGCCACGCGGCGGATGGAACTGGACGAAGAGGCATATGCCCGCGCCATCGGACAGCTGGGGCAGGAATTCTCCAGCCTCCGCTGCGGCTGGTTCGATGGCTTCGTGAACGGGCTGAACCGCCTGCCGCGCCCGCTGCTGGCGCTGGGGACGATGGGGCTCTTCGTCTATGCCATGGTGGAACCCGTTGGTTTCGGAGTCCGGATGCAGGGGCTGCAGATGGTTCCCGAACCGCTCTGGTGGCTTCTGGGCGCCATTGTCGGCTTCTACTTCGGCGCGCGCGAGGCGCATTACTTCCGCCACCGGGTCTTCCCTGTCAGCGCGCCCTCGGACGGGACGGGAACGGTCATCGACGCGCAACCGGTGGCGCGGCCCGACGACCCCTTCGACGACAACCCGGCGCTGCGCGACTGGCGGCAGACCCTGCGCGATTAGGACGCACGCGAAACTGACCGGCCGCGACGAACGAGGGACTTTTCCCGCTGCCGTCGCGGCCTTATGCTGCGGTCAACGGAGGATGCCCCTTGATGATCGCTGAATACGGCCATTTCGCCCTGATCCTGGCCTTCGCGGTCGCTGTCTATCAGATGACGATCCCGATGGTCGGTGCCGCCAAGGGATGGCACGGCTGGATGGAAAGCGCGCGCCCGGCCGCCTTGGCACAGCTTCTGCTGATGGCGATCAGCTTCGCGGCGCTGACGATTGCCTTCGTCACCTCGGACTTCTCCGTCACGTTGGTTTATGAAAATTCGCACACATCGAAGCCGCTGATCTACAAGATCAGTGGCGTCTGGGGGAACCACGAGGGTTCGATGCTGCTGTGGGTGCTGATCCTGGCGCTCTTCGGCGCGGCGGCGGCGCTGTTCGGCGGCAACCTTCCGCCCAGCCTGCGGGCGCGGGTGCTGGGGGTGCAGGCAGCCGTCAGCGTGGCATTCTATGCGTTCATCATCTTCACCTCGAACCCGTTCTGGAGGATGGGCAATCCGCCGTTCGACGGGCGTGACCTGAACCCGCTGCTGCAGGACCCCGGCTTGGCGTTCCACCCGCCGTTTCTCTACCTCGGCTACGTCGGCCTCTCGATGGCGTTCAGCTTTGCCGTCGCGGCTCTGATCGAGGGGCGGGTGGATGCGGCCTGGGCGCGCTGGGTGCGCCCCTGGACGCTGGCGGCGTGGATATTTCTGACCATCGGCATCGCGCTCGGGTCCTGGTGGGCCTATTACGAGCTGGGCTGGGGCGGCTTCTGGTTCTGGGACCCGGTCGAGAACGCCAGCTTCATGCCTTGGCTTCTGGCCGCAGCACTGCTTCATTCCGCCATCGTCGTTGAAATGCGCGAGGCGCTGAAAAGCTGGACGATCCTGCTGGCAATCATGGCCTTCGGCTTTTCGCTGATCGGCACGTTCATCGTCCGGTCTGGCGTGATCACCTCGGTCCACAGCTTCGCCAACGATCCCGAACGCGGGATCTTCATCCTGGCGATACTGGCGGTCTTCATCGGCGGGGCGCTGACGCTCTACGCTTTCCGGGCATCGGCGATGACTGCCAAGGGGGTCTTCGCGCCGCTGTCGCGCGAAGGCGCGCTGGTGCTGAACAACGTCCTTCTGGCCGTTGCCGCCTTCGTGGTCTTCATCGGCACGATCTGGCCCCTGGTGGCCGAGATGTTCTGGGGACGCGTCCTGTCCGTGGGTCCACCCTTCTTCAACCAGGCCTTCACGCCCTTCATGATCGTCCTTGCGATCGCGCTGCCCGTCGGCGCGCTGATGCCATGGAAGCGGGCAGCACTGGCCCGCAGCCTGCGTCCGCTGCGGGGCGCGCTGGTGCTGACGGCAGCCGTCATGGCGCTGGTCTTCGCGGTGTCCACCGGCCATTCAGCCCTTGCCGTGATCGGCGCGGGCCTTGGGTCGTGGCTGATCTTCGGCGCCTTGTCCGAGCTTTGGCTGAGGACCGGTTCGTCGGGTGCGGCGCGTCTGCTGCGGCTTCCGCGCGCCGATTGGGGCAAGGCCGTCGCACATGGCGGCCTGGGCGTCACCTTCATCGCCGTCTCGCTGATTCAGGCCTGGCAGGTCGAGGATGTACGCGTGGCCGAGCTGAACCGGCCGTTCCAGGTCGGCGACTTCCAGATGGTCCTCCGTTCGGTCGAGCGGAACGACGGGCCGAACTACCTTGCGCAGCGGGCACTGGTCGATGTGACGCGCGACGGTCGTCCCGTGGCGACCCTGACGCCGGAAAAGCGCGTCTATCCCGTCCAGGGGATGCCGACGACGGAGGCTGCGATCGACTATGGCTTCTGGCGCGATCTCTATGTGGTTCTGGGCGACGAACAGGCCGGCGGAGGCTGGGCGCTGCGCACTTATGTCAAGCCGTTTGCCAACTGGATCTGGGGCGGGGCGATGCTGATGGCGCTTGGCGGTCTGATCAGCCTGTCGGACCGCCGCTATCGCGTTGCGGCCGGCGCCCGACGCACCGCGCACGCCGCCACGGTGGCCGCGGAATGACCCGGCTGCTGCACTGCCTGCCGCTGCTGCTGGCGCTGGCCCTCCCGATCTCGATGCCGGCCTTCGCCGTGCAGCCGGACGAGGTGCTGGAGGATGCCGGCCTCGAGGCTCGGGCGCGAGAGATTTCGCGTAAGCTGCGCTGCCCGGTCTGCCAGGGCGAGAACATCGACGATTCCAACGCCGCCATCAGCCGCGACCTGCGGCTCTATGTCCGCGAGCGGCTGGTTGCGGGCGACACGGATGCCGAAGTCGTGGACAATGTCGTTGAACGTTTCGGAGAGTTCGTGCTGTTCGAGCCCCGGGCCAGCGGCAGCGGCCTGATCCTGTGGCTGGCGGGACCGCTGATGGCGCTGGTGGCGGCGCTTCTGGCATGGCGGTTCCTGCGCAGCCGCAACGTGGCCCCGGCCGAGACGCCGAAGCTCGATGCGGCAGAGCAGAAGCGCCTGGATGAGATCATGCGCCGAAGCTGACGCGCCGTCGCGCTTCCCCGGGCGGCAGAATGCTGCATGGTCCCACGAACAGGGAGGTGCGCATGGCGCTTAGCACAATCCGATTTACGGTCGAGGATGGCGTCGGCACCTTGGCGCTGAACCGGCCGTCGGTCATGAACGCGCTGAACCGGCAGATGCGGCACGAGATCACGCAGATGCTGATCGCGCTGCCAGATGAGGTGCGCTGCGCCGTGCTGACCGGCATCGGGCGCGGCTTCTGCTGTGGCCAAGATCTGACGGACGGCGCGACAGGGGCGGATCTGGAGGCATTGCTGCGCGACGAATACGAGCCGATGCTGCGGGCCATTTGCGATTGCCCGGCTCCCGTTATTGCTGCCGTCAATGGTGTCGCGGCAGGTGCCGGCGCGAACCTTGCGCTGTCGGCTGACGTAGTCATCGCAACCGAAAGCGCCAGCTTCATCCAAGCCTTCACGCGCATCGGCCTCATCCCCGACGCGGGCGGTACCTGGATCATGCCGCGAGCGGTGGGCATGGCGCGGGCCATGGGAATGATGCTGTTCGCCGAGCCGGTCACGGCGCGGCAGGCGGAAGAATGGGGGCTGATCTGGCAGGCACTGCCCGACGACGTGTTCGCAGCCGCGGCGGCGGATCGGGCGCAGGCGCTGGCGAAGGGGCCGACAGGCGCCTTCATCGCGATCCGGCAGGCGCTTGCAACGTCCTTTGGCAACAGCCTCGAGGCGCAGCTGGCAGTCGAGGCGCAGCTGCAGGGGCAGGCGGGTCAAAGCCATGATTTCGCCGAAGGGGTGGCGGCGTTCCTGGAAAAGCGGCGGCCGGTCTTCACCGGCCACTGATCACGGAATCTGGCAGAACCGAGGCACTGGCCCGCGATTGTCGAAGAAGGGCAGCGTCGCCGGCTTGGGCAGCGGCGCATCATGTGGGACATCGACGACGAGGCGGGAAAGTTCGGCCAAGACCACCTCGGTGATGAATGGAAGGTCGAGCTGGCGCGCCTCGGTCAGTGGGACCCATTGCAGATGCGAAAGCTCGTCGCAGGCCAGGCTGAAGTCGTCGGGGTCGCCTGACAGGGCCGCAGCGTCCGCCACGAAGAACCTGGCGTCGAAGCGGCGCGGCCGGCCCGGCGGGGTGATGGCGCGAAAGACATAGGTCAAGGCGCCCGCGTCGGGTGTCAGTCCGGCCTCACGATAGCCCGGCCAGGGGCAGGGCGCACCGTCGGATTGGCCGATCAGCAACCCCGTTTCTTCGGCCAGTTCGCGCAGTGCCGCGGCTGCCAACGTGTCCGGAGCGGGCATGGGGGTCGCTGCAGGCTCGGCACGAAGTCGTTCGCGACAGAGGTCTGGCAGCGGACCGGCCAGCGCCACTGACGCATCCTCGAGATCGACCGCGCCGCCGGGAAAGACGAACTTCGACGGCATGAAGACGGCCTTGGCGCCGCGCATGCCCATCAGGACCGACGTTCCGTCGCCGTTGCGCCGCAGGACCACCACCGTGGCCGCGTCGCGCACCGGCACCGCAGGATCGGCCGTCACGCTGCGACCTTGCTGCGTTCGTCGAACCCGTGCATGCGGCGCGCCCATTGCAGGCCGATGAACCCGCCCTTGATGACTGGCAGCATCGCCAGGGACAGGACGATCGAGCCGATCCCGAAGGCCAGCAGCAGTGTCATCGCGCTAGGGCGCCAGGCGACGAAGGACGCCAGCAGCAGCGGCGCCCCCAGGTGCGAGACGATCAGGATGGTCAGGTACGCAGGCCCGTCGTCCGCGCGCTGGTGGTGCAGCGCCTCGTTGCAGCGGGGGCAGTGGTCGGCGACCTTCAGGTAGCTGCTGAAGATCCGCCCTTCTCCACAGGCCGGGCAGCGCCCGAGTGCGGCGCGGCGCATCGCAAGGCCGGTCTGGCGCTCCTCCACGTCGTCGGGGGTTGCCGCCGCGGTCATGCTGTCGCCATAGCTCATCGGTTTCTCCTACGAATACGGGGTTGGCCCGCTGCCGATAATCTAGGCGGTCAGGTGCGTGCTGGGAAGACCCGCTCAAGCCGCATGCTCGAAAGGAGCCGACACGACCCGGTTGCGACCCCTCGCCTTGGCTGAAAGGAGGGCACGATCCGCACGCTCGGTCGCCAGTCGGGCAATTTGGTCAGGCCAGCCGTCGCTGCCGGGCGGGACAGCAGCCACGCCCACCGATGCGGTCACCCGAACCTGTCCGCCGCCCGAGAGGCCAGGGAGGGCCACTGGCTCGTCCTGGACCGCCCGCCGAAGCGCCTCGGCCATGCGCAGCGCACATTCCACGGTGCAGTTGCCCAAGGCGCAGAGAAACTCCTCGCCGCCCATCCTCGCGACCAAACCCGCGCCGCCGACGGTGTCGCGCAGACGGTGCGCAACCTCGGCCAGAACGGCGTCGCCGGCCATGTGTCCGTGACGGTCGTTGACCGCTTTGAAGTGGTCCAGGTCAATGGCCAAGACGCAGAACCCCTGCTTGGACATCAGCGCGTCACGCGCCATCTCGGCCAGTTTCGGAAGGGCGTGGCGGCGGTTCGACAGGCCGGTCAGCGGATCGGTCATGGCCCAGACCATGTGGCGCTGGACCTCGGCGCGGCGCTGATCGCTTTTGGTCTTGCGGGACAGAAGCTTCTGCAGCGACATCGCCGCCGCCTGCGCCCCGCTGGACCCGCCAAGGGAGTCCGAAAGGACATCGCCCGCGCCGAGGTCCAGCGCGATGGCGGCAAGCTCCTCCCGCTCGGGTGCGATGGCGATGACGAAGCCGGCATCCCGCGAGCCCTGCCGCGACCGCAGCTCGGACAGCAGGCGAAGCCCGTCGCCCCGGTTGCGGATATCCGCCGCGATCAGGTAAAGATCGGCGGTCCGGCCAGATGCCGCGGCGCCAAGCGCCTCGTCGGGATCCTGTATGTCGAAGCGCCCGGCCATGCGGTCCGACAAGAGCTGCCGCCAGCGCAGCGCCCGGCCCACGCTGTCGGCGATCAGCACGACCTGCGGCAGGGCGACGTGGCTGAAGGCGGCGGGCGCCTCGGCCAGTCCAAGCTGCGCCTCCTGCGGATGTTCGGCGTCGCGCAGAATGCCCCGGACCCGCGCCATCAGCATCTGGTCCTCGACATCCGGGTCCAGCGTGGCCGTCGCACCGGCTTTCAGCGCGCCCAGCCTGTCGGACGGCCTGACGAGCATCAGGACCGGAATGTCCGCATACCGCACGTCCGACGTCAACTGCTTGCAGATGTCGCTTGCGGGGCAGTCGGGAAAGCCGCCGCCCAGGATGATCAGGTCCGGACGTGCCGTTGCCAGCTGCGCGGCCAGCTGATCGAACCAGCCGACCGCCACGACGTCATAGCACACCGCAGACAGTCGGACCTTGAGGGTGATCCGCGCCGTCGCCGCGCCGTCTGCAACAAGGATACGTGCCGTCATCTGTTAATCCGGGAGGTCTCGACATCATGGTTTCAATTTCGCTGCAAATGCTTAACAAAGGGTTTCCCGAGGGGCTGCCCCCGGGGCGAAATCCCCGATGGAGTCCGGAATGGCCACAAGCCCGCAGCAGGCGCATGATATCGCAACCCGCATCCTGATCGCCATGGCCGAGCGTCCGGACGACCTTGTCCGCTTCCTCGAGGGTGCCGGGCTGCAGCCCTCCGACCTGAGGGCGTTCTCGGACCGACCGGACATGGCCTTGTTCCTGCTTGATTTTCTTGTCGAGGAGGACAACAGGCTCTGCGATTTTGCCGATGTGGTGGGTATGAGACCGCAGGACATCATGTCTGCGCGGACGGCACTTTCGGGACCAGGCAGCTATGGGTGGTCGGCGGACTAGCGGATTTCCGCCGGCCGTTTCCGCTTTCTTTACTGCCGGCCCCTTAGGCTCATCTCGAATCGAGGTGAAGCATGAACAGATTGGTCAACCGGGCGATCGAGGAATTCCTGCGCTCCACCTATGGTGAAGAGCTGGTGCAGGCGCTTGAGGACGACGCGACGGCAGAGGTGCGGGTGCCCGATGACGGGCGGATGGACACCTCTGCCCTGGCGCGGGCTGCCAAGCGCCTGTCGAAGCCCTTTTCCGAGATGCTGGAGGACATGGGCGCCTGGATGACGCGGATCGAGCCGATCCGGCGGCTGCTCAGGTTCTCGGGCCGCGACTTCAAGGATTTCCTCCTTCGCATGGACGAGCTTCCAGGCCGCGCGAATCTTGTCCTGCCGATGCTGCCTGTGCCACGCCTGCAGGTCGAGACGTCCGAGCGTGGCGTCAGGGTCATGATCATCGACCCCGATCCCCAGCTGGTCTGGCAGTTCCTCTTCGTCGGCCTGATCAGGGGCATGGCCGACGACTTCGGCGCGCTCTGCCTCATCACGAACGACGAGGGGTCCATCCGCATCGACATCTGGGACGAACAGTTTTCGGAGGGTCGATTGTTCTGCCTTCAGGGCGCGCCGGCGCTACAGGGGACAACATGAGCATGGCCGGTAAATCTTGCCTGGTGCGGGGGGCCGCCTTGGCGCAGCTGCTGCCGATGCACCTTTGGTTGCGGGATGACGGCACGGTCATCTCGGCGGGGCCGACGCTTGCGAAGCTGCTCCCGGATCTGGATGCGGGCCTGGTCGGCCGACTGTCAGGCGCACGGCCCGGAGAGCCGGCGGATCCCATGACCGCGATCAGAGGGGCCGTCGACGGGCGCCGGCGCCTGTTCCTGCGTGTCGAGCCTGAAAGCCGGCTGGTCTTGCGCGGCCATGGCGTCAGGGTGTTCGACGGATCGCTTCTGCTGAACCTCGGATTCGGGATCGGGCTGCACCACGCGATCCGGCAGGCCGGGCTGACGGATGCCGATTTCGCGCCCTCCGACCTGGCGATGGAGCTGCTGTTCCTGCACGAGGCCAATCGCGGCGTCCTGATGGAGCTGTCGCGCTTCAACGAGCAACTGGCGGAGTCGCGCGCAAGCGCCCTGAAGCAGGCGCAGACCGACCCGCTGACCGGTCTCGGCAACAGGCGCAAGCTGGACCTGACGCTGTCGTCGGCGCTGAAGCCGTCCGAGACGGGTGACATCAGGCCGTTTGCGTTGGTGCACCTGGACCTCGACAACTTCAAGCAGGTCAACGACAGGCTTGGGCATCAGGCGGGGGACGACCTTCTGCGTGCCGTCGGCAAGGTGCTGCGTGACCAGATCCGGCGGGCCGACACGGCGACACGAATCGGTGGCGACGAATTCGTCCTTCTGCTGCCGGGGATGATCTCGCGGCCCGCGCTCGAACAGCTGTCGGGCCGGATCATCACGGCGATCAACGCGCTGACGCCCTCGCAGCTAAGCGGCCCGCCCGTGTCAACCAGCCTGGGGATCATCATCTGGCCCACCGACGGGGCCGAACATCCCGACGAGGTGCTGGCCCTGGCTGACGAGGCGCTTTACGCCTCGAAGCGCAGCGGTCGCAGCCGAGCGACGATCAGGTGACGCGACCCGGTCAGCGGAACAGAAGGACCGGCCGGCGCGATTCGATCAGCATCTGCGTCGTGGTCGAACCGATGATCAGCCGCCGGATCCGGCTGTGGCCATAGGCGCCCATGACCAGAAGGTCGTGATCCTGTTCCTCGATCCGGCTCACCAGCGCCGCCTCGGGCTGCCCTTCCAGCATCTTAGGCTGAGCATCGACCCCAGCCGCCCGAAGCCGCAGGATCGCCTCGTCCAGGTGGCTTTCGGCGTTACGGGGGCCGGGACCGACCATTGCGACCTCGACCAACAGGCCATGGAAGGCGGGATCCGCGGCGATGTGATCGACCGCCTTCACCGAAGAAGACCCACCGTCGAACGCGATCAGCACCCGAGAGATCGGGCGGAACGTGCGCGCCGCGACCAGGACGGGCACGCGCGCCGCCCTGACGATCCGTTCCAGGTTCGAGCCGAGGTGACCCTGCGCAAAATCCGCAGCCGCACCCCGCTTGCCGATGACGATCAGCCGGGCGTCGGTCTCTCGTCCGGCGGCCCGCTCGATCAGGTCGCCCTGGTCCAGGCGGGACGTCACCCCGACGGCACCCGACGCTTCGACCAGGGATCGCGCGTCCTCCAGCAGCGCCCGCCCTTGGGCATTGGCGATCCGCGCCCTCTGGGCGTCCAGCGTCGACAGCTCTTCCAGCAGCGCGCTTCGAGCGCCAAGCCGAATCGCGCCCGACAGGTCCTGCGCATTTGCCGCCTCCCTGCGGCCCAGGACGTGAAGCAAGTGAACCGGAACCCCGCTGCGCGCCGACATCCAGCCAGCATGTTCGCAGACCGAGGTGGCATAGACCGACCCGTCCACCAAGGCGATGATCTTGTCCGTCATGATTGTCCCCCGCTAATGTGCGACCAGTTTATCGAGTGCGCCGGATTTGTCATGCACGGCGAGCCGATCCACGAGGGTTTCCGAAGCATCATTCATGCCGACCAGCCTGACCTCGGCTCCGTCACGGCGGAACTTGAGGATCGCCATGTCCAGGGCCTGAACCGAGCTGATGTCCCAGATATGTGCGCGGCTGACGTCGATCGTGACATGGTCCAGCGGCTCCGAAAAGTCGAAGGCGGCCATGAAATCCTCGACCGAGCCATAGAACATCTGCCCCTCGACGACATAGGTGCGACTGCGTCCGTCCTTCGACAGGGTCGAGGACACGCGGAACAGCTGCGCGATCTTGGCCGCGAAGAATATCCCCGACAAGAGCACACCCACCAGCACACCGATAGCCAGGTTGTGCGTCCAGACGACGGTGGCCACCGTGGCCAGCATCACGGCCGAGGACGACCGCGGATGCGAGCGCAGGTTGCCGATCGACGACCAGCTGAAGGTCCCGATGGACACCATGATCATGATCGCGACAAGCGCCGCCATCGGGATGCGGCTGACAAGGCCGCCAAGGCCCACGACAAGGATCAGCAGCGCGACCCCGGCGGTGAAGGACGACAGGCGCCCCCGACCGCCGGACTTCACGTTGATCATGGACTGGCCGATCATCGCGCAGCCGGCCATGCCGCCGATGAAGCCCGTGGCGCTGTTGGCAAGGCCCTGGCCGATGCATTCC
Source organism: Paracoccus beibuensis (assembly GCF_026162625.1). Classification (GTDB taxonomy): domain Bacteria; phylum Pseudomonadota; class Alphaproteobacteria; order Rhodobacterales; family Rhodobacteraceae; genus Paracoccus; species Paracoccus beibuensis. The sequence continues at coordinate 107,855 of NZ_JAOTBD010000004.1, read as the reverse complement.
TGGTTGCGGTTCGACCGGGTGTCGGTCAGCTCGTCCACCAGGTTCTGGGTCATCAGGCTTTCCAGAAGGCCGACGATGCCAACCGCGAAGGAATAGGGCAGGATGATCCGCAGCGTTTCCAGGTTCAGCGGCACGTCGGGCAGCAGGAACACGGGCAGCGTGTCGGGCAGGGCGCCCATGTCGCCGACGGTCCTGACGTCCCAGCCAAAGGTCGTGGCCAGCGCCGTCAGCACCACGATCGTCACCAGCGGCGACGGAATGGCCCTGGTGATGCGCGGAAAGAGATAGATGATCGCAAGCGACGCCGCGACAAGGGCGTAGGTGAACCAGCCGACACCGGGGGTTGCAGGGTCAAGCTCTGGCAGCTGCGCCATGAAGATCAGGATCGCGAGCGCGTTGACGAAGCCGGTCATGACCGACTTCGACACGAAGCGCATCACGAAGCCCAGCTTCAGCAGGCCGCAGGCGATCTGGATCAGCCCGGCCAGAACCGTCGCGGCCAGCAGGTATTCCAGCCCGTGGTCGCGCACCAGCGTGACCATCAGCACCGCCGTCGCGGCCGTCGCGGCCGAGATCATGCCGGGCCTGCCGCCGGTGATCGCCGTGATCACGGCAATCGAGAAGCTGGCATAGAGGCCGACCTTCGGGTCGACCCCGGCGATGATCGAAAAGGCGATCGCCTCGGGGATCAGGGCAAGGGCGACGACAAGCCCCGACAGCAGGTCGGGCCGGATGTTGCCCAGCCATTCGCCCTTGTAGCGAGAGAGTGAAAACATGAATAATCCGTTCCTGACCGGGGCCGCGGCGGGCGCGGGGTCCAGCAAATCCGCAAAGGTTCGAATTGTCCGGCGGATCGGCGGCCGGAGTAGCCACCCGGGTTCTCACCGGGTCCATGCGCTTGTACCGGCTGATAGCCGCAGCAGGCGCGGCGGTGCAACCCTGCCGCGCCAAAAAAAGCGCAGGTCGTGTTCAGGCGCGGGTGCGCAGCAGGCCCATGATGTCCTTGGTCCGCTCCAGGATCGGCGTCGCGACGGCATCCGCGCGGGCCGATCCGTCGGCCAGGATCGCGTCGATCTGGGCGGGGTCGGCCATGAACTCGGCCATGCGGCGGGTGATCGGCGACAGCGCCTCGACCGCGACCTCGGCCAGGGCGGGCTTGAAGGCGCCGAAGCCCTGGCCCTCGAACCGCGCCAGCACCTGGTCGGGTGTCTCGTCCGTCAGGGCGGCATAGATGTTGACCAGGTTCTTCGCCTCGGGGCGGTCCTTCAGCGCGTCCATCTGCCCGGGCAGCGGCTCGGCATCGGTGCGGGCCTTGCGGATCTTCTGCGCGATGGTGTCGGCATCGTCCGTCAGGTTGATGCGGCTGGCGTCCGAGGGATCGGATTTCGACATCTTCTTCGACCCATCCCGCAGCGACATGACGCGCGTCGCCACTCCCTCGATCAGGGGTTCCGTGATCGGGAAATGTTCGACGCCATAATCGTGGTTGAACTTGGCCGCGATGTCGCGGGTCAGCTCCAGGTGCTGCTTCTGATCCTCGCCCACGGGAACCGCCGTTGCCTGGTAGGTCAGGATGTCGGCCGCCATCAGGGCAGGGTAGGCCAGAAGACCCAGGCTGACGTTCTCGGTGTTCTTGCCCGCCTTGTCCTTGAACTGCGTCATCCGGTACATCCAGCCGACGCGGGCCACCGTATTGAACAGCCAAGCCATCTCGGCATGGGCGCTGACCTGCGACTGGTTGAACAGGATCGATTGCGCCGGGTCCACGCCCGCCGCCATGAAGGCGGCCGCGGCCTCGCGGATGCGGGCGCGCAGCACCTCGGGGTCCTGCCAGACGGTGATCGCGTGCAGGTCCACGATGCAATAGATCGTCTCGGCCTTGTCCCCCTGCAGGGCCGCGAACCGCTTCAGCGCGCCCAGATAGTTGCCAAGCGTCAGCCCGCCAGAGGGCTGGATGCCCGAGAAGATGCGCGGGCGGAACTGGGCGTTGATCTGGTCGGACATGACGGGCCTGCCTTGGAATTTCCTGGCCGCTGGCTTAGCGGTTGGCCCGACCCTTCGCAACCGTCAAGGAACGCCCATGCGCCCCGGCCTGACTGAATCCCCGCTGAACCCCCTGCCGCCGGTGATCTGGCTGCTGGCCCTGCCTGTCATCGCATCCGAAGCCGTCTTCGCGCTTGGAAACGCCGGGCTGATCGGCGGGGCCGAGGGTGTCGGCCTGCGCCTGTCGGCGATCCGCTTGACCGCCTTTCCGCCGGAACTGGCGCAGCGGGTCTGGACGTTCGGCGCGCTGGACCTGGACCAGTTCTATCGGATCATCAGCTACAGCTTCGTGCACGTCTCGCTGACGCACGCGCTGTTCGTCGTCGTCTTCACGCTGGCCCTTGGCAACATGGTCGCGCAGAACTTCCGCCCCGCCGCAGTGCTGGCGCTGTATCTCGGGTCCGCCATCGGAGGGGCGCTGGTCTATGCGGCGGTGCTGCCGGTGATCGGGGCGCGGCCGTCGCCGCTGATCGGTGGCTATCCGGCGGTCTATGGGCTCGTCGGCGCGTTCACCTTCCTGCTGTGGACGCGGCTGGCGGCGCAGAACGCCAACCGCCTGCGCGCCTTTGCCCTGATCGGCATGCTGCTGGCGTTCCAGCTGGCCTTCGGCCTTGTCTTCGGCGGTGCGGGTCAGGGCTGGATCGCCGAGATCGCCGGCTTTGCCACCGGCTTCGCGCTGTCCTTCCTGCTGGTCGACGGCGGGATCGCCCGGACGGTGGCGCAGATCCGACAGCGTTAACCGCGCCGGATCGCCGCCTTCAGCTCGGACGGGCGATAGCCGGCGATCAGGTAGGCCAGCGCGAAGTAGATCGCGGCCCCGCCGAAGACGAGGATCGCCAGCCCAACCCCGCGCCCGAGGCCGGCGCCCTCCAGCAGGTGGCGCGTCACCCAGAGCGCTCCCGCCATCAAGAGAGAAGCCAGCAGGATGCGCGGGAAGGCGCGCCGCAGCCGGTCATCGGCCCGCGCCGCCTGTCCCATCGAGCGGGTCCCCCACCAAAGCTGCGCGACCATGACCCAGGCCGCGATGGTGGTGCCAAGCGCCGCCGCAAGGAAGCCGAAGACCGGCATCAGGCCGAACGCCGCCACCGCGTTGACCAGCATGGAAAACAGCGCATAGCGGAAGGGTGTCTTCGTATCCTCGCGCGCGAAATACAGCGGTTGCAGGATTTTCTGCAGCACGAAGGCCGGAAGACCGAAGGCATAGACCACCAGCGCCGCCGCCGTCTGCTGCGTGTCGAAAGCCGAAAACGCGCCGCGCTGGAACAGGGTCGAGACCATCGGCTCGGCGATGACGGCAATGGCGAAGGCGGCGGGCAGGGTCAGGAACAGGCCGAACTCGGTGGCGCGGGAATAGGCGGACTGGCCGCCCGCGTGATCGTCGGCGCGAATCCGGCGGGCCAGTTCCGGCAGCAGGACCACCGCCACGGCGGCGCCCACGACGCCAAGCGGCAGCTGGTAAAGCCGGTCGGAATAGGACAGCCAGGCGATGGCGCCCTCGAACCGCGACCCGACCTGGCGGCCGATCAGCAGGTTGATCTGCACCACGCCACCCGCAAAGGCCGCGGGCAGGGCGACGGCGATCAGGCGGCGCATATCGGGCGTCAGGCGCGGGCGGCGCGGCCAGAAGACATAGCCCGAGCCGCGCGCATCCCACCAGACCAGCGCCAACTGCGCGATCCCGGTGACCGGCGTGGCCCAGGCCAGCGTCAGCCCCAGGTCCCAGCCCTGCCAGCGGCCCAGGTACATCGCGACGATGAACAGCAGGTTCAGCAGCACCGGGGCCGCCGCGGCCGCCGTGAAGCGCCCGTTGGCATTCAGCACGCCCGAGATCATCGACGCCATCGAGATCAGCAGGATATAGGGAAAGGTGATCCGCCCGTATTCCACCGCCAGATCGAAGCGCGGATCGCCCACGAAGCCCGAGGCCATCAGCCAGACCAGCCCCGGCATGAAGATCATCGCCAGCGCCGACAGCGCCAGGACCGTCATGAACAGGCCCGAGAACGCGTCCCTGGCGAAGCCCTGCGCCTCGTCGATGTTCTCGATCTTCTTGGAAAACATCGGCACGAAGGCGGTGTTGAACGCGCCTTCGGCGAAGAAGCGGCGGAACATGTTGGGCAGCGACAGGGCGATCAGGAACGCCTCGGCCACCGGGCCGGTGCCCAGCCACGCCGCCATCAGGATGTCGCGCACGAAGCCCGACGCACGCGAGATCAGCGTCCAGAGCCCCACCGAGAGGAACCCCCGCACAAGTCCGCTTTTCATGCCTGTTCAGCCTCGGCCCGTTTCACGCCGTCGGCGATTGCCGCGCGCAGTTTCTTTTCCAGCGCTTCCCGTTTGGCCGGGCTGTGCAGTTTCAGCCCGAACATGTCCTTGACGTAGAAGCTGTCCACCACCTGCGCCCCGAAGGTCGCGATGACGGCGCTGACAATCTGGATGTGGTTCGCCGCGAGCGTGCGCGTCAGGTCATAAAGCAGCCCCGGACGGTCGCGGGTGTCAACCTCGATGATCGTGTAGATGTCGCTGCCCTCGTTGTCGAAGGTGACGTGGGTCGGGAACTTGAATTCCTTCGTGCGCTTCTTGGGCTTGTCGCGGGTGGCGAAGGCCTCTCGCGCGACGATCTCGCCTGCAAGGGTGCGCAGGATGGTCTGCCGCAGGCGGGGCAGGCGATCTTCGGCGAAAGGATGGCCCTCGCTGTCCTGAACCCAGAAGACCGCGGTCGCATAGCCGTCCCGCGTCGTATAGGTGCGCGCGTCGACGACGTTGGCGCCGGTCAGCGTCAGGGCGCCCGCCAGGCGGGAAAAGATGCCGGGGTGGTCCGAAAGAACGAAGGCCGCCCGCGTGGCGTCCCGGTCCGTGTCTGCGCGCAGATCGATGCGGATCTCGTCGGGACCAAGGCCGGACAGCAGTTCCGCAAAGACGGCCTGTGTCTGTGTCGGCAGGCCGGGCCAATAGGCGTCATAGTGGCGGGCCATCTCGGCGCGGATGGCGCGGGCTTCCCAGCCCTTGGCGACCAGCATGTGGCGCAGGGATCGCTTGGACTCGGCCTGGCGGCGGTCGCGGTTCAGCTCCTCCAGCCCGTTGTCCAGCGCGGCGGCGGTTTCCTGGTGCAGCTTGCGCAGCAGCATGGCCTTCCAGTTGTTCCAGGTGCCGGGGCCGACGCCGCGGATGTCGCAGACGGTCAGGACCAGCAGCATGTCCAGACGCCTGCGGGTCTTCACGGCCTTTGCGAAGTCGCGCAGGGTGCGGGGATCGCTGATGTCGCGCTTTTGCGCGACGTCGGACATCAGCAAGTGGTTGCGGACCAGCCACTCGACCGTGTCGATGTCGTCCTGCGAAAAACCGAAGCGGGTGGCGATGCGCCGCACGATGCGGGCGCCCAGGATCGAGTGGTCCTCTCTCCGCCCCTTGCCGATGTCGTGGAGCAGCGTCGCCAGGTAGAGCACGCGGCGGTTGACGCCCGCGTCGATGATCCCCGACGACAGGGGCAGGTCCTCGGGATGTTCTCCGCGTTCGATCTCGGCCAGGGCGGCCACGCATTGGATCGAATGTTCGTCGACGGTGTAGTGGTGATAGAGGTTGAACTGCATCATTGCCACGACCGGCTCGAACTCGGGGATGAAGGCGGCCAGAACGCCCAGCTCGTTCATCCGGCGCAGCGCGCGTTCCGGATTGCCGTGCTTCACCAGCAGGTCCATGAAGATGCGGATCGCCTCGGGGTCGGACTGGACCTTGTCGTCGATCAGGTCGAGGTTGGCGGCCACCACGCGCATCGCGTCGGGGTGGATCAGCGCGCCGGTGCGCAGCGCCTCCTCGAACAGGCGCAGGATGTTCAGCGGGTCGGACAGGAAATGCTTGCTGTCCTCGAACGACAGCCGTCCCTGCTGGTCGACAAAGCCGTGCCGCAGCTTGCGGCGGCGGCGGAAGATGCGGCCGAGGAAGGGTGCGGTGCGGACGTGCTGCGCCTCCAGCTCGGTCAGGAAGACGCGGGTCAGTTCACCGACGCGGGTGGCGTGGCGGAAATAGTCCTGCATGAAGTATTCAACGCCTCGCCGGGCGGGCGTATCAGCGTATTTCATGCGCCGCGCGACTTCGACCTGCATGTCAAAGGACAGCACGTCCACGGGCCTTCCTGCGATCAGGTGCAGGTGGCTGCGCACGGCCCAGAGGAAATCCTCGGCCTGCCAGAAGGCCAGGTGCTCTTCGCGGGTGAAGACGCCCAGGTCGACCAGTTCGACCGCGCGGTCGACGCGGTGGATGTATTTCGAGATCCAGTAGAGCGTCTGGAGGTCACGCAGGCCGCCCTTTCCCTCTTTGACATTGGGTTCCAGAACATAGCGCTGCCCACCCTGGCGCGCATGGCGATTGGCGCGTTCCTCCAGCTTGGCCTCGACGAATTGTGGCACGGTTCCCGCGAACAGCTCGGCCCACAGGCGCGTGCGAAGTTCCTCGGCGAGAGGTGCGTGGCCGGTGACGACCCGGTGTTCCACCAGCGACGTGCGGATCGTCATGTCCGAGGCGCCGAGGCGCAGACAGTCATCGACGCTGCGGATCGAATGCCCGATCTTCAACTTGAGGTCCCACATCATGTAGAGCATCGATTCGACGACGCTCTCGGCCCAGGGGGTGATCTTCCAGGGCGTCAGGAACAGCAGGTCGACGTCGGAATGCGGCGCCATCTCGGCCCGGCCATAGCCGCCGACGGCCAGCACAGCCAGCCGCTCGTTCTCGGACGGCGACTGCTGCGGATGCAGGCGCGTCGTCGCGACGCGGTGGATGGCGAGGACCAGCACGTCAGTCAGCGACGCGATGGCGCGCACCGTCTCTCGGGCCGCGCGGGGGTGGGTCGCAAAGCCCGCCTCGATCGCCGCCATCGCGTCCGTTCGCGTCTGCAGCAGCAGCGCGACGGCGGCCGCGCGGATCTGGCGCGGCTCGGTCAGGCCGACAAGGCTCTCGTCCAGCCGCGCCAGCAGCGGTTCAAGGGCGGGAACGGGAAGCGCCCCGGCCGATGCCGGGGCGCTGCTGGTCGTGACTTTGGAGGTCATTTCTGCAGTCAATCCCTCACGAGCCGAGGCCGCGGGTGCTGCGCGGCGCGGGGTCCAGGACGACAAGCTGGTTGTTGCGGATCGTGGCGACCGCCAGCCCGCGCCGGACCGTTCCGTCGCGCTGCAGGCGGAACACCCCGCCCACGCCCGAGAACCCGGCGGGCTGCGTCAGCCCCGAGGTCGCCAGCGCGTTCCGCTGGCCGTTGCGCACCAGCGAGGCGAGGGCGGCAACCCCGTCATATCCCAGCGAGGCCAGCGGGTGCGGCGCCTCGCCATGGGCCTGGGCATAGCGGGCGTCGAACTGCCGCTGCAGCGTCTGGTCGGGGATCGCAAACCAGCCCTCGGCCAGCTGCGGCATGCCAAGACGGTCCGCAGGCTGATCCCACCGGGTCAGGCCCATCATTTGAGTCACGGGCGACCGCACCCCGGCCTCGGCCAGTTGCTCGGTCAGGTAGGGCAGGACGGCTTGGTTGTTCGCGGTCATGAAGACGGCGTCCACCTGTCCCGACTTCGCGGCTTCGGCGATGCGCGGCGTGACGCTGTCGATGCCGCTGATCGAGACCGGATGGTTCACGCGGCCTGCCAGGCGGGCGCCGTTGCGGGCGATGGCGGTCTCGATCGCGCGGCCGCCAAGCTGGCCCGCGACATCGTCCTCAGCCACGACCAGGACGTTGCGCTTGCCCTGGTTCACGCCATAGCCGACCAGCCGGTCGGCGATGTTCTCGAAGCTGTTGCCCAGGATGAAGACGTTGCCGCCGGCGACCTGGGTATTGTTGGAAAAGGTCAGCACGTTGATGTTGCGTGGCAGCATCGTGTTGCCGACCGCGTTCGCGCCCTCGGCGAACAGCGGGCCCAAGATGATCTGCGCCCCCGCATCGGCTGCGGCGTTGGCTTGCGCGACCGCCGTCTCGGTCGAGGCGCCGACGTCATATATCCGCAGGTCGATTGTCGCCCCCTGCGCGTCGGCCGCGGCCATGCGGGCGGCGTTCTTGATGCTGCGGGCCAGCCATTCCAGGTCCTGCGAACCCGTGCCGCCGGGGGCCAGAAGCGCGACCTGCACCGGCTCGGACGGGTCGATCAGCGGGCCGGTCTCGGGTCCGGTGGCCTGGCCTGCGCCGCCTATCGGTTCGCAGGCCGCAAGAAACAGGGCCGAGACGACGGTCGCCGTCTTCAGAAGCGCGCGGTGCAATCCGGATGCAGGCCGGCCCGATGCAGCCCGGGTTGTGGCGAAGGCGAACATGTGAAACTTCCCTGCTTTGTGATAAGACGCTCGCGGATGCCGGCAGCCTAGGACCTGCGCCCGCGATTGGCAATCAGCGCCGGCCCGTATCGGCGCCGAACGGAGGCAGGATGAGCGACCGCAGTGACCGACCCGCGACCGAGCTGCCGCGCCGCCTGACCGCCCATGTCGAGGCGGTGCGGCTTGATCCGGGCCTCTACCTCGTGGCGACGCCCATCGGCGCGGCACGCGACATCACGCTGCGGGCGCTGGACGTGCTGAACAGCGCCGACATGCTGGCGGCCGAGGATACGCGCGTGCTGCGTCACCTGATGGACATCCACGGCATCCCCCTGCGCGGGCGGCGCATCCTGTCCTATCACGACCACAACGGCGACCGTGCACGTCCAGCGCTTCTGGCGGCCCTGGCCGAGGGTGGCAGCGTCGCCTATTGCTCGGACGCGGGCACGCCGCTGGTGGCCGATCCCGGCTATCGCCTGGCGCTGGACGCGGCCGAGGCTGGCGCGCGCGTCCATGCGCTGCCGGGCCCGTCGGCGGCGCTGGCCGCGCTGAGCGTCGCGGGCCTTCCAAGCGACCGGTTCCTGTTCCTGGGTTTCCCGCCGCCCACCGCGACGGCCCGCCAGACCTGGCTTCGAAACTGGATGGCCGTCGATTCAACGCTGATCCTCTATGAAAGCCCGCGCCGCGTGTCGCGGACGCTGCAGGACCTGGCCGTCCTCGACGGTGCGCGCACCGTTGTCGTCGCCCGCGAACTGACCAAGAAGTTCGAGGAGATCATCCGCGGCACCGCCAGCGACCTGGCCGGAGATCCGCGAATGGAAGCGCTGAAGGGCGAGGTCGTCATGGTCCTCGACCGCCCGTCGCCGGTCGAGGTCGACGACGACCGCCTGCAGCAGGTGCTGGAAGGCTACATGGCCACGATGTCGGTGAAGGACGCCGCGCGCGAGGCCGCAAAGGATCTGGGGCTGCCCAAGCGCGACGTTTATCAGCGCGCGCTGGCGCTGTCCGGCCAGTGAGCGGTGCCCGCCACCACCGCGGCCGCACCGCCGCAACGGCGGGGCGTCTGGCCGAGGAAAACGTCCTGCGCCTTTACCTTGGCAACGGCGCAGAGCTTCTGGCCGAACGCTGGCGCGGGCGCGCCGGAGAGATCGACCTGATCCTGCGTGACGGCGACGACATCGTCTTCGTCGAGGTCAAGGCCGCCGCCACCCATGCCCTGGCCGCCGAACGCCTGCAGCCGGCGCAGATGCGCCGCATCATGCAGGCGGCTTGCGAATATTGCGAGGCGCGGGGCTTGGGCCAGGTGCCCATGCGCTTCGACGCGGCGCTGGTCGATGCGACGGCACGGGTCGACCTGCTGAAGAACGCCTTCGGAGAGTTCTGACGCAGGCTTGCATCCGCCCCGGCCGCAGGCCACAACGGATCCGCATTTCAGGAGGTGCAGATGAGCCTTTACGTCGCCTTGCAGATGGACCCGGTCGAGCATGTCTCGATCCACGCCGACAGCACCTTCCGCATCGGGCTGGAAGCCGAGGCCCGCGGCCACCGGCTGTTCCAGTACACCGTCGACCAACTGCGCTATGACGAGGGCAGGGTGATCGCGCGCGGCCGCCCGATCACCCTGCGCCGCGAGGCCGGCGCCCATGTCACGTTCGGCGACTGGACCGAGGTCGATGCCACCGATTTCGACGTCATCTGGCTGCGCCAGGACCCGCCCTTCGACATGGCTTATGTCACCTCGACCCATCTTCTGGACCGGGTGCATGCGCAGGCGCTGGTGGTGAACGATCCGTTCTGGGTCAGGAACTGCCCCGAGAAGCTGATGGTGCTGGACTTCCCCGACCTGACGCCGCCCACCATGATCGCCCGCGATCCTGCCGCCTTCCGCGCCTTCCGCGCGCGCCACGGTGAGATCATCGTCAAGCCGCTCTATGGCAACGGCGGGGCGGGTGTCTTCCACCTGCGCCCGGGCGACCCGAACCTGTCGGCGCTGCTGGAGACTTTCGCGGGCATCAACCGTGAACCCATGATCGCGCAGAAATACCTGCCCGTCGTCGTCAAGGGCGACAAGCGGATCATCCTGGTGGACGGCGAACCCGTCGGCGCGATCAACCGCGTCCCGCAAGAGGGCGAGGCGCGATCCAACATGCATGTCGGCGGCCGCGCCGAAAAGATCGGCTTGACCGAGCGCGAGCGCGAGATCTGCGCCCGCATCGCCCCGGTCCTGCGCGAGAAGGGCCTGATCTTCACCGGCATCGACGTCATCGACGGCTGGCTGACCGAGATCAACGTGACCTCGCCCACGGGCATCCAGGAGCTTGAGCGCTTCGATGGCATCAACGCCGCCGAGGCCATCTGGCAAGCCATCGAACGCCGCGTCCTGGCCCGAGGCTGAAGACGAAGCGGCGTCTTCCGCCTTGCAGGTTGATTATCCGTGCCGGTCGCTGGCCCTCCAGCGGCCGGGCCGGTCGGGTTTCCAAAACTTCACCTTCGCTAAGTGATCGGCCGCTCAGACAGCGCATAACGGTCCGGGTCGTGCGGGGACCTGCACCGTCCGGTTCTCTCTGGGAGCGCCGGATACTGCGCAACGCGTGGCGCAGAGAAGGCGTCCGCCGATTCCTGAGATCGAGTGTCTGGTGCGCTACTCCCGCCGGATGCCGGAGTTTTTCGGGCGCGGTGATGGCGACGGGCTGGCTGCGTCGCCGGGATGAAGCAGGGCGATCGGGACGTTATGTTCGATCTCTCTGTGGGGGCGGTCTTCGTTGTAGTGCCTACGCCCATCCTCCAGCTTTCCCGGGCGCCTGCATGACTTGTGAACCAGCAAACGTTCAGGCATTCGGCCCGCAGCTGTCTGTTGAACGCCTCAATGAGGCCGTTGTCTGCTGGTTTTTGGGGCCGTGAAAGGTCCAAGATCACCTGTCTGGAATAGGCCCGGGGGCCACTGTCGCGCACCATGAACTCGCTGCCGTTGTTGGCCCGGATGGTTCGGGGATAGCCGACCTGGTAACAGACCCGTTTCAGTGACTGGGCGACACCTTGACGGTAGATGAAGCGGGGACCGGCGGTGGGACAGAAACGAGAATGTGCATCAACAATCGTCAGGATCCGCAGCTTGTTGCCCAGGGCCAACTGGTCGTGAAGGTTCGCCGGAAAGCAGTTCCCCGGACTATTTCCCGGCCCGGCTCATTCCATGGCCCAGACATCGATCGGCCCGACGGCCGTGACGCGATCGTCGCGCAGCTTCGTCCTGACCCGCCGCTTCGGATGCGTGTTCCTGAACTGCAAGTCCAACTCTTTGTAAATCATCCGGGTCTTCTTGATGTTCACCTGCCATGCCTCCCGTCGCTGCAACACATGAATGCGCCGGCATCCTTGACCCACACCAATCGCCGTCGGGCTCGAACCGATGGCTCCTCGACAGCTCAGATCTCGCGGATCTCCCTGATCCGTCGTTTGACGGCCGCCTGGTCAGTGCGACGGGACTTGTAGTGAAATGTGGAGGTTTCGAACCTCAGCGCCCCAAAAGCTCTGCGGATCGACACGCCCCAATGGATGCACATTCCGCAAACCAGCCCGCGCATCTGACCAGGGTGAGCGAGCAGGCGCCACTGGTTCAAGCCGGCTGGCGAACGAGCTTGCGGCGGATGACGCGTCTCGCAAGATGTCCCGGTCCAGCGTCAGGTCGGCCACGATCTTCTTGAGCCGGCTGTTCTCGTCCTCAAGCGCCTTCAGCCGGCGCATCTCATCGGACAACAGCCCGCCGTAGCGCGTTCGTCGGGTGAGCAGTCCACCGGACTGTTCACTGACTCTTCTTACTGCAGCTGAACTAGGTCGTCTGGCCGATCCCGGCCTTGCGTCAGCCGGTATGCCTTCCTCGGCCTGCTTCGAACCGGTCGCCCTCTGCGCCTGTGTGAACCTTGACGCTTTCAAAGATCTCAGCTCCTCTCCGGGCCAGGAGGGGTCAGCCGAAAACTCCGGTTTCAAAGGGTTCAAGTCTCAGGGGGCGGAGAACCGGCCGACCGCCGAAGCGCCGGGTCAATCGTCCTCCGAAAGATCGTGCAAGAGGTTGGTCGAGTCCGCGGCACCAGAGAAAGTGCCCTCGATGCGATGCAACCCGCGACTGCCGGAGCCACGGTGGTGCACATGCCTCTTCAACCAATGATCCATGTGACGTTTGGACAGCTTGAGGCGCGGCAACGGAGTTTCCGCAGCTCAGCCGACTTCTGCAGGATACTTCGGACAGTTGTTACACTCCGTTTTGAGCGCGAAGGGGTTACCGCACCGCACACTGGCCTCAGCCGTAGAGGGTAATGCTATGGCCCGGAGATGCCCTTGGCATCAAGCCGCCCGCGACGGTCGCAATCCTCAACCGCCTGCAACGAATGGCAGTCGATAGCTGATGGCCTCGGCCAGGTGCTGGGTCAGGACTCGCTCGGCCGCTTCAAGATCCGCGATTGTGCGGGCGGTGCGCAGGATGCGATGATAGCCGCGGGCGGTCAGTCCAAGCCGGTCTGCGGCCTTGTGGATCAGCGCGCGCCCGGCCTCGTCCGGCGCGGCGATCCGGTCCAGAAGCGCCCCCGACGCATCGGCATTCACCCGCACCCCCGGATGGTCGGCGAAACGCTGCGCCTGGATCTGCCGAGCGGCGGCAACGCGGACGGCAACCTGGGCCGAGGTCTCTCCGCCGGCGGGCAGGTCCAGATCGTGAAGCCCGACACCTGGCACCTCGAGCCGCAGGTCGAAGCGGTCGAGAAGCGGCCCTGAAATCTTGCCGAGATAGCTTTCGCCGCAAAGGGGCGCGCGGGCGCAGGCGCGCGAGGGATCGGCCAGATAGCCGCAGCGGCAGGGATTGGCGGCGGCGACCAGCAGGAAACGGCAGGGATAACGCACATGCGCGTTGGCGCGCGAGACGACGACGTCGCCCGTCTCGATCGGCTGGCGGAGGTTCTCGAGCACGCCGCGCGGAAACTCGGGGAACTCGTCCAGGAACAGGACGCCGTTATGTGCAAGGCTGATCTGGCCCGGCTTTGCCTTTGGCCCCCCGCCCACGATGGCGGGCGAGGAGGCGGTGTGATGCGGGTCCTGGAACGGCGCGTGGCGCGGGATGCCGCCATGATCCAGCGTCCCGGCCAGCGAATGGATCATCGCGGTCTCGAGCGCCTCGCGCGCGGTGAGGGGCGGCATCAGGCCGGAAAGGCGCTGCGCCAGCATCGACTTTCCGGCGCCAGGCGGGCCGACCATCAGCAGGTGGTGTCGACCGGCCGCCGCGATCTCCAGCGCGCGCTTGGCGCGTTCCTGGCCGCGAACTTCCGAGAGGCACGCCGTCCCCGGACCGTCGATCATCCGGCCCGGGCGGGCCGGCGCAATGGGTGCGCGGTCGGTCAGGTGGTCGACGATTGCGCGCAGGCTGTCGGATGCAAGGACCGGCACCTGTTCGATCCAGGCAGCCTCGGGGCCGCAGGCGCGGGGACAGATGAGGGCGCGATCTTCCTCGGAGGCGGCAAGGGCGGCGGGCAGGGCGCCCGTGACCGCGACCAGGCGGCCGTCGAGCGCCAGCTCTCCCAGGGCGACGCAGCGCGCCACCTCCTCGGCCGGAACGATCTGGAGGGCGGCAAGCACGGCCAGCGCGATGGGCAGATCGAAGTGCGAGCCTTCCTTGGGAAGGTCTGCAGGTGACAGGTTGACCGTCAGCCGCTTGTTCGGCAGCGCAATGGCCAGCGCGCCGAAGGCCGCGCGCACACGCTCTTTCGCTTCGCTGATGGCCTTGTCCGGCAGGCCCACGATCGAAAATCCGGGCAGTCCCGCGGCGACGGCGCACTGCACCTCGACCAGGCGGGCCTCGACGCCGACGAAGGCGACCGAGTAGGCGATTGCGACCATGTTCATCTCCGGCTTTGCGGCGAATGGTTAATGCCCGGCAGGTTAAGGAGTGGTTAACGGGCGAGGCTTCCTTGCGGCAGGGCGGGACGGGCGCTATCTGTGCCGGGTGAACGGGGAAGGGCCGCATGCAGGGCAAGCGCATATTGCTGATCGTGGGCGGGGGCATCTCGGCCTACAAGATCCCTCAGCTGATCCGGCTGATCCGGGGCGCGGGGGCCGCGGTGACGCCGGTGCTGACTGCGTCGGGCGCGCAGTTCACCACGCCGATGACCCTGTCGGTGCTGGCCGGAGAGCCGGTGCACGACACCCTGTGGGACCGCAACGCCGAGGCAGAGATCGGTCATATCCAGCTGTCGCGCCAGGCGGACCTTGTCGTCGTCGCGCCTGCCACGGCAGACCTGATGGCGAAAATGGCGCAGGGGGCGGCGAACGACCTCGCCTCGACCCTGCTGATGGCCACGGACAAGCGGGTGCTGATCGCGCCCGCCATGAATGTCCGGATGTGGGACCACCCGGCGACACGGCGCAACCTTGCGACGCTGCGGGGCGACGGCATCCTGACCGTGGGACCGGGCAGCGGCGACATGGCCTGTGGCGAATTTGGTCCGGGCCGCATGGCCGAGCCTGACGCGATCCTGGCCGCGATTCGCACGGCGCTGGCCGAAGGGCCGCTGAAGGGGCGGCATGTCATCGTGACCTCGGGTCCGACTCACGAGCCGATCGACCCGGTGCGATACATCGCCAACCGCTCCAGCGGCGCCCAGGGGGCGGCGGTGGCGGCGGCACTGCGGGATCTGGGCGCACGGGTCAGCTTCGTGACCGGCCCTGCGGCAGTTCCCGCGCCGCAAGGGGTCGAGGTGATTGCGGTCGAAACGGCGCAGGAAATGCGCGACGCGGTCGAGGCGGCGCTGCCCGCCGATGCGGCCGTCATGGCGGCGGCGGTGGCGGATTGGCGGATCCTCAACGGCAGCGACCAGAAGATCAAGAAGGGCGACAGCCTGCCGTCGCTGCAGATGGCGGAGAATCCTGACATCCTGGCGTGGATTTCACGTGCGGCGCAGCGGCCCCGGCTGGTCGTGGGCTTTGCGGCCGAAACGCAGGACGTCGTCGCCCACGCCACCGCGAAGCGCGCGCGCAAGGGCTGCGACTGGATCGTGGCCAACGATGTCAGCCCGGCCACGGGCATCATGGGCGGCACTGAAAACGCGGTGACGCTGATCACCGAAGCGGGCGACGAGGAATGGCCGCGTATGGCGAAGGGCGATGTCGCAGCCCGCCTTGCCGCCCGAATTGCGGAGCAGATCGGATGAGAACCTATCTCGACTGGAACGCGACCACGCCCCTGCGCCCCGAGGTCAAGGCCGCGATGTCAGAGGCGATGGAGATTGCCGGAAACCCCTCCTCGGTCCATTCGGAGGGGCGTGCGGCCAAGATGGCGTTGGAGCGCGCGCGTGAACAGGTCGCCGCCGCGTTGGGGGCGGAGGGGGCGGACGTGGTCTTCACCTCGGGCGCGACCGAGGCGGCGGCGATGGTGCTGGGGCAAGGCGGCTTCCGCTGTGCGCCGGTGGAGCACAGCGCCGTCAAGGCGTGGTGCGACGCGACGCTGCCGGTGGACCGGGACGGGGTCGTGACGGTGGACGATCCGACGACGGCCAGCCTGCAGCTGGCCAACAACGAGACGGGCGTCATGCAGGACCTGCCGCAGGGACTGCATTCGAGCGACCTGACACAGGCCTTCGGCAAGGTGCCCTTCGCGTTCAACTGGCTTGGCATCACTGCGGGCTTCGTCAGCGCGCATAAGCTGGGCGGACCGAAGGGGATCGGCGCGCTGATCCTGAAGAAGGGAACCGAACTGCCAGCGCTGATCCGGGGCGGCGGGCAGGAACAGGGGCGTCGAGGCGGGACCGAGAATCTGATCGGCATCCTGGGCATTGCAGCGGCCGCCACCGCAGCGCAGCGCGACCTGGACTCGGGTATGTGGGCCGAGGTCGAGGCGCGGCGCGATGCGCTGGAAGCGCGGCTGCTGGATGTTGCGCCGCAAGCCGTCATCGCCGGAAAATGGGCGCGGCGCTTGCCGAACACCACCTGTCTTCTTACATCGGGGTGGAAGGGTGAAACCCAGGTCATGCAGATGGATCTGGCAGGCTTTGCTATCTCGGCCGGGTCGGCCTGTTCATCGGGCAAGGTCAGGGCCAGCGGAACGCTGCAGGCGATGGGTTTCGACGATCAGCTTTCGCAATCGGCTGTCAGGATCTCGATAAGTCCGGCTTTGGACGACGATCAGATCAACCGATTTGCGGATGCGTGGGAAAAGGCGTATTCACGCTGGCGCGACAGGAATGGCGTGCCGATGCGCGCCACCGAGGAAGGATAGAGGATGACGGCAACCACCGATCTTGACGTGCGCGAGGGGGTCGACCGCGAAACGGTCGAGACCGTGCAGAACATGGGCAGCTATAAATATGGCTGGGACACCGAGATCGAGATGGAATACGCCCCGAAAGGGGTGAACGAGGATATTGTCCGGCTGATCTCGACGAAGAACAACGAGCCCGAGTGGATGACGGAATGGCGGCTGGACGCCTATCGCCGCTGGGTCACCATGTCCGAGCCGAAATGGGCGATGCTGAACTACCCTGAGATCGATTATCAGGACCAGTACTACTATGCCCGTCCGAAGAGCATGGAGGAAAAGCCGAAATCGCTGGACGACGTCGATCCCAAGCTGCTGGCGACCTATGACAAGCTGGGTATCCCGCTGCGCGAGCAGATGATCCTGGCAGGTGTCGAGGGCGCCGATGCCGCACCTGCGGAGGGCCGTCGCGTGGCCGTGGATGCTGTCTTCGACAGCGTCAGCGTCGGCACGACCTTCAAGGAAGAACTGGCGAAGGCCGGGGTAATCTTCTGTTCCATCAGCGAGGCGATCCGCGAGCATCCCGAGCTGGTGAAGAAGTACCTGGGCAGCGTGGTCCCCCAGTCCGACAACTATTTCGCGACGCTGAACAGCGCGGTCTTCTCGGATGGGTCCTTCGTCTATATCCCCAAGGGCGTCCGCTGTCCGATGGAGCTGTCGACCTATTTCCGCATCAACGCGGAAAACACCGGCCAGTTCGAACGCACGCTGATCATTGCCGACAAGGGCAGCTATGTCAGCTACCTCGAAGGCTGCACGGCGCCCAAGCGCGACACGAACCAGCTGCATGCGGCGGTAGTCGAGATCGTCGTGCTGGAAGATGCCGAGGTGAAGTACTCGACCGTCCAGAACTGGTTCCCCGGCGACGAGGAAGGCAAGGGTGGCATCTACAACTTCGTCACCAAGCGCGCGGATTGCCGTGAGGCGCGGGCGAAGGTCATGTGGACGCAGGTCGAGACCGGATCGGCGATCACTTGGAAATACCCGTCCTGCATCCTGCGCGGCGACGAGAGCCAGGGCGAGTTCTACTCGATCGCCATCGCCAACAATTGGCAGCAGGCCGACACGGGCACCAAGATGATCCATCTTGGCAAGAACACCCGCTCTCGCATTGTTTCCAAAGGGATTTCGGCCGGTCAGGCGCAGAACACCTATCGTGGTTTGGTCACGATGCACCCGCGGGCGACCAACAGTCGCAACTACACGCAGTGCGACAGCCTGCTGATCGGCGACAAGTGCGGGGCCCATACGGTGCCCTATATCGAGGTCAAGAACACCTCGAGCCGGGTCGAACACGAGGCCACGACCAGCAAGGTCGACGACGACCAGCTGTTCTATTGCCGCAGCCGCGGCATGGACGAGGAAGAGGCCGTTGCCCTGGTCGTGAACGGCTTCTGCCGCGAGGTGCTGCAGGCGCTGCCGATGGAATTCGCGATGGAAGCGCAGTCGCTGGTCGCGATCTCGTTGGAAGGGTCGGTCGGATGATCGTCACCACCACGAACACCATCGAGGGTCGCCGTATCACCGCCTATCACGGCGTCGTCGTGGGCGAGGCGATCATGGGCGCCAACGTTGTGCGGGACTTTTTCGCGCAGATCACCGACATCGTCGGTGGCCGTTCCGGCGCCTATGAGGCCAAGCTGGCCGATGCGCGGGCGATCGCCTTTCGCGAACTCGAGGAGCGTGCGGGCGGTCATGGCGCCAACGCCGTCGTCGGCGTCGATCTCGACTACGAGGTCGTCGCGGAATCCATGCTGATGGTGTCGGTCTCCGGCACCGCCGTCACCATCGACTGAGGTAAGAAGAATGCTGAAAATCAACAACCTGCATGTCAAACTTGAAGAAGAGGACAAGCAGATCCTGAAGGGCCTGTCGCTGGAGGTTCCGGCCGGCGAGGTCCATGCGATCATGGGCCCGAACGGTTCAGGCAAGTCGACCCTGTCCTATGTGCTGTCGGGCCGTGACGGCTATGAAGTGACGGACGGCGAGGCAACGCTGGACGGCGAAAGCCTGCTGGACATGGAGCCCGAGGAACGTGCCGCCGCCGGCCTGTTCCTGGCCTTCCAGTACCCGGTCGAGATCCCCGGCGTCGGCAACATGACCTTCCTTCGCACCGCCGTGAATGCGCAGCGCAAAGCGCGCGGCGAGGAGGAGCTGTCCTCGGGCGAGTTCCTGAAGGTCGTGCGCGCCAAGGCGGCAGAGCTGCAGATCAGCCCCGAGATGCTGAAGCGACCCGTAAATGTCGGCTTTTCCGGCGGCGAGAAGAAGCGCAACGAGATCCTGCAGATGGCCATGCTGGAACCCCGCATGTGCATCATGGACGAGACCGACTCGGGTCTTGATGTCGACGCGATGCGCCTGGTCAGCGAAGGCGTGAACGCGCTGCGCAGCCCGGACCGCAGCTTTCTGGTCATCACGCATTATCAGCGCCTGCTGAACCACATCCAGCCGGACGTGGTGCACATCATGTCGAACGGCCGCATCATCAAGTCCGGCGGACCCGACCTGGCGCTGGAAGTCGAAGAGAACGGCTATGGCGACCTGCTGGCGGAGGCCGGCTGATGTCAGACACCGCCGTCAAGACCAAGGTGCAGCAGACGCCTCAGGTATCGGGGGCGCCAAAGGCCGCCGATGCGCTGGAGGCCCGTCTGGCTGCGCTTGACCTTCCGCGGGGCGCGTTCGCCTCCGCGCGCGGTGCGGCGCTGACGCGTCTGCGCGACATGGGCCTCCCGGGCCCGCGCGACGAATACTGGCGTTATACCGACCCGCGTCCCTTCAATACGCCCGAGCCGAAGCCGCTGACCGTCGAGGCTGCGCTTGAATCGCCGCTGTTCACGGGCCGCGACAAGCTGACGCTGGTCTTCGTCGATGGGGTCTTCGATGCGGAGGCATCCGACGACCTTTCGCTGGAAGGGGTCGAGATCGCGACCTTGGCCGGTGCTGGCGCCGGTCACTGGGCCGCGGATCTGTTCGGCACGCTGGAAACCGCTGGTCAGAGCCCGGTCAAACGGCCCTTTGCCGCGTTGAACACCGCTGCGGCGCAGGATGGGCTGCTGATCCGCGTCACCGGCAAGCCGTCGAAGCCGGTCCACGTGCTGCACCGCCGCCGCGCGGCCGATGCCGACGCGATGTGGCACCACGTGATCCGCGTCGAGACGGGCGCCGAACTGACGCTTCTGGAAAGCGGCATGGTCGGGGCGCGCTCCAACGGCGTGATCGAGGTCGACCTGGCGCCGGGCGCCAAGCTGCACCACGTTGCCGCCAAGCGGGCGGTGGACCCGCGCGTCGGCCTTTCGCATGTCTTCGCCCGCGTGGCCGAAGGCGCGACGCTGAAAAGCTTCACGCTGTCGGTCAATGGCCACCACATGCGCAACGAGGCAGTCATCGACATGGATGGCGACGATGCCGTGGCCCATGTCGCGGCAGCCGTTCTGGGCGATGGCGATGTTGGCCCGTTCCACCACGACGACACGGTCTTCATCACCCACGGGGCCGAGCGCGGCGAGAGCCGGCAGGTGTTCAAGAAGGTGCTGAAGAACGGCGCGACGGGCGTGTTCCAGGGCAAGATCCTCGTCAAGCCCGGCGCGCAGAAGACCGACGGCTACCAAATCAGCCAGGCGCTGCTGCTGGACGAGGCGAGCCAGTTCCTCGCCAAGCCCGAGCTGGAGATCTATGCCGACGACGTCAAGTGCTCTCACGGTTCGACCACCGGCGCCATCGACGAGGATGCGCTGTTCTACCTGCGTTCGCGCGGCGTGCCGCGTGAACGGGCGATCGTCTTCCTGGTGCTGTCCTTTTTGGCCGACGCCCTGGAAGAGGTCGAGGACGAAAGCCTGCGCGACGAGATCAACGAACGGCTGGACGCGTGGCTGACGACCCGTCCGCAGATCTGACGCGCCGCGGCGGCATGGCGCAGCGTGTGCTGCGCAGCTGGTGGACCCCGCGCCAGGTGGTGCGGGGTTTGTCGGGCATGCCGGACCGCGTCTTGCTGATCGTCCTGATGCTGGCCATGCTGATCACGCTGGTCGCTCAGGCGCCGGGGCACGCGCGTGCGGCGCAGTTGGACCCGTCGATCCCGCTCGACGCGCGGATCGGCGGCGCCGTGCTGGGCACCATCTTCATGATGCCGCTTCTGGCCTACGGCGTCGCGGCGCTGGTGTCGGTCCTGACGCGGGTGACGTCATGGCGGGTCGGTCCGCGGGATTCGCGTCTGGCGCTGTTCTGGGCGCTGCTGGCAGCGTCGCCGGCGACCCTGCTCGCGGGGCTTGTCGCCGGCATGATCGGCCCCGGGCCGGAACTGACCCTGACCCGCTCCATTGCCGGGGCAGGTTTCCTCTTTATCTGGTGCGCCGGTATCGCGGCCTTGGCGAGACGCTCATGACCTTTGACGATTTCAAGCTTCTGGCCCGTCGAACCCTATCCGAGCCCGAGAACGCGGCCCGCTGGCTGATCGCGCAGAACTGGCCCCTCCAGGCGCGCTGGATGGCGCTGGTGCTGGCGGTGTCGGTGTCGGGTGTTCTGGCCTATCTGTCGACGCTGGCCTTCCCCGTCCCCGAGGGCGAGGGCACCGCGGTCCTGGGATTGAGCCGACAACCCTTGGTTCTGGCCGGCATGCAGATGGTCGCGATCGTGCTGGGGGCCGGCCTCATGTCCGGTGTGGGCCGCATGTTCGGCGGCCACGGCCGGTTCGAGGACGCCCTGCTGCTGACCGTCTGGATCGAGATCATGCTGCTGATCGTCCAGGTGGCGCAGATCGTCCTGTCGCTGGCCCTGCCGGCGCTGGCGGGCATCCTGGGCATCATGGCCGTCGCGCTGTTCCTGTGGCTGACCGTCCAGTTCACCAAGGCGCTGCACGGGTTTTCCAGCGGGCCCAAGGTGCTTCTGGTGATGCTGGCCACGCTGCTGGCCATGGGCTTCGTGCTGTCCTTCATCCTGGCCGCCTTCGGCCTCATGCCGGAGATGCCGCAATGAACTTTGACGTCAACGCTGTCCGCGCCGATTTCCCAATCCTGTCGCGGCAGGTGAACGGGCGCTCGCTGGTCTATCTGGACAGCGGCGCCAGCGCGCAAAAGCCGCGCCAGGTGATCGAGGCGATCACCCGCGCTTACGAGGGCGAATACGCCAACGTTCATCGCGGGCTGCACTTTCTGTCGAACCTCGCGACCGAGAACTATGAACGCGTACGTGGCACCATTGCGCGCTTCCTGAACGCCCCGCACGAGGACGAGGTGATCTTCACCTCTGGCTCGACCGAGGCGCTGAACATGGTCAGCTATGGCTGGGCCGCCCCGCGCCTGCAGCCAGGGGACGAGATCGTGTTGTCCCTGCTGGAGCATCATGCAAACATCGTCCCCTGGCATTTCCTGCGCGAACGCCAGGGCGTCGTGCTGAAATGGGTCGAACCGGAACCCGACGGCAGCCTTCCGCCCCAGAAAGTCCTGGCGGCCATCGGCCCGAAGACGCGCATGATCGCAATGACGCACATGTCGAACGTCACGGGGACCGTGGTGGACATCGCCGGAATCCGGGCCGGGACAGACCTGCCGATGGTCGTGGACGGCAGCCAGGCCGCCGTGCACATGCCGGTGGACCTGACGACGCTGGGGGCGGACTTCTACTGCATCACAGGTCACAAGCTCTATGGGCCGTCGGGTTCAGGAGCGATTTGGATCCGCGCCGACCGGCAGGCCGAGATGCGACCCTTCATCGGCGGCGGCGACATGATCCGCACCGTAAGCCGTGACGTGGTCAGCTATGCCGACCCGCCCCTGAAGTTCGAGGCAGGCACCCCCGGCATCGTCAACCAGATAGGTCTGGGAGCGGCGCTGGAATACCTGATGGACCTGGGGATGGAGAACATCGCGGCGCATGAACGCGGCTTGCGCGACCGCGCCCGGGACCGGCTGCGCAGCCTGAACTGGCTGCAGGTTCAGGGGGATGCGCCCGGGAAGGGGGCGATCTTCTCGATGACGATGGAGGGGGCGCATGCGCATGACATCTCGACCATCCTGGATAAGAAGGGCATTGCGGTGCGCGCGGGAACGCATTGCGCGATGCCGCTGATGGAGCATTTCGGAATCAGCGCCAGCGCCCGTGCCAGCTTCGCCATGTACAACACCCTCGAAGAAGTGGATGCGCTTATCGAAGGTTTGACCTTCTGTCGCGAGCTTTTCGCCTGAATCGTGCAAATATTACGTCGATCACCGAAGAATGCCTGAAATTTGTTGCCCGGCACGGGCAATGTCTGCATCCCTGACCTATCAGCAAGGGGGCAGGCATGGCGGAAGTTCTGGTTCTGGGTGCGGGTATGGTTGGCGTCAGCACTGCGCTGGCGTTGCAGGCGCGGGGGCATGAGGTCACGGTTGTCGAGCGGGGCGTTCCGGGCCGGGAAACCAGCTATGGCAATGCGGGCCTGATCCAGACCGAGGCGGTCGAGCCATATGCGATGCCGCTGGCGCCGGGCGCGCTTTTGCAGATCGCCATGGGGCGTGGATATGACGTCAAGTGGACGGCCTCGGGCTTGCTGTCTCAGTTGGGCGCGGTGCTGACCTACGCCCGCAATTCTCTGCCTGCGGCGCACAAGCGGGCTTCGGTCACCTGGGGCAAGCTGATCCGGCAGTCCACCGACCGTCACGGCCCCCTGATCGCCGCAGCCGGGGCCGACAACATCATCCGCCGCAATGGCTATATCGAGCTGCACCGAACGCCCGCGAAACTGGCCAAGGCGCACGATACGGCGAAGCGGTTCCTGACCGAGTTCGGTGTTGAGGCCAGGGTGATGGACGGGCAGCAGCTGCGGCTTCTGGAACCTTCGATCAAGGTCGAGGTTTGCGGAGCAACTCATTGGTCCGACAGCTGGAACTGTGCCGATCCTGGTGGTCTGGTTGCGGCCTATGCCGCGTTGTTCCAGAAGCGCGGAGGGCGGATCGTGAACGGCGACGCGGGCGATCTGCACCGCAAGGGCGCGGCCTGGATCGCCGACGAGGCAGAGGCCGAGCACGCCGTCATCGCGCTTGGGCCGTGGTCGCCGATGGTGACGCAGCGCTTTGGACTGACGGTGCCGATGGTCTACAAGCGCGGCTATCACCGACATTACCACATGGAGATGCCGCCCCATCACCCGATTGCCGATTTCGGGAACTCTGTCGTGCTGTCGCCCATGCGCCGCGGCCTGCGAATTGCCACCGCGGCGGAACTGACGCCGCATCCGCGCCTGTCGCCGCCGCAGCTGCGTCATGGCGAGAAGGCCGCAAGGGAGCTGTTCGACATCGGCGCCCCCGTCGAGGCCGAGCCGTGGACCGGCCGCCGGCCCTGCATGCCCGACATGCTGCCGCTGGTGGGGCGGGTGCCGGACCAGCCGAACCTTTGGGCGCATTTCGGGCACGGACACCAGGGCTTCACCCTTGGACCCGTGACGGCCGAGATCCTTGCCGACGAACTGGACGGCGGCCAGGGGTGGGCGGAACTTCAACCGGCAAGACTGAAACGCGGTTGAACTCGGACGGTGCCGGTCACATCTTGGGGGCAACTCCGAACGGATCAGGAACCTCATGGGTCACAGCAACACCAGCGCTCCGGTGCTGCGCTTTCCAGAAGTGACCCGCCCCAAGCTGGAGGGCGGGAAGCGCTTCGTCATGAAGTCGGAATTCCAGCCGGCGGGCGATCAGCCGACGGCGATCCAGGAACTTGCAGGCGGCGTCCTGCAGGGCGAGCGTGACCAGGTGCTGCTGGGCGCGACCGGCACCGGCAAAACCTATACCATGGCAAAGGTCATCGAGGAGACGCAGCGGCCCGCGATCATCCTGGCCCCGAACAAGACGTTGGCGGCCCAGCTTTACGGAGAGTTCAAGGGCTTCTTCCCCGATAATGCTGTCGAATACTTCGTCAGCTACTATGACTATTACCAGCCTGAGGCCTATGTCGCACGGTCGGACACCTATATCGAAAAGGAGTCGCAGATCAACGAGGCCATCGACCGGATGCGCCACAGCGCCACCCGTGCACTGCTGGAGCGTGACGATGTGATCATCGTCGCCTCGGTCAGCTGCATCTATGGCATCGGCTCGGTCGAAACCTATTCAGCGATGACCCAGGACATGATCGTCGGGGAAAGCTATGACCAGCGCGAGTTCCTGGGCCAGCTCGTGGCGCAGCAGTACAAGCGCCTGGACGCCAGCTTCCAGCGCGGCGGCTTCCGCGTGCGCGGCGATCTGGTCGAGGTCTGGCCTGCCCACCTTGAGGACCGCGCATGGCGGTTCGACTTCTTCGGGAACGAGCTTGAGGCGATCACGGAATTCGACCCGCTGACGGGCACCAAGTCCGACAGCTTCAAGCAGATCCGCATCTATGCCAACAGCCACTACGTGACGCCGCGCCCGACGATGCAGCAGGCGATCAAGGGCATCAAGAAAGAGCTGCACGACCGCCTGAAGCAGTTGCAGGACGAAGGAAAGCTGCTGGAGGCGCAGCGGCTGGAGCAGCGCACGAACTTCGACATCGAGATGCTGGAGGCCACCGGCGTCTGCAACGGCATCGAGAACTATTCCCGCTACCTGACCGGGCGTGCGCCCGGCGAGCCGCCACCGACGCTTTTCGAGTTCATCCCAGACAACGCCATCGTCTTTGCCGACGAAAGCCATGTCAGCGTGCCGCAGATCGGCGGCATGTATCGCGGCGACTTCCGGCGCAAGTTCACGCTGGCCGAACACGGCTTCCGCTTGCCCAGCTGCATGGACAACCGCCCGCTGAAGTTCGAGGAGTGGGACGCCATGCGCCCGCAATCGGTCTTCGTGTCGGCCACCCCCGCGCAATGGGAGATGGACCAGACCGGCGGCGTCTTCACTGAACAGGTCATCCGCCCCACCGGCCTTCTGGACCCGCAGATCGAGATCCGTCCGGTCGAGATGCAGGTCGACGACCTTCTGGACGAGGTCCGCCGCGTGACGGCGGCGGGCTATCGGACGCTGGTCACCACCCTGACCAAGCGCATGGCCGAGGATCTGACCGAATACCTGCACGAACAGGGCATCAAGATCCGCTACATGCACAGCGACATCGACACGATCGAGCGGATCGAGATCCTGCGCGACCTGCGCCTCGGCGCCTTCGACGTGCTGGTGGGAATCAACCTGCTGCGCGAGGGGCTGGACATCCCCGAATGCGGGCTTGTGGCCATTCTGGACGCCGACAAGGAAGGTTTCCTGCGGTCAGAAACCTCGCTGATCCAGACCATCGGCCGGGCCGCGCGGAACGTCGACGGTCGCGTGATCCTCTATGCCGACCGGATCACCGGCAGCATGGAGCGCGCCATGGCCGAAACCGAGCGTCGGCGTGAAAAGCAGATGGCCTATAACCTCGAACATGGCATCACGCCGCAGACCGTCCGCAAAAACGTCGAGGACGTGCTGGCGGGCCTCTGGCAGGGCGACACCGACCAGTCGCGGATCACCACCAAGGTCGACAAGCCGCTGGTCGGCGCCAACCTTGCGGCACACCTGGAGGCGATGCGCGCGCAGATGCGCAAGGCCGCCGAGAACCTGGAGTTCGAGGAAGCCGCACGCCTGCGTGACGAGGTCAAGCGGCTGGAGGCGGTGGACTTGGCCATCGCCGACGATCCCATGGCCCGGCAGTCGGCCATAGACGAGGCGGCCGAAGCCGCGGTGAGGACCTCTGGCCGGTCGACGGCGGGCCGCGCCGGGCAGCGCGGCGGCAACAAGCGTTCAAAGCGCGGGCGCTAGCCGCAGGAAATCCCCGTGACCCAACCCTTCGGATCGACATACATCGTCAGCCGCGCCGGGTTGAAGTCACGGGTCATCACGCCTGGCGTCATGACCTCTCGCTTGGGAAGCGATGGCGGAAGCAGGATCTCTCCGACATTCCGGCCGACCAGCGCCTGGTGCTGCGCCGGGTCGCATGTGCGGGAGGCCACGTCGTAGGGGTTTCCGCCGCAGGCCGACACCGCCAGCAGGATTGCCGGCAGTGCCAGAAGCGTGGGGCGGGGCGTGTAGCGGGGCAGGGCCGTCATGATGTCCCTCTGATCCAAGACGAGGCGCCCCGCCCTGATCGGGCGGGGGTCGATGTTATTGGGCCGCGGCCAGGACGCCGCAGGCGATCCGGTCACCGGCGTCACCCGAGGGCTGGCTTTCATAGTCGTCGGTGCCGCCGTGGATGACGAAGGCTGTGCCGTCGTCATCGTTCATGACCTCGGCGGTCAGTTCGGGCGCGAAGTGTTCGACCATGGCCTCGCCACTCTCGGGGACATGCAGGTTCGGCAGGTCGCCGACATGGGGGCCGCTCTCGACCATTACGCCGTGTTCCTGTCCTTCCAGTGCAAGATGCCCGCCCGCGCTTTCGAACGTGGGCCCTTCGCAGGCCCCTGTTTCGTGCAGGTGAACCGCGACCTGGCCAGGCGGCAGGCCCTGCAGGTCCAGCGTAACGGTGCTATAGCCCGAGGCGGTCGGCTGCACGGTGACCGTGCCGTGGTCGGTGCCGTCCGCTGCAGTGACCTGTGCGGTCAAGCTGTCGGTGGCGGCCTCCTGGGCGCCGACGGCGCCGGCCGAAAGCATCAGGACGGCAAGGCCGGCGGAAAGAATTCGATCAGACATCGGGAACTCCTTTTGTCGCATTCCGCGATCTGAACGTCTGCGGGCCTGCGATGTTCCCGGGGCTTGATCCGGACGTGCTATTTCGCGATATACCGATGACCGAAGCCGAAGGACAACCTCATGCTCGTGCGCATCTATCAGCCCGCCCGGAACGCCATGCAGTCGGGGACCGCCCGGACCAAGGGCTGGATCCTGGAATTCCCGCCCGCCGACGCGCGCGAGATCGATCCGCTGATGGGCTGGACAAGCAGCCGCGACACCCAGAGCCAGGTACGTCTGCGCTTCGACACCCGCAAGCAGGCCGAAGACTATGCCCGAGAGCATGGCCTCGAATTCGTCGTGCAAGAGCCGCACCGCCGAGGCACCAACATCCGTCCCCGAGGCTACGGCGAAAACTTTGCCACGGATCGACGTGCGCCGTGGACGCATTGACCTTGTAGTTCGGGGCATAGTTACTGCCGGCTGGGGGCCTTGTTGCACGAAGCCTTTCCGGGATTCACATTTGCGGGTCCAACGGCGTAGCTGGACAGCATGTCCAAGCCTTTGCCCACCCGCTACCGAACCCTGAACTGGTCCGCCTACAACGCGTCGCTGCGTGAGCGTGGATCGCTGACCGTCTGGTTCGATCCGTCGACACCCTGGCACGCGGCACCGTCTGGGAAGCGGGGCGGCCAGCCGGTCTACAGCGACGCTGCAATCCAGGCCTGTCTGACGATCAAGGTCCTGTTCGGCCTACCGCTCCGGCAGACGACGGGCTTCGTCGCGAGCCTTCTCAAGCTCGCGGGGCTCGACTGGCCAGTTCCGAACTTCTCGACGCTCTGCCGACGGCAGAGGACCCTTGCCGTTCAACTTCCCTACCGGGGTAGCGGCGGCCCGCTTCACCTGCTGATCGACAGCACCGGCATCAAGGTCCGCGGCGAGGGCGAATGGCATTCGCGCCCCGACACGTCCGAAGAGACATCCAGCGTCAGTGCGCGGGACTGCCGCTCGGCCAGATCCTGCATCGCCATCATCTGCAGGTCGAAATCATTCTCGACCTGATCCGGTCGAGCCCGGCCCTGGTTGTTGTAGTCGCTCTGCTGGATCAGCGGCACCGAGCGCAGCAGGTATATCTGGTCGCCGGGCTGAATGCCGTTGGAGATCACAACGGAACACGCCGATGCCGGTATGCCCGACGCCGGACGTCAGGTCGGTTTCTTCGCCGCCCCTCACGCGGATCACCCGGACGTGCGTTTCGTCCTGAGCGAGGAAGTTCCGGGGGAACGTGCCGAAGGAAGCCGCGACTTCGAATGGCCCGGCCTTGTTGGTTGCGCTCTCAACGGTCATCTGGCCCTGCCCTGCTGTGGTCGTGAGCAGGGTAGGAAGCCGCGGTTGCCCGATATATGTTGGCAGGTCAGTTCGTCAGCGGGTTGAACCCCAAGAGCGCCCCGAGGATCGAGCCGCCGCCCTCATCCACCAGTTCTTCGACAGGCCGAAGCACTGCAACCGTGGGCAGGCCAGTGGCCATGCCGACCGCGTCGCCGACAGCGCGCCGCAGTCCCCGGTCGTTCTCCCCCTGAACCGCCTGCTTGTAGACCTCGGCCGGGATGTTCAGCACCGAGCCCAGCACACCACCTGTGTCGCCGAAGTCGGTGAAGCCATGCCAAGCGTCGCGCACGAAGGGAAGCCCGCCGATGACTGTCCCGAAGGTCTCGCCCAGCATCCACGTCGCGATCTTCTCGCCACAGAGTTCGTTCCCTTCATCATCGCCGAAAGCCATTGCCGAGTAGAGCAGGCCCATCATGACACCCTCGACGACGTAGCGCGTGATGGCCGCTCAACACAGACCTTTTGACCGAGGGCTGAGCGAGGCAGAGGCCGAGGCTGTCTGCCGCAGCTCGCACTATGGCTGGCCCGGCGGCACCTTCGAGGAAGCTCGGGACATCCGTCAGCGCAACATGCGGATCGGGCTGGAGCGGGACGAACCCACCAGCGGCAGCATGGCAGCCGGATACCTGATGCTGGGCGCGGCGGCCGTCGCCGGAGTCATCGCCGGCGCAACTCTCGCCTGGTGGTTGACATGAGCAGCCCGACCTTCTGCAACGCCACCGCCGTCAGCGCCTCCGAGATCTGCGCGGACTGGGACGAGGAGCTGAACGGCGATCGCGTCGTGACCCTCGGCATGGGCAACATCGACGGGAATGACCAGGAGCAGGAGTATTTGGCCTGCGTCACGCTGACGCCGCAGCAGGCCCGCGAGATGGCGCAAGAGCTGCTGGACGCTGCGGCACAAGTCGAAAGCGACATGCCTCTGCCCAAGGACGTCATCGTCGACGGCCCGACGGGGAGGTGCTGACGATGCCGGACAGCAGCCAGACTTATCGCGGCATCCAGATCCGGCAGTTCGACGTGCCCTGCACGCCCTACGTCTGGACGCATGACGAAACGAACGGCCACGACATGGCCGAGACGCTGAAGGAGGCACGGGCGCAGATCGACCGTCACCTGGACCAGCTGCAAGGGGACGAGACATGATCTACCCCGTCGATATCACCAGCGAGACCGTCGACATCACGGCGACCTGGTGCGCCTTGACCGGCGAAGTCGGAACTTCTGCGACGGCGCACTTCCGCGGCGGTTCGATCACGGTCGTCGCAGTCCAGCGCACGCGCGAGGCATTGCCGCCGGCGCTGATGTGTCGCAACGGCGCCGCCGCCATCATGTCCGACGCGGTCGTGACCGCGTTCGAGACACGCGCAAGGAGGCGGCTTCAATGACGGGCCTCTTCATGACGCGCGACCTGAACATCGCCTTCCTTCGCGGGCAGCTCTGGTTGGCCCGCATCTTCGCGCAGCCCGACTACACGGCGCAGATCATCAAGGAAATCGACCTGCTTGAATGGAGGGGCAGATGACCGCTCTCACTTGGATTTTCGTCTCAGCGATCATGATCGCCATCGGCTTCTTGCTTCTCTGGCGTTGGATCGTCCTCACGACCAGTGAACTGCTGGATCAAGACCCACCAGTCTACGCACATCTGCGCGAAGATGAGCGGGCGGGCGGCGAATGATCCGTAAAGCCCTCAGCACACTGACCGACATGTGCCTGATGTTCCGGTGGGAGCATGACACCCACACCAACATTTTCAATCGCGGTGATGCCTCGCTCCAGAAGGTCGACGGGCTGTATCGTTTGGATATCCCCGGCATTCCGGCTAGTTACTTCCAGGACATCGTTTCCGCGATGCGCGCTGAGAAAGAAGGTGAAGCCCGGTTCCGGATGCTCGCCTCCGATGGAAGGAGAACAAGCCCCGCAGGGAGTGGTCGAAGAAGACCTCGCTCATCCAGCGAGATGGCGGCCACTACTGCCTGACCGTCTCCATGATGGGCACGCGCCGTTACCCGACATTCCGCGCCGCGGTCGAAGCGGAGACGGAATGATGGGCATCCTCAGACTTCCCCGACCCGACCAGGACGAGGTGCTGGACCGCATCCTGCGCGACCGCAAGGCGGGCACCGAAGGCGAGGGCGGCAAATGACCGGCGCACTGGACAAGCTGATCGAAGCTGTGGAGGCGGGGGACGCTGCTGAGGTCCCAAAAGCCAACCGCGCCGCCTTCTCGACCCCGTGTCAGGACATGGCGCTACAGCTACGCGAGGAGAACTGCCGCGAAGCGTTCAAGGGCTCCTGGAAGAAAGAGCGCGAACAGATGCAGGACGCGCTCTTATGCCTGTCGGGCGGCATGACGTTCCTGCAGACTTCGCAAGGCAGGTCTCGCAGCATCAAGGGCCTGGGCAACGTGATCAATGACGGCGCCCGCGACGCCGGGTTGGTGGACAGGACTGCACACGGCCTGCGGAAAGCGCGGCTGACAATGATCGCCGAAGGCGGCGGTTCGGTGCACGCAATCGTGGAGTGGGGCGGTCACGAGACGCTTGCCGAGGCGCAGCGGTATACCCGCGCGACCGATTTGAAGCGGCTGGTTTTAGGAACAGAACAGGACCAGAGCGAAGGGAACGCGCCCGATACCCCTGTAAACTTTCAGTAAAAGTACACGAAAACAAAGTGTTGCGAGGCAGTTGGTAGGCCCGGCAGGACTTGAACCCGCAACCAAGGCGTTATGAGCGCCCTGCTCTGACCAATTGAGCTACAGGCCCCCGCAGCGGACCCTGACTAATGCGGCGGCGCGGGCGGGTCAAGCTTGGGCGTTGCTCCTTGGACGGGGTTCCGCTATCGGAGTGCCGACATCAGCCGGGGGCCGCCATGACGAGTAACGGGATCAGCTATCGCGACGCAGGCGTCGACATCGACGCCGGGAACGCGCTGGTGGAACGCATCAAGCCTGCCGCCGCGGCGACGGCGCGGCCGGGGGTCATGGACGCGCTCGGCGGGTTTGGCGCGCTGTTCGATCTGAAGGCCGCGGGTTATGACGACCCGGTGCTGGTCGCGGCGACCGATGGCGTGGGGACCAAGTTGCGCATCGGCATCGACACGGGGCATCTTGACGGCCTGGGGCAGGACCTTGTCGCGATGTGCGTGAACGACCTGGTGTGCCAGGGTGCCGAACCGCTGTTTTTCCTGGATTACTTCGCCACCGGCAAGCTGTCGGTGGACGAAGGTGCGCGGGTGGTCGAAAGCATCGCGCGCGGCTGCAAGGCGGCCGGTTGCGCGCTGATCGGTGGCGAGACTGCCGAGATGCCCGGCATGTACCACGATGGCGACTTCGACCTTGCGGGTTTCGCCGTGGGAGCGATGCAGCGCGGGACGGCTCTGCCGGCCGGCGTGCAGGCCGGCGATGTCCTTATGGGACTGGCATCGGACGGGGTGCATTCGAACGGTTATTCGCTGGTCCGCAAGGTGGCGGAGCGCGCGGGTCTTCAGTGGTCCGACGCGGCCCCCTTCGCCGATACCAGCCTGGGCGAGGCGCTTCTGGTGCCGACGCGGCTCTACGTGAAGCCGGCGCTGGCTGCCATCCGCGCGGGGGGCGTCCATGCCCTGGCGCATATCACCGGGGGCGGCGTGACCGAGAACCTGCCGCGCGTTCTGCCTAAGGATCTGGGGGCGGACATCGACCTGTCCTCGTGGGCGCTTTCGCCGGTGTTCCGGTGGCTGGCAGAGGCCGGCGGGATCGAGCAGTCCGAAATGCTGAAGACCTTCAACAGCGGGTTGGGCATGATCCTTGTGGTCTCGGCCGACCGCGCCGACGCGCTGGCCGAGCTTCTGGCCGGGCAGGGCGAGTCGGTCCACCGGATCGGCAAGGTGACGCAGGGCGCGGGCATCCGCTATTCGGGCAGGCTTGCGTGACACGCGTCGCGATCCTGATTTCCGGCGGCGGCTCGAACATGCTGCGGCTGGTCGAGGACATGACGGGCGATCACCCGGCGCGCCCGGTGCTGGTCGCCTCGAACGACCCGCAGGCGGCGGGGCTGGCACGGGCGGCGGCCCTGGGCGTTCCCGTCGCCGCGGTCGATCATCGCGACTTTCCGCGCGACCGCGCCGCCTTCGAGGCCGCGCTTCTTGGGCCGCTGCTGGAGGCGCGGCCCGACATCATCTGCCTCGCCGGCTTCATGAGGATCCTGACGCCCGGCTTCGTGCAGCGATTCGCCGGCCGTATGCTGAACATCCACCCGTCGCTTCTGCCGAGATACGCGGGCCTCGACACCCATGCCCGGGCCCTTGCCGCAGGCGATCCAGAGGCCGGCTGCACCGTCCACGAGGTCACGCCCGAGCTGGATTCGGGGCCGATGCTGGGACAGGCGCGAGTCCCGGTGCTGCCGGGTGACACGGCGGCGATGCTGGCTGCGCGGGTGCTGGCGCAGGAACACCGCCTTTATCCGGCGGTGCTACGGCGGTTTGCGGTGGGCGACCGGACGCCCGTCCTGCTCTAGCTCAGCCCCAGAGCTGCGCCAGCGCGGTGACCGGGTCGTCCTGCGCCCAGATCTCGGCGCCGAGCGCGATGAAATCCGTCACCGGGGACAGCTGCGCGATCAGGTCGCGCGTGATTGCGCCTTCGGCCACGACCGGCACCTCGATCATCTCGGACCACCATTGGAACAGTTCCAGCTCGACCGGCTCACGCTTGTAGAGGGCCGAGTCGCTGACCGGACCGAAGGCCACGTAATCCGCGCCATGTTCTGCCGCCGTCATGCCTTCGTGCCGCGAGGGGCCGCAGAACGCGCCAACGATGGCGTCGTCGCCCAACTCCTTGCGGGCATACCGCACACTGCGCGCCCCGTCCGAAAGGTGAACGCCGTCCAACCCGTGGCGCTGCGCCAGCTTGACGTGATCGTCGATCACCACCGCCACGTCGCGGGCATGGGCGATCTCTCGCGCCAGGTCGGCTAGGCGCCCCAACTCGTCCTCCTCGGCACCGCTGCGGATGCGCAGGCAGGCCGTCGGAAAGCGGTCCATGACCTCGGTCAGAAGCGGGCCGAGGGCGGAAGCCTGCGCACCGGCAGGCGTCATCAGATACAGTTGCGGCGCGTCGGTCATGGGGCATCTCCTTTATGTCGCAGATAGCGCAGCTTGCCCGCCGCCGCCAGACGCACTAATGCCGTGACCATGCAAAACGATCGCCTGCCCGTCATCATCCTGGTCCGCCCGCAGATGGGCGAGAATATCGGTGCCGCCGCCCGCGCCATGTTGAATTTCGGCCTGACCGAGATGCGGCTGGTCGATCCGCGCGACGGCTGGCCGAACCCCAAGGCCGTTGCCATGGCCTCGGGGGCGGCGGGGCAGGTGCTGGACGCGGCCAAGGTGTATCCGACGCTGGCCGCGGCGATGGACGGCGTGGACTTCGCCTATGCCACCACCGCGCGGGGACGGGAGCTGACCAAGCCTGTCTATACCCCGGCCACGGCGATGGAACAGGCCCGCCGGCATCCGGGCCGCAGCGCGATCATCTTCGGCCCCGAACGCACTGGGCTGGAAAACGACGACATCGCGCGCGCCAATGCCATCGTGACGGTGCCCGTGAACCCGGAGTTTCCATCACTGAACCTGGCGCAGGCGGTGCTGCTGATGGGCTATGAATACGGCCGAGAGATCCTGCCGCCCGAACCCGCCCCCCATGCCCGCCGCAGCGAGGCGCAGGACCTTGCCGACCGGCTGGAGATCGAACGCCTTGGCGATCACTTCGACGACAGGCTGACCGAGGCCGGGTTCTTCTTTCCCGAAACCAAGGCGGCCTCGATGCGCTTGAACATGCGCAGCATGTGGGCGCGGCTGTCGCTGACGCGCGGCGACGTGCGCATTCTGCACGGCGTCCTGCGGCAGTTGACCCGCCGCTGACCGCCCCCTAACCTCCGCCCGAAAGGAGCCCCGCGATGGCCAAGCGACCTGTA
This sequence comes from Paracoccus beibuensis, assembly GCF_026162625.1. Lineage (GTDB taxonomy): Bacteria > Pseudomonadota > Alphaproteobacteria > Rhodobacterales > Rhodobacteraceae > Paracoccus > Paracoccus beibuensis. Next base: position 73,310 of record NZ_JAOTBD010000004.1, on the reverse strand, counting down.
TTCCAGGAAGTCTCGGACCCGACCGCAGCCCGCCCCGTGCAGACCACCGGCATGATCGACGCCCGCCCCCGTGGCGCGCGCCGCGCCATCAGGCTTTGGCTGATGGTGCTGTTCGCCATGGTGCTGGCGATGATCGTGGTGGGCGGTGCGACGCGGCTGACCGGGTCGGGCCTGTCGATCACCGAATGGGCGCCGGTCACCGGAACCATCCCGCCGATGACCGCCGCCGACTGGCAGCGCGAATTCGACGCCTATCGCCAGATCCCGCAATACCAGGAGGTCAACCAGGGCATGTCCCTGTCCGATTTTCAATACATCTACTGGTGGGAATGGAGCCACCGGCTGCTGGGCCGCCTGGTGGGCCTGGTCTGGGCGCTTGGCTTCGTCTTCTTCTGGGCGACCTCCCGCATCCCGACGGGATGGACACCGCGCCTTCTGGTGCTTGGTGCGCTTGGCGGGCTGCAGGGTGCGATCGGCTGGTGGATGGTCAGTTCCGGACTGACGGGCGATCTGGTGCGCGTGGCGTCCTATCGGCTGGCGACGCATCTGGGCATAGCCTTCGTGATCCTGGGTCTGATCACCTGGTATGTGCTGCAGCTGTCACGGTCCGAGGCGGAGCTGCTGCGCGCGCGCCGTGCAGGCGAGGCGAAACTGTTCTCGATGTCGACCGGCCTTCTGCACCTGACGTTCCTGCAGATCCTGCTGGGCGCACTGGTCGCCGGCATCGATGCGGGCCGCACCTATACCGGCTGGCCCAGAATGGGCGGCGAATGGATCCCCTCGGCGATCTGGGACGGCACCCTCGGCTGGCGGAACTTCTTCGAGAACCCGGCGCTGGTCCAGTTCATCCACCGCATGACCGGTTACCTTCTTGCGATCTTCGCCGTGGTCGTCTGGCTGCGGGCGCGACGGTCGCCGCATCCGGTGACGCGCGGGGCGTTCACGGTGATGATCGTCGCGGTGGCTGCGCAGATCGGCTTGGGGATCATGAACGTGATCCACGCATCGCCCCTGCACCTTGCGTTGACGCACCAGTTCGGCGCGGTCGTGCTGTTCGCGATGATCCTGCGGGCGCGCCACCACGCCCGCTACCCCCATGAGACCTCGATCCGAGGAGTGACGCGATGAGCGCCCTGACCGACCTGCTGGCCTTCCAGCGCCAGACCGAAGCCCTGTCCTCGGTCGCCGAGCGCCTTGGTTGGGACCAGGAAACGGTGATGCCGCGCGGTGCCACCGAGCAGCGGGCCGAGGAGATGGGCGCAATGGAGGAGGTGCTGCACGACCGCCGCACCGATCCCCGCATCGGCGAATGGCTGGACGCGGCCGACCCGCAGACGCCCGCCGACAGGCGTGCGGTCGAACTGATCGCCCGCGACTTCGCCCGCAGCAGCCGAATTCCCGCACGGCTGGCGTCCGAACTGGCGCGGCTGACCTCTCTGGCGCAAGGCATCTGGGCGGAAGCGCGGGCCAAGGATGCGCCCGAGGATTTCCTGCCCACGCTGGACCAGGTCCTGATGCTGAAGCGCGAGGAGGCCGCGGCGCTGGCCGACGGCGGCGACCTATACGATGCGCTGCTGGACGATTACGAACCCGGCATGACGGGCGCACGGATCGCCACGCTCTTTCACACGATGCGCCCCAGGCTGGTCGCGCTGCGCGAGGATGTGCTGGGCTCCGAACGCCAGCCGGCGGCGTTGGCCGGACATTTCCCGCAGGAAACTCAGCTTCGCCTGGCACGCAGCTGCGCCACCGCCTTCGGCTATGACTGGACGCGCGGGCGGATGGACATCGCGGTGCATCCCTTCAGCTCTGGGCGCTGGCAGGACAGCCGCATCACCACCCGGGTGGTCGAGACCGATCCGTTCAACTGCATCTATTCGACCATCCACGAGGTCGGGCATTCCAGCTATGAGCAGGGGATCGACCCAGACTACGCCTTCACGCCGCTGGGGCGGGGCGTGTCGATGGGCGTCCACGAAAGCCAGAGCCGCATCTATGAAAACCAGATGGGGCGCGGCCGCGCCTTCGCGGGCTGGCTTTTCACCCGCATGTACGAGGCCTTCGACGGGCTGAACATCACCGACCCGGACGCCTTCTATGCGACCGTGAACCGGGTGACGCCCGGCTTCATCCGCACCGAGGCAGACGAGATCCAGTACAACCTGCACATCATGCTGCGCTTCGACCTGGAACGCGACCTGATCTCGGGCCGCCTCGACACCTCGGACCTGGTCGAGGCCTGGAACGCGCGCTTCCTGCACGACTTCGGCGTGGCGGTCGACCGTCCGGCGAACGGGGTGCTGCAGGATGTCCACTGGGCGGTCGGGCTGTTCGGCTATTTCCCGACCTACGCCCTTGGCAACGTCTATGCCGGCTGCCTGAACAAGGCGCTGCGCGAGGCGGTTCCCGATCTGGACGGCGCGCTGGCACAGGGGGACGCGACCCCGGGGACCGAATGGCTGCGAGAGAACGTGCAGCGCCATGGCGGCCTGATGCCCCCGGCCGAGGTGATCGAAAGAGCCTCGGCAAGACCCGTCACGCCGGAGCCGCTTCTGGACTACCTCGAGGACAAGTTCGGCCGCATCTACGGGCTCTGAACGCAGCAACGCCCCCGCTGGCGGCCTTTGAAACCTCCAGCGGGGCAGGGATCACTCGGCGGCGCGGGCCATCGGGTTGTTTGGGTGGCTCGTCCAGTTCGCATAGGTGCCGCGCGGGATGCCCGTGCGCTTGTCGATCTCACCCACCGCCAATTCCCGCATCGAGATGCAGTTCTCGACCGGGCAGACGTCGACGCAGAGATTGCAGGCGACACATTCCTCCTCGATCACCTCGAAGACGCGGCCGGGCTTCATGGCGATGGCCTGGTGGCTCGTGTCCTCGCACGCGGCATAGCAGCGGCCGCAGCTGATGCAGGCGTCTTGGTCGATGACGGCCTTGGTGACATAGTTCAGGTTCAGTTCTTGCCAGTTCCTGACGTTCGGCACGGCCCGCCCGATCAGGTCCGAGAGCGCCATGTCATTGCCGTCCAGGTAATCGTGCAGGCCGGTGATCATCTCCTGCACGACCTTGAAGCCATAGGTCATGGCCGCGGTGCAGACCTGTACGTTCCCGGCCCCCAGCGCCATGAACTCGGCCGCGTCGCGCCAGGTGGTCACGCCACCGATCCCGCTGATGGGGATGCCTGCCGTGACCGGGTCGCGTGCGATTTCGGCCACCATGTTCAGCGCAATGGGCTTGACCGCAGGGCCGCAATAGCCGCCGTGGCTGCCCTTGCCGTCGATGGTCGGCTGCGGCGCGAACAGGTCCAGATCGACCGAGGTGATCGAATTGATGGTGTTGATCAAACTGACCGCATCGGCGCCGCCGCGCTTGGCCGCTGCGGCGGGCTTGGTCACGTCGGTGATGTTCGGCGTCAGCTTGACGATGCAGGGCATGCGGCTGTGGGTCTTGACCCACCGCGTGACCATCTCGATGTAATCCGGCACCTGGCCCACGGCCGATCCCATGCCGCGCTCGGCCATGCCGTGCGGACAGCCGAAGTTCAGCTCGACTCCGTCGGCGCCGGTATCCTCGATGCGGTGCAGGATGTCGCGCCAGGAATCCTCGTCGCAGGGCACCATCAGGCTGATGATCAGGGCGCGGTCGGGATAGTCGCGCTTGACCGACTTGATCTCTCGCAGGTTCACCTCCAGCGGGCGGTCGGTTATCAGCTCGATGTTGTTGATGCCCAGCACGCGGCGGTCGGCGCCGTGGACGACGCCATAGCGGGGGCCGTTCACGTTGACGACCGGAGGTCCTTCGGCCCCCAGAGTCTTCCAGACGACGCCACCCCAGCCGGCCTGAAAGGCGCGGCGGACGTTGTATTCCTTGTCCGTGGGCGGGGCCGAGGCCAGCCAGAACGGGTTCGGGGACTTGATCCCGATGAAATTGCTGCGCAAGTCTGCCATGATCGCGTCCTCAGCCGGGGATTTCGACGGGACGTCCGGTCAGCCGGGCGTCGATGTCTTCTGCCGCGTCGCGGCCCTGCGCCACGGCTGTCACGGTCAGGTCGTTTCCGCCGGCGGCGCAGTCGCCGCCCGCCCAGACACCGTCCAACGAGGTCCGGCCGTGGGCGCTGACGGCGATCTTCCCGTCGATCAGCTGCAATTCGGGCGGAGCGCCGTCTAGGCGCTGGCCGATGGCGCGGAATACCTGGTCGGCACGCAGCCGGAAGCGGTTTTCGGTCAGCTTCAGCCCGTCCGGTCCGTCCTCGGTATAGGCGAACTCGATCTCGGCCACCGCGCCGTTGCCGTGCAGGGTCACGGGCGCCGCGTCGCAGATGATCCTGACGCCGCTTGCGGTGGCATGGTCCTGTTCATGGCGGCTGGCGCCCATGCGGTCCTGGCCGCGTCGATAGACGATTGTGACGTTTTCCGCCCCCAGCAGGCGGGCCTGAACGGCGGCGTCGATGGCGGTCATGCCGCCGCCGATCACGACCACGTCGCGCCCGACGGGCAGGGTGGTCAGGTCGCTGGCCTGGCGCAGGTCGCGGATAAAGCTGACGGCGTCCAGCACGTGCCGGCGGTCCTCGCCCTCGGCCCGAAGTGCATTCACCCCGCCAAGGCCCATGCCGAGGAAGACGGCGTCATATTCCGCGCGCAGCCCGTCCAGCGTGATGTCGCGGCCCAGCACCTGGTCGTGGCGAAGCTCCATCCCGCCGATGCCGATGATCCAGTCGACCTCGGCCTGCGCGAACCCGTCCACGGCCTTGTAGCTGGCGATGCCGTATTCGTTCAGCCCACCGGGCTTTGGCCGGGCTTCGAAGATGGTGACGTCATGACCTTTGGCGGCCAACCGGTGGGCGGCCGCAAGGCCCGCCGGGCCCGCGCCGACGACCGCGACGCTCCTGCCGGTCTGGGGCGCGCGCCGGAACGGGTGGACGCGCTTTGCCATCAGCCCGTCGGTCGCGTAGCGCTGGAGCGCGCCGATCTCGACCGGCTTGCCCTCGGCCTCCATGCGGACGCAGGCGCCTTCGCACAGCTGCTCGGTCGGGCAGACGCGGGCGCACATCCCGCCCAGGATATTGGCGTGAAAGATCGTCATCGCCGCGGCATCCGGGGTGTCGGTCGCGATCTGGCGGATGAACAGCGGGATGTCGATCGAGGTCGGGCAGGCCGTGATGCAGGGCGCATCGTGGCAGAAATAGCATCGGTCGGCGGCGACATGCGCCTCGTGCCGGTCCAGCGGCGGGGCGACATCGACGAAGTTCGCGGCCAGCTGTTGGGGTGTCAGCCGTCCCGGCACGACGCCGGGCGACAGTCTTGCTTGGGACATTTTCGTCTCCTGGCTCACCTGTTGGTGAAACAAGGCTGGCACAGGTCAATTTTTTTATCAAACGGTAAAATATCGCGGGATAGAAGCTGCGAATATTTCAGGCAGGCAGGTCCAGGATCGCCATAAGGCCGCCGAGGTCCGAGCGTTCCAGCCGCAGCTCACCGCCGTGAAGCGCTGCAAGATCGGCAACGATGGCCAAGCCCAAGCCCGCACCCGGCGGCCCCAGTTCGTCCAGCCGCGCACCGCGGATCAGGGCGCGGCTGGCCTGATCCGCGGCCAGGCCGGGGCCGTCATCCTCGACCCTCAGCCGAAGGCCATGGGGCCCCGTGGTGACGGCGATGTGCAGGGCGCTGCGGCCCCATTTGGCGGCGTTGTCGGTCAGGTTGCCGATCATCTCCTCGAGGTCCTGACGCTCTCCTGGGAAGGCGACGTCGGGGGGGCAGCGGATGTCGACCGCGATCCCCTTGTCGGCCAGGGGCCAGCGCAGGACCAGAAGGATGTCGTCGATCACCGGGCGGACCGGCGTGCGCTGGCCCAGGCTGCGGGGACCGGCCTGGCGGGCACGGCGCAGGTGCCAGCCGATCAGGCGATCCATGCGGGTGATCAGCGCCTGGCCCGCGTGGTCGGGCGGCAGCTCGTTCGACAGCGCCGCAAGCGGTGTCTTCAGCGAATGCGCCAGGTTGCCAAGGTGCTGCCGCGACCGCGCCAGAAGGTCGGCATTCTGGTCCAGCGCGGCGTTGATCTCGGCCGTCAGGGGGCGCAGTTCCGACACGTCGGGCAGCGCCAGCCGGTCGGCGCGTCCGTCCCGCACCCGCGCCAGGTCAGCGCGCAGGCGGTCCAAACTGCCCAGGCCGGCCGTCACCTGAATCACGCTGGCCGTCGCCAGCCCCAGCCCCAGGACGGCCAGCGCCACGCCCAGGGGGCGGACGATCTGCGCCAGGGCCGTGTCGATCTGCGCCTGTGGCGCGGTGACGGTGACCGCCACCGTGTCCTCGCTGCCGGGCAGCGTCAGTTCCCGACGCAGGATGCGCAGCCCGGCCCCGTCCGTATCGCGGCCCGCAGCGCCGGTCAGGTCGCCGCTAGGCCCGCTCAGCCGCCCGTCCAGCAGCGAAGGCGAGCGTGCGATCATCCGGTCGCCGCCCGCGACCTGCCAGTACCAGCCCGACAGGGGCAGCGTATAGCGCGCGTCCAGCGGTCGGTCGTCCAGGTCGACATCGCCGCTGTCCTCGTCGACCTCCAGTTGGCCGATCAGGCTGTCGGCGATGGCAAGCGTCTCGGTGTCGAAGCGGTCGGTGACGAAATCCTCGAGCAGGCGAGAGATCAGCAGGAAGGCCGCCAGCAGCGCGACCGACAGCCAGACCGCCGCCAGAAGCAGCAGCCGCCCCCGGATCGAGCGGATCACGCCGCCCTCAGGACATAGCCCTCGCCGCGGCGGGTTTCGATCACGCCATCGCCGACCTTGCGGCGCAGGCGGCCGATGACGACCTCGATCGACTTGAAGTCGCGGTCGCTCTCGGCCTCGTAGAGATGTTCGGATAACTCGGTGCGGCTGACGATGCGATTCTGGTGGTGGATCAGGTAGGTCAGGATCCGCGCCTCGAACGCGGTCAGCTTCAGGGCGACGCCGTCGCGCGTGATGACGCCCAGCTGCCCGTCCAGCCGCAGGGTGCCGGCGCTGATGACGGGCCGGGCATGGCCGGCGGCCCGGCGGATCAGGGTCTGGGCGCGCAGAACGACCTCGTCCAGCCGGAAGGGCTTGACGGCATAGTCGTCGGCACCCGCCCGAAAGCCCGCGACCTTGTCGGTCCAGTCGCCCCGGGCGGTCAGGATCAGCACGGGCATGGCGATACCCTGGTCGCGCCAGCGGGTCAGCACATCGATGCCGGGCAGCCCGGGCAGGCCGAGGTCCAGGATCGCGACGTCGTACGTCTCGGTCGCGCCTAGGAACTCGCCCTGCGTGCCGTCGGCCGCATGATCGGTAACGAAGCCCGCCCCGGCCAGGGCTTCGGCCAATTGGCTGGCCAGTTGCGGGTCATCCTCGACGATCAACGCACGCATGGGGTCCTTTCCGTCACTTCCTCGGTGGCCGGCGGGCCTGGATCTGGCCACGGCCGACAACGTCCAGGAACCTTCCGTCGCGCGCATCGACGCTGATGTCCAGCACATGCCGCGCAGGCGTCAGCAGCCGGAACTGATAGACAAGCTCGGCGCCCAAGGTCCGCTCGTGCAGACGGGCGGGCCTGGTCTCGGCGGCAAGAAGTCGGCCCAGATAGCGGTCCGTCACCCCCTCGGCCAGCTGGTGGAACGGCAGCGGGCGGAAGCTGCGCGCCCACGGGTCCGGTGGCGGCGCTGGCTGGGCCAGCGCCAGCGGCGACAGCATCAGCGTCAGCAAAATCACGAGTCGGGGCATGCGGATCATGGACCCAGCATACATTCCGCAGGCCAAACGAAACCCCAACGGGACATTGGCGATTCGTTCGGGCTGGGGCAGCTAGACCCGGATCGTCCACGCCGGACCTTCCGGCAAAAAGCAAACGGAGACTACCATGACCCTGAAGACATACGCATCCTCGGCCCTGCTGATCGCGCTGATCGCCGGGGGCCCCGTCGCGGCGCAGACCGCGCCCGAGCTGCCGTCGCTGTTGCAGGGCCTGGGGCTGGAACAGGTCGAAACCGAAACCGGCCGCGACGGGGAGCGCGAATACGAGGGGCGGCTGCCCGACGGCACCGAGATCGACGCACGGTTCGACGCCGAGGGCGACCTGATCGAGATCGAGGCTGACGATCGCGCATTGCCGCAGTCGGTCATCGAGGCCGTCCTGCCGCAGGCGGTTCGCAATGCCGAGATCATGTCGCAATTCGCCGTGATCGACGAGATCCACACGCGGGGTGGCCGCTTCGGCGTGTCGGGCGAGGGCGCCGACGGCGTCGACATGCGCGCGCGCTTCGACGAGGCGGGCAACGTGCTGCGCTTTGGCCGCGATGACGACGACCGCCGCGGCGACCGCGGCCCGCGGGCCGAGCGTCACGAGGGGGACCGGCCGCATCACGCGGGTCAGCGGCACGGCGGCCCGCGCGCGGGTGACCGCGATGCAAATCCGCATGGTGACATGCGCAATGCCGCGCCGACGATCGACACGGTCGCGGTGAACCAGCGTCTGACCGAGGCCGGCTACCGCCAGTTCGGCCTGCTGCGCCAGGAGGGGCCGCGCCTTCTTCTGGACGCGTCGAACCCGAACGGCGAACAGGTGACGCTGCAGCTTGACCCGCAGGGCGAGGTCGTTCGCGAAACCGCGCGCTGATCCGCGCCTTCACGCATCGGGGCCGTTCCGTCGGGACGGCCCTTTTGCATGACCGAAACGTCCTCGCGGCGGGTGGAAAGAAGACGCTTCCGAAGTGGATGGTCCCGGTCTAGGCTGCGCCGAAACCTGCTGCGCCGGCTTGTCATTATCCCGACATGACGGGCGCTTAACGGGTCGAGGCTGACAAGATCAACACGGAGGATCATCAAGATGAATCGGATCGACCGACGCGGCATCCTGCGCGGCGCCGCCGCCACGGCCGGCGTGACGCTGGCCTCGCCGTTCCTGGCGCGCCGCGCGATGGCACAGGACGCCGGCACGGTGAACATCTTTGCCTGGGCCGGCTATCTGAACGACGAGATCCTGGGCGCGTTCCAGGAAGCCACCGGCATCACCCCGAACTTCACGCCCTATGGCACCAACGACGAGCTTCTCAACCAGCTGCGCGCGAACAACGGCGCCGGCTTCGACCTGATCTGGCCGACCGTCGACCGCGTCCCGAACTATGTCGAATTCGGCCTGGTCCAGCCCATCGACGAGGCCCGCATCGAGGTCGACCGCGTCCTGCCGAGCGCGTGGGAGAATTCCGTGAACCTGGGCGCCGTCGTCGGGGGCAAGCGTTACCAGGTGCCGACCGACTGGGGCACCGAGGCCGTGGCCTTCGACCGCGACCAGATGCCCCTCGAATACGGCACCGCCTCCTATGGCGACATCTGGAACGAAGGCGCGCAGGCGACCGTGCGCGCGCATTCGGCGCTGGTGGGCCTCGGCCTCTGGCTGGAAGCCGAAGGCAAGCTGCCGCGTCCGCTGCTGGACGCCTTCAAGACGCCCGAGGCGCAGACCGAGATCTTCGACGTGATCCTGGCCGAGGCGATCGCGCGCAAGGGCAACATCATCCAGTTCTGGAACAACGAGAACGAGGCCCAGGGGGCCTTTCGCGTCAACGGCGCGAATGTCGGCCAGACCTGGGATTCGACAGCTGCGGCGCTGTCGCGCGAAGGCATGCCCATCGGCTTCATCGCACCCAAGGAAGGCGCGCTGGCCTGGATGGAGGGCCTGTCGATCCCCGTCGGCGCCGAAAACCTGGACAACGCCTATGCCTTCATCAACTGGTTCCTGACCCCGGAAGCGGGCGCGATGTACACCAACGCGACCTCGATCAACTCGACCGCGGTCGGGTCGGACCAGCTGATCTCGGATGAGGCGAAGGCGTTCTTTGCCGCCGCCTATCCGGGTGACGCGCTGGAGAAGCTGTGGTGGTGGCCGATCCAGGAAAGCTGGTACGTGACCAAGCGGAACGAATACCAGGACCGCTTCCTGTCGGCATGACCATGCAGGGGTGGCCTCGCGCCGCCCCGTTCCCCTAGGAGAGACGATGTCCCATTCCGTGGAACTGGCCGGGATCGGCATGACCTTCGGCAGCACCCGCGCCGTCAGCGACGTGTCCCTGAAGGTCGAGGCCGGAGAGTTCTTCTCGATCCTCGGCCCCTCGGGCTGCGGGAAGACAACGATCCTGCGCATGATCGCGGGCTTCATCGAACCGACCGAAGGCCGGGTGATGATCGGCGACCGCGACATGAAGGGGCTGGGCCCGAACCAGCGCCCGACCGCGATGATATTCCAGTCGCTGGCGCTGTTCCCGCTGATGTCGGTGCGCGACAACATCGCCTTCGGGCTCGAGGCGCGGGGCGTCGCGCGCGCCGCCCGTCACGCCAAGGCCGAGGAATTGCTGCGCCTGATCGCGCTGGACGGATACGGCGACCGCATGCCCGGAGAGCTGTCGGGCGGCCAGCGCCAGCGCGTGGCCATCGCCCGCGCGCTGGCCGTCGAACCGGGCGTCCTGCTGCTGGACGAGCCGCTGTCGGCGCTGGACCTCAAGCTGCGCCAGCACATGCGGGCCGAACTGCGCGCGCTGCAGAAGCGGACGGGCGTCACCTTCATCTATATCACCCATGACCAGTCCGAGGCCCTGGCCACGTCGGACCGCGTCGCGGTGATGTCGGCGGGGCTTCTGCAGCAGGTGGCCAGCCCGCGCGAGCTATATGAAGATCCCGCCACGCCCTTCGTCGCGCGCTTCGTGGGCGAGACGAACGCGCTGCCCGGCCGGATCACTGCGGTCGAGGCGGGCCGCGCCAGCATAGAGACGGATCTGGGTCCGCTGACGGGCAGGGCCGGGCAGGGCGCCGTGGCGGGTGCGCCCGGAACCATCTATATCCGTCCCGAGGCGCTGATCCCCGGCACCGGAGAGAACGCCCTGACCGCCCGTATCGAGCGCGTGGACTTCGAAGGCTCCTTTGCCCTGCTCCACGGACGCTTCGCGGGCGGCGCATCGCTTGCGGCCTCGGTGCCGTCGACGCGGTTGGCGGATGCACCGGCGCCCGGCAGCAGCGCGGTCTTTGGCTTTGCGCCCCAGCACGCGGTGGTGCTGGCCGATGGGTGAACTGAGAACCCGGTTCGGAACAGGGCTGTCGACCGTCTTCCTGGTGCTGGTCCTGTTCTGGCTGGCCGGCATGGTGCTGGCCCCGAACCTGATGATGATCGACTACGCGCTGCGTCCGAACCTGCCGCCTGCCGCGCTTGGCGGGCCGGACGATACCTATTCGCTGTCGAACATCCTCTACCTGGCGGGCGAGCCCACGCATCGCGCGATCTTCATCAAGACCATCTGGGCCAGCGGGCTCGTGGCACTGGTGACGTTCCTCGTCTGCTATCCGATCGCCTTCTGGATGGCGCAACGGGCGACGGTCGGGCAATTGTCGATCGCGCTGCTGCTGATCATCATCCCGTTCTTCATCAACGAGGTTCTGCGCACGTTGGCCTGGTTCATCATCCTTTCCTATCGCGGTCCGCTGAACAGCGTCCTGATGAACATCGGCCTGATCGACGCGCCGATCCGCTGGCAGGGTGACGGCGGCGTGCTGGCCGCGATGGTCTATGCCTATATCCTGTTCATGCTGCTGCCGATCTACAACGCCATCGAGAGCCTGGAGAAGGCGCAGGTCGAGGCTGCGCGCGACCTGGGGGCGTCCCCCTTGCGCATCCACACCCGCGTCGTGATCCCGCATGCCAAGGCGGGCATCGCCACCGGCTTCGTGTTCACCTTCATGCTTGCGGCCGGGTCCTATGTCGCGCCGTCGCTTCTGGGTTCGCCCGGCAGCCGCTGGTTCACAGAGATCATCTACAACTGGTTCTTCGAAGGCGGCGACTGGAACCGCGGCGCGGCCTATGCGCTGGTGCTGCTGGTCCTGTGCCTGACGGTGGTGCTGGTCACGCTGCGGCTGGCCAGGGTCAACCTTGCGGACGTCGCGAAATGAGCGCCGAGCGGATCTTCCGGGCGATCTTCGTCCTCTACCTGGCGGCTTTCGCGATCTACCTCTTTGCGCCGCTGATGATCATGGCCGCCGCCGCCTTCAACGAGAGCCGCTTTCCGACGGTGATCCCGTGGCAAGGAACGACGCTGTCGTGGTTTTCGACCATGTGGGCGGACGAGACCATGTGGCAGTCGCTGTGGACATCGCTGCTGGTCGCCGCCTGCGTGGTTGCGGTGGTGGTGCCGGTCGGAACGGCGGCGGCGCTGGTCCTGACCTCGCTGCATGCCCGCGCGCGCAGCTTTGCCTACGCGGTCATGGTCTCGCCGCTGCTGACGCCCGGCGTCGTGATCGGCATCTCGACCCTGATCCTGTGGCGGCAGCTGGGCGTGGGGGGCGGCGTGTTCCTGATCGTCCTGGCGCAGTCGACCTTCATCATCTGCTATGTGATGCTGATGGTGATGGCGCGCCTGCAACGCTTCGACCGCACGCAGGAGGAAGCGGCCCTGGGTCTTGGCGCGTCGCGGATCATGGTCTTCCGACGGGTTCTGCTGCCGTTCCTGCGGCCCGCACTTCTGGCCTCGGCGGGACTGGCTGTCCTGCAGTCGGTCGAGAATTACAACACGACCCTCTTCGTGCGCGGGTTCGAGACGCCGCTGACCGTCTTTATCGCGACAAAGGTGCGCACGGGCCTGACGCCTGCGGTCAACGCGCTGGCGCTTGTCATCATCCTGGCCGCCATCGCCGGTGCGGTCTTCTATGAGCTTGCGCGGCGGCGCAGGACGGCCTAGCCGTTCACCAGGATGATGTCGGCCTGAAGGCTGCTGGTCGCGACGAGGCGGGCGTTCGGAAGATCGTTCGCCTCGACCTTCGCACGGGCCTGCTGCGCCGGCAGGGCCGATCACCGCGCTTCGAGCCGTGCGCGGCTCACGTCCTCTGGCACCTCAAGCATGATCGACAGCGCGAAATGACTGCGCAGATCGCGCCAGCCGGGGCTGTCGAGCAGCAGGTAACTGCCCTCGACCAGCACCAGGCGCACGTCGGCCGCGATCTCTCTCGCAGCCGCGCGTGAGATTTCGAAGGTACGGTCGAAGACGGGCACCAGGACGGCACGCCCGTCATCTGCGGCAAGCCGGTCGAGGATCGACGCAAGCCCGTCGAGGTCGAAGGTCCGCGGCGCGCCTTTCCGCGCCAGGTCGCCCCGTTCGGCCAACAAGGCGTCGTCGAGGTGAAAGCCGTCCATCTGAAGCACCGCAGCGCCGGGGAGCGCTGCCGTCAGCCGGTCGGCAACATGGCTTTTGCCTGCACCGGGCGGACCCGCCAGCGCCACCAGACGCCGTTCAGGCCCCGCAGTCCAGTCCCGCAACCGCCCGACGAGGTCGTCGAACGCGTCCGGCGCCGCTGTCATATCTGCGCCGACCGGCCCAGGAACTGGTTGATGAAGATCGTCAGGTTGTGATGCGCGGCCTCACGGTCGGTCATGCCGGGGTTCCACCGCGCCAGGTCGCCCAGAAGCATCTTGCTGACGACGCCATAGGCATAGGTGTGCGCGATCGCGATGAACTGCGCGATGTCCTGGTCCTGGGGCAGGGTGCCCTGCTGCTTGGCGCGGTCGAGGATGCGGTACATCACCTCGTGGATCGCGCTTTCGTACCGCATCAGGTTCGGGTCCGTCTCGAACACCCCGGCTGGCATCGAGCCGATGATCCTGAACTCGCGCGGGTAATGATAGCCCCACTCGACGAAGGCTTCGGCCAGCGCGGCGAACTGCTGCATCGGGTTGTTGCTGCACGTCGCCGAGGCCAGGCGAACGCAGGTATCCTGCAAAAGCATCAGTGCATTTGCGGCGGTCGCCTGCAGCAGCGTGCAGGTATCGGGAACCACCGCGCGCAGCCTGTCTGGGCAGACCTGGATAATGGCGGCGACATCTTCGAGCGACGCAACCTGCCCAGTCTCGTCCATCAGCTTCGTGGCACCCTTGATGGCTGCCGAAAGGATATTGCCGCCGGGTCGCATCGCGATTGTCATGTCAATTACCAAGCCAAAGGAAACCAGGCGAACGCGAATACGATTCGGACCAATTGAAATGCCTGCACATAACCGTAACAACATCGTGGCACCTATGCCAAGACTTTGATGCGTCCGAAGTAAAAAAGAGGTTTCGACATGTCGGCAATCAGCCCGGAGCGGTGCGCGGCCGCATCGGTCATCATGCAGGCCTCACGAGCGGGTATGCTTATGAGTCATCGGGAGGGGCGCCGTCTCTGGACAGCAATCGGCACGGGATAGACGGCTGTCGGATCGACAAGCACTGCCTGAGCGCGACCAAGCTACTGTACTGCTCGAGCCTGCACGTCCTGAAGCCAAATCTTCGGCAGCATGCGGGTTCATGCCAGCCTGCCGGCACGTGCGGCCAAGGCTTGGAACGGATTCGCTGCCGCGAGGCTGTCATAGAGCTTCAGGTCCCGCGCCATTGCCTTGCGCAGCATCTCCTCGACCTCCGGGTCCAGGTGCACGTCGACGCTTGGAGGGACGTTGATGCGCGGCAGTTCGATAGCGCAGTCGAGACGGCCTTCGAGAAACTCGACGAAGCTGTCGATGTCCTCGTAGCGGAAGATGCGGTCGACGCGGTCGTCACCGTTGGTCAGGAAATCGGTTTGGGTGCCGATCCCCAAGCGGCGCGGTCCATCGGGATTGGCATAGCGCGAGGCGAAGGCGGCAAAGGGCATCCCCAGCATCGCGTGCTGCGGGTCGTCAAGATCGTCGCGCAGCTTGAAGCGGTACCAGCTGCGAAGCCACTCGACGGGTTCCCGCATCAGGGCGACGGTCGTGAAGCTTTCGCCCGTGCGTGCCTGCAGCCAGGGGCCGAAATGCCGGCGATACGTGGTGATATCGGTATGCTTCGCCTCGGCCGGCCGCTGGAGCGATACGGAGGCGAGGGATTCGAGCGCCATCTCGATCGCGCTGGACCCTGCCTTAGGCGTTGCAAGGAAGACCAGCCGTTGATCCCAGAAAATCAGCATCCGTCGTCACCTGTGTCCGTAGCATCGAGCGGGCGCTGGATAACCGGCCGGCCCATGGCTGTAAACGCTTTGTTAACCTGGGGCGGGCAATGGTGGCCGGGACGAATCGCAAATTAACCTCAACGACCTTGAAAAGTCGTCCGGTATCACGCATCTAGTTGCGAACAGGACGTGAACATCCGGAGGGTCGATTGCCCGGACCGGAGCGCTGTGAAATAACGTGGGGATCACATGGCACAGGCGAGCATCTTCGACATGACGGACAAACGCAGCGCGGACAAGCAAAAGGCCTTGGACAGCGCCTTGGCCCAGATCGAACGCCAGTTCGGCAAGGGCTCGATCATGAAGCTGGGCAAGGACAGCCCCGTGGCCGAGATCGAGGCAACCTCGACCGGTTCGCTGGGTCTTGATATCGCACTCGGCATCGGCGGCCTGCCCAAGGGCCGGATCATCGAGATCTTCGGCCCGGAAAGCTCGGGCAAGACGACGCTGACGCTGCATGTCGTGGCCGAGGAGCAGAAAAAGGGCGGGGTTTGCGCCTTTGTCGACGCAGAACACGCGCTTGACCCGCAATACGCCAAGAAGCTGGGCGTGAACCTGGACGAGCTGCTGATCAGCCAGCCCGACACGGGCGAGCAGGCGCTGGAGATCGTGGACACGCTGGTGCGTTCGGGCGCGGTCAGCCTGGTGGTCGTGGACTCGGTCGCCGCGCTGACGCCCAAGTCCGAGATCGAGGGCGACATGGGCGACATGCAGATGGGCAGCCAGGCCCGCCTGATGAGCCAGGCGATGCGCAAGCTGACCGCCAGCATCGGTAGGTCGAACTGCATGGTGATCTTCATCAACCAGATCCGCATGAAGATCGGCGTCATGTTCGGCAACCCCGAAACGACGACCGGCGGCAACGCGCTGAAATTCTATGCCTCGGTCCGCCTGGACATCCGCCGCACGGGTGCCGTCAAGGACCGCGACGAGGTTACGGGCAACACCACGCGCGTCAAGGTCGTCAAGAACAAGGTCGCGCCGCCCTTCCGGCAGGTCGAGTTCGACATCATGTATGGCGAGGGCATCAGCAAGGTTGGCGAATTGATCGACCTGGGCGTCAAGGCCGGCGTGGTCGAAAAGTCGGGCGCCTGGTATTCCTATGGCGACGAGCGCATCGGCCAGGGCCGCGAGAATGCCAAGCAGTTCCTGCGCGACCGTCCCGAGGTGGCCTTCGCCATCGAGGACAAGATCCGCGCCAGCCACGGCCTGGAGTTCGGCGTGGCCGAAGGCGGTGAAGACGAGGCGCTGACGGAAGAGTAACCTTGCGGCGTGCCGAGGCTGCGCCTCCGCACAGGTTCTTTCTCCGGGGGTCCGGCGCGAAGTGCGCCGGGCCCCCGGCTGCATCTTGCCGCTTGCTGGACAGCGCCGGTGGCGAGGTTTAGACCGGTGTGCGAACCGGCCTGGCCGGAGAGACCCGTTTTGCGATGAAGGCCCGCCATGCCCAGTCTGAATGACATCCGCTCTACCTTCCTTGGCTATTTCGAGAGGAACGGCCACCGGGTCGTGGAAAGCAGCCCGCTGGTGCCCCGGAACGACCCGACCCTGATGTTCGCGAACTCGGGCATGGTGCAGTTCAAGAACCTGTTCACAGGGGTCGAGACGCGCGACTATAACCGTGCGACCACGGCGCAGAAATGCGTTCGGGCGGGGGGCAAGCACAACGACCTCGACAATGTGGGCTATACAGCGCGTCACCACACATTCTTCGAGATGTTGGGAAATTTCAGCTTCGGCGACTACTTCAAGGAGCAGGCGATCCCCTATGCGTGGGAACTGCTGACCAAGGAATTTGGAATTCCGAAGGACCGGCTGCTGGTCACCGTCTATCACACCGACGACGAGGCGGCGAACATCTGGAAAAAGGTCGCGGGACTGTCAGATGACCGGATCATCCGGATCGCGACCAGCGACAACTTCTGGCAGATGGGTCCGACCGGTCCTTGCGGTCCCTGCACCGAGATCTTCTTCGACCACGGCGACAAGATCTGGGGCGGCCCTCCGGGCTCGGCCGAGGAAGACGGCGACCGCTTCATCGAGATCTGGAACCTGGTTTTCATGCAGAACGAGCAGTTCGAGGACGGGTCGATGCGGGCGCTGGACATGCAGTCCATCGATACCGGCATGGGGCTGGAGCGGATCGGCGCGCTGCTGCAGGGCAAGCACGACAACTATGACACCGACCTGATGCGGTCGCTGATCGAGGCCTCGGCCCATGCCACCAGCAGCGATCCTGACGGACCGGGCAAGGTGCATCACCGCGTGATCGCGGATCACCTGCGGTCGACCAGCTTCCTGATCGCTGACGGTGTCATGCCGTCGAACGAGGGGCGCGGCTACGTGCTGCGGCGGATCATGCGGCGTGCGATGCGGCATGCGCATATGCTGGGGGCGCAGGACCCGGTCATGCACAAGCTGGTTCCGGCGCTGGTGCAGCAGATGGGGGCAGCCTACCCCGAGCTGACGCGCGGGCAGCCGATGATCGAGGAAACGCTGCGGTCCGAGGAGACGCGCTTCCGCCAAACGCTGGACCGCGGCCTGCGGCTGCTGGACGACGAGTTGGCGAAGCTGCCCGAGGGGGCAGACCTGCCGGGCGAGGCGGCGTTCAAACTGTACGACACGTTTGGTTTTCCGCTGGACCTGACGCAGGACGCGCTGCGCGAGAAGGGTCGCACGGTCGAGATCGACGGTTTCGACGCGGCCATGGCCGAGCAAAAGCGTATGGCGCGGGCGGCCTGGAGCGGCTCGGGCGAGGCGGCGGATGCGACGATCTGGTTCGAACTTGCCGAAAAGCATGGCGCGACCGAGTTCTTGGGCTATGATACCGAAGAGGCCGAGGGGCAGGTTCTGGCCCTGGTTTTGGACGGGGCCGACGCCGCCGAGGCGGGCGAGGGCAGCAAGGTCGCCATCGTGGTGAACCAGTCGCCCTTCTATGCCGAAAGCGGCGGCCAGGTTGGTGATACCGGTCTGATCAAGACCGAAACCGGCGCGGCGCGCGTGATCGACACTAGGAAGGTGGCAGGCGTCTTCGTGCACCATGCCGAAGTGACGATGGGCGCCATCGCGCGCGGCCAAGGGGCGACGCTGTCGGTGGATCACGACCGGCGCAGCACGATCCGGGCGAACCACTCGGCCACGCACCTGCTGCACGAGGCATTGCGGCGGACGCTGGGTGACCATGTCGCACAGCGGGGCAGCCTGAACGCGCCCGACCGGTTGCGCTTCGACTTCAGCCATAACCAAGCCGTCTCGGCCGAAGAACTGGCGCAGATCGAGGGCGAGGTGAACGAATTCATCCGGCAGAACAGCCCGGTCGTCACGCGTATCATGACGCCGGACGAGGCACGCGCGATGGGTGCGCAGGCCTTGTTCGGAGAGAAATACGGCGACGAGGTCCGCGTCGTGTCGATGGGCAACTTGGCCGGCAGTGGCAAGGGACTCGACAAGGCAACCTATTCGCTGGAGCTGTGCGGCGGCACGCATGTGGCACGGACCGGCGACGTCGGTGCGTTTGCGTTGCTGGGCGACAGCGCGTCCAGCGCGGGCGTGCGGCGGATCGAGGCACTGACGGGGCAGGCGGCCCTTGACCACCTGCGCGACGCGGACCGTCGGCTGACGGAGATCGCCGGCATCCTGAAGGCGCAGTCGTCCGAGGTGGTGAACCGCGTCCGGGCGCTGGCGGATGAACGCAAGGCACTGGCCAACGAGGTCGCGCAGTTGAAGCGTCAGCTGGCGATGGGAGGCGGCGGCGCGTCCGACGCCGAAGAGGTCGGCGGCGTCAAGTTCATCGGCCGCAAGGTCGAAGGCGTCGGCGGCAAAGAGCTTGGCGCGTTGGTCGACGACATGAAGGCCGGGCTTGGCAGTGGCATCGTGTTGGTGCTGGCCGAGGCCGACGGGAAAGCGACCGTCGCGGCCGGCGTGACGCCGGACCTGACAGGCCGGATCAGCGCCGTGGCGCTGGTGCAGACCGCCACGGCCGCCCTTGGCGGCAAGGGCGGTGGCGGCCGCCCCGACCGCGCCCAAGGCGGCGCCCCCAGTCTTGCGGCCGCCGAGACCGCGTTGCAGGACGCCCGCAAAATGATCGAGGAAAGCGCATGACCGCCCTTTGGATTGCCCATGTGACCGTCACCGACGCAGAGGCCTATGGACGGTACGCCAAGGAGGCGGGGCCTGCCATCGCCGCCCACGGAGGCGTCTTCCTGGCGCGCGGCGGACGCTATCAGCAGCTGGAAGGAAGCGATCGGGCCCGCAATGTCGTCGCCCGGTTTCCCAGCTTCGATGCAGCCGTTGCCTGTTATCACAGCACCGACTATCAGGCGGCGCTTGCGCATGCCAAAGGGGCCAGCGAACGCGACCTCGTGATTGTGGAAGAGACGTCGCCGGCAACGGAATAGGTGATTGCTTCATCCTTTCGTGGTAGGTCTGTCACAAAGCAGACACGAAGGGGCAGGACATGTGTCGTTGGGCCGCCTATCTTGGCGAACCGATCTTCCTTGAAGACATCGTCAGCCGTCCGGCACATTCGCTGATCCGGCAGAGCCAGGGCGCGACGCGCTGCCTGACGCCGGTCAATGCGGACGGGTTCGGGATCGCCTGGTATGGTGAGCGGCCCGAGCCCGGGCTTTATCGCGACGTCATGCCCGCCTGGTCCGATCCGAACCTGCGCAGCCTGGTGGGTCAGGTGCGGTCGGGACTGTTCCTGGCCCATGTCCGTGCCTCGACCGGGACGGCGACCAGTCGCAACAACTGCCATCCCTTCACCGCCGGGCGGTGGTCCTTCATGCATAACGGCCAATTCGGCGGGTATGACAGCTTTCGGCGGCATGCCGATGTCCTGATCCGCGACGACCTCTATCAGCACCGCAAGGGCGCCACCGACAGCGAAGCTCTGTTCCTGATCGCCCTGGGGGAGGGACTGAACGAGGATCCGAAAGGTGCCATGGAACGCGCCCTTGGCCGAATGGGGGCGCTGGCCCGCCAGCGTGGGGAGGCGCCGCATGTCCGCGCGGCTTGTGCGCTATCGGATGGCCAGCGCCTGTTCGTCCTGCGGTACAGCAGCGACGAGTACGCGCCGTCGCTTTACTATCGCTGGTCGATCACGCGCCAAGGCTGGGCGGTCGTGTCAGAACCACTGGAAACGGACGAGGGTGATTGGCAGGAGGTGACGCCCGGCAGCTTCTGCGTGTTCGGCCCTGACGGCGTCCAGGCCGCGACGTTCCGGCCACAGCTGTGCGATCTTGCGGCGTGAGATAACAGCCGTTGATCCAGGCATCCGGTGATTATGCAGCACTCGCGGGGAGGCCGATAGCGAGCGATTTGTGCTTGTCGGCGCAAGTGCATAGGGCGCATCCACTCATTGTTCCCGGCGGCTCATTGCACGCCCACGCCGCAATGATCGTTAACTCTCGGGCGAGATCATATCCTTGAGTGCGCGGTTGCGAATGCGGGATTTTTTCGCGGCTGTGGTCGGCAAAGGTTCGGAGTCGGCGATCCGACAGGCGGCTTTTGATCGGGCTGTTCAGGGGCTGGTGAGGCTTTGAGAAGAAGCCGGCTGCGATGAATGAGATGCAAGTGGACAGGTCACGAGATGGCATCCAAGGCGCATGGAAGAAATGTGCGCAGGCAAATCGTGCGGGTCAACAGCGGCATGAAGATAAAGGCAGACACCGCTGCCGATGCCTCATGGTTTCTGGCCCGCTTCGTCAACCGACTGGCCGACTTTTGCCAGCCCACTCGGCCGGCGGCCGTCCCGACCAGCTAGCCGCTCAAGGGCTGGTTGCGTACCTAGCGCAGCCACGGTGTTGACTGGGTCAACAGGGGTCCGGACGATCAAGCAAGAGCAGCGGAGGTTTGCCACGACCTGACGGGAGACTTCCGTCCGACACGAAAGCGAAGCTGCGAACGGCGGACGGTGATCAACATCGCATTGAGCAACGCGAGGCCTGCTGCGCGTCTCCATTTGGTCCGCAAGGCCCCTCCAGTGTCGTCGCGACCGGCATGCCATGGCCTCGAGCCCTGACCTGGGACGTCAGCTTTCAGCGGGATCCGTAGCTGCCGGTTTCAGCAGGCGCTTGACCTCGGCGTCCTGGCCCTGTGGCGGCCTGCGAAACACCAGCACGTTATGATAGACCGTCGCCCGGCCGGTCAGGCCACTGCGCTCTTCGCTCGGCAGGACGTCGGCGCGCAGGTATTCCCAACCCTCGGCGGCCATGCGGTTCAACTCGGCCGTCAGCGTCAGCGCGAAGCGCTCGGTCGGCGTCTTGGCCTCGCGCGCCTTCTCGCCCCGCATGGGGGCGGCGACGACGGAGTATTCATAGGCCGGATGTGACATCAGTTCGGTCCTGACAAGCGTGGCGGTGCCGCCCGTGCGGCACCGGGGGATCTTATTGTCCCAGTTTCCGGGCAACCAGTTCATTGACGGCCGCGGGATTGGCCTTGCCGCCCGTCGCCTTCAGCACCTGGCCCACGAACCAGCCCGCCAGCTTGGAGTTGGCCTTCGCCTTTTCGACCTGGGCGGGGTTGTCGGCGATGATCTGGTCCACGGCGGCCTCGATGGCGCCAAGGTCGGTGACCTGCTTCATGCCGCGCGCTTCGACGATTTCGGCCGGATCGCCGCCTCCGGACCACAGGATTTCGAACAGGTCCTTGGCGATCTTGCCCGAGATGTCGCCCTTGGCGATCAGGTCGATCACGCCGCGCAACTGCGCGGCCGAGACGGGAGAAGTCTGAACAGTCAGCCCCTCCTTGTTCAGCCGGCCGAACAGCTCGTTGATGACCCAGTTCGCGGCCATCTTGCCGTCGCGGCCCTCGGCCACGGCTTCGAAAAAGTTCGCACTTTCGACATCGGCGGTGAGCACGCCGGCATCGTAATCCGACAGGCCGAGCGCCGTGACGAAGCGAGCCTTCTTTTCATCCGGCAACTCGGGCATGCCAGCCGCGATGTCGTCGACCCACGCCTGCTCGATGTCCAGCGGCAGAAGGTCGGGATCGGGGAAATAGCGATAGTCATGCGCCTCTTCCTTGGAGCGCATCGACCGGGTCTCGGCCTTGTCGGGGTCATAGAGCCGGGTTTCCTGCACGATGCTGCCGCCGTCCTCAAGGATGGCGATCTGGCGGCGTGCTTCGTATTCGATGGCGGCCTGGATGAAGCGCAGCGAGTTCATGTTCTTGATCTCGCAGCGCGTGCCGAGGTGGCCGAAGTCGCCGGTTTCCTGAAAGCGTTCATAGTCGCCGGGCTTGCAGACGCTGACGTTGACGTCGGCGCGCAGGTTGCCGTTCTGCATGTTGCCGTCGCAGGTGCCCAGGTAACGCATGATCTGGCGCAGCTTGGACACATAGGCCGCCGCTTCCTCGGGGCCGCGGATGTCGGGGCGGCTGACGATCTCCATCAGGGCGACCCCGGTGCGGTTCAGGTCCACGAATGACATGGTCGGATCCATGTCGTGGATCGACTTGCCGGCGTCCTGTTCAAGGTGAATGCGCTCGATCCGCACGAGGCGCGCGATCCCCGGGGCCATGTCGACGATCACCTCGCCCTCGCCCACGATGGGGTGATAGAGTTGGCTGATCTGGTAGCCCTGCGGCAGGTCGGGATAGAAGTAGTTCTTGCGGTCGAACGCGCTGCGCAGGTTGATCTGGGCCTTGAGCCCAAGCCCGGTGCGCACCGCCTGTGCCACGCAGAATTCGTTGATGACCGGCAGCATGCCCGGCATGGCGGCATCGACGAAGGCCACGTTGCTGTTTGGCTCGGCCCCGAAGGCGGTCGAGGCGCCGGAAAACAGCTTGGCCTTCGAGGCCACCTGGGCGTGAACTTCAAGCCCGATGACCAGCTCCCATTCGCTTTTCGCGCCCTGGATCACCTTGGGGGCCGGGGGGGTCAGGGTCAGGTCAAGCATGGGGGCCTCGTCTGCGGCTTTACGGTCTGGCGGCTTTTCTAGGGCAAGGCCGGGGGATTGTCACGGGCTGGCAGCTGCCGCGATCGTTGCCCATCGAATCGGCCGGCGGCCTGCGAAAGCTAAAATGCGTGTAAAATTATGCGCCAGTGATGCGGCTGCCCATCCCGGTCGGCGGATTTCCGAGCATCGACAGGCGGCATTGGGGCGCGAACCCGCCGACGCAAAATGCTGTGGCTTGCGGCGTCTTGCGGACCGGATATTGCAGATGACGACGAAATTGCCATTCGAGGTCACGATGCGCGCCGCGCTTTCCCTTGCCGCCCTTGCTCTGCTGGCCGCCTGTTCCACAACTCCCTCTGCCACGCCGAATGCGCAGGTCGAGGCCCAGGAAATGGCGCTGGCCCAGGAGCCCCCGATGCGGTGGGGAGAGCGCAACGGTTCCGACGAATGGACCCGCGCCACGCTGGCGGCGCTGGACCGCGAGGGCGTGACGATCATGTCGAACGTTCCGAACGACATCACCGAGTTCTGCCCGAATTATCGCCAGCTGGCGCAGCCGGGCCGCAAGGCGTTCTGGGCGGGGCTGCTGTCCGCCGTGGCCAAGCACGAGAGCACGTACAACCCGCAGGCCTCGGGCGGCGGCGGGCGGTGGTTGGGACTGATGCAGATCGCGCCCGCCACCTGGCGCAATTACGACTGCGACGGCAACATCAAGAACGGTGCCGACAACATGGCCTGCGCGGTCAAGATCATGTCGCGGCAGGTCGCCCGCGACAACGCGGTGGCCCGGGACGACGGCGGCTGGCGGGGCGTGGCGCGGGACTGGGCGCCGATGCGCAGCTCGTCGAAGCGCGCGGATATCGCGGCCTGGACCTCCAGCCAAAGCTACTGCTCTGCCAAAAGCTGAAGGGCGCTGGCCGGGATCTGGCGGAAGAAGTCGCGGGGGCGAGCAGAGATGCTCACCCCCGTTCTCGTCAGCGCAGGGCCGCTAGGATGCGTGTCCAGGAGCGTGCGCCCCTGGCAAAGCTCTCGACGTCGTATTTCTCGTTCGGCGAATGGATGCGGTCGTCGTCGCGGGCAAAGCCGACCAGCAGCGAATCCATGCCGAGGATGTCGCGGAAGTCGCCGGCAATGGGGATCGAGCCGCCGGCGCCGATGAAGGCGGCGTCCTGGCCCCATTCCTCGGTCAGTGCATCCTTGGCCATCGCAAAGGCCGGGTCCGAGATGTCCATGACGCTGGCCGAGCTGGCGCCGTGGTCATAAAAGGTGACGTTGCAATCGGCGGGAACGAAGCGCCGGACATGGTCCTGGAAGGCCTGGCGGACGGCTTGTGGGTCCTGCTTGCCGGTCAGGCGGAAGCTGACCTTGGCGCGCGCCTGCGCGGGAAGTACAGTCTTGAAGCCGTCTCCGGCATAGCCGCCGGCAATCCCGTTGATCTCGGCGGTCGGGCGGTTCCACGCCATCTCCAGCGCGGTGCGGCCTTTTTCGCCGATGGGGGTCGACAGGCCGACGCGGCTTAGGAACTCGGACGCGTCGAAGTTCAGCGCCTCCCAGTCGCGCGCTAGTTCGGGCGGCAGATCCTCGACGCCGTCATAAAAGCCGGGCAGGGTGACGCGGCCCGTGTCGTCCTTCAGCCCGGCCAGGGCCTGAGCCAGGATCATGATCGGGTTCGCGGCCAGGCCTCCGAAGCTGCCCGAATGCAGGTCGCGGTCAGCGGCGTCGATGACGACCTCCTGTCCGACCAAGCCGCGCAGCTGCGTGGTAATGGCAGGCCGGCCATCGGCATAGCGGCCGGTGTCGCAGATGATCGCAAGCGAGGCGCGGAGGCTCTCAGCATGCTGCTGCAGGAACGGGCGCAGCGACGGGGATCCCGACTCCTCCTCGCCCTCGAACAGCAGCACAAGATCGGTGGGCAGGCTGCCATGCACGGCCTTCCAGGCGCGGAATGCCTCGACGAAGGTCATCAGCTGACCCTTGTCGTCGGACGCGCCGCGCGCCCGGATGACGGGCCCCCGGGGTGTTTCCTCGATTGCGGGCTCGAACGGCGGGCGGTTCCACAGGTCCAGCGGGTCGACCGGCTGGACGTCGTAGTGACCATAGAACAGCAGCGGCCGCGCGCCGCCGGCGGCCGACCGGGCCACGACCATCGGGTGGCCTGGCGTGTCGTGCACCTCTGCCTCGAAGCCCAACGCGGCCAGTTCCGCGCGCAGCCATTCCGCCGCGGCCCGAACATCGCCCGCATGGGCCGGATCGGTCGAGATCGACGGGATGCGCAGGAAATCCATCAGACGCGCCAAGGCGTCCTCCAATCCCTGGTCCACCTGCGTCAGCATGTCCCCTAGCCTTGCGTGATCGGCCATGTTTCCTACCTTTTCCTGTGTCGGTTCAACGTCGGCGTCTGCCCCTTTGGTCGAAACGCAGCTTTTTCGATCTGTCATTTTCGCAGTTTGACCTCTATCAAGGCATAAAGCGCGCGGTCGGAGAATGATCGCACCCAGCCAGCTACGCAAGGGATCGCCCGCATGAAGTACGACGCCGCATTGGACCAGGCCATTTCGCGACTGCACGAAGAGGGCCGGTACCGGACCTTCATCGACATCGAGCGCGCGAAGGGCCGGTTTCCGCAGGCCGTGTGGAACCGCCCCGATGGTGCGCAGCAGGAGATCACCGTCTGGTGCGGCAACGACTATCTGGGCATGGGCCAGCACCCCACGGTCCTCGCCGCCATGCACGAGGCGCTGGACGCGACGGGGGCCGGGTCGGGCGGGACGCGCAACATCAGCGGCACCACGGTCTATCACAAGCGGCTGGAAGCCGAATTGGCCGATCTGCACGAGAAAGAGGCCGCGCTGGTCTTCTCCTCGGCATATATTGCCAATGACGCGACACTTTCGACGCTGCCCAAGCTGTTTCCGGGGCTGATCATCTATTCGGACGAGCTGAACCACGCCTCCATGATCGAGGGGATCAAGCGCAACGGCGGCGCCAAGCGGATTTTCCGGCACAACGACCTCGCGCATCTGCGCCAGCTGCTTGCGGCCGACGATCCGGCCGCGCCCAAGCTGATCGCGTTCGAATCGATCTATTCCATGGACGGCGACTTCGGTCCCGTTGCGGCGATTTGCGATCTGGCGCAGGAATTCGGCGCGCTCACCTATCTGGACGAGGTTCATGCCGTGGGCATGTACGGCCCCCGCGGCGGCGGCGTGGCCGAGCGTGACCGCCTGGTCGGGCGCATCGACATCATCAACGGCACGCTCGGCAAGGCGTTTGGCGTGTTCGGCGGCTATATCGCGGCCAGCGCCAAGATGTGCGACGCGATCCGGTCCTATGCGCCGGGCTTCATCTTCACGACCTCTCTGCCGCCCGCGGTGGCGGCAGGTGCGGCGGCATCGATCGCCTTCCTGAAGACCCCTGCTGGCCAGAAGCTGCGCGACGCCCAGCAGCTGCATGCGCGCATCCTGAAGATGCGGCTGAAATCGCTGGGGATGCCGATCATCGACCACGGCAGCCACATCGTGCCCGTGCATGTCGGCCATCCGGTCCACTGCAAGGCGCTGTCGGACATGCTGCTGCGCGACTATGGCATCTACGTCCAGCCGATCAACTTCCCGACGGTCCCGCGCGGCACGGAACGGCTGCGCTTCACCCCTTCGCCGGTGCACGATCCCAAGCAGATCGACCATCTGGTGCGCGCCATGGATGCGCTCTGGTCGCACTGTGCCCTGAATCGCTCGGAACTGAGTGCTTAGCACAATCGTTGGATGAACTGCTCTCGCCTGCGTGATATCATGCGGGTAAACAAGCGGTGGTAGCGTCCGATTCGGACGGCCATATAACGGGCGTATGAGGCACACGGGATGAACAGGCTGCGGGTAGAAGACCCGGCAGAGGGGTTCGCGCAGGTGGAGGTGACGACTTCCTTCCTCGACGATGACACGCGGTTGGGCGACCTCATGCGAGGAGAGCGCGCGACGTTGGGCAAGTCACTGCTCGACGTGCAGCGAGAGTTGCGCATTCGCGCGTCCTATGTCGCCGCCATCGAGAATTGCGACATCTCTGCCTTCGACACGCCCAGTTTCATTTCGGGCTATGTGCGGTCCTATGCGCGCTATCTGGGCATGGACCCCGACTGGACCTTCCGGCGGTTCTGTCAGGAATCCGGCTTTCAGCCGACGCATGGTATGGCTGCCTCGGCGTCGGGGCCGAAACCGGCGCGCCGGCCGTCCGATCCGGCCGAGGCGCTGGCCAATCCGCGCGCGTTGTTCATCCCGCAGGAGCGCAGCTTCTGGGCCGACGTCGAGCCGCGCGCAATCGGCGCGGTGCTTGTCCTGATCGCCGTGATCTCCGGTCTGGGCTATGGCGGATGGGCCGTCCTGCAAGAGGTCCAGCGCGTAACGCTGCTGCCGGGGGACGACCTTCCGGCGGTCGTAACGGCGCTTGATCCAGCGGAGGGTGCGGACCTTTCGGATCCCGAACTGGTCCAGATCTCGGGCCGCGATATTGCGCAAACCCTGCCGCAGCCGGACGCGTTGGACCGGCTCTATCGGCCGCAGATCCTGGAGGCGCCGGTGCTGACGGCGCGGGACGGTCCTATCGCCGCCATTGATCCGGGATTGATGGACAGTTCGGCCACCGTGGAACAGGTCATCGCTTCCGCCGGCGGTATCGGCGCGGAGCAGACTGCCGAAGCGCCCGGTCCTTCCGAGTTCATCGGGCCCCTCGCGCCACCTCGGCAGGTGCAGGTCCCATCCGAGCCGGGCGTGCGGACCGTTGCCGCCGATCCCGCGCAGTTGGAGCTGCTGTCGGTGCGCCCGGCTTGGGTGCGCGTCACCTCGGCCGACGGAACGGTCTTGCTGGAAAAGATCATGGACGCGGGCGAACGTTTTGCCTTGCCGCATCTTGAAGAAGCGCCGCTTCTGCGGACGGGGAATTCCGGCGCGGTCTATTTCGCCGTCAATGGCCAGACCTATGGTCCCGCAGCGCCCGGCGCGCAGGTCGTGAGCAAGATCGAGCTGTCGGTGGACGGACTGACGGGAAGCTATGCCCTGGCCGACCTGTCGGCCGACCCCGAGCTTGCCGACATGGTTGCTGTGGCGCAGATTGCGCCACCTGCCGGCGGGGACACAACCGTGGAATAAGCGAAAGGCCGGACGATCATCCGGCCTTTTCCATTCACGCCTTCCAAGTCCGCTCCAGCATCGAGATCCAGTTCTGGTGGGCGATCTTCGCCACCAGCGCGTCCCCATAGCCATGTCTGGCCATTGCGGCGATCAGCGCGGGAAGCGCAGCCGCGTGGTCCAGGTCCTGCGGCATCAGCGCGCCGTCGAAATCCGAACCCAGCGCCACGCCGTCCTCGCCCAGAATGCCGATCAGGTGGTCGAGGTGGCGCAGCATGACGTCCAGATCCTCCAGCGGCAGGCGGCGGCCGTCGGGGCGAAGGAAGCTTGACGCGAAGTTCAACCCGACCAGCCCACCGCTGTCGGCGATCTGGCGCAGCTGTCGGTCGGTCAGGTTGCGGCTGCTGGGGCAGATGGCGTGGACGCAGCTGTGGCTGGCGACCAGCGGCGCATCCGACAGCCGCGCGACGTCGTCGAACCCGGCCTCGTTCAGGTGGGACAGGTCCAGCATGATGCCGAGCGCGTTGCAGTCCCGGACCAGGCGGTGCCCCGCCTTGGTCAGCCCGGGCCCGATGTCTGGCGAGGACGGGAACGCAAACGGTACCCCTTCGCCATAGGCGGTCGGACGCGACCAGACCGGCCCTAGCGACCGCAGCCCCGCGGCGTACCACAGGTGCAGCGCGTCCGTGTCGCGGATCGCCTCGGCCCCCTCCATGTGCATGATGGCGGCGATGCGCCCGGCGTCGATACAGGCGCGCAGTTGCGAGGCGCTGCGCACGACCTCCAGCGTCCCGGTGCGTTCCAGCGAAAGCAGCGCGGCGGCCTGCTCGAACGCCGGGGGCAGCGCTTCGTCATGCGGGATCTGGGCGGGCAGGTCCATTGCGAAGGGCGGGTTTTCCATCAGGCGGACGGCATCGGCATCGTTCGGGCCGACAGGCGCGGGGATCCAGATGGCGAAGAAGCCGCCGACCATGCCCCCGGCCCGCATCCGCGGCAGGTCCATGTGACCCGTGCCGTCCCCGTTCAGCCACAGCCGTGCGCCGTCGCTGCCCGCCGCGACCACGCGTTGCAGGAAATCGTTATGGCCGTCGAAGACGGGTATCATGGCATCGTCCTTTCGCTTCTTCGCCGGCAGATTGCACGTCCTGCAGTTCCGCCGCAATGCTTTGCGCAGCGGCGCTTCCGGGCTAGGCTGGGTGGGCAGAGCAACGCCAGCAAGGACGCCAGCCATGCCCGACATCACTGCCGACTTCCAGGGTCAGACGGTCATCACCACCTTCGAGGTGACGCCCGGAAGCGCCCATGACGTCCTGGACCTGCTCACCGATGCCTGGGCGCAGGTCATCAGCCAGCAGCCGGGATGCCTGGGCGGCGCGATCCATTTGAACGACGCGCAGACGCGCATCGCGACCTATTCCAAGTGGCGCGACCGCAAGGACTATCAGGCGATGCTGCGCGAGCCGGAGATGCGTCGCCGCAATCGCGACATCCACGCGATGTGCAAAAGCTTCGAGCCGGTGATGTACGAGGTGCAGGGCGTCTATCCATGATGCTGCACCCGCAGAAACGGGGTGCATTCGGCTGACGCGGTGCTAGTTTGGTCCGAAATGGACGGAGGAACAGCATGGCGGGCCGGATCATCACCGTTGCGCAGCAGAAGGGCGGGTCGGGCAAGACCACGCTGGCGGTGAATCTGGCGGTCTGCCTGCACGCACGGGGACATTCGGTGGCGCTGGTCGACACCGACCCGCAGGGCAGCATGGGCCGCTGGTTCATGGAACGGATGCAGGCGCGGGGCGAGGATGAGGCGATGGACTTCTCGACCTCGTCGGCCTGGGGGGCAAGCTATGAATCCGAAAAGTTGAAGAAGCGATTCGACTTCGTCATCATCGACACGCCGCCCAAGATCGACAGCGACCTGCGCCCCGCACTGAGGGTGGCGGACCTCGTGCTGGTGCCGGTGGCAACCAGCCATGTGGACCTCTGGGCGACCGAGGGGGTCCTTGACCTGGCGCGGCGCGAGAAGGCCGAAGTTCTGGTCGTCCTGAACCGCACGCGCCCCAACACCCGGCTGTCGGTCGAGGTCGCCGCGAAGGCGGCCGGACTGGGCGCGGCGGTCGCCGCGGTCCGGGTCTCGAACCGTGTCAGCTATGCCGAGACACTCGGGCAGGGGCTGGGCGCGATCGAGCGGGCGCGCTCGGGCCCGGCGGTGGCCGAGATGGCGGCGCTGACCGACGAGGTGCTGAGGGCGATCGGCTAGCCGATCAGGCTGTCGACCCAAGCGGGCACGATGCTGGTTGCCGGCCCGAGGATGCGCTGGTCGAAGTCGCGCGCATTGCTGCTGGCGTCGAGGTTCAGTTCCAGGCACCGGGCGCCGTTGCGGCCGGCATGCTGCGCGAAGCCTGCGGCTGGATAGACGTTCCCGGACGTGCCGATCGCGACGAAGAGGTCGGCGACCTCGAGCGCGGCCCAGATCGCCTCGATGTGCTGTGGGGTCTCACCGAACCAGACGATGTCGGGGCGGGTGGCCGGTGCCGAGCAGGCGGAGCAGGGATCGGTGGCCGACATGACGGCCGGTGCCGTCCAGCGGTGCCCGCATCCGGCACAGCAGGCCCGGTTCAGCGCGCCGTGCATGTGGATCACATGGGGACTGCCGGCCCGCTCGTGCAGATCGTCGACGTTCTGCGTGACCAGCGTCAGGTCGTGATGTGCCGCCAGCCGCACCAAGGCCCGGTGCGCGGCGTTCGGATGCGCGGCGGCGGCTGCCGCGCGGCGCATGTCATAGAAGCGCAGTACCAGATCGGGATCGCGGGCAAAGGCCTCGGGGGTGGCGACATCCTCGATCCGGTGCTGTTCCCACAGCCCGTCCGAGGCGCGAAACGTCGCCAGCCCGCTTTCGGCCGAGATGCCGGCCCCGGTCAGGACGGTGATGCGCATCGCCTCAGCGGCAGAGACGCTCGGCCTGCGTGGCGAAGTTGCGGTAGCGGCGCCAGAAGGCGTTGTCGCGGTCGCTCTTGGATGCGCGAACCTCTTGCGCTCGGTGCGGGTCGCGGAAGAACTGCGCGGCCTGACGCTGGTCGGACCGCGACAGCGTCTGGTTCGCCACCTGCTGGATGCAGCCGCAAAGCGGCGCGTTGCCACGCGCGCGGTCCGACCGGACGCAGGCCGAGTCGATGGGCCCGGCCATGGCCAGGGGCGTGGTCATCACGACCGCGGCGGCCGCGATGATGAAACGGTTCAGCATGGACTGTCTCCTCGATTGCCGTGTCCGTTGCGGGCAGCCGGTTGATCCGGTCTCTGGGCCCCTGAACGGTGCGGCAAGCCTAGCAGGAATATCCGCGACGCTCAATCACGCTGCCGTGCGTTTTCATGATGCGGGCGTAGGCTGGTATCCGGCCGCGACGATTGCCTGCAGCGCCGTCGCCTCGTCCAAGCCGCCGACCGTGACGCGCTTGCGGTCCAGGTCCACTTGCGCTTGCCCACCGGCATCGGCAATGGCTTTCTCGACCGCTGCCTTGCAGTGACTGCAGGTCATGTCCGGAACTTCGTAGATCATGTCTTCCTCCGAAGGTGGAGGTTCGATCATGGTGGCTGCGTCGCCGACTGGCAAGATTCGCGAAAGGAACCGCAATGATCAAGGCGATCGGGCTGGATGCCGACGATACCCTGTGGGAGAACGAGACCTTCTTCCGCGTGACCGAGGCCGAGTTTCGCAGGCTTCTGGCCGAACATGGCGATGCCGAGGCCATTGCCTCGCGCCTGTTCGATGCCGAGCGTGCGAATCTGGCCCGCTATGGCTATGGCATCAAGGGCTTCATGCTGTCGATGATCCAGACGGCGGTTGAGCTGACGGACGGAGCCGTGGACGGTCGCACGATCAGCCGCATCCTGGAAATGGGGCAGGACATGCTGGCCCATCCGGTGAACCTGTTGCCGGGTGTCGCCGACGCGCTGGACAGGCTTGCCGGACGAAAGCTGATCCTTGTCACCAAGGGCGACCTGATGGACCAGGAGCGCAAGGTTGCGGCCTCGGGCCTTGGCGATCGATTCACTGCGGTCGAGATCGTGGCCGACAAGACGCCCGAGGCCTATGCGCGGGTCCTGCACGGGCACGGCGTGGCGGCCGAAGGGTTCCTGATGGCCGGCAACTCGATGCGCAGCGACGTCATTCCCGTGCTGGAACTGGGCGGCTGGGGCGTCTTCATCCCGCACGAACTGACCTGGCTGGTCGAGCGGGTCGAGGCGCCGGATCATCCCCGGCTGCGGCAGTTGCAGAGCATGTCGGACCTGCCGGACCTGGTGGCGCGGCTGGAGGCCGAGGCATGACGGACGGCACGCAGACATCGCCGATGAGCGAGAACGGGCGGGCCGCGATGTTCATGATCGGCTCGATGGCGATGTTCGCGATCGAGGACGCGTTCATCAAGACGCTGACCGGCGGCATGCCCGTCTGGCAACTGCTGGCCATGACGGGCGTGCTGGGGACCGGCGTCTTCTGGATGCGGCTGTCGCGGCGCGGCGGGCGGCTGTGGACGCGGCAGCTGCTGCATCCGATGGTCGTTCTGCGCAACCTGGGCGAGGTGATCGGCGCGGTCAGCTTCGTCACCGCGCTCGCGATCGGCGAACTGGCCTCGACTTCGGCGATCCTGCAGGTGCTGCCTCTGACGCTGGTGCTTGGGGCGGCGGTGTTTCTGGGCGAGAAGGTCGGCTGGCGCAGGTGGGCATCTGTCGCGGCGGGTTTCGCGGGCGTTCTGCTGATCCTGCGCCCGGGCACGGCGGCATTTCAGCCGGCGATGCTGTGGGCCGTGGCGGGCGTCGCCGGGCTGACGCTGCGCGACCTGGCGACGCGTCGGGTGCCGCGGGACGTGGCGTCCGACCAACTGTCGGCCTCGGCCTATGCGGCGATGGTGCCGGCGGGGCTGATCCTTGGGGCTGTCGGCGGGCAGGGGGCGGTGCTGCCCGACCTGCTGCAGATGTTCCTTCTGGCGGGAACGGTGGTCTTCGGCGTGTTGGGCTATGCAACGCTGATCGCGGCATCCCGGCTGGGTGAGGCGTCGGTGGTGGCACCTTTCCGGTACACGCGGCTTGGCTTTGCGCTGCTGGTCGCGGCAGTGGTTTTCGGCGAGAGGCCGGACCTGCCCATGCTGTTCGGCGCAGGGCTGATCGCGGCGGCGGGCATTTATGCCATGTGGCGCGAGGCGGGGCTGGGGCGTCGGGTACGTTCGGCCGGGCAGGTCGACGGGCTGATCCGGCCCGGTTCGCGTTGAGGGCAGCACAGCAGAAAAGCCGCCTGCAGCCCCATCGAGGGGCCTTGGCGGCTGCGCGACCGGACGGTCGCGCGCGCAGCCGCGGCGGCATCGGGAACCGCGAGGCGTCGGCGATCATTGACCGGACGTATCCGCAGTCGTCTTGACGCTGCGCAACCGGAAGGAACCTGCCATGCCCAAGGCGCTGATCATCCTGACATCCCACGACACGCTTGGCGACAGCGGCAAGCGGACGGGCTTTTATTGGGAGGAACTGGCGGCGTCTTACTGGATCCTGTCGGACGCGGGCTATCGGGTCGAAATGGCCAGCATAGCAGGTGGCAAGCCTCCGGCGGACCCGTCATCCGAGGCGGACGACGCCGTCACTGCGGAAGTCCGCAGGTTCTGGGCGGATGACGCGGCCATGCACCGGCTGGAGCATACCGAGCGGGTCGAGGACGTCGAAGTCTCGGGCTGCGACATCGTGTTTCTTCCGGGCGGACACGGAACGATGTGGGACCTTCCGACGTCCGAGGCACTTGGCGCGCTTCTGGCGCGTGCGTGGAAAGCAGGCGCGGTGGTCGGCGCGGTCTGTCACGGGCCGGCGGGGCTGCTGTCGGCCAAGCTTTCGTCCGGCGCGCCGTTGGTCGAGGGGCGGCGCGTGGCTGGCTTCACCAATGCCGAGGAAGACGCGGTCGGCCTTTCTGACACCGTTCCGTTCCTGCTGCAGGAGCAGTTGAAGGCCCAAGGCGCGCGCTTCGAATGCGGTCCCGACTGGCAGCCCTTCGTTGTCTCGGACGGCAAGCTGGTGACCGGCCAGAACCCAGCATCCTCGGCCGAAGTCGCCCGGCTGATGCTGCAGGCCGCCGACTTGCCGACGGTGCCCTGAGACAAACGACGCGCGCGCGCGATAGCCTCTTTTCGTGGCCCGCGCGCGCCTGTATAGCCCGGCCATGACCGAGCTTTCCCTCATCCGCAACTTTTCGATCGTGGCTCATATCGACCACGGCAAATCCACATTGGCCGACCGGCTGATTCAGCTGACGGGCACTGTCGCCGAACGCGACATGAAGGCCCAGATGCTGGACAGCATGGATATCGAGCGCGAGCGGGGGATCACCATCAAGGCCAACACCGTCCGCATCGCATATCCGGCGAAGGACGGGCAGACCTATGTGCTGAACCTGATCGATACGCCGGGCCATGTCGACTTCGCCTACGAAGTCAGTCGCTCGATGCGCGCGGTCGAGGGTTCGCTTCTGGTCGTGGATGCGACGCAAGGGGTCGAGGCGCAGACGTTGGCCAACGTCTATCAGGCCATCGACGCCAACCATGACATCGTGCCGGTCCTGAACAAGATCGACCTTCCCGCGGCCGAGCCGGACCGGGTGAAGGCGCAGATCGAGGACGTGATCGGCATCGATGCCCAGGACGCTATTCCGATTTCTGCCAAGACGGGCTTGGGCATTCCCGACGTTCTGGAAGCGATCGTCACGCGGCTTCCCGCGCCGAAGGGTGATCGGAACGCGCCGTTGAAGGCGATGCTGGTCGACAGCTGGTATGACGCTTACCTGGGCGTCGTCGTGATGATCCGCGTGATGGACGGCATCGTGCGCAAGGGCGACCAGGTCAAGATGATGCAGACCGGCGCGACCTACCGTTTGGACAAGCTGGCCGTCCTCACGCCCGCGATGCGCGACATCGAGGAACTGGGACCGGGCGAGATCGGCGTGTTTACGGCCTCGATCAAGCAGGTGCGCGACACCCGCGTCGGTGACACCGTCACGCACGAGAAGAAGCCTGCGGACCGCGCGCTGCCGGGCTTCAAGCCCGCGCAGCCGGTGGTTTTCTGCGGTCTGTTTCCGGTGGACGCCAACGACTTCGAGCCGCTGCGTGACGCGATCGAGAAGCTGGCCCTGAATGACGCGTCCTTCAGCTACGAGATGGAAACCTCGGCCGCGCTTGGCTTCGGCTTCCGCTGCGGCTTCCTGGGGCTTCTGCACCTGGAGGTCATCCGCGACCGGCTGGAGCGGGAATACGACCTGGACCTCATCACGACGGCGCCGTCTGTGGTTTTCAAGCTGCACATGAGGGATGGAGAGGTGCGCGACCTGCACAACCCCGCCGACATGCCCGACCTAACGCTCGTCGACCATATCGAGGAGCCGCGCATCAAGGCCACGATCATGGTGCCCGACGAATTTCTGGGAGACGTGTTGAAGCTGTGCCAGGACCGGCGTGGCATCCAGATGGACCTGACCTATGCCGGCAGTCGCGCCATGGCGGTCTATGACCTGCCGCTGGCCGAGGTGGTCTTTGACTTCTACGACCGGCTGAAGTCGGTCACGAAGGGCTATGCCAGCTTCGATTACCAGATCAGCGAATACCGCGAGGATTTCCTGGTCAAGATGTCGATCCTGGTGAACGACGAACCCGTGGACGCGCTGTCGATCATGGTGCACCGCGACCGCGCCGAAAGCCGTGGCCGCGTGATGGTCGAGAAGCTGAAGGACCTGATCCCGCGGCACATGTTCAAGATCCCGATCCAGGCCGCCATCGGCAGCCGGGTGATCGCGCGTGAGACCCTGTCGGCGATGCGCAAGGACGTGACAGCCAAGTGCTATGGCGGCGACGCGACGCGGAAGAAGAAGCTGCTGGAAAAGCAGAAGGCCGGCAAGAAGAAGATGCGTCAGTTCGGCAAGGTCGAGATCCCGCAGACGGCGTTCATCCAGGCGCTGAAGATGGATAGCTGACGCGCTTGGCGGGCAGTCCAGGCTGACGACGATGCCGTCTTGCCGTAGTGTCCTTGCGGTTTCGCTCCAGCGCCAGCGCCAGCGTCGTATCGAAGCTGAGCAACGGACGGGTCACAGCGTGACTGCGCCGCCGTGCCGTAGGTCTGGTTGTCAGTCCCGGAACAAGGGGAGCTCGATCTGGCAGTAAGCTGAAACGGCTTGCCCGATGGAAACCGACCCATCCCGCGGCCCCGCGCCGAACTGCGAGAGACCTGCGCCCTCTGCCTTTTTGGCCTCGGCCAGCGTAAACAGAATGCCCTTGCCGGCACCGCGCGGTTGCGGAGAGGCTCGCCATAGGCGTGTCGTGACCGGCAGGTCCAGAACCCGCTGCGCGAAATCGCCGGCGGCGCACCAGTAGTCGGTGTCCATCCTGCCGCTGTCGAACAGCACGGCTATGTCCGTCGGACTGACGTCCGTGGCTTGCATGCCGTTGCGAGCTAGGAACGCCGCGGCAGGCGTCGGAGTGAGAAGGAGCAGGATGGCAAGCAGTCGCATGGCACTTTCCCAACAAAATCCTTCAGTATCTGTGTCAGACAGGACGAAGCTTCTCTCGAATTTTGCCATTAAGGCTGAGGAAGACAATCAAGCCCTTCGAATCCCGCAGCCAGACCCATTCTCGTAAGAACTTGCTAGCTTCTCCCCCGAGAAAACGGCGGCGCAACAGACCGTCTGACTGCCATGCGAAGGAAACGACCCCGACGCTTGGCGCTCCGGGGTCGGGCCTCGTGGCGGATTATCAAATCCCGGCTTGCACCTCGGCGCTTTCTTCTTGCACCACCTGGCCCGCGGTCGAGAGATCGCGGCCTGCGCCTTGGACAGTTTCACACGCTGCCAGGGCGAACATGGCCAGAACGGCGGTAAGTCCCAGAACTTTCTTCTGCATCTCGTGGTCTCCTTTGCCAACCGACTGACATTGCAACGCAACTTGTCGCAGCGGGTTCCCGTCAAAATGCAACGCCGGACCACAGGCAGATATTGGCATAGGGGGTGAACTCGCCGGTGCGGACGACGGCCACGGCCTCGGCAGAGCGGCGCTTCAGATCGGCATGCGGCCTTAGATCAAGGGTACCGACCTGCCGGGACGAGAACCGTCGAACGAGATCGGCAGGTGTCTCGGTCGCGATGAGCGAGCGTTCGACCACGGATTCGGCGAGAATGGCGTCGAGCACGTCGAAAATGCCGGGCACGCCAGCCGTCACCGCCAAATCCACGCATTCAACGCCGCGCGGTACAGGCAGTCCGGCGTCACCAACGACAAGCAGGTCCCCATGGCCGAGGGCGGCAATCAGTCCAGACAGACGGGAATGCAGGAGTGGGCCACGTTTCATGACAGGGATCCTAGCGTTGGGGCAGCGTGTCGGCCAAGTACGCCATCATGTTGGCCCCCATGACCTTGGCGATCTGTTCTTCGGACAGGCCGCGGTCCAGAAGGGCCTGGGTCAGCGCCGGCAAGTGCGCTGCATCGAACGGGGTATCGACCGATCCGTCCCAGTCCGACCCGAGCGACACGTGATCATCGCCCGCGATCTCTATGGCTGCGGCGATCGCGTCGGCCACGTCGGCAGGCGTTTGGCCGCAGATCACATCGGACCAGTAGCCGACGCCGATCAGCCCGCCTGCATCCGCAATGCGCGCCACAAGATCGTCGGGCAGGTTGCGCGGACTGGGGCAGTGGCCGTTGATGCCGGTATGCGACAGGACGGGCCGCGTCCCTGGAATGGCCAGAACATCCTCGACCATCTGCGGGGCGGCGTGGGTCACGTCGATGACCATGCCAAGCTGCATCATCCGGTCGACAACCTGCCGCCCGAAATCCGACAGGCCCGCGCCGCTGCCGCCCTCTCCATGCAGGCTGCCGCCCAGCTCGTTGTCGAAGAAATGCGTCAGGCCCATCAGCCGGAACCCCGCACCGTAGAGGGCGTCGAGCTTGCCCAGATCCCCCTCCAGCGGGTGGCCGCCCTCCGAGCCGATGATGGCGCCCAGGACTCGCTGGCCGCTGTCACGCGCTGCCAGAAGCTGCGCCAGGTCGCCCTGGGTCCGGATGATCCGCAACTGGTCGGGGGCGCGCCGGGCGGCATCTTCCAGCGCCTCGGCCTGCACGAGGGCGCGTTCGTGCAGCGAGAATAAGGACCGTGGCGGACGAAGCTGGCCGATGAACAGGGGTGTGATGTTGTCGCCGCTGGCCGCGCTGTTGTGGTCATAGTTCTGGCCGCGCGGGCTCTTGGTGACCGTGGTGAACACCTGCACGGCGACGTTGCCCTCAAGCAGCCGCGGCACGTCGGTGTGCCCCCGGTCGACGCGCTTCAGAAGGTCACGGTCCCACAAAAGCGGATCGGCGTGCCAGTCGCCGATGACAAGGCGTTGGTGCAGCGCGCGCGCCTCGTCGCTGACGGGCCAGCCTTCGGCGGGCATGGACACGGGGTTCATCAATCGCTCGACATAGGCGGGCGCAAGCGAGAAGAAGGCT
Source organism: Paracoccus beibuensis (assembly GCF_026162625.1). Taxonomy (GTDB): domain Bacteria; phylum Pseudomonadota; class Alphaproteobacteria; order Rhodobacterales; family Rhodobacteraceae; genus Paracoccus; species Paracoccus beibuensis. The sequence goes on along the minus strand of NZ_JAOTBD010000004.1, from coordinate 34,802 downwards.
ATCAGCCCGACCACGACGATCGCCAGAAGCGACAGGAGGATCCGTTTCAGCATTGCCTCTCCGACGATGGCCCGGCAGCGGGGTGGTCTGCCGCGCGAACCGTACCGGCAGCGGGCCAGAGGTCAAGGCGCAGGACATGCTGCGGGCCGATCTTTCCGCCGTGGTAGAGCTCTCGGCCGTCGCGGAAGCCCGCCGACAGATAGACCGCGCGGGCGGCGGCATTGATCGTGTTGACGGTCAGCACGCAGCCGCGGGCCTTGGGGTAGTGCTGGCAAAGATGTTCCCGCAACAGCGCCATGGCCGCCTTGCCGATGCCGCGTCCCTGCCAGGCGCGGTCGATCATCACACCCCGCAGCCCCAGTTCCCCCGGCCGCGCCAGCTCCATGCGGGACGCGTAGTCGCGGTCGATCTTGAAGAAGCCGACAGCGTGCCCGTCCCGTCGGATGACGTGAAAGTCGCAGAGGGGTTCGCCGACGGTAAAGTGGCCGGCGATTGTGCCGCTGAACGGCTCCTGCTCGGGCGCGACCGCGATGTGGCTGACATCCTCGAAGCGGTCGCGACCGAGCAGCGCCAAGGTGATCACGCCTCCAGTGCCTCGAGTTCGTCGATGAAGCCCTCGATCATCGACAGCCCCTTGTTCCAGAAGGCGGGGTCCGACGCGTCGAGGCCGAAGGGGGCCAGCAGTTCCTTGTGATGCTTCGATCCGCCTGCCTTCAGCAGGTCGAAATACTTCTCCTGGAACTCGGGCAGCCCGTCTTCGTAGGCGGCATAGAGCGCGTTTACCAGCCCGTCGCCGAAGGCATAGGCATAGACGTAGAAGGGCGAGTGCACGAAATGCGGGACATAGGTCCAGAACGTCTCATACCCCGGCATGTATTCGAAGACCGGCCCCAGGCTTTCGTGCTGAACCTGCATCCAGATGGCGTTGATGTCGTCAGGGGTCAGCTCGCCCTCGGCCCGCGCGGCGTGCAGGCGGCATTCGAAGTCGTAAAAGGCGATCTGGCGGACGACCGTGTTGATCATGTCCTCGACCTTGCCGGCCAGCAGGGCCTTTTTCTGCGCCGGATCGGTGGTCCGGGCCAGCAGCGCGCGGAAGGTCAGCATCTCGCCAAAGACCGAGGCGGTCTCCGCCAGCGTCAGGGGCGTCGAGGCCAGAAGCTCTCCTTGTGCGGCGGCCAGGCGCTGGTGGACGCCGTGACCCAGCTCATGCGCCAGGGTCATCACGTCGCGCGGTTTGCCCAGGTAGTTCAGCAGGATATAAGGATGCGCGGTGGTCACGGTCGGATGGGCGAAGGCGCCCGGCGCCTTTCCCGGCTTGACGGCGGCGTCGATCCAGCCCTTGTCGAAGAACGGCTGCGCCAGCTCGGCCAGTTGCGGCGAAAAACCTGCATAGGCGTCCATGACAGTCGCCCGCGCCTCGGGCCAATCGATGGTGCGGGGCGTTTCCGTCGGCAAGGGGGCGTTGCGGTCCCAGACCTGCAGCTTGTCCAGACCCAGCCACCGGGCCTTCAGCGCATAGTAACGGTGCGACAGGCGCGGATAGGCGGCGGTGACGGCGTTTCGCAGCGCCTCAACCACCTCGGGTTCGACATGGTTCGCCAGATGGCGGCCGTATTGGGGGTTGGGCATCTTGCGCCACTTGTCCTCGATGGCCTTTTCCTTGGCCAGCGTGTTGTGGATGCGCGAAAACAGCCCGACATTTGCGGTAAATACCTTTGCCAACGCCCGCGCGCCCGCCTCGCGCCGGGCGCGGTCGTGGTCGGTCAGCAGGTTCAGCGTGGCTTCCAGGCCAAGCGTCTCTCCCTCGACCTCGAAGGTCAGGGCGGCGGTGGTTTCGTCGAAAAGGCGGTTCCAGGCGGCGGCACCCACCACCGAGTTGTCGTGGAGGAACTGCTCCAGCTCGTCCGAGAGCTGGTGGGGGCGCATGGCCCGCATACGGTCGAAGACCGGCCTGTAGCGCGCGGGCCCCTCGGCGGCGGTGAAGACCGACTGGTAGGTCTCGTCCGGGACGCGGTTGAATTCGAGGCTGAAGAAGACCAGCGGCGTCGTCAGGTCGGTGATCTGGCCCTGCAGGTCGCCCATCTGCTTGGCGCGCAGCGGGTCGGTCGTGTTCTGGTAATAACGCAGGCCGACATAGGACATGATGCGTCCGGCCAGGATGTCGATCTGTTCATAGGTCTGGATGCAGGTCAGCATCTGCTGGGGCGTCAGGTCGGCCAGCTTGCCGCGATAGTCGCCGGCGAACTGCTGGACCAGGCCGTCGAGCTTGTCGACATCCGCCGCGAGTTCGAGGCTGTCGGGCGCGGGATAAAGGTCGGTCAGGTCCCATTCCGGAAGATTGCCGAAATCGCCCTGGCTGCGGGCGGGTTCGGTCGCGTCGAAGGCCATATAGCCTGCCATCGTCTGTCCTTTCTGTCGCTTGTCACGGATTTGGACGCTGCAGCGCGTCCGCACAAGTCCCGCGACCCTTTACAGTTGCTGGAACGCCCGCGCGTGCCGGACGGCGCTGCCCTGCGGCAGGTGGCCGTGTATCTGCAGGCCGGGCCAGGGCGAATCCAGCGACGCCTCGGCGAACCCGGCTGCGGCGTAAAGCGTGCGGCTACCCAGCACCACGACCGCATGGTCGCCCGCCGCCTTCAGCGCCGCCGCGATCAGCGCCCGCCCCAGGCCGCGTCCCTGAACTCCGGGATCAACGGCAAGCGGAGCCAGCGCATAGGCGGGGCGGTCGGCCTGCAGGGGCGACAGGGCCACGTGCCCGATGATCGTGCCTTGCGCATGGGCGACCAACGACACCGCCAGATCGCCGTCGGCGCGCAGGTCGCGGACCAGCTGGGCCTCGGCCGGGCCGTCGAAGGCGCGGGTCAGCAGCCGGTCGATCGCGTCGCGGTCGGTCGGTCCCTCGGGACGGATCTGCGGCTGCACGGAGTGGCGGTGAAAGTCGCGCCCCATGTCGCGGCTTCCGGCGCCCCAGGCGCTGGCCTGGGTTCGCTGCTGGTGGCGCTGGAAGGCGTCCTCGTCGGCAAACAGCTCGTCCAGGGCCCAAATCATCGGATCTTCGGACTGGGTGATGTCGAAGCGGAGACAGCCGGGCTCGGCCCGGGTCAGGGCGACATGGTCAGGCAGCAGGTCCAGCGCGGCCATCATCTGGCCCATGTCGCTGCAGATCAGCCGTCCATGAAGGCCGAAGAGGGGCGTTCCCAACTGCACCGTTTCGCCGGACGTGTCGGTCGGGGCGTGGTGGTGATGGCCGCAGGCGCAACTGCTCATGACATGTCCTCGTGCGATGTGCCGGGCAGCATTGACGGTCGCGGCAGCAGGGTCAAGCGTGCTCAGACCTCTTCGCCGGCGTCCATGCGCGCCAGAAAGGACCGGGCATCGGCCAGCGCCGCATCGCGCCTGTCGGCGTCCATGCGGTCCCAGGTGGCGTAGATGCGGCCGATCCGCGGGTTCTGCTGGAAGCGGTCGCGATGGCGGTCGAGGAAATGCCAATAGAGCAGGTTGAACGGGCAGGCGTCCGGCCCGGTCCTGTCGTCCACTTTGTAGGCGCAGGTCCGGCAATAGTCGGACATTTTGTTGATGTAATTTCCAGAACTGACATAGGGCTTGCTGCCGACGATGCCGCCGTCGGCAAACTGGCTCATCCCGATGGTGTTCGGCGCTTCGACCCATTCGTAGGCGTCGATATAGACCTCGAGGTACCATTCGTGCACCTGGTGCGGATCGCAGCCCGCCAGAAGGGCGAAGTTGCCGGTCACCATCAGCCGCTGGATGTGATGCGCATGGGCAAGGTCCCGCGTCTGGCCGACCGCATGCGACAGGCAGTTCATCCTGGTCGGCGCGCCCCAGTAAAGCGGCGGCAGGTCCCGCCGATGCCCCAGCGCGTTGCGACGGGTATAGTCGGGCCCTTCGAGGAAATAGATCCCGCGCATGAATTCGCGCCAGCCGAGGATCTGGCGGATGAACCCTTCGGCCGAGTTCAGCCGCACCTGGCCTGCGGCATAGGCACCGGCCGCCGCCCCGCAGACCTCGGCCGCCGACAGAAGGCCCGTGTTGATATAAGGCGACAGGATCGAGTGGTGCAGATACGGATCATCCATCAGCATCGCGTCCTGGTAGGGGCCGAACTCGTCCAGCGAGTTGGCGATGAAGTGGTCCAGCGCCTTCAACGCCCCGGCGCGATCCGTGGCATAGGTGAAAGGGCGCAGCGTGCCGAAGTTTCCTGAAAAGCGCGCCTCGACAAGGTCCAGAACCTCGGCGGTGACCGCGTCGGGCGGGAAGGCGGGCGGCCCCTGGCGCAGCAGGTCCGGCGCGGCAGGCTTGCGGTTGTCGTGGTCATAGTTCCACTTGCCGCCCTCGGGCTGGCCGTCGGTCATCAGCAGGCCGGTCTTGCGCCGCATCTCGCGATAGAACCACTCCAACCGCAGCTCCTTGCGGCCCTTGGCCCAAGCGGCGAACTCGGCATGGCTGGCGAAGAAGCGGCTGTCGGGCAACTGACGCACGGGGACCGGCAGGTCGACAAGCGCCTGGATCAGGCGCCATTCGCCCGGCTCGGTGGCGATGATCTCGGCGGCGCCATGTTCGGCGGCGCGGCGAAGCAGCTCTCCGGTGATGGCATGGCTGTTGTCGGGATCGTCCAGCCGGGTATAGGCGACGGTCCAGCCCGCCTCGCGCAGCTCGATCGCGAACTTGCGCATGGCGGCAAAGATGAAGGCGATCTTCTTGGGATGGTGACGGACATAGCTGGCCTCGGCCATGACCTCGGCCATGACGACCACGTCGCCGGGATTCGCGGTGCGCAAGGCTGACAGTTCGTGTGTCAGCTGGTCGCCCAGCACAAGGATCAGCCGCATGGCACCTCTCGCAAAACGAAAGGACGCGCGGGTTGCCCCGCGCGTTCCCCCGATGTCATGCGGCGTGGTGGCACGTCATTCCCATTCGATCGTGCCCGGCGGCTTTGAAGTGATGTCGTAGGTGCAGCGGTTGATGCCCTTGACCTCGTTGATGATCCGGGTGGCGGTTTCGCCCAGAAACTCGTGGGTGAAGGGATAGTAATCCGCAGTCATCCCGTCGACGCTGGTCACCGCGCGGAGGGCGCAGGCGAAGTCATAGGTGCGCCCGTCGCCCATGACGCCGACCGTGCGGACCGGTAGGATCGCCACAAAGGCCTGCCAGATGTCGTCATAGAGCCCGTGCCTGCGGATCTGGTCGATGAAGACGGCATCGGCCTTGCGCAGGATTTCCAGCTTCTCGCGGGTGATCTCTCCGGGGCAGCGGATGGCCAAGCCGGGGCCGGGGAAGGGATGGCGGCCGATGAAGCTGGCGGGCAGGCCCAGTTCTCGGCCCAACTCTCGGACCTCGTCCTTGAACAGTTCGCGCAGCGGTTCAACCAGCTTCAGGCCCATCTTCTCGGGCAGGCCGCCGACGTTGTGGTGGCTTTTGATCGTGACGGACGGGCCGCCGGCAAAGCTGACGCTCTCGATGACGTCGGGATAGAGCGTGCCCTGCGCCAGGAATTCTGCGCCGTCGATCTGGCTTGCGTATTTCTGGAAGACGTCGATGAACAGCCGGCCGATGGTCTTGCGCTTGACCTCGGGGTCGCTGACGCCTTCCAGCGAGCCCAGGAACAGGTTGGCCTCGTCTGCATGGATCAGCGGGATGTTGTAGTTGTCGCGGAACATCTTCACGACTTCCTCGGCCTCGTTCAGGCGCAGAAGACCGTGATCGACGAAGACGCAGGTTAGCTGGTCGCCGATCGCCTCGTGAATCAGCACCGCCGCCACGCTGCTGTCGACGCCGCCGGACAACCCGCAGATGACCTTGCGATCGCCCACCTGCTCGCGGATCTTGCGGATCGCCTCGTCCTTGTAGGACGCCATCGTCCAGTCGCCGGTGAATCCCGCAAGCCGCACGAAGTTCTCCAGCATGGTCCGGCCGTTGGGCGTGTGATGCACCTCGGGATGGAACTGCACGCCATAGAAGTGCCGCGCTTCGTCAGCAATCATCGCCATGGGCGCGTTGGGCGAGGTGCCGATCACTTCAAAACCCGGCGCCAGCGTGGTGACGCGGTCGCCATGGCTCATCCAGACTTCCTCGCGCCCGCTGGCAAACAGGCCCGCGAAGATGCCGTCCTGCTTGTGTCCCGGGGTGGGCATGATGAAGGCGCGGCCATATTCGGCGTGGTGGCCGGATTCGACGCGGCCGCCCAACTGCTCCATCATGACCTGCTGGCCATAGCAGACGCCGAAGACCGGCACCCCCATCTCGAACACCGCCTGCGGTGCGCGGGGGCTGGCCTCCTCGGTCACGCTGGCGGGGCTGCCCGACAGGATCACCGCCCGCGGGGCCATGTGGCGCAGCATGTCGTCGGACACTGTGTTGAACGGGTGGATTTCGCAATAGACGTTCAGTTCACGCAGGCGACGCGCGATCAGCTGCGTCACCTGGCTGCCGAAGTCGATGATCAGAAGGCGCTGGTGCTGGGTCATGGTTGCGCTTTAAGCGCGGTTTCAGAACCTTGCAAGCCTCTCGCGCCGATGCTGCGGCGGAACCGGCCCCAGCTGCGGACGTTGACCGGCAGCAACCATGCGCGAGGTTCTGCCGATGCTCCGTCCGATGCTGACCGTGGGTTCCGTCCTGCTGATCGCGGCATGCCAGCCGCAGATTCCCCGACCCATAGCGTCCGTTCCCGAAGAGGGGCTTGCGGCCAGCTGTCCCGGCGTCCCCGAGGCGGCCGAGCGTCTGAACCAGCTGGTGAACACCGCCCGCGTGGCCGAGGCCAAATCGCCGCTGGCGGTCAGCGAGAAGCTGAACCTGATCGCGCTGTCCCATGCCTGCGACATGGCGATGATGCAGCAGTTGGACGTGGCGGGCTCGAACGGGTCGAACGTCGTCGACCGGGCGCGGTCCGTGGACTATCCGACCTGTGGCGTCGTCCAGTTGGTGCAGGTCGGGCAGACGCCCGAGGGCGCCGTCGTCAGCTGGATGGTCCCCGGCCCGCAGAGAGAGCAGGTGCTCGGCCAGCTGAGCTATGAGGTCGGCAGCGGCGTGGCGCGCGGACCGGACGGCCGTCTGTGGTTGAGCACGGTCATGGGCAACGACTGCCCGATGATCTGAGGGCGGCGCGGGGCAGTACCCCGCACGCACCCGTCATCTCTCGGGCAGCAGACCGCGCGGTGCGAAACGCAGCACCAGCAGCAGCACAAGCCCCATCGCGATGAAGCGCATGTGCGGTGCGCTGTCCAGCAGATGCGCCTTGACCGCGCTGTCGGGCAGCGGCCCGGTCAGCAGGGCGATCAGCGCCGGTCCCCAGACCTCTGCCTTGATCCAGAGGAACCAGATCGTGACCGCGCCCAGGACCGCGCCCCAGTTGTTGCCGGACCCACCGACGATCACCATGACCCAGATGAGGAACGTGTAGCGCAGCGGGTTATAGCTGGTGGGTGCCAGCAGCCCGTCCAGCGTCACCATCATCGCGCCCGCCACGCCGATCACGGCCGACCCCAGGATGAACACCTGCAGGTGGCGTCGCGTGACGTCCTTGCCCATTGCCTCGGCCGCGGTTTCGTTGTCGCGGATCGCGCGCATCATCCGGCCCCAGGGCGAGTTCAGCGCCAGTTCGGCCAGCAGGATGATGACCAGAAGCACGACCAGGAACAGCGACATGTAGCTGAGCTTGACCCAGATGCCCGACGCCTCGGCCGCACCAAAGCCCCAGCGGGCCGCGAAGTCGACGAACTCGGGGTTGTTCTGCAGGTCGATTTCGGCCGCGACGGGGCGCGGGATCGAGGTGATGTTCTTGACGCCGCGAGCCAGCCAGTCCTCGTTCTTGAGGACGGCGACGATGATCTCACCGATGCCGAGCGTCGCGATAGCCAAGTAGTCCGAGCGCAGTCCAAGCGCCACCTTGCCGATGCCCCAGGCCGCCACGGCCGCGAACGCGCCGCCGACGATCCAGGACAGCAACACCGGCAGGCCCAGCCCGCCGATATTGCCGTGGCGGGCCGGGTTGTTCGCCTCGATTGCCGTTACGGCAGGATCGAACAGCCAGCGATAGGCGACGAAGCCCGCGATCAGCACGATAGTTGTGGCGATGCCGCTGCGGGTCCGCGTCCAGGCCAGTTTGGCCAGGGCCAGGGTCCCGAGGCCCACCAGCAGCGCCCCCATCAGGCGCGTGCCGCCGGCGGACCATGCGCCCTCGACCGGGGGCAGGGAGACCAGCACCGGGGCCAGCGCGCCCATCGCCAGGAAACCGACGACGCCCACGTTGAAAAGCCCGGCATAGCCCCATTGCATGTTCACCCCAAGCGCGGTGATCGCCGACAGAAGCCCCATGTTCAGGATCGCGAGCGAGGTGTTCCAGCTGCCCGAGAACATCGCGTTCCGGACCGTCCCCTCCAGCACGAAGAGGATCGCCAGCACGGCGAAAAGGATGAGGGCGCGCCAGCGGCTGTGCGAAGTGGTGGCTTGACGATTGGTTGCCATGGTCGTGTCCCCTTAAACCGATCTGCCGCGGAAAAGGCCGGTCGGCCTGAACAGCAGCACGACGATCAGGATCACGAAGCTGACCGCGAACTTGTACTCCGTCCCCAGAAGCTGCATCAGCCCCCCCGGTTCGTACCAAGGCGCGACATAGCCCACGATCTTGATCCAGGGGTAGGTCACGGCGACCTCCGAGAACGCCACTAGGAAGCCGCCAGCAATGGCGCCGACCGGGTTGCCGAGGCCGCCGACAATGGCCGCTGCGAAGATCGGCAGCAGTATCTGGAAATAGTTGAAGGCCTTGAACGACTTGTCCAGCCCGTAAAGCGTCCCGGCGATGGTCGCCAGACCCGCGGCGATGATCCAGGTCAGCCGCACGACGCGTTCGGGATCGATGCCCGACAGCAGGGCCAGATCCTCATTGTCGGAATAGGCGCGCATCGCCTTGCCGGATTTCGTCCGGTTCAGGAACCAGAAGAGCGCGATCACCACCAGCACCGCCACGACCAGCGTCAGCGCCTGCGTGGACCGCAGGGCCAGCCCCTCGGGCAGACCGGTCATCTCGCGAAAGGACCGGACGTCGATGATGAACCGCTCGCCGTCGTCGAAGCGGTATTCATCCACTCCGATCAACAGGCGCGTCAGGCCGTTCATCACGAACATCACGCCGACCGAGGCCATGACCAGGATGATCGGCGCCGCCTTCTGCCGACGGTAGAACCGATAGACGGCGCGGTCGGTGCCCAGCACCAGCAGCGCCGTCAGCGCGATGCCCAGGGGCAGGGCAATCAGCGCGGTCGGCAGCGGCCCGGCCGTGATGCCGATGGCCTGCAGGCCCCAGGTCAGCAGGATCACGATCGCCGTCCCGATGGCCATGGTGTCGCCATGCGCGAAGTTGGAGAATCGCAGGATCCCATAGATCAGCGTCACGCCAAGCGCACCAAGCGCCAGCTGCGCGCCATAGGCCGCGGCGGGGATGAAGACGAAGTTCAGAAATACCACGAGGGCGTTCAGGATATCCACGGCTCAGCCCCCCAGGAAGGTGCGGCGCACCTCGTCGTTCTGCATCAGTTCGTGGCCGGTGCCGGTATGGGCGTTTGCCCCCTGCACAAGCACATAGGCCTTGTCGGCGATCATCATCGCTTGGCGCGCGTTCTGTTCGACCATCAGGACCGGCAGCCCGCCCCGCGCGATGGCGATGATGCGGTCGAACAACTCGTCCATGACGATCGGGCTGACGCCGGCGGTCGGTTCGTCCAGCATCAGCACCTTCGGCTGCGTCATCAGCGCACGGCCAACTGCGACCTGCTGGCGCTGACCGCCCGACAGTTCTCCGGCGGCCTGGCGACGCTTTTCCGCGACGGCTGGAAACAGGTCATAGACCTGTGCCATCGTCTGCTTGATGTCGTCGTTGCGGATATAGGCACCCATCTCCAGGTTCTCCTCGACCGTCATGGACGGGAAGATGTTGTTGACCTGCGGGACGAACCCCATGCCCGCCTTGACCCGGTCCTGAGGGTTCAGGGCGGTGATGTCCTGGCCGTTCAGGCGCACGCTGCCCTGGCGCAGGTTCAGCATGCCGAAGATGGCCTTCATCGCCGTCGATTTTCCGGCGCCGTTCGGGCCGACGATGACGGCGATCTGGCCCGCCTCGACCGCGATGGTGCAGTCGTGCAGGATGTCGGCGCCCTTGCCATAGCCGCCGGTCATGTTCTCGCCGATCAGGAAGGGATCACCGGTGCGGCCCGGTCCAGTCGGCCCTGACCTGCGCTCTCCATCGGCGGTGCCACGGCCCTGCGGGTTCACCACCGACCGGTCGCGATTGCCGCGCTTGCCGAAGACTGCGTCCTGATCACTCATGCGCCCACCATATCCTTGTTCTTGAGGCCGGTGCCCAGATAGGCCTCGATCACGGCCTCGTTCTGCATGATGTCCTGGGCGCTGCCTTTTGCCAGGACCTTGCCCTCGGCCATGACGATCACCGGGTCGCAAAGCTTTCCGATGAAGTCCATGTCGTGTTCGATCACGCAGAAGGTATAGCCGCGCTCCTTGTTGAGGCGGATGATCGCATCGGCAATGGTCATAAGCAGGGTGCGGTTCACGCCGGCGCCGACCTCGTCCAGGAAGACGATCTTGGCATCGACCATCATCGTGCGGCCCAGTTCCAGCAGCTTCTTCTGGCCGCCCGACAAGTTGCCGGCCTTTTCGTGGGTCAGGTGGCGGATGGTCAGGAAGTCCAGCACCTCGTCGGCCTTGCGCTTCAGTTCGGCTTCTTCGCGTTCAATTCGGCCGCGCTGGAACCAGGTCTTCCAGATCGTCTCGCCCGCCTGCGCGCCGGGGACCATCATCAGGTTCTCCCGCACCGTCATCGACGAAAATTCATGCGCCATCTGGAAGGTCCGCAGCAGGCCCATATGGAACAGCGTATGAGGGGGCAGGCCCGTGATGTCCTCGCCATCCATGAAGACCCGGCCCGATGTCGGAGGCAGGACGCCCGCGATGACGTTGAACAGCGTCGATTTCCCAGCCCCGTTCGGGCCGATCAGCCCGGTGATCGAGCCCGTCTCGATCGTCATGCTGGCGCCATCGACGGCGCGGAAGCCGCCGAAATGTCTGTGAAGGTCCTCGACCCTGATCATTCTTCTACATCCCCATCTTCACATTCTAGGTGAAGATTTTTCAGCAACATGCTGTTATATCATTGAAATGGCCCGGCATCGCAGATGCCGGGCCGATCCGTGTCAAGATCGATCAACGATAGCCGACGACCTCGATCTTGCCGTCGGTGAACTGGATCTCGCGATAGACGCCGGCGGATTCGCCCTCGCCGACCATCTCGACGGCAGTGGCGCCGACATAGTCGACATCGCCGCCGCCATTGATGATCTCCAGCGCCTTGGCCAGGTCGCCCGGCATGATCTTTTCGCCCGGCTCGTTGGCGACATCCATGATGCTGCCCTTGTAGGTCGCCGGGTCGGACGACCCGGCCTTTGCCATCGCCAGAAGCATCAGCGCAGCCGCGTCATAAGCCTCGGCCGAGAAGGCGCCCGAACCGTCGAAGCCCGCCTCTTCGGCCATGCTCAGATAGGTCTCGCGGCCTTCGCCCTCGGCGGCGGGGTTCTGGCCGAAGCTGCCCTCGATCTCGGTGCCGAAGTTGTCTTCCAGCGCCTGGCCGACCATGCCGTCAGGGAAAACGAAGGTATCGAAGGCGCCGGTGTCAAGCGCGGCCCGCACGATGCCCGAACCGCCTTGGTCGACGTAGCCCGCAACGACCAGCGCATCGCCGCCGGCTGCCGACAGGGCCGCCACTTCGGCCGAGTAGTCGGCCTTGCCGTCGTCATGGGCGCTGTTCACCGTGACGGTGCCGCCCTTTTCCTCGAACGCGGCCTGGAAGCTGTCAGCCAGGCCCTTGCCGTAGTCGTTGTTGGTATAAGTCACGGCCACCGTGTCGATGCCGCGCTCCATGATGATATTGGCCATCACTTCGCCCTGGCGCGCGTCCGACGGCGAGGTGCGGAAGAACAGGCCGTCATCCTCGATCGTCGACAGGGCGGGCGACGTCGCCGAGGGTGAGATCATCACGATGCCGTTCGGCTTGGCGACGTTTTCCAGCGAGGCGATCGTCTCGCCCGAACACATGCCGCCGACGATGCCCTTGACGTTCTCGGCGGTGATCAGGCGTTCGACGGTCGCGGTCGCGGCGGCAGCGTCGATGCAGGTCGAGTCGCCCGTGACGCTGGTGACGGTCGATCCGTCCAGCAGCAGGCCCGAGTCGCTGACCTCCTTCATCGCCAGTTCCGCGCCGCTCTGCATGCCCGGTGCCATCGATTCCAGCGGACCCGTGAAGCCGAGCGATACGCCCAGCTTGATTTCTTCAGCGCCAGCGGCACCGGCCAGAAGCGCACCGGCGGCGGTCGCAAGAAGAAGTTTTTTCATGTGGTCGTCTCCCAGTTGGAACATTGTCCTGCCGGCAGGTTAGAAGCGCCCCAGTCAAAAAGAAAGGGGCGTCATCGTGCGCGGAAGCATGCTTTTTGGTCAATTCGGCAGGTGACGCTGCGGCAGTTTCCGCCGCGGCACCCGCGTTCGCTCAGCGGTCCTGAACGGTCAGCCCCAGCACCGGCTGATAGATCTGAACCAGGCGCGCGATGGCGTCCTTGGGCGACAGTTCCTCGCTGGTGCCGGTGCGGCGGTTCGTCAGTTCGACCTTGTTGGAAGCCAGGCCGCGGGGACCCACCGTGATGCGCCAGGGCAGGCCGATCAGGTCCATCGACGCGAATTTGGCGCCAGCACGCTCGTCACGGTCGTCATAGAGCGGGTCGAGGCCCCGGGCCTGCAGTTCGGCATAGATCGCCTCGCAGGCACTGTCGGTCGAGTTGTCGCCCTGCTTCAGGTTGACAATGCCGACATGGAATGGCGTGACACCCTCGGGCCAGATGATCCCGCGGTCGTCGTGGTTGGCCTCGATGATCGCGCCCAGCAGGCGGCTGACGCCGATGCCGTGGCTGCCCATGTGGACCGGCACGCGCTGCCCGTCGGGACCGACGACGGTCGCGCCCATGGGTTCGGAATACTTGGTGCCGAAATAGAAGATCTGCCCGACCTCGATCCCGCGTGCGGTGCGACGGCGTTCCTCTGGCACCTGGTCGAAGATCGCCTGGTCATGCGTCTCATCGGTGCGGGCATAGCGGCTGGTGAATTCGTCCAGCACCGCCTGGCACTCTTCCACGCTGTCATAGTCGATCTGCCGGTCGCCGAAGGTCAGGTCGGTGATGTGGCTGTCATAGAAGACCTCGGATTCGCCGGTTTCCGCCAGCACCAAAAATTCATGCGTATAGTCGCCGCCGATCGGCCCGCCATCGGCGCGCATCGGGATCGCCTGCAGGCCCATCCGCTCATAGCTGCGCAGATAGCTGACCAGGTGCCGGTTATAGGCATGCAGCGCGTCTTCCTTGGTCAGATCGAAGGTATAGCCGTCCTTCATCAGGAACTCGCGTCCGCGCATCACGCCGAAACGGGGGCGGATCTCGTCGCGGAACTTCCACTGGATGTGGTACAGCGTCAGCGGCAGGTCCTTGTAGCTGTTCACGTGGCTGCGGAAGATGTCGGTGATCATCTCCTCGTTCGTGGGCCCGTACAGCAGGTCGCGCTTTTGGCGGTCGCGGATGCGCAGCATCTCCTCGCCATAGTCGTCATAGCGGCCGGATTCGCGCCACAGGTCGGCGGGCTGCAGCGTCGGCATCAGCATCGGGATGTGGCCGGCGCGCTGCTGTTCGTCGTGGACGATCTGCTCGATCCGGCGCAGCACCTTGAAGCCCAGGGGCAGCCAGGAATAGATGCCCGCCGCCTGCTGCTTGATCATGCCCGCGCGCAGCATCAGGCGGTGACTGACGATCTGCGCCTCTTTCGGGTCTTCCTTCAGGACGGGCAGGAAATATCGCGACAGGCGCATGTTTGGGTCCTTCGAAACGGTTTCGCGCAGCGATACCGGATCGGCCCCGCCTTGCCAAGCATGGCGCTTGCAACCGGTCGCGCGTGGCGGCACATTCGCCCCAACTTCAGGGCAAAGGTCGAGATCATGCGCAACCCCGTACGCAAGCAGGTCAAGTGGTGGGGCCTCGCCGCGCTGGTCCTGCTGCTGACCTTGTGGCTGCTGGGCCAGGCGGTGCTGCCCTTCATCATCGGCGCAGGCGTCGCCTATCTGCTGGACCCGGTCGCCGACCGGTTGGAGCGGGCGGGCCTGTCGCGCACGATGTCGGTGGTGCTGATCACGGTGATCGTGGTGCTGGCCTTCATCGCCACCGTTCTGCTGGTCGTGCCGATCCTGTTCCGCCAAGCGGCCGCGCTGATCGAGATCGCCCCCCAGATGCTGGAACAGGCGCGCGCCTTCGCCGACGCTCGCTTTCCCGGCGCGATTCCGCATGCCGGCGGGCTGCAGCAGACGCTGACCGACCTGCAGGCCGCGCTGGGTGAGCAGGCGGGCCGCGTCGCATCGACGCTGCTTGGATCGGTGCGCGGCGCGATCGGGACGGTCGCGCTTCTGGTGATCGTGCCCGTCGTTGCCTTCTACCTGCTGCTCGATTGGGACAACATGGTGGCCGAGATCGACCGCCACCTGCCGCGCGAACATGCCCCCGTCATCCGCCGCCTTGCGACCGAGATCGACGATGCGCTGGCCGGCTTCGTGCGCGGGCAGGGCGTCGTGATCCTGATCCTGGGGACGTGGTATGCGCTCGCCCTGATGTTCGTGGGCCTGCCCTTCGGCTTCTTCATCGGCATCATGGCGGCGGTGCTGTCCTTCATCCCCTATGTCGGCGTCCTGATCGGCGGGGCGACCGCCATCGGCGTGGCGCTGTTCAGCTTCTGGGGTGATCCCCTGTGGATCGGCGCGGTTGTCGCGATCTTTGCGGTCGGGCAGGTGGTCGAGGGCAACTACCTGCAGCCCAAGATCGTCGGGGGCCATGTCGGCCTGCACCCCGTCTGGCTGCTGCTTGCACTGTCGGTCTTCGGCGCGCTCTTCGGCTTCGTGGGCCTTGTCATGGCGGTTCCGATGGCGGCGGCTTTGGGGGTGCTGGCCCGCTTCCTGATCGCCCGGTACCGGGAAAGCGTGCTCTACACCGGCCAGTCCGAGCCGGTGGAGCCCGCCCAGCCCATCCTGGTCGAGATGGTCCCCGCGGGCACCGTCGCCGACCGGCTGCGCGCCGCGCGCCTGGCCGTCGACCGCGCCCGCAGCCAACAACAGATCGCCACAATGCAGGACGACCTGAACCGCCGCGAGCGGAGCTAGCGAGGCCGCGTGACCCTGTTCCCGCTGTCCCGCCAGCTGACGCTGGACCTGACGACACCGCCCGCCCATGCGCGGGCTGACTTCCTGCCGGCGCCTGCCAACCAGGCGGCGCTGCGGGCGCTCGACCGGCCGCAGGACTGGCCGCAGGGCAGGATGTTGCTGATCGGGCCCGAAGGGTCGGGAAAGACGCACCTGGCGGCGTTCTGGGCGGCCGAGAACGGCGCGCGCCGGATCAGCGCAAGCGCCCTGCGCCCCGAAGCTGCGGACCTGATTGCGGCCGAGGGCGGTGCCGTGGTGGTCGAGGACGCGGACCATGCGGGCTTTGCCGCCGGGGCCGAGCAGGCGCTGTTTCACCTGTGGAACCTCTGCGGGCCGCGCGAATGCCTGCTGCTGCTGACAGCCCGCCGCCCGCCACGGGACTGGGGGCTGGTGCTGCCGGACCTGCGCTCGCGCATGGACGCGATGCCGCAGGTCCTGCTGGGCCCGCCGGACGAGGCGCTTCTGGCCGCGGTGCTGGTGAAGCTTTTCGCCGACAGGCAGTTGGCGGTGCCGGCGGGGCTGATCGACTGGCTGGTCCTGCACATGGACCGTGACCTCGGCTTGGCGCGGCGACTTGTGGCCGAGATGGACGTCGCCGCGATGGCCGAGAAAGGCCCGGTCACCCGCCGCATCGCAGCCGATCTGCTGGACAAATTGTCCGACGCTGAGGCATGATCGCACCTCAGCATGCGACCGGAAACCGATGACCCAAGCCGATTTTCTGCGTACCCCGTTTCTCGAGCCCAAGGATCTGCCGGACGGCATCCCCGAGGGCGCTGCCCGCTTCTTCAATCGCGAACTCAGCTGGCTGTCCTTCAACTGGCGGGTTCTCGACGAGGCGCGAAATCCACGCGTGCCGCTGCTGGAGCGGTTGCGCTTCGTGTCGATCAGCGCGACCAACCTGGACGAGTTCTATACCGTCCGCGTGGCCGGCCTGCGCGAGTTGATGCGCGAGGGCAGCACCACGCCCTCGGATGACGGGCTGAGCCCGACCGAGCAATTGGCGCTGATCAACGCCGACGCGCGGCGCCTGATGGGCGCGCAGCAGGGGGTCTGGAACGCGCTTCGTCGCGAGATGGAGCAGGAGGGCATCGTCATCCTGTCCCGCCAGCGGTTGACGCGTCCCGAGGAGGAGTTTCTCCACGACTACTTCGAGAACCGCGTCTTCCCGGTCCTGTCGCCGCTGGCCATCGACCCCGCCCATCCGTTCCCGTTCATCCCGAATGCCGGTTTCTCGCTGGCGCTGGAACTGGCGCGCGAGACCGACCGCCGGCAGATGCAGGCGTTGCTGCCGATCCCGGCACAACTGCCGCGCTTCGTGCCCCTGCCGGGAGGAGAGCGGTTCCTGAAGCTGGAAGACCTGCTGCTGATGCACCTCTCCAGCCTGTTCCCGGGCTATACCGACATCGGCCATTGCAGCTTCCGCGTCCTGCGCGACAGCGACCTGGAGGTCGAGGAAGAGGCCGAGGACCTCGTGCGTGAATTCGAGACCGCGCTGAAGCGCCGCCGCCGCGGCAGCGTCATCCGCCTGAAAATCACCGCAGGCGCGCCGGACCGGCTGCGCCGGCTGATCATGGAAGAGCTTGAGGTCGGCCCCGACGAGGTGATCGAGGTTGAGGGCCTGCTGGGCATGGCCGACCTCAAGGAACTGGTGCTGGACCACCGGCGCGAGCTTTTGTGGCCGGCCTTCACGCCCCGGGTACCGGAACGGGTGCAGGACCATGACGGCGACATGTTCGCGGCCATCCGGCAAAAGGACATGCTGCTGCACCACCCCTACGAGACCTTCGACATGGTGGTGCGCTTCCTGGCGCAGGCGGCGCGCGATCCCGACGTGCTGGCGATCAAGCAAACGCTCTATCGCACCAGCCGCGACAGCCCCATAGTCGACGCCCTCTGCGAGGCCGCCGAGGCGGGAAAGTCGGTGACCGCGCTGGTCGAACTCAAGGCCCGCTTCGACGAGGCCGCCAACATCCGCCAGTCCCGCCGGCTGGAGCGGGCAGGCGCGCATGTCGTCTATGGGTTCGTGAACTACAAGACCCATGCCAAGATCAGCACCGTGGTCCGACGCGAGGGCGACCGGCTGGTGACCTATACTCACTATGGCACCGGCAACTATCACCCGATCACGGCGCGGATCTACACCGACCTGTCGCTGTTCACCTGCGATCCGGCACTTGGGCGGGATGCGACTAAGGTTTTCAACTACTTGTCGGGTTATGTTCAACCTGCCGGATTGGAGAACCTGGCCATTTCACCGATCAACATGAAGACCCGCCTGATCGAGATGATCCTGCACGAGGCCGAGTTTGCCAGCAAAGGCAAGCCGGCGGCGATCTGGGCCAAGATGAATTCGCTGATCGAACGCGACGTGATCGAGGCGCTCTATACGGCCAGCGCCGCCGGCGTCAAGATCAGCCTGGTGATCCGCGGGATCTGCGGAATCCGACCGGGGATCAAAGGGTTGTCCGAGAATATTCGCGTAAAGTCCATCGTCGGGCGATATCTAGAGCATTCGCGGATCGTCTGCTTCGGCAATGGTCAGGGACTGCCGTCGGCCAAGGCGCGGGTCTTCATCAGCTCTGCCGACTGGATGGATCGCAACCTGAACCGCAGGGTCGAAACGCTGGTCGAATGCGTCAATGACACGGTCAAGGCGCAGATCGTCAGCCAGGTGATGGCGGCCAACATGGCGGACGAAGCGCAGAGCTGGCTGATGCAGCCGGACGGGCGCTTCCTGCGTTACCTTCCCGAAGGACAGGACGACCTGTTCGATTGTCATCGTTTCTTCATGGAAAATCCGTCCCTTTCCGGTCGGGGTACAGCCGGTGCAAGGGACGTTCCGGCGTTGACGCATTCGGCGGATTAACGCATGTCCCCTGCGGGAACCAACGGCGAACAGACAAGAGGCGCGAAGATGAACGGCGTGCGGACCACCAGTGGGGCCATGATTGAGCCCTTCAATGCAAAGTTCCGCAAGCTGCCCAAGCGGGCGCTGAAAAGGGTCGGCGTCGTCGACGTCGGATCGAACTCGATCCGCCTCGTCGTCTTCGACGGCGCAGCAAGGTCGCCGGCATACTTCTACAACGAGAAGGTCATGGCCGGCCTGGGCCAGGACATGGCCAAGACCGGCAGGTTGAACCCGAAGGGCGTGGAGCGCGGCTTTTCCGCCCTTGCGCGCTTCGCGGCCCTCGGCCGCAGCATGGACATCGAGCCGCTGACATGCGTCGCCACCGCCGCTGTCCGCGAGGCCGCTGACGGCCCGGACTTCCAGCGGCGCGTCGAACGCGAGACCGGCCTGAAGCTGCACGTGATCGACGGAGAGGAAGAGGCGCGCCTGTCCGCGCAAGGCGTGCTGCTGGGGTGGCCGGATGCGCGCGGCCTTGTGTGCGACATCGGTGGAAACTCGATGGAATTGGCCGAGGTTGCCGACGGCAAGGTTGGGCGGCGTGTCACCTCTCAACTGGGGCCGTTCCGGTTGCAGCAGATTGCGCCGAACAAGCTGCGCGACCACATCGCGGGCATCCTCAGCCAGTTGGCCGAGGAGATGGGCAGCCACCACGAGCGGATCTACCTTGTCGGCGGGTCCTGGCGCGCCATAGCCCGGCTGGACATGGAGCGGCTGAGCTATCCAATGACGGTTCTGCACGAATACCGCATGACGCCCGAGACGGCCGCCGACACGATCAACTGGATCGGCCAGCACGACCTGAACACCTTGCGTGGCAGTGTCGGCATCTCGTCGTCGCGGATCGAGCTTGTTCCGCTGGCCTCGAAGGTGCTGTCGCAGTTGGTGGAGGTCTTCACTCCGTCCGAGCTGTTCATCTCCAGCTATGGGATCCGCGAGGGGCTGCTCTATGAACACATGTCCGAGACGTTGCGCCGCCGTGATCCGCTGATCGAGGCCGCGCGGTTCACGGAAAAGCAGATGTCGCGCATGCCTGGCTTCGGCAAGAAGCTCTATCACTTCCTGCTGCCGCTGTTCCCGGACATGTCCGAAAAACGCGACCGCCTGATGCGGGCCGCTTGCCTGCTGCACGACACCGCCTGGCGCGCGCACCCCGACTATCGGGCCGAGGCCTGCTTCGACAACGTCACGCGTGCCAACATGGCGGCGCTCAGCCACCCTGAGCGGATCTACCTGGGGCTGGCCCTGCTGCACCGCTACAAGAACAACCGGGCACAGTCGCAGATGGCGCCGCTGTTCGACCTGCTGGGCGAACCCGAGATCTTGTCCGCCGAGATCCTGGGCAAGGCGATGCGCTTCGGCGCGATGTTCGCGATCGACGATCCGGCCGATGCGGGGACGCTGCAGGTGATCCCCGGCAAGTCGCTGGAACTGCGGCTCACGAAGACCGGCCGCGAACTGATGGGCGAGGTCGCCCACGCACGGTTCCAGTCGCTCTGCAAGTCGATGAACGTCGAGGGCATCCTGTCCTGACATTCATCTGGGCAGCGGCAGGTCATTAAAAAGGGCGCTCTTTCGAGCGCCCTTTCGTCTGTCTGGGGTAGGGGGATGATTACATCATCCCGCCCATGCCGCCCATGTCGGGCATGCCGCCGCCGGCACCCTGGCCCTTGGGCTCGGGCTTTTCGGCGATCATGGCTTCGGTGGTGATCAGCAGGCCGGCAACCGAGGCTGCGTCTTCCAGCGCGGTGCGCACGACCTTGGCCGGGTCGATCACGCCGAACTTGAACATGTCCCCATATTCTTCGGTCTGCGCGTTGAAGCCGAAGGCCTTGTCCGAGGACTCGCGGACCTTGCCGGCAACCACGGCGCCGTCGACGCCCGCGTTCTCGGCGATCTGGCGCATCGGAGCTTCCAGTGCGCGGCGCACGATGGCGATCCCGGCATCCTGGTCGCTGTTCGCTCCGGTCAGGCCGTCGAGAGCCTTGCCACCCTGAACCAGGGCCACGCCGCCGCCGACGACAACGCCTTCCTGAACGGCCGCACGGGTCGCGTTCAGCGCATCGTCAACGCGGTCCTTGCGCTCTTTCACTTCGATCTCGCTCATGCCGCCGACGCGGATCACGGCAACACCGCCGGCCAGCTTGGCCACGCGCTCCTGCAGCTTTTCCTTGTCGTAGTCCGAGGTGGTTTCCTCGATCTGCTGGCGGATCTGCGACACGCGGGCTTCGATCTCGGCCTTTTCACCAGCACCGTCGACGATGGTGGTGTTGTCCTTGTTGATCGTGACCTTCTTGGCGCGGCCCAGCATGTCGATGCCGACATTCTCCAGCTTCATGCCCAGGTCTTCGCTGATGACCTGGCCGCCGGTCAGGATCGCGATGTCCTGCAGCATGGCCTTGCGACGATCACCGAAGCCCGGAGCCTTGACGGCAGCGATCTTCAGGCCGCCGCGCAGCTTGTTGACGACCAGCGTGGCCAGAGCCTCGCCTTCGACATCCTCGGCCACGATGATCAGCGGCTTGCCCGACTGGATCACGGCCTCCAGCAGCGGAACCATCGGCTGCAGCGACGAGAGCTTCTTCTCGTGCAGCAGGATGTAGGCGTCTTCCAGTTCGGCGACCATCTTGTCGGGGTTGGTCACGAAGTAGGGCGACAGATAGCCGCGGTCGAACTGCATGCCTTCGACGACTTCGACCTCGGTCTCCATCCCCTTGTTCTCTTCGACGGTGATGACACCCTCGTTGCCGACCTTCTGCATCGCGTCTGCGATGAAGCGGCCGATCTGGGCTTCGCCGTTTGCCGAGATGGTGCCGACCTGGGCGACTTCGTCGCTGTCGTTCACCGGACGTGCTGCGGCTTTGATGGCCTCGACGACCTTCAGGGTGGCCTGGTCGATGCCGCGCTTCAGATCCATCGGGTTCATGCCGGCGGCGACCGCCTTCATGCCCTCTTTCACGATGGCCTGGGCCAGAACCGTCGCGGTGGTGGTGCCGTCACCGGCCTCGTCATTGGTGCGCGAAGCGACTTCGCGGACCATCTGGGCGCCCATGTTCTCGAACTTGTCGGAGAGTTCGATTTCCTTTGCAACCGACACGCCGTCCTTGGTGATGCGCGGCGCGCCGAAGGACTTGTCGATCACCACGTTGCGGCCCTTCGGGCCAAGCGTCACCTTGACCGCGTCGGCCAGGATGTTCACGCCCTTCAGCATCCGGTCGCGCGCGTCCGTGCTGAACTTGACTTCTTTCGATGCCATTTGGTTCTCCTGAATTTATCGTTGAAGGAAAGGTCGCGAAATCAGGCGATGATGCCCAGGATGTCGCTTTCCTTCATGATCAGCAGCTCTTCGCCGTCGACCGTGACTTCGGTGCCCGACCACTTGCCGAACAGGACGCGGTCGCCCGCCTTGACCGACGGTGCGATCAGTTCGCCCGAGTCCTTGCGCGCGCCATCGCCGACCGAGATGATCTCGCCCTCGGCGGGCTTTTCCTTGGCGTTGTCGGGGATAATCAGACCACCCTTGGTCTTCTCTTCGCCCTGGACGCGGCGGACCAGAACGCGGTCATGCAGCGGTTTGAATGTCATTTGGAACACTCCGATGTTTCAGGTTGCAGTGTTGCTCTGTTGGCACTCACGGCATGCGAGTGCCAATGACGCTGATCTAGGCAAAGCAAATTGGCCTGTCAACAGGCCAGTTGGCGGATCGGCGCAACGGGGAAGTGGATGCCCGCCTACCGGTTTGATGGCAGTGGGTGGGCGACAGTGTTCGACGGCCGAACCTACGTCACCAGGCGCATGGCTGGGCGTGCAAAGAGCCAGACGTGGCGGAAGGTGCCCCTGAGGACACGACAGACAGCTAAGATGGTTACGTCATGTTGACAAATGGCGGATCCAGAGGCGGATCGAGGTGATGTCGATGAAGCCTGGGAAGCTCTCGGCGGTCTTGTCGTAGCGGGTAGGCGACGCGGCGGGCGTTTTCGAGCTTGTTGAAGCACCGCGCGACAAGGTTCCGCAGCCGGTAAGGGCTTGCGGTCGACAGCCACGCAGCTTCCGTGACTTCCGCATGGGTGTCACGGGCACGACGTTGCGCGCCTCCATGTTTCGCGAACCTTGTCAGAGGCATGGTCGCGATCGGCCAGCAGGACGCAAGGTTCCGGCAGGTTGTCGTCCATGGCCAGATCGAAGCCCAGATGGTCCGACGTCTGGCCCGGCGAAATATGCGACCTCATGGGGAGCCTGCACCGTTGACCCGGAGGTGGATCTTGGTCGCGAAGTGGAAGGTGGTCCAGAAAACGATCCGGTGGATCGTCTTCCCACCGGACGCTCTCGAACGGCCGAAACCGGCGGTGGACGCTGGACCACTTGCCGAACTTTTCGGGCAGGTCGCGCCAACCATCCCTCGCGGGCCCCGATCACGCCGGAGGTCCTGCAGGCCCTGCGCCTGCTCCTGGACCGGCAGCGGGAGATCCAGCACGTCTCGAGCGAGACCTACGAGACGGTGCTGCCGCTGACCGCGCTTCTGGATCTGCTGCGCCGACCGAAGGACCAGGAGGAACTGGGCCGGCAGCTGGCCGAGGCCCTGCGCCAGATCCTCGTCTCGACCCAGAAGATCGCGCAGGATCTGGCCACCCTGATCTCGGCGCAGCGCGAGCAGCGGGAGGAGGTCCGGGGTCTGACCGCGCAGATCCAGGAAGTCATGGCGGCTCAGCGTCTGCTGATCGATGGGCAGGCCTCGCTGAACCGGACCGTCGCCGCACTCGGCGACGACTTGTTCGAAGGCGAACGCGGGTCGTAGCGTTGCTGCTGCTCGCCCGGCGCATCTGTCGCGGGCTTGGCCTCACGGCCCATCCCGTCATCCGCCAGGGTAGCCCGACTGTCGAGGTGCGCTTCGATGACGGCAGCGCGGTCGGCATCCGTCCGGACATCGTTCTATTGGAGCGGCGCGGCAAGCTGGACAGCTCGCTGGCGAAGACCTTTGCGGGGGCACTCGCGCGGGCGAAGCAGTGGGTGATCAGCCGGCACGACACGGCATTGCCGCCCCCGCGACCCGGTGAGCCCGGAACTCCCTTAGCCGGGACCCTGGCCGCGCTGCGGACACACATGGGCGCAAGGCTGCGAGGGCGACAGCCCGTTCACCTAACAGCAGACCTTTGCCTGCGCCAACACGCAGTAACGCTGTGGCACGAGCTCGTGCAGCATGGGCCGGACGTGGAGGAGCAGACCAGCCCGGTGCTCATCCTGACCCCGCGATGCCTCAGGGCAGTGCTAGCGCGGGAGCCTGGAGGCGCGGAGCGGCTGAAGGCGCTGACGACGCGCAATCCCGAGGTCACAGTTGCGGCATTCCTTCCACCAAATGGCGTGCCGCGCGTTCTGTCGATGGACCGGCTGAACGGCATCATCCGATCTCGGCTGAAGAAAACGCGCTTGGCGTCAGAGGTGGCTTCAGGCTGTCAGAGTGATGATTCCGGCCTGGACTTCCCTGCGCCTGCGTGAGCGCCTATCTTGCAAAGGGGGAATGATCCAATACCTCAAGACGAGACAATGCTACCCCGGTCGCTACCCCAAGGCTGATCGACAGCAAAAAACGCCCGATAATTAGAAACTTGGAAAAGGGTAGTGGCGGAGACGAAGGGATTCGAACCCTCGAGACCCTTTCGGGCCTGCACCCTTAGCAGGGGTGTGCCTTCGACCACTCGGCCACGTCTCCGTCGACCCGTATATGGATGTCGTCAGAGCAGGACAAGGGCTTTTTGAGGGATTGCGGCATGTCGAGCAGGACGGGTGTAAGGCCCGGTTGTTGAAGGCTAAGTGGTCGAGCGGCTGCCGGTTCCCTTTTCGGCCGGGCGGAGGTCAGCACTGGACCAGGTCGTGGTGGATCTGCGATCCTGCCCATGCGCCGTCCGCCATGGCGAGGCTGATGGAGTGGTGGCTGAGGGCGGCGTCCCCGCAGGCATAAGCGCCGGCGACGGAGGTTTCGCGGCGGTCGGTCGTGACGATGAACTGCTCGGTCGGCAGTTCGGACAGCCGGCAGCCAAATTCGCGAGCAAGCGCACCGGCGGGTGCCGTGGCCGAGCTGGTGAAGATGCCCGCGGCGGATAGAATACGGTCGTCGGCCAGGTGAACACGACCGGGAGCAACGTGCGAGATGGCGGTTTCCTCGACCGCTACCTTCAGGTGCTCCAACGCGGCCCGGGTCGCGCGACCCAGTGTCAGGGACCGGTTGCAGAGCAGCGTGACCGGCCCCCAATCGGTCAGCAGTCGCACCTGGTCCAGAGACCGCGCACCGACGGCGATGACAGCGATGGGACCCTTGTTCAGTTCGTAGGCGTGGCAATAGGGGCAGTGGAAGACCGTCTTCCCCCACTGATCGGCAAGGCCGGGAATGGCCGGCAAGGTATCGGACACGCCGATGGCAAAGAGGACGCGGCGACCCTCATGGACCTGCCCGTCACCGGTCGTGACCCGAAAGTTGTCGAGGCTGCCCGTGACTCCGGTAGCCGTGCCATCAACCCACGTCAGCGTCGGATAGCGCGCCAGTTGTTCTCGGGCGTCCGAGGCCAGCGTGTCGCGCGCGACGCCGTCGCCGCCCAGCACCGCATGCGCGTGACTGGCGGGGTGATTGCGCGGTCTGCCCGAATCGATGACCAGGATGCTACGGCGCGCGCGCAGCAGTTGCAGGGCCGCCGACATGCCGGAATAGCTGCCGCCGATGATGATCGCGTCGTGGCGCATGGAGGCCTCTTGTTCCTCGGGGTGCCCGGAACCGCGGCAGCCGCACTTTGTTCCCCGACAAGGGCCGACGCGGGCCGGGCGGAATGGAACAATTCATCCGTCAGACTGTTCATCCAAGGCATTTTCGGGGAGCGTGAAATGGCAGAGCACTACGTCTCGGACAACGATGTCTCTCAACCGATGACGGGTCAGGAGGCGCTGAAGGCACTCTCGCGGTCGCGCATTGCCATCGAGGGCGTCTCGATCGAGATCGATGGCGGGCGGTTCTCGGCCAAGGTCGTTGCCGGACAGACGGCCACGGTTCAGGCGGACATCTTTTCCGACGGCCACGACAGCATCGACACGGCCCTTCTGTTCAGGCGCGCGGGCACAGACAGCTTTACCGAAGCGCCGATGCGGTTCCTGGAAAACGATCGCTGGCAGGGCAACATGGTCCTCGAGCAGCCCGGCCAATACGAGGTCACGATCCTGGCTTGGCGCGACCTGTTCCTGACATGGCGCAAGGAAGTCGCCAAGAAGCACGCCGCCGGCCAGTCCATCGCGCTGGAGCTGGAGGAGGGTCGCAACCTGCTCGCGGCCGTATTGGCTCCCGACAGCCGCGCCGACGAGGCCGGCCGCGGCGCCATCTCGGCGCTTCTGGCCGAGGATGACGGGGCGATGCGCGGCGATGAACATGACGGCCTGCGCTTCGGTCGTCTCGGCGCACCCGAGACGGTCGAGCTGATGCGCCACGTCGGCCCCCGCACCGACGCCACGCGTTACAGGCTGCTGCCGGTCTTCGCCGACCGGGAGGCTGCCGCCTTCAGCGCATGGTACGAGTTGATGCCCCGGTCGCAGTCTAACGACGAACATCGGCACGGCACCTTCGACGATGTCATCGCGCGGCTGCCCTATGTCCGTGACCTCGGCTTCGATGTTCTGTATTTCCCGCCGATCCATCCCATCGGCCGCACCAATCGCAAGGGCCGCAACAACACGTTGACACCAGGGCCCGACGATCCAGGCAGCCCCTATGCCATCGGTTCCGACGAAGGCGGCCACGACTCCATCCACCCCGAACTGGGAAGCTTCGACGACTTCCGCCGCCTGGTCGATGCCGCACGCGATCACGGGCTGGAGATTGCGCTCGACTTTGCCATCCAGTGTTCGCCCGACCACCCCTGGATCCGCGAACACCCTGAGTGGTTCGACTGGCGCCCCGACGGCACCATCAAGTTCGCCGAGAATCCGCCCAAGAAGTACGAAGACATCGTCAACGTCCATTTCTATCGCAAGGCCCTGCCGGACCTGTGGTACGCGCTGCGCGACATCGTGCTGTTCTGGGTGGAGCACGGCGTCAGGATTTTCCGCGTCGATAATCCCCACACCAAGCCGTTCCCGTTCTGGGAATGGATGATCGCGGAAGTGCGCGCCAAGCATCCTGAAGTGATCTTCCTGGCCGAGGCATTCACCCGACCGAAGGTCATGAAGCGGCTGGCGAAGATCGGCTTTTCGCAGTCCTATTCCTATTTCACGTGGCGAAACACCAAGGAAGAACTGACAGACTACCTGATCGAGCTGACCCAGAGCGACAGTCGGGAAGTCATGCGCCCAAACTTCTTCGTCAACACCCCTGACATCAACCCGCGCTTTCTGCAGACCAGCGGGCGGCCGGGCTTTCGGACGCGGCTGGTGCTGGCGGCGACGCTTGGCGGCAACTACGGCGTCTATAACGGGTTTGAGATCTGCGACGCCGCCCCCGTGCCCGGCAAGGAGGAATATCTGGACTCGGAGAAGTACCAGATCCGTGTCTGGGACATGGACCAGCCGGGCAACATTCAGGACGACATCCGGCTGGTGAACCGGCTGCGCCACGAACACCCGGCGCTGCGGCATTTCACGAACCTCAAGTTCTATCACGCCGGCAGCGACCAGGTGCTGGCCTATGGCAAGCGGGCAGGGGACAACTTCGTCCTGATCCACGTCAACCTGGACCCGCACAACGTCCAGTCCTTCCAGTTCGAGGTTCCATTGTGGGAATTCGGCCTGCCCGACGACGCATCCATCGAGGTGCGCGACCTTGTCCACGGCAACAGCTTCACCTGGCACGGCAAGTACCAGTGGCTTGAACTCGATCCTCAGACACGGCCCTATGTGATGTGGCAGCTTCTGGCCCCGGGGGTGGCGCGCTGATGAATATCTCGACGAAGAAAGACCAAGCCAGCTTTGCCGTGCGCGGCGGAATCGACCGCGACTGCGCCGACTGGTACAAGGACGCGATCATCTATCAGTTGCACATCAAGGCGTTCCAGGATTCGAACGGCGACGGGATCGGCGATTTCGCGGGCTTGATGCAGCGGCTGGACTATGTGCAGGAGCTGGGCGTCACGGCGATCTGGGTGCTGCCCTTCTATCCGTCCCCCCTGCGCGACGACGGCTATGACATCTCGGACTACAGGTCGATCAACCCGTCGTATGGGACCATGAAGGACTTCAAGGCGTTCGTGACCGAGGCGCACAAGCGCGGCATCCGGGTGATCACCGAACTGGTCATCAACCACACCAGCGACCAGCACCCGTGGTTCCAGAAGGCCCGCCACGCCAAGCCCGGTTCGGCTGCCCGCGACTACTACGTCTGGTCCGACACGGACGAGAAATGGCCCGAGACGCGGATCATCTTCCTGGACACGGAGCGGTCGAACTGGACATGGGACCCGGTGGCGGGCGCCTATTACTGGCACCGCTTCTATTCGCACCAGCCCGACCTGAACTTCGACAATCCGCGCGTGCTGCAGGAAGTCCTGAAGGTCATGCGCATGTGGCTGGAGATGGGCGTCGACGGGCTGCGGCTGGACGCGATCCCATATCTGGTGGAACGCGACGGCACCAACAACGAGAACCTGCCCGAGACGCATGATGTCCTGAAGGCGATCCGCGCCGACCTGGACGCGCATTTCCCCGACCGGATGCTGCTGGCCGAGGCCAACCAGTGGCCCGAGGACACGCGCCCCTATTTCGGCGACGGCGACGAATGCCACATGGGCTTTCACTTCCCGCTGATGCCGCGGATGTACATGGCGTTGGCCCAGGCGGACCGCCACCCGATCACCGACATCATCCGCCAGACGCCCGAGATCCCCGAGGCCTGCCAGTGGGGCATCTTCCTGCGCAACCATGACGAACTGACGCTGGAGATGGTGACGTCGGAAGAACGCGACTACCTGTGGCAGACCTATGCCGCCGACACGCGGGCGCGGATCAACCTGGGCATCCGCCGCCGGCTGGCGCCGCTGATGCAGAACGACCGGCGCAAGATCGAGCTGCTGAACTCGCTGCTGCTGTCCATGCCCGGCACACCGATCATCTATTACGGCGATGAGATCGGCATGGGCGACAACTACTACCTGGGCGACCGTGACGGGGTCAGGACGCCGATGCAATGGTCTGGCGACCGCAATGCCGGGTTCTCGGCCGCGAAGCCGCAGCAGCTTTATCTGCCGGCAATCATCGATGCTGTCTATGGCCACCAGGTCATCAACGTGGAATCGCAGGCCGACGATCCATCCTCGCTTCTGAACTGGATGCGCCGGATGATCACCGTGCGCCGCCAGCACCCGGCCTTCGGGCGGGGCACGATGACGCTGCTCTATCCCCGGAACCGCAAGATCCTGGCCTATATCCGCGAACACGAGGATCGCGCCTATCTGTGCGTGGCCAACCTGTCCGACGCCGCGCAGGCGGTCGAACTGGACCTGGCGCGTCACCGCGACAAGGTGCCCGTCGAGTTGACCGGGCGGTCGGCCTTCCCGCCAGTGGGTGATCTGCCCTACATGCTGACGCTGCCGGCCTATGGCTTCTACTGGTTCGCGCTGGCCAGCGACGAGGAAACGCCCGCCTGGCACGAGCAGCTGCCCGACATCCTGCCCGAGTTCATGACGCTGACCACTCGCGACGGCCGCGTCCTGACCGCGCTGAAGGGACGAGAGGGCACGCAGTTCCAGAACGACGTGCTGCCGCAATGGCTGCCGATGCAGCGCTGGTTCGCCGCCAAGGACGAGAAGATCAGTGCGGTCAAGATGACCCCGATGGGCGAGGTCGATCCCGATCACGCGTTGGTGTCGATCGACGTGACGCTGTCGGACGAACAGCACAGCTACTTCCTGCCGCTGTCCGCCCGGTGGGGAGAGGAGAATCTGCGCCCGGGTGCGCCGCGCCTGTCCTACACGCTGGCCAAGACACGCCACACGGCGCGTGTTGGTGCGCTGATCGACGGCGCCTATGACGAACGGCTGCCGGGCCTCTTCCTGGATGCGATGAAGGCCGACAGCCGTAAGGGCGACCTGCGCTTCAGCGGCACCGACGCGCTGCGCGAGATCACCGAGCCGGGCGATCCGCGCCAGCTGGGGGTCGAGCAGTCGAACATCTCGATCGCGTTCACCGACCAGATCATCCTCAAGCTCTATCGCCGCCTGCGCGAGGGCGAGCAGCCCGATGTCGAAGTCGCGCGCTTTCTGACCGAGACGGCTGGATACCCGCATACGCCCGCATATCTGGGCCAGGTCACCCACGAGGGAGACGCCCGAACCGTGCTGGCCGCCGCCTTCGCCTTCGTCGCCAACCGCGGCGATGCCTGGACCGGGATCTTCGACGCGCTGATGCTGGAGTTCAACGAGCACGAGTCCTGGCCGTCCGAGCAGGAGCCGGACGTGACGTCCCCGTCCTTCGATTTCCCGCTGAGCATCGGCGCGCTTCTGGGCGAACGCACGGCGCAGCTGCACAAGGCGCTTGCGACGCCGACCGAAGACCCGGCCTTCGCGACCGAGGATCTGACGGTCGATCATCTGGCCGACTGGACCCGCACCGCCGAAGCCGAGGCCGAGGCGATGCTGTCGCGCCTTCAGCAGGCCCAGGACCAACTGCCCAAGGACGCCCTTCCGCTGGCGCGGGAACTGCAGCAGCGCAAGGACGACCTGATGGCGCGCCTCCGCAAGGCATCGGGGATCGCGCCGTCCGGCAAGCTGTCGCGCATCCATGGCGACTACCACCTGGGTCAGGTCCTGCTGGCCCAGAACGACGTCGCCATCATCGACTTCGAAGGCGAACCCGCGCGCACCCTGGAGGAGCGGCGTGCTAAATCGTCGCCCCTGCGCGACGTGGCCGGCATGCTGCGGTCGTTCGACTATGCGGCGCTTTCGGTCATGGCGCGCCACCGCCATGATGCCCCCGCCGGGGCAGAGCGCGCCACGACGCGGATCGAGGAATGGCGGCGATCGGTTGCGCGGGACTTCATGGGCGCCTATCGCAGCCATGGCGAAGGCGCGCCGAACCTGCCCGACAACGACGACGCCATGCAGGCGCTGCTGGACCTGTTCCTGCTGCAAAAGGCGATCTACGAAACCGGATACGAGCTTGGGAACCGCCCGACCTGGGTCGGCCTTCCCCTGCGCGGCATCCTTGATCTTCTGGACGAGGCCCCATGAGCGAGACGGCAAACCTTCCCGAAACCCGCCCCGACGGCCCGAGCGCCGCGGCCATCGAGGCCATCCTGCGTGGCAACCACCACGATCCGTTCTCGATCCTGGGACGGCATGACGGTCAGCTTCGGGTCTTTGCGCCGCAGGCGGCCGAGGTCTGCGCCATTGCCTCCGGCGGCTCGACCAAGCTGACCCGCATCCATCCCGAGGGCTTTTTCTGCGGACCTGCGCCGTCAGGGGATTATCGCCTGAAGATGACCGCCGGAAGCCACGAGTGGGAGGTCGACGACCCGTATCGCTTCGGTCCCGTTTTGGGCGAGATGGACGAATACCTGATCGCCGAGGGCAGCCACCGCAAGCTCTATGACAAGCTGGGCGCGCACCCGATGACGCATGAAGGCGTCGCGGGCACGTCCTTCGCGGTCTGGGCGCCGAACGCGCGCCGCGTCAGCGTCGTCGGCCACTTCAACGCCTGGGACGGGCGGCGCCACCCGATGCGCAAGCGCCTCGGGCCGGGCATATGGGAGCTGTTCATCCCCGGCGTTGGCGCCGGAGAGATCTACAAGTACGAGATCATCAGTGCTCATGGCCAGCGGATGCCGCTGAAGGCCGACCCGATCGGGTTCGCGCACGAACTGCCCCCTGAAACCGCCTCGGTCATCGATGGCCTGCCTCAGCATGACTGGCACGACAGCGGCTGGATGGCGGGGCGCGCAGCGCGCCAGGATGCCCGGGCCCCGATCTCGATTTACGAGGTGCATCTGGGATCGTGGCGGCGCGGTGGCGGCGACGAGATCCTGAGCTATGATACCATTGGCGATCTGCTGGTGCCCTATGTGGTCGAGATGGGCTTTACCCATGTCGAGTTTCTGCCGGTCAGCGAACACCCGTTCTCGGGCTCCTGGGGCTATCAGCCGGTGGGGCTGTTTGCCCCGACCAGCCGCTTCGGCGACCCGGAGTCCTTCGCACGGCTGGTGGACCGCCTGCACCAGGCCGGGATCGGTGTGATTCTCGACTGGGTTCCGGCGCACTTTCCCTCGGACGCCCACGGTCTGGCGCAGTTCGACGGCACCGCGCTTTACGAACATGCCGACCCGCGACAGGGCTTCCACCAGGACTGGAACACGCTGATCTACAATTTCGGCCGCCGGGAAGTCGCGAACTTCCTGCAGTCCAGCGCACTCTACTGGATCGACCGCTTCCATGTCGACGCCCTGCGCGTCGATGCCGTGGCGTCCATGCTGTACCTGGATTATTCGCGCAAGCAGGGCGAGTGGATCCCGAACGAGTATGGCGGCAACGAGAACCTCGAGGCGATCTCGTTCTTGCGCGGCGTCAACGAGCGCGTGCAGCAGGATCATCCCGGCGCGATCACCATTGCCGAGGAATCGACCGCCTTCCCGAAGGTCAGCCGGCCCGTCGACGACGGCGGCCTGGGCTTTGCCTTCAAGTGGAACATGGGCTGGATGCACGACACGCTGGGGTATTTCCGGCGCGACCCGATCCACAGGCGGCACCACCAGCACGACCTGACCTTCGGCCTGGTCTACGCGTTCTCGGAGAACTTCGTCCTGCCGCTGAGCCATGACGAGGTCGTCCACGGCAAGGGCTCTCTGATCGGGCAGATGGCCGGGGACCGCTGGCAGAAGTTCGCGAACCTGCGCGCCTATTTCGGCTTCATGTGGACCCATCCAGGCAAGAAGCTGATATTCATGGGCGGAGAATTCGCGCAGGAGCGTGAATGGAACCACGACCGGTCGCTGGACTGGCACCTGCTGGACGATCCGCTGCACAGTGGGATGCAGGCGCTGGTGGCCGACCT
Source organism: Paracoccus beibuensis (assembly GCF_026162625.1). Lineage (GTDB taxonomy): Bacteria > Pseudomonadota > Alphaproteobacteria > Rhodobacterales > Rhodobacteraceae > Paracoccus > Paracoccus beibuensis. Next base: position 2,586 of record NZ_JAOTBD010000004.1, on the reverse strand, counting down.
GAACCGGCTTTATCGCGACCGTCCTGCGCTGCACCGGCTGGACTGTTCGCCCGAAGGCTTCGAATGGATCGATGCCAGCGACGCCGAGCAGAGCGTTCTGGTCTACATGCGCAAGTCTGATGACGGTTCCGCCCCCTGCGTCGTGGTCTGCAACCTGACGCCGGAACCGCGCTATGACTACCGGATCGGCGTCCCGGTGCCCGGCCTCTGGCGAGAGGTCCTGAACAGCGACGACGCGCGCTATGGCGGTTCGAACCTGGGGAACCACGGGCTGGTGCAGGCGGATGACGAAGCGTGGCACGGGCGCGACCAGTCGCTGCGGCTGACGCTGCCGCCGCTGGCCACCATCGTTCTGGCGCCGGGCGAAGATGCCTGAGGCGCGCGACCTGACGCAGCGGGCGTTGGAGCATGGCATCCAGCCCACCTACGTGGGAATGGGGGGCGAGGCGCATCTTGCCCCCGAAGCCACGCTGGAAAAGCTTCTGCAGGCTTTCGGGGCTGACCCGGACCGGCCCGGGCCGCTGACAGCGGAACCTGAACTGCGCGCGCATCCCGGCACCCGGTGCTACCTGCCCGAGGACGGCCGGGCCTGGGGCGTCGCGCTTCAGCTCTATCAGCTTCGCTCGGCACGCAACTGGGGCATCGGCGATTTCGGCGACCTTGCGGACATGGCGGCGGTGCTGGGCGCGGCGGGGGCGGACTTCATCGGCCTTAACCCGCTGCACGCGCTGTTCCTGTCGAAGCCCAGGCACTGCAGCCCGTTCTCTCCGTCGAACCGGCGGTTTCTCAACCCGCTCTACATCGCGGTGGATCGCCTGCACGGCTTTCAGCCGCAGATGGCCGCCGAGGCGCGGCTGAAGTCGCTGCGGCAGGCAGAGTTTGTCGACTACGCCGGCGTCGCGGCGCTGAAGCTGCCGGTGCTGCGCCAGATCTGGGACGCGGCCGGTCGTCCCGACGCGGCCGAGGATCTGCTGACCGAAGGCAGCGCGGACCTGCGTCGCCACTCGCTTTTCGAGGCGCTGTCGGCTTGGATGGTGGCGCAGGGCCATGGGGCAGGGTGGCGCGACTGGCCCGAGGAATGGCAGGACGCGGAAGGCGATGCCGTGGCCCGGTTCGCGCAGACCCATGCCGACGACCTCCGCTTTCACCGTTGGCTTCAGCAGGTGGCGCAACGACAGCTCGCAGAGGCGGGCGAGGCCTGCGGTCGCGCGGGCATGACCATCGGCCTTTATCTCGATTTCGCTGTGGGCGAGGCGTCGGACGGTTCCGGCGCCTGGGGCAACCCGCTGGTGGTGCCCGGCGTCCGCATCGGCGCGCCGCCCGACTGGTTCAACGAGACGGGCCAAGACTGGGGCCTTGCGCCCCTATCCCCGGTCGAGATGGCCGCCCGAGAGGCCGCGCCGTTCGCGACGCTGATGGAGCAGGCGACGCGGCAGGCGGGGGCGCTGAGGATCGACCATGCCATGGGGCTGTGGCAGCTGTTCCTGATCCCCGACGGTGACGGCCCGCCCGAGGGCACTTATGCCCGCTATCCCGTGGCCGACATGCTGGACGCGCTGGCCCGCGCCTCGCGTCAGAACCGCACCATCGTCATCGGCGAAGACCTGGGCAACGTTCCTCCGGGCTTTCGCGAGGTCATGGATGAGGTCGGGATCCTGTCTTATCGCATCCTGCTGTTCGAACGGACAGATGAGGGCTTCATCCCGCCAGAGGATTATCCGCGCAACGCGATGGCATGCCTGTCCACTCACGACCTGCCGACCTTTCAGGGCTGGTGGCGCGGTGACGACGTCACCCTGCGCCTGAAGCATGGACTGATCAACGCCGCTGCCGCGCAGGATCAGGCGGCGACACGGGTGACCGAGCGCGACCAGCTGCTTCAGGACCTGGCGGCGGTCGGCCTCTGGTCCGGTGCCCCGCCGGTCACTGACGCCGCGCCCGAGGATCTGGTCGCGGCCGTCCATGCGTTCCTGGCAAAAGCCCCGTCGCGGCTTCTTGCCGTGAGATTGGAGGATGTCACCGGCGAAGCCGACCCCGTGAACATCCCCAGCACGGTGGACGAGCATCCGAACTGGCAGCGCAAGCTTGGGGTATCGGTTGAGGACATCGCGGACCTGCCGCTCTTTCGCAAGATCGCGAATGGTCTGCAAGCCGAGCGGCCACGTCGAGGCCTGAGCCGATGACGGTCGGCGGACCCGTGCGGCCAGGGCGCGCACGTTGTGGCGACAGCGAGAGCGATTTTCCAAGGCGGTAGCGATCCGCTCGAAGAGGGTTGGAGATGATCTTCGGGCCCCGATGCCACTTCGATGGCTGATCGCATGCTGTTAGATGCTATCGTTCGTCGGGGTTGCGGAGAACACCATGGTTACCGAGCGAAAGCTTGGAGGTTTCTGGCCCCCATGCGAGGTTGCTGCTTGTGACCGAGGACCTTCTGGCATGTGAGATTGGCTCCAGTCAGGCCGCGAGGTCAAGAGACATCGGCTCGAGAGGCTGAGAAAGCGTTTTCCCAGCGGTCGATCTTCCGCATCTGGATCTGGCCGGAGGCCAGCAGCGCCCAGAGCAGCATGGGCACGGTTTCGGCGCAGG
>NZ_JAOTBD010000049.1 GCF_026162625.1 Paracoccus beibuensis | reverse complement strand
CGCATCCGCCAGCAGACGCTTCAGCCTGCCGTTGTCGCCTTCAAGCGCCTTCAGCCTCCGGGCATCGGACATATCCATGCCGCCATACTTGGCTTTCGGCTTGCAGAAAGTCGCGGAGCTCGCCCAATGACGGCCACAGACTTCCGCAGTTGCCATTCCGGCTTCCTGCTCCTTGATCATGCCAATGATCTGCGCCTCGGCAAAGCGGCTTGTCCTCATGTCGCCTGCTCCTTCATGGCGAAGCGAACTCTACATTGGAGCGAGGGACCGACCGGGAGCAGGTCATCGGCAGGTCAGACAGTATGAGGAAAGCGGCTTTGCTGATGGAGAAAGCCGTGTCCCTGATGGGGACGCTTGCGCCGGACGAACAGATCATCGATATGATCAGCGAGCACGGAGCCGGTATGGGACGCCATCCCCTCAAACGGCATGGGCCGTCCGTGAGCGGTGTCATCCGAAGACGGTGCAGGGTGGGGCGCCAATCCGACAACCATGAACTCCGCGACGCCATGCAAGATCGCGGCGCTTGGCCGCCGGTTCGGCGGATCGGCCCGCTGCAGGAACGCGGCGGCAGGTTGATGAGCCGAAGAAGCTCTATTGGCTCTTTCGCAAGAAAGGACTGTCGGTCGGACGCAGGAGAGCTAGGAAGCGCGCACGCGGCACACGCGCGCCGAGCCGTTCATCCTTGGTCCCGAGCCGGCGCTGGCCGTTGGTCTTCGTAGCGGGCATGGCGCGGGTTCCAGTTCCCGGTCGCGGTCGACGGCTGCTGCCGCGAGGATCCACCACCAGGCGCCGACATCAGCCTCGTCGGGATCCGGCGGCACACGAGCTGGATGCGCCGGCGCGGAATCATTGGATGCCCGCTTGAAGTGATGGGACACCAGTCCCCCCGTCCCTTGAATGGGCCGAGCGAACGACACTGACTGCCACGACGTCAATCCCGGAAAGCCCCAGCGGAATGTCCTCATCGGGTTGCTCAACGGCAGTTCTTACGACTTACCGCTGAACGATGAGATCTTCGCCTGCAGTCGTGAGCACGCGTGATCACGGATGCGCTATTCGGCTGACCTGGCTGCACCGGATTCGACGGCACGCGCGTGTATGGTAAAGAAATGACCCACGAGCCGATGCCATGAGCCAGAACAGAAACGATCAGGACCCAAAGCTCGATCAGGCGCTCGACCGCGTGCGCAAGGATGTCGCGGGGCTGAAGTTGTCGACAACGATCAGGGACCTGTCCCGTCAACTGCGCGAGGCATTGGAAAAGCCGCCTGGACCGAATCGATAACTTTCCTGGGAACAAGCAGACCACCTGCAGGTTCAGCCTGTCCCAGGACGGGCTGCGCACCAATAACCGACGCAGATCGCCAGAAGCCATGCCTGTATTGCCCATTCAGGCTGGCTTCGTCGCGCCCACGACCCGGCGGTCGGCACCCATCGGTCAGCACCCGGCGACGGGGCCGGGACGGCTGGTCCCGGACCGCAAGATGACGTTCCCGACGGTGGCGCACGCGCCTCCGTGGTCAGCGGTTCCGGTCAGACCTGCCGTCCCGGACAAGGAACCCGCCACGGCGGAATTCAGCCGGTTGCACCGACCTGATCCAGATTGTCCCGAACCCTGATCCAGGCCTGTGTCAGATGGAGACCCAGCACATCCGACATGCGTTGCGCATCCCTCGCCTCAAGGGCTTCGATCATGTCCTGATGCTCGGCCACGGCACTGGCCCACTTTTCGGCGCCTTCGTGGCCGATGAAGCGGACCCGTTTCAGCCGCATTTGCAATCGGGCGTGCACGTCTGACAGCGCCTCGTTTCCGGCAAGTGCCACGATCGCGCTGTGGATCGCCTGGTTCAGCTTGTAGTAATCCAGCCGGTTGCCCCGACGATAGCAGTCGATCATCTGGTCGTGCAGCTTGCGGACTTGGGCAATGGCATCGTCGGTGGCAACCTCGCAGGCCCGTGTCCCGGCGTTTTGCTCGAGGATGCGGATCACGTCCAGCATGTCGCAGACTTCCCTGGCGCCGAAGGCCTTGACCACCGCGCCGCGCAGCGGGACCAGTTCGACCAGCCCCTCGCTGGCCAGGAACTTGATCGCCTCTCGCAGCGGCGTCCGTGACACACCCAATTGTGCGCCGACCTGACCCTCGTTCACCCGAGAGCCGGGCGGCAGGTGCCCTTCGATGATCATGTCCCGCAGCCGGTTCAGGATCGCCTCGTGCAGCGAGTGCCGCTCGATCCGCGACTCCGGCAGCGGAAGGTCGTTCTGAACTGGTTGCATCATGCGTGGCATTGGCTCCGTCATCCTGATCATCGCTAAGCGCCGGCAAGGCGCGAGTCAACGGCGTGTTCTGTCTGCTGTATACAGCACACTTGATACAGCTTCCAGGTCGTGCTAGCGATTCGTTCGGGAAAGATGCCGCAGGGGGAGTTGCGGCGAGGATAGGGGGGCAGATGACACAGCGATGGAGCGCGAGCGAATGGCCGATTGCGGCTGCCATGATTCCCTTTCCGGGGCGGCTGCCTGACGGTTCCCTTGTGCAGGACGCCGCGCCCGAGGTCTGGGCCGCGAGCCTCGTCGAGGTTGCGGATGCCGGCTTCGACTGCGTCGATCCCACCGATTCCTGGTTGCGGGTCGCTGATCTGGATACCGTGCGCCGGAAGGAATTCGTCGCGATCTGCGCGGACCTGGGGTTGCGCGTTCCCGCCATCTCGACCTCTCGCCGCAGCGTGATCGACCCGCAGCATGGCGACGAATACCTTGCCTACAGCCACCGCGTGATCGACACCGCCGCAGAACTGGGCGCACGTTATGTCAGCTTCGGCCTCTTTGGTCCGTTCACGCCTGCGCAGCAGAAGGCGCTGTGGTTCTGGACAGAGCAGGGCGTCCTGAACCCGAACGACCCCGCGACCTATCGCCTGGCCGTCGACCGGATCCGGGAGCTTGGCCGCCATGCCGCCGATGCCGGCGTTCAGGTCGCGCTGGAAATGTACGAGGACACCTACCTGGGAACGGCCGCCGACGCCGTGCGCTTCGTCACGGACGTCGATCACCCGTCGGTCAAGCTGAACATCGATATCGGCAACCTGATCCGCCTGCACCGCCCGGTCGAGCCGTGGTCCGCCATGATCGAGGCCTGCGCACCTTTTGCGGGATATTGGCACGTCAAGAACTATTACCGGATCGAGGACCCGTCGGGCCTGGTCATGTCGCACCCGGCGCCGCTGATGGGCGGCACGATCAACTGGCGCGCTGCGATCCAACACGCCCTGGACCTGGGGTTCGACAGCCCGTTCCTGGTCGAACATTACGGTGGCGACGGCCTCGGCGTCTGCGCCGATAACCGTGACTACATCAGACGTATCCTGTCGGGGAGGACAGCCAAAGCATGACCAAGGTCTTCGATCAACCCGATGAATTCGCGGCAACCGCCCTTGCCGGTTTCTGTGCCGCCAATGCCGGGCGCGTGGCCGCCGTGCCGCATGGCGCCGTCCGGGCGGCGCCGGGGCCGCAGGGCAAGGTCGCGCTGCTGGTGGGCGGCGGGTCCGGGCACTACCCGGCCTTCCTCGGCTATGTCGGTGCAGGCCTTGCCGATGCCGCGGTGGCGGGCGACGTATTCGCCTCTCCATCGACCGCCTGGATCCACGGCGTGGCCCGCGCGGCGAACCGGGGCGGCGGCGTCATCATGGGGTTCGGCAACTATGCGGGCGACGTCCTGAACTTCGGCGCCGCAGCCGAGCGGCTGCGCGGCGAAGGGATCGACGCGCGCATCCTGGCCGTAACCGACGACGTCGCCAGCGCCAGCCGTGACGAGGCCTCGAAGCGCCGCGGCGTGGCGGGCGACCTGCTGGTCTTCAAGGTCGCCGGCGCGGCTGCCGAGGCGGGGCTCGATATCGACGCGGTGATGGAAGTGGCCGAGCGCGCCAACCGCGCTTCCGTGTCCTTCGGCGTCGCCTTCGACGGCTGCACGCTGCCCGGCAAGACCGCGCCGCTGTTCACCGTCGAGGATGGTCACGTCGCGCTTGGCCTTGGCATCCACGGAGAGCCGGGCATCCGGACCGAGCGGCTGGTCCCGGCACGCGATCTGGCACGGATGCTGCTGTCGCCGCTGCTGGCGGAACGGCCCCAGGGGCATGACGGCCGCGTTGCGGTCGTGCTGAACGGGCTGGGGCGCACGAAGTACGAAGAGCTGTTCGTCCTCTGGCATCACCTGACGGGGATGCTGGCCGACGCAGGCCTGACCGTGGTCGATCCCGAGGTGGGCGAATTCGTCACCAGCCTCGACATGGAAGGCTGCTCGCTGTCGCTGATGTGGCTGGACGACCACCTGGAAGAATACTGGCGCGCCCCCGCGGATGCGCCCGCCTTCCGCAAGGGAACAGTGGCGAAAGCCGCAGGAGAAACGCGGGCCGCCCCGGCGATGCCCGACGCTGCGACGGAAATCGCACCGGGCTCCGCTGAATCGCAGCAGGTCGGTGCCTGCATCTCGGCGATCATGGACAAGCTGGCGGCGGTCCTGTCCGAGGCAGAGGAAGAGCTTGGCCTGATCGACGCGCAGGCCGGTGACGGAGACCACGGCCAAGGCATGGCGCGCGGCTCGGCCGCCGCCGCAGCCGCTGGACGCGCGGCCGCAACTGCCGGGGCGGGGGCCGCGACGGTCTTGTCTTTGGCGGGCGATGCATGGGCCGACCGGGCCGGTGGAACGTCGGGTGCGCTCTGGGGTGTGCTTCTGCGTGCCTGGGGCCAGGCGCTTGACGACCAGGAACGCCCGTCGCCGCAGACCGTGGCGGCCGGGGCGCAGGCGGCACTCGATGCCGTGGTGCGCTTGGGCGGCGCGAAGGTTGGTGACAAGACGCTGGTCGATGCGCTTGTGCCCTTCGTCGAGACGCTGGCGGCCGAGACGAACGTCGGCAAGACGCTGCCCGAGGCCTGGGAGCGTGCCGCCGCTGCCTCGACCGCCGCTGCCGAGGCGACGGCGCAGATGACGCCGCGGCTCGGCCGTGCGCGCCCGTTGGCCGAGCGGAGCCTGGGGCACCGCGACGCCGGCGCGGTCTCCATGGCATTGTCGGCCCGCACGGTGGCCGGCGAACTGAAGACGAACAACTGATGCCGGCCATGGCCGTCGTCACGTTTCAGATGAACCTAGACATGGAAGGGGCTCGCCTATGCGCGTTGCACTAGCGATCGGGGATGCGGGCGGCGTGGGGCCCGAACTGGCGGCAAAACTGCTGACACATGCCGAGCTGCAGGGGCAGGATGTCGTCGTCGTGGGCGATGCCAGCGTTCTTGCGATGGGGGCTCGACATGCCGGGGTGAAGCTGGACCTGCCGGTCGTGTCGGCGGATCAGGTCAGCGACCTGCCGGGCGGCCACGTCCTGCTGGACCTGAAGAACTGCTCTGCGGACGGCGCGCTGCTGGGCCAGTCGTCGCCGGAAACGGGCGCGGCCTCGCTGCAGAACTTCGCCGCCGTGCTGCGGCTGGCGAAGGCGGGCGTTGCCGATGTCGTGATGTTCACGCCGTTCAACAAGCACTCGATGCGCCTGGCCCGCCCCAGCTATGTCGACGAGATCGGCTTCATCGACATGACCCTGTCCAGCGACCGCAGCGGCCGCGAGTTCAACGTGCTGGAAGAGGTCTGGAACGCCCGCGTGACGTCCCACATCCCGCTGCGCCAGGTGGCCGAGACGCTGAGCGTCGAGCGCATCCTGGGCAGCCTGCGCCTGACGGCCGAGGTCATGGCCGGCGCCGGCAAGCCCGGCGCCCGCATCGGCGTCGCCGCGCTGAACCCGCATGCCGGGGACGGCCGCAACTTCGGCCACGAGGACGATGACATCATCGCCCCGGCCGTCGAGGCCGCAGTGGCCGAGGGCATCCCCGCCACCGGACCCGTGCCGTCGGACACCGTCTTCGTGCGCGCCACCCGCGGCGAATTCGACGCGGTGCTGACGATGTACCACGACCAGGGGCAGATCGCGATGAAGCTGATGGGCTTCGACCGCGGCGTCACCCTGATCGCGGGCTATGGTTTTCCGATCGTCACGCCGGCCCATGGCACGGCCTTCGACATCGCGGGAAAGGGCAAGGCCGACCTGGGGGCGACGCTGGAAGCAGCGCGCCTGGGGATCCGGCTTGCCAAGCTGAACCCGGCTCGCGGCAATCCCGTGCCGCTTGCCGAAGGCTGGGCGACCGACAAGGTCGCGCCAAGCCGCGCTGCCGCCGAGTAACCACCGTCATGTCCCGCCCCGGGAGGGGGCGGGATTTTTCTGAGGAGGAAGACATGACCTATCTGAAGACCGCCCTTCTGGCCGCCACGGCCATTGCCGCAGCTGCGCCCGCGATGGCGGAATGGGCGCCGTCGCGCCCGATCGAATTCGTGGTCGCCTCGGGCGCCGGCGGCGGGACCGACAACTTCGCCCGCACCATCCAAGCGACGCTGAACCGCGAAGGCATCATCGACAATTCGGTCGTGGTGCTGAACAAGGGCGGCGGCTCGGGCGCCGAAGCCTTCCTCTATGCGATGCAGAACGAGGGCGACGCCCACAAGCTGATCTTCGGCACCAACAACGCCTACCTGCTGCCGCATGTCGCGCAGATGGCCTATTCGATGGAAAACCTCGACCCGGTCGCCGCGCTGGCGCTGGACGAATTCCTGATCTGGGTCAAGGCCGACGCGCCCTACGAGACCGCGGCCGACTTCATCGAGGCCGCAAAGGCCGAGCCGGGCAGCGTGACCTTCGGCGGCAGTCAGTCCAAGGATACCGACGAGACTCTGGTGTCGCTGATCGAACAGACCACCGGCGCCGAGTTCAAGTACGTCCCCTTCAACGGTGGCGGCGAGGTTGGCGTGCAGCTCGCCGGCGGCCATGTCGACGCGCATGTGAACAACCCCAACGAGGCCCTGGGCCAGTGGCAGTCGGGTGCGATCCGTCCCCTCTGCGTCTTCTCGCCCGAGCGGATGGCCGAGAGCGACCCGATCCATGACGGCAAGGGCTGGCATGACATCCCGACCTGCCAGGAATCGGGCGTCGACATCGCCAGCTATCGCATGCCCCGGACGGTCTGGATGCCGGCGGGCGCCGATGCCGAGGCAAAGGCCTTCTACACCAAGGCCCTGCGCAATGTCGCGGAAAGCGACGCGTGGCAGGAATACCTGAACAAGACCTCGCAGACCGGCGTCTTTCTGTCGGGAGAAGAGCTGAGCCAGTTCATCACCGAGAACGAGACCAGCGCCGTCGAGGTGTTTGCGGCCGAAGGCTGGACCAGCCAGTAACGGCCAGTCACGCCCCTGCCGCCACGGCGGCGGGGGCATTTGCGTCCGGATCGGCGGCAGAGGCCGGTCGACCTGCAGGCGGAGAGGGGGCACCATGACCGTCAGACGTTTCCACGCCGAGATCGGAACGGCACTTGCGACCGGGGCCGTCGGCGCGACCGCCGCCATCGGTGCCGTCGGCCTTGGCTACGGTTGGGAAGAACGCGGACCGCAGCCGGGCTATTTCCCGTTCTATGTCGGCCTGATCCTGATCGCCGCCAGCATCTGGAATATGGTCTCTGCCTTTGCGGCGCACCGTCAGGCGACGGCGCATGCCGAGGCAACCGGCGAGACCGAGGAACCCTTCCTCGAACGCGAGCACCTGGACCGCATCGGCCGCTTCATAGGCGCGATGATCGTCTTCGTCATCGCGACGCTGTTCCTGGGGATCTATGTCGGCTCGACCGGCTACATCGCCTACAGCGCCTGGCGGCAGGGCAAGTACCGCCCGATTTCGGCGCTGGCGATGGGGGCGGGCTTTGCGGTGTCGCTCTATGTGATCTTCGAGGTCATCTTCAAGATCCCCCTTCTCAAGGGTCCGATCGAACCGCTTCTGGGCATCTACTGAGGGGACCTGCCAATGGGCAATTTCGACCTGCTGATGCAGGGCTTCGGCGTCGCGATCACGCCGATGCACCTGCTGCTGATGGTGGCCGGCGTCCTGATGGGGCTGGTCGTGGGGGTCCTGCCGGGACTGGGGGCACCGAACGGCGTGTCGCTGCTGATCCCTCTGACCTTCTCTCTCGATCCGACCTCGGCGATCATCCTTCTGTCGTCGATGTACTGGGGCGCGCTCTTCGGCGGCTCGACCACGTCGATCCTGTTCAACATTCCCGGAGAGCCAAGCTCGGTCGCGACGACCTTCGACGGCTATCCGATGGCGCGGTCAGGGGAATCGACCCGCGCGCTGACGTTGGCCTTCATGTCGGCAGGCATCGGTGCGCTGACGGGCGTCATCGTGATCACGCTGCTGGCGGGGTGGGCGTCGAATTTCGCGCTGCGCTTCGGGGCGCCTGAATATTTCGCGGTCTATTTCCTGGCCTTCGCCGCCTTCATCGGCATGGGCAGCGCCGCACCGATGAAGACGATGGTCGCGCTGACCACGGGCCTGCTCCTCTCCACCGTCGGGATGGACACGATCACCGGGTCCGTGCGCCTGACCTTCGGCTACTCCGAGCTTCTCAGCGGGATCAGCTTCCTGGTGGTCGTCATCGGCCTCTTCGGGATCGGAGAGCTGCTTTCGACGGTGCAAGAGGGGCTGCGCTTCCGCGGCGTCGCATCGAAGATCGACCTGCGCGACGTGCTGAAGACCATCGGCGAACTGCCGCGATATTGGGCGACGTCGTTGCGCTCGGCGCTGATCGGCATCTGGATGGGCATCACGCCCGGCGGCCCGACGGCGGCATCCTTCATGAGCTATGGCATCGCCCGCTCGGCTTCTCGCAAGGGAAAGGCCTTCGGCACCGGCCGGCCGGAAGGGATCATCGCGCCCGAGACCGCCGACCACAGCGCGGGCAGCTGCGCCATGCTGCCGATGCTGGCGCTTGGCGTGCCGTCCTCGGCCACGGCGGCGGTCATGATGGGCGGCCTGATGATCTGGGGCCTGACGCCCGGCCCGATGCTTTTCGCGACCAAGCCCGACTTCGTCTGGGGCCTGATCGCAAGCATGTACGTGTCGAACCTGATCGGCGTCGTCCTGGTGCTGGCCACCGTGCCGATGTTCGCGGCCCTGCTGCGTATCCCCTTCGCCATCATCGGGCCGATGATCGTCGCGATCTGCTTCGTGGGCGCCTACACGGTGTCGAACTCGACCTTCGACCTGTGGCTTGTGCTGCTGTTCGGCATGGTCGGATACCTGTTCAGCAAGCTGGACTACCCGATCGCGCCGCTGGTTCTGGCCATGGTGCTGGGCCATAAGGCCGAAAACGCCTTCCACCAGTCGATGGTGCTGTCCGACGGATCTCTGGCGATCTTCTTCGCCAACCCGCTGGTCAGCGCGATCATGGTCGTGGGCATCGCGCTTCTGGTCGTGCCGAAGCTTCTGGCCTTCGGGTCGCGCTTCCGCCGCCGCATCCCGGTCGAGTGACGGGGCGCGGCCCCCGGGCCGCGCCGCACCCAAGCAGCAACAGCAGGACAACATGGACCATCTGCGATATTTCCGCGGTCTGGGCACTCGCCAGGTCGAATGCGCCATTGTCGGCACCGGGGGCTTCGGCCGCAGCTTCCTGTCGCAGGCGCGGCGGGTTCCGGGTCTGGTCTGCCGCGTGGCGGTCGACCGTGACGCGGGCATCGCGGCCAGCGCACTCGAATCCGTCGGGTACGCGCCGGACCGGATCGCGGCCTGCGCCGACGCCGCAGCGGCCACCGCTGCGTGGGAGGCAGGGCAGGCCATTGCGGCGGCGGACCTGGCCGTCGTCGCCCACCTGCCCGTCGAGGTCGTGCTGGAGGCGACCGGCGACCCCGAGGCCGGCACCCGCCACGCCCGCATGGCGATCGAGGCCGGCACGCACGTCGTCATGGTCACCAAGGAGACCGACAGCGTCGTCGGGCCGATCCTGGCGCGCATGGCGACAGGGCGGGGGGTGGTCTGCTCTCCGGTCGACGGGGACCAGCCCAGCCTGCTGATCGGCCTGATCACGTGGGCGCAGGCCATAGGGCTGACCATCATCGGCGCGGGCAAGTCGAGCGAATACGACTTCGTCTTTGATCCTGCAACCGACCGCATCACCAGCAACGGCGTCACGGTGCCTGCGCCCGGCTTCGGCGGCTGGATCGATGCCGGGGGCCGCCCCTGGGCCGATGTCGTCCAAGCGCGCGCCAGGCTGGCGCGCCTGCCGCAGCGGGCGGTTCCCGACCTCTGCGAGATGGTCGTCGTGGCCAACGCCCTTGGCATGGGACCTGACCGTCCGGACTATCACGCGCCCATCGCCCGGATCACGGAAATCGCCGACCTGATGGCGCCGGTGGCCGACGGCGGGTTGCTGCGGGGCAACGGGCCGCTTGATGTCTTCAACTGCCTGCGCCTTCCGGGCGAGCCGAGCTTTGCCGGCGGAGTCTTCGTCACGGTCGCCTGCGACGACGATGACAGCTGGCAGATGCTGCGCGAGAAGGGCCATGTCGTGGCCCGGAACGGCCGCACGGCGATGATCGGCATCCCGCGCCACCTGCTGGGGCTCGAGGCTGCCACCACCGTCTTCGAAGCCGCGCTGCTGAACGTGTCGTCGGGGACAGCGCACCCGCGTCCGATGATGGACCTGACGGCGCATGCCGACGTCGACCTGACGGCGGGCAGGCTGCTGGTGGCCGAGGGGCATCACCACACGATCGACGGAGTTTCGGGGCGGATGATGCCGGCGCAGGTGCTGGGGGACGAGGCGCCGATCCCGTACTATCTTCTGTCGGGCTGCCGACTGAAGCGGGACGTGCCGGCCGGCCGGATCATCCGCTGCGGCGATGTCGATCTGGACGAGGGGTCCGAGATGTACCGCCTGCGCATCGCGCAGGATGCCGTCACGGACTGGGACTGAGGAAAGGGAGGGGGACGACATGCTTCTGGGCTGCATCGGCGACGACTTCACGGGGTCGTCGGACCTGGGCAACACGCTGGTCAAGGCGGGGATGCGGACGGTCCAGTATTCCGGCACGCCGTCGCAACCCGCCGACCCGTCGGTCGAGGCCGGGATCGTCGCGCTGAAGTCCCGGTCGATCCCCGCAGCAGAGGCCGTGCGCCTGTCGCTGCAGGCGTTGGAGTGGCTGCGAGAACAGGGGTGCCGCCAGATCCTGTTCAAGTACTGTTCGACCTTCGATTCCACGCCCGCGGGCAACATCGGTCCCGTGGCCGATGCGCTGGCCGATGCGCTAGGCGCGGACCGCGTGATCTTCTGCCCGGCCTTCCCGGCGGCCGGACGCACGATCTATCAGGGGCACCTGTTCGTGGCGGACAGGCTGCTCAGCGACAGCGGAATGGAACATCACCCGCTCACCCCGATGACGGACCCGGATTTGCGCCGCTGGCTGGGGCTGCAGACGAGCCGTGTCGTCGGGCATCTTCCGGCCGCCGCCGTCTGGCAGGGCCCTGATGCCGCCCGCGCGCGGCTGGATGCCGAGGCCGAAGCGGGCCGTCCCTACGTGATCGCCGACGCCATCCGGGATCAGGACCTGCTGACCCTGGGTCGCGCCGCGGCGGACCTGCCGCTGATCACCGGCGGATCCGGGGTCGCGCTTGGGCTGCCTGTCAACTTCCGCGCACAGGGCCTCTTGAACTCTGCCCTGCCGGCGTGGCGCGGCGAGGCGGGTCTGGTCGCGGCGCTATCAGGCTCGTGTTCGCGCGCGACGCGCACCCAGGTGGCGCGTCACGTCGCGTCCGGCGGACCGGCTCTGGAGATCGATCCTGAAGCCGTTCTTCAAGGCCACACCACGGCGGACGACGCTGCCAGTTGGGCGCTGGCGCAGCAGGGGCTGCCGCTGGTCTATTCCTCGGCCGATCCCAAGTCGGTGCAGCAGGTCCAGAAGCTTCACGGCAGCGGCGAAGTGGCCGCACGGCTGGATGCCTTCTTCGCGGCTACCGCACGGCTGTTGGTCGCTGGCGGCGTTACCCGGCTGATCACCGCGGGCGGCGAGACGTCCGGTGCCGTGGTCGAGGGGCTGAACCTCTCCAGCCTCGAAATCGGGCCAGAGATCGACCCCGGTGTCCCGGCGATGCGGGCGGGGGACCGCTTGGTCCTGGCGCTCAAGTCCGGCAACTTCGGGGCAGAGGACTTCTTCGCCAAGGCCGCCAACCTCTTGGGGAACGGGACATGAGCGCCGAGACGCAGCTTCGCGACAAGCTCTGCCTTCTGGCCGGGTCCATGTTCGACCGCGGGCTGACGGCAGGCTCCAGCGGCAACATCTCGGTCAGGACCGAGGACGGGGGGCTGCTGGTGTCGCCGACGGGAACCAGCTTCGGACGACTGGACCCGGCGCGCCTGTCGCGCTTCGATGCCGCCGGCCACCACATCGACGGCGATAAGCCCACGAAGGAGATGCCGCTGCACAGCGCGTTCTATGAAACGCGCAGCCGGACGGCGGCGGTGGTGCACCTGCATTCCTGCCACGCCGTCGCGCTGTCGACGCTGCCCCAGACGGACGAGGACGACTTCCTGCCGCCGATCACGCCCTATGCGCTGATGCAGCTGGGCCGGGTAAAGCTGCTGCCCTATTTCCGGCCCGGCGATCCTACGATGGGCGATGCCGTTCGGGGCCTTGCAGGCCGCCGATCAGCGGTGATGCTGGCGAACCACGGGCCGGTGGTGGCCGGGCTCGACCTCGAGGCCGCCTGCAATGCCATTGAGGAGCTGGAGGCCACCGCTCGTCTGGCGATGCTGCTGCGCGGCACGACGCCGCAGATGCTGTCGCCGCAGCAGGTGGCCGAGCTGGTGCGCATCCACGAGGTCGCCTGGGGCGAGGCATGACCCGGTTCTCGGCCAATCTTGGGTTCCTCTGGGCGGAACTGCCGCTGCCGGATGCCATCGCCGCTGCCGGTCGAGCGGGTTTCGCGGCGGTCGAATGCCATTGGCCCTATAGCACGCCGCCGGCAGAGGTGCGCGCGGCGCTGGAGACCCCCGGCCTGCCCATGCTGGGGCTGAACACCCTGCGCGGCCAACCGGGTGAGAATGGGTTGGCGGCGCTGCCCGGACGCGAAGATGACGCCCGTGCCGCCATCGACCAGGCCATCGCCTATGCGCAAAAGATCGGCTGCGGCGCGATCCACGTCATGGCCGGACGTGCCGAGGGTCCTCTGGCCGAAGAAACCTTCCTGCGCAATCTCGACCACGCGTGCCGGGCCGCACCCGACATGACGATGCTGATCGAGCCGCTGAACCATCGCGATGCGCCGGATTATTTCCTGACGCAATCCGATCAGGCAGCGGCACTGATCGAACGCGCGGGACATGCGAACCTGCGCATGATGTTCGACTGCTATCACGTCCAGATCACCGAGGGCGAGGTCGCGCGCCGCTTGCGGACGCACCTGCCGCTGATCGGCCATGTGCAAATCGCCTCGGTTCCCGATCGCGGTGCGCCGGATCACGGGCTGCTGGATTACGGCCCGATATACGAACTTCTGGACGATCTGAACTGGCAGCGACCTGTGGGTGCTGAGTATCGCCCGATCGGCCCGACGGACGACACCCTAAGCTGGCTGGCTGCGGCGTCGTTGCGCTGACCCTGCCATCGGTCAGCACCCGGGCCTTCAGGCGTATCTCGGCAGATCCGGGGACGGCCCGAGCGGCGAAACAGGGTTTGCAACGCGATTTCTACCTGAAGACGGCAGGGGGGGCGGGTGATCCATCATGAATCCGATCGGCATCGCCACCTCCGGCAGACTTGCGACACGCCGGGCCGCCTGACGCAGCGGCGGGCCAAGGGAATTGCTTTTTGACGAGGCAGAACTGGATTGCACTCTCTGAGGCGGTCTCTTGATGGATACGCCTGACAATCGTCCCAGTGGCCCAAGTCATTCCGCAGCTCCAGCAGACATTCTGGTTTGATGCGATAATGTCGCTGGACCCTCTCTGGTCTCCGAATTTGCAGCTGTAGCAAAAGCGCAACATGAACATCACTCAACCTGGGGTTGTTTGTGGCGCAAAATCCACTATCTGTCCCGCATGCCCCGGACAGCGCCGTCGCGGGACTGCCCGCTTGGCGGGGATCTGCTCTGATCGCACAACCAGAGGCTCAGGCACATGACCGGCGAAGCTTTGTCGCAAAATTCCGCATTCGATCTCTATGAACTGGGGGAAGAGTTCACCCAGGACAGTTGGCTGATTTCGGACTGGGCAGCGGGGCAGTCGAACCTCCTGCAGTGGTCGCCGGACAATGTTCGCGTTGCAGCCGATGGGGCCGTCGAACTCGTGCTGGACCGCGCCTCAAGCGACAACGCACGACCTTTCGACGGAGGAGAAATCCAGTCAGCCGAGGTGGCGACGACAGGCACCTGGAGCTGGACCGCCCAAGCCCCCGAGATGGTGCCCGGGGCGGTGTTCGGCATGTTCGCCTACAGGGACGACTGGTCCCGCCAGCCTTGGGTCGAGTTCGACTTCGAGTTCGTCGGCGGTGACACGCGACGGGTCTATCTGGACATCCACATGGAGGACGAGGCCGGCCGCCATGTCACCCTGACCCCACAAGCGCGGAAGCGCGCGGTCATCGACCTGGGATTCGATGCGGCCAAGGGCGAGCATCTTTACGAGGTCACGGTCAAGGATGACAGGGCGATCTTCCGCGTAAACGGTGATGTCGTCGCCGAGTTCACTCCGGCCGATATTGTTGGCGGACATTGGAATATTGGTCCGATGAAGGGCTATGCGGACCTTTGGGCCGTTCCCGAGGCGCAGGAAAGCTGGGCGGGGGAATGGAACGATCCTGGCCGCCCGCTTGTCGCCCGCCTGAGCGGCGGGGACGTTCGCCCCGGCGAGTATGACAGCGGCTTCGTCCCCAAAGGGTCAGGTTCCGGGGCCGATACGGTCATCTTCGACGGTGCCGCGTTGGTGCTGGACGGCAAGGAAGGCAACGACACTCTTGATGCGACCGACGCGGGCGGCGTCACCATCGACCTTGGCAAGACCGGTTCGCAGCAGACCGGTCAGAGCCAGGTGAGCATCCTGAACTTCGAGAATGTTACTGGCAGCGCCGAGCGGGATCGGATCTATGGCGACAATGCGGACAACCTCCTGGCCGGGAACGGCGGCAACGATCATCTTGAAGGTCGCGCGGGTGATGACACACTCGACGGCGGATCGGGCAACGATACGCTGACCGGAGGAGGCGGCAATGATCAGCTTCTGGCCGGGTCTGGCAATGATCTCCTGTATCTGAACGGCGGCGATGACCTGATAGATGGCGGTGCGGGCATTGACCGGATCGCGATCAGCGGCTCTCGTGGGGCCGCCATCGACCTTGGCCTGACCACAGTGCAGAACACGGGCTGGGGCAACGACGTCATCCGCAACATCGAGACGGTTCAGGGCGGGCACGGCAACGACCGGCTGACCGGCAACGCGTCGTCGAATCTTTTCACGGGCGGTGGTGGCAACGACACATTGGCAGGGGGCGGGGGCGCTGATCGGCTGGACGGCGGGGCGGGCGCCGATCTGCTCTCGGGCGGCGGCGACCAGGCGACCGACGTTTTCATTTTCGATTTTGCCACGGACAGCACCCCAGGTGAGGACCACGACGTGATCTGCGATTTCATATCGGGAGTCGACCTGATCGACCTGTCCGACGTGGACGCGAACGACGGCCAGCACGGCCTGCAGTCGTTGAAGCTCACCAAAGACGTCGGTTCGGCGCATGCGGTCTGGACCATCGTCACGGGCAACGACATGCTCGTGCAGGCCGACGTGACGGGCGACGGCCGTGCCGATTTCGAACTGCTCGTGATGCAGACGGCAAAGCTGGACGAGGGTGACTTCCTGCTCTGACAGATGCTTCCGATGCGGCTGGATTATGTGACTTGCAACTGCGGGTCGGCTTTCTGCATGCCTTAACAGGCCGCTGAAAAAGTCGGCTCTCGACGCGGTTTGCGGAACATGATTCACCCTTGGCACGACAATGGCGGGGGTGATGATGCGTGGGGCGGACAATACGAGCGGATCGCTGTTCA
>NZ_JAOTBD010000048.1 GCF_026162625.1 Paracoccus beibuensis | reverse complement strand
TCTGGGCAAGAGCCTCACGATCAAGGGTTATCTCTACAGCGAGATCGTCTCGGACGATGCCGCCCTTGATCGTGCCAAGGCGTTCATCGTGGCGGGGCTGGAATCTGGCGCGCTCAAGCCGCGGATCGCGCGCACTTTCCCGCTCGACGCCATCCAGGACGCGCACCGCTTCCTCGAATCGAACGACCAGATCGGCAAGGTGGTCGTTACGGTCTGACCGGCAAACCTGGGGGAGCGAGCGATTGCTCCCCTCCTCCCTCCCGGACACAGGATCGGACCCTCAGCGCCCATGCCCTCTTTGCATGTGGCGCAGGCTTGAGAGCATGATCGCTTCTCACCGCGTGCCAGACCTGTCTCAGCGCAACATGGGGCTATGGCCCTTGCATGTACTGGCCCGGAAATACATTCATCCGTTACCCCGACCGTGATGAAACAGGGGCCGCACGGGCGGATATGTCAGGAAGACTGAATTGAAGAGCAAGGATATACACGCGGCGACGGCGGCCACCGATCATGGGCTTGCGGGGCCGCCCGCGAGCGTGCAGGTCCGCGGCGCGCGCCAGAACAACCTCAAAAATGTTGACGTCGATGTACCGCGCGACGCCTTCGTGGTGTTCACAGGGATATCGGGCTCGGGCAAGTCATCGCTCGCGTTCGGCACCCTTTATGCCGAAGCGCAGCGGCGTTATCTGGAATCGGTTGCGCCCTATGCCCGTCGCCTGATCGACCAGGCGGGCGTGCCGGAGGTCGACGCGATTGACGGATTGCCGCCTGCGGTCGCGTTGCAGCAGCAGCGCGGCTCGGCCAACGCGCGATCCTCGGTCGGCAGCGTGACGACGCTCTCCAGCCTGGTGCGGATGCTCTATTCGCGCGTCGGCGAATATCCGCGCCATCAGCCCATGCTCTATGCGGAGGATTTCTCCCCCAACACTGTCGCGGGGGCCTGCGCGACCTGCCACGGCATCGGCCGCGTATATGATGCGACCGAAGAGACGATGGTGCCTGACGACAGCCTCACCATTCGCGACCGGGCGATCGCCGCCTGGCCGACCGCCTGGCATGGCCAGAACCTGCGCGATATCCTCGTTTCGCTCGGCTATGACGTCGATACGCCGTGGCGCGACCTGCCGAAAAAGGATCGCGAGTGGATCCTCTTCACTGACGAGGCACCGACGGTGCCGGTCTATGCGGGCCTGACGCCCGAACAGACCCGGACGGCCCTCAAGCGCCGCATGGAGCCGAGCTACCAGGGCACCTTCACCGGCGCGCGCCGCTATGTGCTGGAAACCTTCGCCAACACAAAGAGCGCGCTGATGAAGAAGCGCGTCTCGCAATATATCATCGGCCGCGATTGCCCGACCTGCGACGGCAAGCGCCTGAAGCGCGAAGCCCTGTCGGTCAAATTCGCCGGCCTCGACGTTGCCGAGTTCGGCGACCTGACGGTGCTCAAGCTGAAGGACTTGCTCACGCCCGTCGCGCGGGGCGAATATGGGGCGGTCTCCGCACCCTCAAAGGGCCATGTTCTGGAAAAAGCGGCCCGCGATGCAGCCGTCGAACAACGGGTTGCCGCAGGCGGCTCTGCGCACAAGAGCGCGCCCGACGTACGCCGCACGCCAAATCTCTCCGACGAGAAGCGGATCGCCGCCCAGCGCCTTGCCTGCGAATTGATCGAGCGGCTCGAGCCGCTGATCGATCTTGGCCTTGGCTACATTTCGCTCGATCGCAGCACGCCGACGCTCTCCTCCGGAGAGCTGCAGCGCTTGCGGCTTGCCACCCAATTGTCGTCACAGCTTTTCGGCGTGGTCTATGTGCTTGACGAGCCTTCAGCCGGGTTGCACCCGGCAGATGGCGAAGCCTTGCTGACTATCCTCGAGCGTCTCAAGGCGGCGGGCAACTCCCTGTTCGTCGTCGAACATGATCTCGACGTGATCCGCCACGCGGAATGGATCGTCGATGTCGGGCCAGGAGCCGGGGAAAAGGGCGGTGAAGTCCTCTACAGCGGGCCGATAGAGGGGCTTGCCGACGTCGAGACTTCGATCACCCGCCGCTATCTGTTCGCAGAGCCGCTCCGCAGTGAGCGCACACCGCGCGATCCCAAGGCATGGCTACGCCTGGAAGGGATCAGGCGTAACAATCTTCAAGGTCTCGACGTCGAGTTTCCCATCGGCTGCTTCACCGCTGTCACCGGCGTTTCGGGATCGGGCAAATCCAGTCTTGTCAGTCAGGCGCTGCCCGAGCTCGTCACGGAACACCTCGGCGGCTCCTCCGTGGCTGCGGAGGAGGATATCGATCCGCTGCTCGATGGTGCTCAGAACGATACTGAAGGACGCATTGTCGCAGGCATGGAGCATGTTCGCAGGCTGGTGCGGGTTGATCAGAAACCGATCGGCCGCACGCCGCGCTCGAACCTAGCCACCTACAGCGGCATGTTCGACCATGTGCGAAGGATCTTCGCTGATACGCCGCTGGCCCGCCGGCGGCGCTACAGCCCGGGAAGGTTCTCGTTCAACGTCGCGCAAGGGCGCTGCCCTGTGTGCGAGGGCGAAGGATACGTCATGGTGGAGCTGCTGTTCCTGCCGAGCGTTTTTGCCCCGTGCTCGACCTGTCATGGCTCTCGCTACAACCCGCAAACGCTTGAAGTCGAATGGAACGGGCGCAATATCGCCCAGGTGCTAGAACTGACGGTGGACGATGCGTGCGATTTCTTCGCTGGCGAGGCGTCTGTGATGCGCTCCCTCGACGTGCTGCGGGAGATCGGTCTTGGCTATCTGAGGCTCGGACAGCCGGCAACCGAGCTGTCGGGCGGGGAGGCTCAGCGCATCAAGCTGGCGACTGAACTGCAACGCGCTCAACGCGGCAACACGATCTACATCCTCGACGAGCCAACTTCGGGGCTTCACCCCTCCGATGCGGACCGGCTGATGCAACATCTGCAGGGCCTCGTCGACGCCGGCAATACGGTCGTCGTCGTCGAACATGACATGCGCGCCATCACGCAGGTGGATTGGGTCATCGATCTGGGACCGGGGGCAGGGGAAGATGGCGGCCGCATCGTTGCCAGCGGCGTCCCCGGCATCGTTGCGGAAACGGAAGGCAGTCTCACAGCCCCCTATCTTAAAGCGGCACTGTAGGTCGTAAACCTAGTCGGCATCCAGCGTTCGCAAGAACAGCAGAGCAAGTATGGTGGCGGTCGGTCGGCTGGGGCCACCCGGTAACGGTCAGAGGCCACGATCCTGTTCGCTTCCACTGGCCTGATCGGAATGACGCTCGACGATAAGGTCGGATCAAGCCGGGGCCGTGACGTCGAGGCGCTGACTGCCGTCTACTGAAAAGATCAATTCCGGTCATCAACGAGCGCGTCCTTTGTCACTCGCCATGCCTCCCTGAGCGCGGGGGACACGCCGCTTGGATATTGCGGCACCGACTGATCCCAAGCACGTGCACGCCTACCGACGGCGGACAGTCATTTGCGCCGCCTGCGCGTTGAACCGCTATGCATCGTAGGTCCAAAGCGGGGCGCCGCTCGGCGCCTCAACAAGGAAACCCGCAATACCGTGCCCGTCCTGGCTGGCACAGATGTCTACGTACATTGCCGGCGTCTAAGCCAGGGGACCGAATGTGGAGTCGGCTATGTGGAACGAAACCGGACCCTACAATGGGTCAAGCCTAGAAGCTTATCAGAGCCGCCGAACAGTTCACCGAAGTCGAAGGTACTTAACGTCTGGCTGCTCGTCGCGCCGTGTTCGTCTGATACGCGGCGTAGCGGATGGCCATTATCACCGGCCATCCGCTACGCCTGTCTATCGTGGCCCTTCTTCAGCGATCGGGCCATCAAAATGGTTTGTCGAGACCGCCCCGTCTTTAATTCCCGGCTGCGAGCCCAGCGCCCACACCCGCCGCTACTTCCTCTACGAGTTTGGCACAGAAGGCGGGTAAGTCGTTGGGGTCGCGGCTTGTGATAAGGCCGTTGTCGACGACGACTTCCTCATTGATCCATTTACCGCCGGCGTTCTCGATATCGACCTTCAGCGTTGGGTAGGACGTCAAGGAACGCCCCTCAAGCACGTCAGCCTCAATCAATGTCCAGGGTGCATGGCATATAGCCGCAACCGGTTTTTTCTGATCGAAGAAAGCCCGGATGAAATCAATTGCATCGGCGCTGCCGCGCAGCTTGTCGGCGCCGACTGTCCCTCCGGGCACAACAAGACCGTCGAAATCGTCGGCTTTGACCTCGGCAAACGTCTTGTCGATAGTATAGCTGCCGCCCTCGTCAAGATCGCTATTGACTGTGCGCGCCACGCCCGCTTCAAAACTGACCACGGTCACTTTGCCGCCAGCCTCCTCGATAGCTTGCTTGGGCTTCGAGAATTCCGGCTCTTCCGTCCCGCGGGGCGCGATCAGAACGGCAACTGATTTGCCCTGTAACGTCATCGCTATTTCCTTTTCCGTCAAAGATTAAGGTCAGGCCGTCGGCTTGAGCACAACCTTGGTCCAGCCAGCGTCGCGTGCATCGAAATGCTTGTAGGCGTCTGGCGCCTGATCGAGCCGCAGTCGGTGCGAGATGATTTGAGCGGGATTGGCCCGGCCATGCTCGATGAGGTTCATCAGCCGCCGGTTATAATGCTTTACATTACATTGCCCGGTGCCGATCTTCTGCCCCTTGAACCAAAAGTTGCCGAAGTCGAACGCAATCTTGCCTTCCTTCTGCAGATCGTCGGGGGCATTGGGGTCTTCCGGGATGAACACGCCGACGACGCCGATGCCGCCGGTGGCCTTCGTGCTTTTTACGAGGCAGTTCATCGTGTAATTGCTGCGCTCCTTGCCGTGGCGATCGCAGCACTGGTAACCTACCGCCTCGACCCCACGGTCGGTCCCGAGGCCGCCGGTTGCGTCAAGGATCTGCTGGGCGGGATCGCCCTTGCGCATGTCGATCGGAATCGCGCCCATCGCCTCGGCCAGTTTCAGGCGGTCATCGTGGGAATCGACCACGAAGATCTGAGCGGCACCGCGGATTTGGGCTGAGTGCGCGGCCATCAAACCGACCGGACCAGCGCCGTAGATCGCGATGCTTTCGCCGGGCAGGAAACCGGACAGTTCGACGCCATGCCAACCCGTCGGGAAGATGTCGGAGAGCATGACATAGTCGTCCTCCTTCTCTTTGGCGTCCTCGGGCAGCTTCAGACAGTTGAAGTCCGCATAAGGAACGCGCATCAACTCGGCCTGACCGCCTTGCCACGGCCCCATCTCGGCAAAGCCATACGCTGCGCCGGCGGTTCCGGGGTTGGTCGTGAGGCAAAACCCCGTCAGACCGCGTTCGCAATTTTCGCAGAACCCGCAACCCACGTTGAACGGCATACAGACGCGATCGCCCTTCTTGATCCGATCTACGGCAGCGCCGACCTCGATGACTTCGCCAAGGTTTTCGTGACCAAAGACCCTGCCCTTCTCGAAGCTGGTACGGCCCTCGTACATGTGAAGGTCAGACCCACAGATGTTGGTGGTGGTCACCCGGATGATCACATCGGTGGGTTTTTCGATCTTGGGGTCATCGACGTTATCGACGGACACGTCTTTGGGCCCGTTGTACACAACAGCTTTCATGGACTTTTCCTTTCGTAGCGCTGCTCAAGACGTCATCAAGTCGAGCGCTTGCTGATGATCCGGTCCAGCGCAACGGCGAAGGAACTCGCATCTTTCCAACTGCTCTTAGGGTCCTAAACCGCCTGATGCCTGAGCGGTTCCTTCCCGTTCGGCAGTTCTCGGATCGATTTTCGGCGGCTTTTCGATTTCTTGGGCCAGGAAGGTCTAAAAAAGCGGCGGATTGATGCACTCAAGAAATCCCTGCGAAAACAACGGCGCCTGCTCTATGAGACCATGTTCCGCAACCTGGTTCACGCGCGTGTTGTGATCGCTGACTAGGCCGCCGACTACAACACCGAGCGCCCGCATTCGGCCTTGGATTATCAGACCCCGGCTGACTACACGCTGGCCCTCACCACCGCAATCGCCCGCCCCGCTGCGCGAGATGAAAGCTCCGCGCGACGGGCGATTGCTCAACCCGCCCCAATCGGCGTAAATACTAACCGGGCTCCGGTCGCCTCTGGATGAAAGTTCAGTGGCAGGTCAACAATCAACAACTGCAACAGCCCTCTGACATTTAGGATTGCCGTCATCAAATTTAATGATGATGATTATCATTAAATACTCAATCTCTAGGGCAGGCAGTTGCACCAATGACCGATAAGACAGTTTTTGACACCTACACGCTGGGCGGGATCACTCTCTCCAACCGCGTGGTGCTCGCGCCGCTCACACGCAACCGCGCCGGCGAGGGCCTAGTTCCGAGTGAGTTCGCAGCGGAATACTACTCGCAGCGCGCCAGCGCAGGTCTCGTGATCACCGAGGCGACACAGATTTCCAAACAGGCGCAGGGTTATCAGAACACGCCAGGCCTTTATGCGCCCGAACAGATCGCTGCATGGCGCAAGGTGACCGATGCGGTCCATGCGAAGGGCGGGCGCATTTTCGTGCAGCTTTGGCACGTCGGCCGCGTCAGCCATGTCGATCTGCATGGAGGTGAAGCACCGGTTGCACCATCGGCGATCCGGGCCGAAACCAAGACCTTCGTGAACGACGGCTTTGCCGATGTGTCCGAGCCGCGGGCTCTGGAGACAGCCGAAATTGCCGGCATCGTCGAGGATTTCCGCAAGACGGCAGCCAATGCCATTGAGGCCGGGTTCGACGGTGTCGAAGTTCATGGCGCCAATGGCTATCTGCTCGACCAATTCCTGCGCAGTTCCTCCAACGTGCGCACCGATACCTATGGCGGATCGGTCGAGTCCCGCGCCCGTCTGCTGCTTGAGGTCGTTGCGGCCGTAGCGAAGGAGATCGGCGCGGATCGCACCGGCGTTCGGCTGTCGCCTGTATCGCCTGCCAGCGGGGCCGTAATCACTGGCGAAGAACAAGAGCAGTTCAACTATGTCGCCGAGATGCTGAATGGCCTCGGGATCGTCTACATCCACGTGGTGGAAGGAGCGACCGGCGGCCCGCGCGATGTCGCACCGTTCGACTACGCGGCGCTGCGGACCCGCTTCAAGAACACCTACATCGCCAACAATGGTTACGACCTCAATCTCGCAAACCAGCATCTGGCGGCTGGCGAGGCCGATCTCATTGCCTTTGGCAGGCCGTTCATTGCGAATCCCGATCTGGTCGAGCGGTTAAAGACCGGGGCGGAACTGAACCAGATCGATCCGACGACGCTCTATGGCGGCGACGCAAAAGGGTATATCGACTATCCGACGCTCGACGGCTGAGATCGCACCGCCAAGGGACGGCATTGCTGCCGTCCCTGATCAGACATCCGTAGATAATGTGAAGACGAGATGACCAGTACCCATATCACTGCACCGACGCAGTATGTCGAAGCCGATGGCGTGCGTTATGGCTACCGGCGCCTTGGCGCGGAGACCGGAACGCCGCTGCTGTTCTTACAACACCTCCGTGGCGGTCTGAACAACTAGGGTGCCGACCGCTCCGCTATTTCGCGGCCAACAGGGTGAACTTGTGAATCTGCGGCGGTTCAGAAAACAGTTCTTCTGCCTTGTCCATCAGTGCGGCGGCAACCTTGCCGTCAAGATGGGCCTGCCGATCCTCCTCTGTGTCGAACGTATCGAATATCGCGTACGCACCGGGACCTTCCTCGATCGCATACCAGGTCAGAGTGCCCGCCTCAGCTTGAACGAGCGGCAACGCCGAGGTCAGAAAATCGGCGACATCGCTCTCTTTTCCGGCCTTGGCCTTCAGTGGCACGTACAGGGCAAGTCTGGGCATAAATGACTCCTCAAGTGAGACGGACAGATATTATTCGGCAAAGTAACGGACGAGCGGGCCGGTAGGTTCCCCATGAGGCGGAGCACACGCGGCCCCGCCTCCTCGTTGGAATCAGAACTGCTGTGCGGTCGGCCGGATGACGATCGCGTTGACGTCGACGTCATCAGGTTGTTCGACAGCGAACGCGATAGCACGCGCCACCGATGCCGCCGGGATGGCCTGCTTGTAGAAGTCGAGCACAGTCTCGGCAGCCGTGCCAGACGTCGTGAACTTCAAATCGCTTTCGACGGCTCCAGGCTCGATTGACGTGACACGGACCTTTTCACCCACCTCATGGCGCAAGCCCTCGCTGATCGCGCTGACGGCGAACTTGGTGCCGGAGTAGACCGTGCCGCCCGGTGCGAAGACCTTGATGCCCGCAACCGAGCTCAAGTTGATGATGTGACCGCTGCCCTGCTCGAGAAAGCCAGGAAGGGCCGCCGCGATGCCGTAGAGCGTACCCTTCAGATTGACGTCGATCATCTGGTCCCACTCGTCGGTGTTGACCTCGGACATCGGACGGATCGGCATTAGCCCGGCGTTGTTGATCAGCACGTCGAGGCGGCCGAAGTCGGCAATAATTGCGGCAACGACGGACTGGACCGCCGACTTGTCGGTCACGTCGAGCGCGTAGCTACGTGCCGTGCCGCCCTTTGCGGCAATGTCCGCGACGACCTCGTCGAGCCTGTCCTTGCGCCGCGCGGCGATGGCCACCTTCGCGCCGCGTTCCGCGAGAAGACGCGCGGTTTCTGCGCCGATGCCGGTGCTGCCGCCGGTGATGAGAACGACCTTGCCTTCGATACCCTTGGTCATGACTGTATTCCTTCAAGTCAGCTGTTGATTTTTCGCCGGATCGCGGCTCCGCCTCAGCGTTAGCCGCGTGGATGAATGAGGTCCAAAAGGCACCACGCGAAGCGCAGGTGCCAACAGGCCGATCATCCGCAACTCGTCTGTGTTGAAAGCCTGTACAAGCCGTGCCGAACCCACCCATTCGACAGGCTTGCCAATTGGCACCGTCCTCAGGTCGCCGAGACGGGGTTGAGGACAAACGCGGCGCGCTCGGCCAGATCGCCGATCTGAGAGAGGTAGTTCTGGAAGTGGGGCGTCGCACGGTGGGCGGCGACCGCATCTGCGTCCGCGTACAGCTCGTCGAGCACGAAACGGTTCGTATCGCTCTGGTCCTGCCAGAGATCGTAGCGCAAATTGCCCGGTTCGGCCCGGCTCGGCTCTAGCATGGCGTCGAGCAGAGCGCGCAGGCGGTCGACGGTATCCGCACGGGCGGTTAGGACGGCGACGATCTTCACGTTGGCGGTCATGGCAGCATACCCTGTCCTGGTCATATCCGAAGCGGGGCGCACCCTCAGCGCCCCGCCGGTCATCGTGGTACTCACGCAGCGGCGCGATCGAGGGCTTCGATCAATGCGTCGGCCATGGCCCGGTCCGATGCCGGATTCTGACCCGTAATCAGCTCTCGGTCGACGACGACATTCGAAGCGAAGTTCTCGTCGGTGACCGACACGTCGCCACCGGCCGACCGCAGCGCCTTTTCCATGTCAAAGTAGAGCTCGCCCTTCAGCACTTGCTCCTCGGCGATCTCTTCCTCGCTCGCCGAAAAGACTGTCATGCGGTAACCCGCGTAGATCCAGTCTCGCGCCAGATCGGCCGCCCCGGCGTCATCGCCTTCCTCCAGTGCCTTGCGGAAGGCCGGAGCATCGTCGAGCGCGGCGACAACGACCACCGGTCCGTGGCAGAGGAGCGCGGTCGGCTTGGCCGCCGCGTGGAAGTGACGGAGGATCGTGCCCGCATCGCGGTCCTGCATCAGATCGACGATGGGCGCGTGACCTCCCGGCACGAACACGCCAACGAAGCCGTCCAGACCCTCGTCGACGACCGATTTCAGCGTGCGGACGTCGTTCATGGCCGGGTGGCGGGCGAAGAAGTCCTTGGCGCGCTGGTATGCCGCCTCATCACCGCCGAAGTGGTCCTTCGTGTCGGAGCCGGCGTCGATGTACGGCTTGGCTCCGTTGGGCGTGGCGAGAACAATATCATAGCCGGCGTCGAGCAGAGCCAGCGCGGGGACTGCCGTCTCGTTGAGATACTGACCGACCGTTGCGGTACCGCCGCCACGCAGACCGATCTGCGTCGCGTTCGATCCAAGAACGAGAACCTGACCCTTGCTCATCTGAACCTCCATGTTCGCGGCATCCGTCGCCGATGGATGGTAGGTGGGCCTTGTTGACATATTCTAGAAGTTTATCTTTTCAATTTCAGATATACGGATGACAGGATGACTGCATGCGCTACGACCTGAACCTGTTGCCGATCTTCGTCGCCTTGATGGAGGAGCGCAGCGTCACGCGGGCCGCCGAGCGCTTGGGGATGACACAGCCTGCCTTGTCCAATGCCCTATCGCGTCTAAGACTGATGCTTCAGGATCAGCTGTTCGTCCGCGAGCGCTATGGCATCCAGCCGACCCCGATCGCGCTCGAACTCTCACCGCTGATCGCCGAGGCACTGGCGCAGCTGGACGACGCGGTCCTCGGTCAGCAGGCCTTCGACCCCGCACACGCCGAACGGCTCTTCACGATCGCGCCGAACGGCTATGTCGAGTTCGTCATCGTCCCCGCTGTCTTGGCGCGTCTGGAGAAGGTCGCGCCCGGCATCAAGCTACGTCTGACGCCCTACGGCAACGATCTTGTGGAAACAGGCGTCGTGTCGGGCACGACGGCGCTCGTGCTGGGCCGCATCGTCGACCCGCCCGACAACCTCGTCGTCCAGCACCTCATGGACGAAGGGCTCGCCTGCGCCGTCCGCGCCGACCATCCGGCCGTCGGCGATGCCATGACGCGCGAGCAGTTCGAGACGATGAAGCACGTCAACATCGTGCCACCTGGCCGGATGCGCGCCGGGCTGTTCCAGGCGCTGGCGCAGCACCAGCTCAAGCGCGACGTCGCAATCTCCGTGACCAATTTCTTCGCGGTAGCCGAGATGGTGGCGGTGACCGACTACTGCGCGATCCTGCCCTCGCTCATCTGCAGGCGGCTGATGCACGACCCCCGGCTGAAGATCCTGCCCGCCCCGGTCGACCTCGGCAGCTTTCCCGTGGAAATGGCCTGGCACGTCCGCTACCGGCACGATCCCGCACACCGCTGGCTACGTGGGCTGATCGGCGAGGTCATCACTGACTTCAAGGGCAAGACAGCAGCGACAGCCATGCCGTCACCAGCGTGATGGACTTCATTCGGCCGGGCTACGCCGGTTGAACTTCACAAACATTCCTTAGACCCCATGATCGCCGTGTGAACTGACTGGGTCGGTGGCCTCTCCCGCGGCATTCTCCGGTCGAGGGTTGCGCCAGGTTGGCTGGTTCCCAGCCTCAGGAATGGGGGAGAGACCGTATGGAGCATACCACGTTCATCGGGCTGGACGTCCACAAGGCGTCGATATCGGTCGCCGTCGCGCAGTGCTTGCGTGGCGGTGAAGTTCGGCACCTGGGATCGGTGCCGAACCGCCCGGACCACATCCGCAAGCTTGTTGAGAAGCTCGCTGCGGCCGGGGCGCCACTGCATTTTTGTTACGAGGCCGGTCCCTGCGGTTATGGCCTGCACCGCCAGCTTGTCGAGCTCGGGCACGACTGTATCGTGGTCGCACCCTCGCTGATCCCCGTGAAGGCCGGGGATCGGGTGAAGACCGACCGCCGCGATGCGGTGATGCTGGCCAAGCTGCACCGCGCGGGCGAACTGACAGCGGTCTGGGTGCCGGACGCGGCCCATGAGGCGATGCGCGATCTGGTCCGCGCACGGGCGACGGCGATGCGGGTGGCGGGAAAGGCGCGCCAGCACCTGCAGGGCTTCCTGCTCCGCCACAGCCGGATTTATCCCGGCAAGAAGGGCTGGACCGGAGCCTACCGGCGCTGGCTCGCGCTGGTCCGGTTCACGCATCCGGCGCAACAGATCGTCCTGCAGGATTACATCGACGCAGTTGCCGATGCCGAGGCGCGGGTGGTTCTACCTGTCCACTGTCCTGGATGACTTTTCGCGCTACATTGTTGGCTGGAAGCTGTGCACCACCATGAACGCGGACGATGTCAGCGCCACGCTTGATATCGCCCTTGCTGCATCCGGACAGCATCGCCGTGCTGCACAAGCCGCGGCTGCTGAGCGACAACGGCCCCTGCTACATCGCCGGTGATCTGGCCGAATACCTCGAAGAACATGGCATGGACCATGTCCGTGGCGCCCCCAACCACCCTCAGACGCAGGGCAAGATCGAACGCTGGCACCAGACCCTCAAGAACCGCATTCTGCTGGAAAACTACTATCTGCAGGGCGACCTCGAGGCGGCCATCGCGGCCTTTGTCGAGCATTACAACAACCACCGCTATCACGAGAGCCTCGGCAACCTCACGCCCGATGACGTCTACTTCGGACGCGGCCCGGCCATCCTGGCAGAAAGGGAGAAGATCAAGAAACTGACCATCCAGAACCGGCGCTTGATCCATCAGCGCCAGGCAGCATAACCTCAACCCACGGAGCCAGGACCCTCCAGACCAAACTCAGGCCGCCTGTTCCAAATCATTCGACGACGGACACTCGTGGTCTGGAAACTCGACCGCCTCGGCCGGTCTATGACGCATCTGCTTCAGACCGTCGCCGACCTGGAAAATCGCGGCGTGGGGTTCCGGTCGCTGACCGAGAACATCGACACCACGACCCCCACCGGGCGGCTCGTCTTCCACATTTTCGGCGCCCTTGGTCAGTTCGAGCGCGATCTGATCCGTGAACGGACGAACGCAGGGCTCACGGCGGCGGCAGCAAGGGGACGAAAGGGGGGCCGGCCGATGGCCGCCACGCCGGAAAGGGTCGCACGTGCCCGCCATCTAATTGCGACCGGCCTCACCGTCCGCGAGGCCGCCGCACGCGTGAAAGTCGGCAACTCCGCTTTGTACGCTGCCCTGAGAAATGGCGAACCGAAAAACGATACAAACCGATAGCTTGGGCACCTGCGCGTGGAAGCGGTCATCCAAAGAGCAAGGCGCAACGACTGGGATGCAGGACGAAGCGGACGTTCGCTGCGCCTGCCAAATGAATATGTCAGCATTGGCAATCCACACACTTAATGCGGCATCCCGTTTGCCTTGGCAGCGCTGATAATGCGGTGCCTTGACCCAGCCCCGACGCTCTACTCGGTTTTTTTCTATACAGTTCAGTCACTTGATCAATGCCACGGACTGCCGGAACTGCGGGTTTCCGGCGCTCTGCAGCCATTCAAAGACCACCATCTCGGTCGTGACGATCTCGGCGCCGTGGCGCTCCATACGGCGCAGAGCAGTCTCCTTATTCTCGGGATGGCGCGAGCCAAGCGCGTCGCGCACCACCCAGGTCTTCCGTGAGGCCGCGAGCAAGCCCAGCACCGTCTGTAGAGCACAGACATGTGCCTCGCATCCGAGGACGACGACATGGGCGTCTGCGGGGATGCGAGCGAGAAAGCCCTCCTCGCGGCAGGCATCG
This sequence comes from Paracoccus beibuensis, assembly GCF_026162625.1. Taxonomy (GTDB): domain Bacteria; phylum Pseudomonadota; class Alphaproteobacteria; order Rhodobacterales; family Rhodobacteraceae; genus Paracoccus; species Paracoccus beibuensis. The sequence goes on along the minus strand of NZ_JAOTBD010000048.1, from coordinate 3,075 downwards.
AAGAACTGCTTGTGAACCAGTCGATCCTGCGGGACCATAAGATCGTCGACTGTCGGGCCGAGACCCTTGGCGTTCTGTTCGGTGAAGAGGCACGGGATGCCCATCAGCGCTGCAGCGTCGGTCAGCCGCCGCGCATTGCGGACCGCCAGCTCGCCCTCATGGATCGCAGGCATCAGGCGCACTTGGAAGTCGATGACGAGAAGTAGGGAGCGTGCGGGATCAATGGTCATCATGGTCCTGTCCTTCCACAAGCCGCTCGACGCGCTCATCGACGTAAGCCTCCATCAACTCGGGCGCCGAGGCTCCGAACATGCGGATGCGGCCGGTATGGAGCAGCAGCAGAAGCCCCGTCGCATGGGCGAAGCAATCCACCATCAGCAGATTGGCGCGCTCCGCTGAGGCACCAAGTGCCAAAGCGGCCTCGGCAATTGGCCGCAGGGCGGCTTCGAGCGCTGCGTTCAGCCGCTCGTCACGCTCGCGTCCCAGTCCTGCCGGCTTCATGCCGCCGCGAAACAGGTAGAAGCCCAGGTCCAGATCCCGCGGGTTCTCGGCATAGAACCGGAAGAAGGCCATCGCAGCGGCCTTTAGGTGCTGCTGCGGAGTCTTCGTCCCGGCGACGCTTCCCTCGACCGCGGCACCCAGGGACACCAGCGAGCCATGCAGCACCTCGGCATACATCGCCTCCTTGGAGTCGAAGTGAAAATAGAGCGCAGCGGGCGTGTATCCGGCCCTGACCGCGATGGCCCGCAGGCTCGCCCCGTCCAGCCCCTCTTCGGCAAAGACCTGGCGCGCGGCTTCGAGGATCAACGCGCGCTTGTGTTCGCTAACCGCTGTCCGCCGGGTTTGACGCTCCGCCACCATGCCCTCCTATCATCCTTGACAGATATTCTAACACTGTTCATTAATCTAACAGCGTTCGATATTTTAAACAATCCGGAGGGAATCATCATGCTGATGTCAGCTGCCGACTACCGGGACTCGCTCCGGGCCTACAAACCCCGCGTCTTCGTCAGCGGTCAGGCCGTTGAAAGCGTCGCCGATGAGCCGCTGCTGGCGCCCGGCATCGCCGGTGTGGGTGTCACCTACGACTTCGCCCTACAGGAACAGCACGCGCGCATCATGACGGCCCGGCAGGGCACCTCCGGCAAGACCGTCAACCGGATGCTGCACATCAACGAGACCTCGCAGGACCTGCTCGACAAGCTTGAGGCCGTGCGGCTGGTCTGCAGGACTTCCGGCTGCGCGCAGCGCTACCTTACGCATGATGCGCTGAACGGACTCTGGCAGGCAACGCACCTGATCGATGCCAACCATGGCACCGACTACGGCCAGCGGTTCCTGGCCTATCTTCACGACATTCAGGACCGCGACCTGACGCTAGGGGTCGCGATGACTGACGCCAAGGGCGACCGGTCCCTGCGTCCGGGCAAGCAGGTGAACCCGGATGTCTATGTCCACATCACGGAGCGCCGGAAGGACGGCATCGTCATCCGGGGCACCAAGGCCATCGTGACAGGCGCGCCCTACATGCACGAATTCCTCGTCATGCCATGTCGCACGCACATGCCGGAGGACAGCGCCTTTGCCGTCTGCTGCGCCGTTCCCTGTGACGCGCCGGGCGTGACGATCATCTCGCGGCCGGCGGGCCAGCCAGGCAACGCGGCGGCGAAGTTCTCGGCGAAATACGGCCAGGCCGTGGCGATGGTGGTCTTCGATGACGTCTTCGTGCCCCATGACCGCGTGTTTCTCGCGGGCGAGACCGAGGAGGGCGGCTTCCTGACGACCTCCTATGCAACCCATCACCGCCATTCCTGCATTGCTGCGAGAGCGGGCTTCGGCGATCTGCTGATTGGGGCCGGGGCGCTGATGATCGAGGCCAACGGACTCGACGCGGACCGTCACGGGCATATCCGCGATCAGATGGTGGAACTGATCACCATTACCGAAAGCTTCTATGCCTGCGGGGTGGCGTCTTCGGTTTATTGCACCAAGGATGCGGCCGGGTCGGTCATGCCGGATGCGGTGTTTTCCAACATTGGCAAGCTGCTGCTGGCCACGAAGATCTACGACATGCACCGCGTCGCCCATTATGTTTCGGGGGGGCTGATCGTCGCGCTGCCAGGACCGGACGAGGACCACAACCCCGAGACCGCCGCCTCGATCGCCGCGGTGATGGGTGGACGCGCCGACATCCCCTTCGAGCAGCGCGTAGAGGTTGCCCGTTTTATCGAGGATCTGACGGTTTCGCACGAGGCAGGCTGGTATTCGGTGATCTCGCTCCATGGCGGCGGCTCGCCCGAGGCAATGAAACGCGAGATCTGGCGCAACTATCCGGTGATGGAGAAGGTGGAACTGGTCGAGAGCCTGCTCGACCGTGGCCTCCTCAACGACGGGCGGCGTGTGAGCAAGCAGCCGGGCAGATGCTGCACAATAGGATGCGAAACGCCTGAACTGACACCGCCTTCAGGGACGGCCGCCTCTTCCTTGGCAATGGAAAGGTCTGTCTGATCTCTGGTGAGATTGGTCCCAGGCAATGATGAATGCACGATGAGGACGCCGTCGTGCGGCGCGCAACCAAGTATGAACGGGCAGCTTAGGGCTCCTCGCATCGATCCTGCCACCTTATCCGCCCGTGCGGCCCCTGTTTCATCACGGTCGGGGTAAAAGATGAATGTATTTCCGCGCCAATACATGCAACGGCCATAGCCCCCCCATGTTGCGCCGAGACAGGTCTGGCACGCGGTGAGAAGCGATCATGCTCTCAAGCCTGCGCCACATGCAAAGAGGGCATGGGCGCTGAGGGTCCGATCCTGTGTCCGGGAGGGGGGAGCCATCGCTCGCTCCCCCAGGCTTGCCGGTCAGACCGTAACGACGACCTTGCCGATCTGGTCGTTCGATTCGAGGAAGCGGTGCGCGTCCTGGATGGCGTCGAGCGGGAAAGTGCGCGCGATCCGCGGCTTGAGCGCGCCAGATTCCAGTCCCGCCACGATGAACGCCTTGGCACGATCAAGGGCGGCATCGTCCGAGACGATCTCGCTGTAGAGATAACCCTTGAGCGTGAGGCTCTTGCCCAGC
>NZ_JAOTBD010000047.1 GCF_026162625.1 Paracoccus beibuensis | reverse complement strand
CGAAGTCGTCGAAGCGAAGGTTCAGCCCATAGCGGCCGGCAGCGGCCTCGAGGACGCGGATGCCCTCGGGCATGACCTCCTTGCCGATCCCGTCGCCCGGGATGACGGCGATCCTTGCGTGATTGACGCTCATGCTGCACTTCCCTCGGCTGGCTTCTCATCTCGGGACATGGCCAGGCGCGCCGCAAGCGCCAGCGCAGCTTCAAGTGCACCGGTATCGGCCTTGCCCTGCCCGACGATATCATAGGCTGTCCCGTGCGCGGGCGTCGCGAAGACAACCTCCAAGCCTGTCGTCACGGTGACGCCCTTGTTGAAGCCTCGCAGCTTGGTCGCGATCTGACCTTGATCGTGATACATCGCCAGGACACTGTCATATTCGCCAGCGAAGGCTTTCAGATAGACCGTATCCGAAGGGAAGGGCCCTTTGCACAGGATCCCTTCAGCCGCCATGTCGCGGACTGCAGGGGCGATGATGTCAATCTCTTCACGACCGAAGAGCCCGCCTTCACCTGCATGCGGGTTCAGGGCGGCAACGGCGATACGCGGGTCAGAGATACCCGCCTCGCGCAGGACCCGGTCGGTCAGGCGCAGCGATGCACAGATGTTGTCATAGGTGATTCCATCCAGCGCCTCGCGCAGAGAGACATGCGAGGTCACACGGCTCATCCATTGCCCGTCGAGGACGTTCATCTCGCGGAACAGCCCCTGATGATCTAGCAGGTGGGCAAACAGCTGGTGCTCGTCGGCAAAGCTCCAGCCGCCGTCAAACATCGCCTTCTTGTGCAGGGGGGCAAAGCAGATCCCCTGAACGTGGCCGCGCTTTGCAAGGTCGACAGCGGCGGCTAAAGTCTCGCCCACCAAGCGACCGACCTCTGGATCGGGAGCGCCGACTACTAGATTAGCAGGGTCGAGATTACCAAGATCGATCATCGGCACGGCCTCAGAACGATAAACAGCCTGCTCCGGATGCTCGATGACGGAGATCGGCACCTCGACACCCGCATGGCGCATCCCCTGCCGGATCACTCGCAAGTCGCCGATCAGCAGGATGTCCGCTACCTGCCGCGTGTGCGCCTTGGCCAGGACACGTGCTGTCTGTTCAGGCCCGATGCCGGTAGGATCGCCCGGTACCATCGCTAGGATCGGCCTATTGTCGCGCTGGTAAAGGTCATTGGACATCATCTGCTTCTCCTGAGGTATCCGTATCGTCACCATTTATAGTCAACAAATGCAGGTTTAGATACAAGTATTGTTGGACAATGTGGAAGGTTATTGCCAAGACTGTCCTTGACGAGCCTCCAATTCCGCTCGTCGGTAGCGGATGAGGTTTCCCATGAACGTCGAAATCGCCAGCACACGATCCTTGGCCGGAAATCTGCTCCCCGGCTTCACCCACCACCAGATTCAAACCTCAGGCGCACGGATAAATGTTGCCATTGGGGGGGAAGGCCCGCCTTTGCTGTTGCTGCATGGAAACCCGCTGACCCATGTCAGCTGGCACAAGATCGCCCCTGACCTGGCGCGCGAGTTCACCGTTATCGCCCCCGACCTGCGCGGCTATGGTGACAGCTCCAAGCCTGACGGAGGGTCGGACCATTCAGCTTACAGCTTTCGCGCAATGGGACAGGATAATTTCGAACTGATGGATCAGCTGGGCTTCGACCGATTCCAGGTCGCCGGCCACGACCGAGGTGCAAGAGTCGCATTTCGCATGGCGCTGGACCGTCCCGAACGAGTGGAACGACTGGCCGCTCTGGACATCGTGCCTACCCACACGGTGCTCACCAACGTCACCTTAGGCTGGGGGATGGAGGCCTATCACTGGTTCTTCATGGCGCAGAAGGCGCCCTTCCCCGAGGACCTGCTGTCGCGCGATCTCGGCTATTACATTCGTTACAAGCTGAACAAGAAGAATGTCGGGCTTGAGATCTTCTCGCCCGAGGCGATGGCCGAATATGTTCGCTGCACGACGCCGGAACAGATCCACGCCGTTTGCGAAGATTATCGCGCCACGGTGACATTGGACCTGGCGATGGATACCGAGGACTTCGGCAAGCGCAAGATCGCCTGCCCAGTGCTGGTCATGTGGGGTAGCAACAGCCATTGCGGGCGCCATTTCCGGCCGCTCGAGGCATGGAGCGGGTGGTCGGATGACCTGCGCGGGACAGATATTCCCACAGGCCATTATCCTGCCGAGCATCGGCCCGACCTGGTCTACCCGATCTTTCGGGACTTCTTTTCTGGGCACGAGCCGCGACTGGAGGATCTTGCATGACACGCGTCGATGCAGCAGAGGCTCAACGGATGTTCCATGACGGCCGTCCGCTGGCGCCGCTGGATGTACGCGAGGCGGGCCAATTCGGTGAGGGGCATGCCCTGTTTGCCATTCCCCTGCCCTATTCGCAGCTGGAGCGGCGCGTGGTCGATCTGGTGCCGCGCCTGTCGGAACGAGTCCTGCTGATCGATCAGGGGGATGGGGTCGCTGAGAAGGCCGCGCGGCGGCTGGCGGCGGCCGGTTATACGAACCTGCACCTGCTGGACAGGGGAATGCGTGCTTGGGAGGCTGCCGGGTTCGGTGTATACAAGGGCGTCAATGTACCGTCGAAGCTGCTGGGCGAACTTGCTGAGGCCATCTGGCATCCGGAGACCGTCTCTGCCGACGAGCTGGCACGGTGGCAGGCCGAGGGTCGACAACATCAGCTCTTCGACGCCCGCCCGGCCGAGGAATACAGCAAGATGCGAGTGCCGGGTGCGGTCTGCCTGCCCAACGGGGAACTCCCGCATCACGTCGCCCGTCTTGGCCTGGGGCCGGAGACGCCGGTGGTGATTACCTGCGCGGGGCGCACCCGCGGGATCGTCGGCGCCATCGGCCTGCGCTTGGCAGGTTGCGACGGACCGGTCCATGCGCTGGAAAACGGCACTCAAGGGTGGGCCTTGGCGGGATATGCGCTGGAGCAAGACAACAGGGCCGACATGGTGCCAACCCTTGATCCGAAGGCGGAAGCGGCCTCAGTCGCGGCGGGCCGGCGGATCATGCACCGCTTTGACATTCCAGCCATTGACGCCGCGGCTGCGGAGGACATGTTGTACGACGACACGCGCACGACCTATCTGATCGACGTGCGCAGCAACACCGAAGCAGAGGCGGACCCGCTTCCGGGGGCGCTGCAAGCGCCTTGCGGGCAGCTGGTGCAGGCCACTGACCAGTGGGTCGCCGTGCGTCATGCCCGCGTCCTCCTCTGCTGTGACACAGGACTGCGGTCGGCCTTGGCGGCTTTTTGGTTGCGGCAACTCGGCTACGAGCCGTTCATTCTGTTCCTGGCCGAGGCACGCGCTTTGGCCCGGCAGCCGGCGCCAACACGTATCGCCGCACCGGCCCTAGATTGCATCGGAACTGCTTCTGCCATGGCCGCCATTGCAGTAGGCGCGAAGGTCATCGACCTGCGCAGTTCGGCGGCTTTCCGCGCGGGGCATGTCGCAGGCGCCTCTTGGGGCATGCGTCCGCGCCTAGCCGGGCTCGTCAGGAAGAATCCCCACCGTCCCGTTCTTATCCTGACGGATTGTGTCTCCGATGCTGCTTTCGCGGCACGCGACCTGGCCGAAGCGGGCGTCAATTCGATTCGCGTAATCGAGGGGGGCGTTGACGCCATGCGAAAAGCCGGCGCTCCGATTGAGGCGACGCCGTGGCAGCCGGATGACGCAGCTAGGATCGACCACTTGTTCTTTGTTCACGATCGTCATCAGGGCAACCTAGCGGCCGCGCGGCAGTATCTGGCGTGGGAGACAGGGCTGGTGGCGCAGCTCAGCGCGTCCGAGCGCGCCGAGTTCCGCTTGATCTATCCGGGGAATTGAAAGCTGCGGTCGATCGCCGGCCACAGCTTTCCTTGCTACTCTGGCTTTCCTGCGGAGAGCTTGCTCGCCCGGCGCCGCTTGGACACTGCCTGCAGGGCGATCGACCCCAGCATCAGCGCAAAGATGATCAGGGCGCCGGGCCGCTGTACTGCATAGTCAACATAGTCGCCGCCGCTGATCTGATAGGTGCGCAACAGGTTGCTTTCCAGAAGCCCGCCCAGCAGCAACCCCACCACCGCAGCCGCAACGGGATAACCATAGCGCAGCATGGCCCAGCCCAGGATGGCGAAGACCCATAGCGTGATGGGACCTGCGGCGCTGCCCTCGATCGCGTACGCGCCGAAGTTCGACACGACAAGAACGCTCGGGATCAGGTAATGCAGCGGGACACGGACGATGTAGCTGGCCACGTAGACAAAGCCGAGGCCGACAAAGAGCAGCAGCACCGCCTGTGCAAAGTTCGAGAAGATCAGTGCATAGACGATGTCCTTGTTGTTGGCGATGAAACTGGGGCCGCCGACAATGTTGTGCATGGCGAAGGCAGCCAGCAGGATCGCCGTGGCGCCGCCGCCCGGAATGCCAAGCGCCAGCATTGTCCCCATCGCACCGCCCTCGGAGGACGAGTTTGCCGCCTCTGCCGCGATGACGCCGGCGGGGTTACCCTTCCCGAACGAGTCGGGGTCATCCGAATTGCGCCGTGTTTCCGAATAAGAAAGCAAGTTCGAGATGGATGAGCCAACACCAGGAATGGCTCCTATCAGAACCCCGATGATAGAGCCCCGCATGATAACCCACGGGAAACGAAAGGTCAGCCTGATCCCGGACAGAGTCTTGCCGAAACTGATCTTTCGGGCGCTTTCGTCGGTGATCAGATAGGTCGTATTGACAAGCCCGATCAGCTGGCTGGCGGCCAGCAGTCCCATCATCGCGGGAATCTGCGGGACACCGTCCAGCAACCAGGGAATGCCCATGGTGCCGCGGATGAACCCGGCCGAGTTGAATCCGACGGTTCCAAGCAAGACACCAAAGGCACCTGCCAGAAGACCTCTCGCTAGATAAGTGCCTGCCAGCGATCCCAGCAGCAGCATCCCCCAGATGGCAACAGCAAACATCTCGAGCGGGCCAAGCTTCAGCACCAGTCCGGAGACCGGGCCGATCAGCAGGAACAGCATTAGGTAGCTGCCAAGGCAGCCAAGAACCGAAGACGCCAACGCGACGCCCAAGGCTTCGTTGTGGCGTCCGGCGCGAGCCATTGGATATCCATCGAAGGTCGTCGCGACCGCCGACGAGGTCCCGGGGATATTCATCAGCACCGCCGGCACCGACCCGCCGAAGCCGGCGCCGGTATAGATCGCCGTCAGGAAGATGATGGCCGGCAGGAAGTCCATGTAGAGCGTCGCCGGCAGGGCAAAGGCCATGGCCATGGTGATGGAGATGCCCGGCATCGCGCCGAAGACCAGGCCGATGACCAGCCCTGGCAGAAGGTAGAGCCAAGCGCTCAGATCCGACGACAGGAGGGCAAAGGCCGCAGAGACAGCATCAAGCTCGATCATCTGGCACTCTCACAATACGGTCAGCGGGAAGGGGAAGGGCGTGATCGTGCCATAGCCATAGATGAGCAGGATCGTGAACAGGGCGCTGAAGCCAATGTTTACCCACCATCGCCGTTCGCCGCAGATGGCCATCGTCGCAACCATGAACAGGAAGGTGGCCACGTCGAAGCCGATACGCTCCAGCGTGAACGCTAGAAGGCCAAGCGCTGCGATTAGCGCAAGGCAACGCATCAACTCAAGCCGTGTCTCGCCAGCGACCGGCTCTTTGGCAGCATCCTTGCGCGGAAAGACTCCCGGCAGGATGAAGGCCGCCAGGATCAGTGCAAAAATCGACAGCGGCTGGATCAGCAGAAGGTTCGTGGGCAGGGTCGAGACGCCCCGCGCATCCAGAAGATAGGCGATGACGGTCACGACGATGACGGAAAGAAGAACGAGGTGGCCCCAGACCACCTTGCGGCGAGGCTTCGAGCTCATTGCAGGGTCTCCTGATGTGGAACAGCCCGCCCCTGATGGGCGGGCATGGAGAACATGATCCTATTGACCCTGCAGTAGGTGAAGATACTGCTCCATCACCTCTGCCGTCTCGGCCAGCATCTTGTTGGACTCTTCGGGTCCGTACCACTCGGTCGCAAGCTGCTGGGCTTCCAGTGCAGCAATCGCCTCGGGATTCTTCGATGCCGCCTCGATGGCTTCTGAGAGGATACGGAATGCCTCGGGATTGTTTTCCTGAAGCGTAGCATGCAGGCCCCAGCCCCGCTGCGAACCAACAACGACGCGTGCGTCTTCCCCCATCACGTCGGTGACAATTGCTCCTTCCCAGTCATCGCGTTGACGACGATCGAAGGTCAGCAGGGGGCGGATCTGCTCGCGCAGCGGTAGGAAGCCCTCCCCACCGACCAGGCCGATATCGACGACGCCACCCGCGACGGCATTCCGGGCCGGTCCGCCACCGTCGTACGTCACCATCCGGAGGGCATCGAAGTCTATGTCATTTGCGTCAGCGAGGATGCTGAGGTTGACCAGATCGGCCGAGGCGGCCTGTATCCCGATCGACAGGCTGCCCGGGTCCTCCTTCAGGCGCGCAATCACATCGTCGATTGTTTGCAGATCGGAGTCTGCGCTGGTCGCGAGCAGCGTGTAGTCCTGCGAGGGCAGGTTGACCATGTAGAAGTCGTCATAGCTGAAGGTCGCATCCTGGGTGAGGATGTTCAGCGGAAGGTAAGGCGCGGCCGAGGTGCACAGGATGGTGTAACCATCTGCGGGCTGCTGCATGAAGAACATGTGCCCAAGAAGCGCTCCTGCGCCGCCCCGGTTGATGATGGTCAACGGCTGACCTAGTTCCTCTTGCAGAAACGGTGCGAAGGCGCGGGCCAAGCGGTCATTGTAGCCGCCAGTGTCGAAGGGCACGACCACGTTGATCGGGCGGTTGGGAAAGCTGTCCTGCGCCCGAAGGAGCGAGGGCGTGGTCATTGCTGCTGCGGCGACCCCCGCGGATGCAAGCTGCAGCATGTGGCGCCGGGATAATCTGGATGTCATGTCAGTTTCCTCCTCAAACTGGCCTGTCGCGGATGCCGCGCACTTCATGGGTGGCAGGTTCTTCATGGATCAGGCGACGCTCAATCCTACGACACGCCCGCCTAGTGTCAACAATTGTTCTTCAGGACCCCGAGGCACAAAAAATGGTGCGACAGCACCTAGCGATGTCAATAAAGATGCATTTCGCTTAGATTTTCTCATTATATCAGAATATTAAGTTGGCTTAGCTCCTCATTCAAAGCAAATAAGAATGCTCTTCTAGTCAGATGAATTTTGACGCAAGCGCGCATCTATGTTGACAATCATGGCAATCTAAATCTGTATTGTATGATCTCAAGGCGAAAGAGCCCGCCAGACTTCATTTTACCCGCTGCACGAATCGTATGCACGAAACAGGAGAGACATGATGGCTAATGAGAATAGGGGTGCTGAAGGGGCGAGCGAGGCGGCAGGTCTTACTCAGGAGCTGGCAGGCTTTGTCCTTGACACTCAAGTCAGCGATCTTCCGACAGTAGTGATCGAGAATGGCAAGAAGTCGATCCTGGACGGCTTGGGACTTGCTCTGTCTGGTTCGGTTGCGAAGTCGGGCGAACTTGTTCTCCGGCATGTCGCCGATCTCTCCAGCCCCACGGGTGCTGCGACGGTGATCGGTTCAAACCTGCGAGTTCCGGCGCGCTTCGCCGCATTCTGCAATGGCGTCGGCATCCACGCTGACGATTACGATGATACGCAACTGGCTGTCGCCAAGGATCGCGTCTATGGCCTTCTGACACATCCGACGGCGCCGGCACTGCCGGCCGCACTGGCGATGGGCGAAACACTGGACGCCTCCGGTGCGGAGGTAATGCTGGCTTATCACTTGGGCGTCGAGGCCGAGTGCAAGATCGCCGAGGCGATCAACCCCCGCCACTACCAGGAAGGCTTTCATGCAACGGCGACCTGCGGCACCTTCGCCGCCGCCTCTGCGGCAGGACGACTGATGGGGCTGGACATGCCGACGTTGCAGCGCGCGCTGTCGATCGCAGGCAGCCAGTCAGCAGGGCTTCGCGAGAACTTCGGGACCATGACCAAGCCCTTCCATGCCGGCCGGTCGTCAGAAAGCGGCGTCGTTGCAGCACAGTTCGCCAGCTATGGCTGGTCCGCCGCAGGCAACATCCTCGAGGCGCCGCGCGGCTTCTTCAAGGCGGCGGGCGGCGGCTATGATGCGGGTGCCATCGCCGGCAAGTTCGGCAAGCCCTGGACGTTTGACCAGCCGGGGGTCTCGATCAAGCCGCATCCGTCGGGCTCGCTTACCCATCCGGGCATGACTGAGATGCTTCGGTTGATCGAGGAAAACGGCATCCGGGCCGAGGACGTTCGCCGCGTGCGCGTCGGCACCAACTCGAACATGCCCAACGCGCTGATCCACCACCAGCCGCAGAACGAGTTGCAGGCCAAGTTCTCGATGGAATTCTGCATGGCAATCCTTCTGATCGAGGGGCGCGCGGGGTTGGCCGAATTCACCGACGAGGTTGTGCTGCGCCCGGATGTGAAGGAGATGATCGCCAAGGTCGATTTCGTTGTGGACGAGCGGGCGGAGGCGGCGGGCTATCACCTGATGACCACCTATATCGATATCGAGTTGGCGGATGGCCGCACCATCAGCGGCATGTCAGATTTCGGCAAGGGCAGCCCGGCCAACCCGATGACCTATGAGGAGGTGGCGCAGAAATTCCGCGAGTGCGCACGGTTCGCAAGCTGGGATATGGGTAAGGCCGACGAGGTGGTTGCCATGGTCGCCCGGCTCGAGACGCTGCCGGACGTCCATGGGCTGATGGCGCTGCTGCGTCGGTCCTGAGCACATGGCGGTGGGCCAAGTGCTGCGAACACAAGCGCTGCGGCTTGCCGCCTATGCCTTGGGCGGCGTTGCCGGGGCGGCTGCCGCACGGATCGGTATGCCGCTGCCTTGGATGCTGGGGCCATTCTTCGTGTTTGCCGTCCTCTCCGCCTCCGGCTTTTCTTTTCCGGTGATCCCGCGCGGGCGAGAAATGGCCCAGATCGCTGTCGGGCTGGCCATAGGATTGCGTTTTACCTGGGCAAGCGTCGTGTCGCTGAGCCTTCTTCTGCCGCAGATGATCCTGGCGACACTGTATCTGATTTGCGTCACCACGCTGATTGCGGGGGTCTTCCGGCGACTGGCGGGCGTCGATCCGGTCACGGCCTTCTTTGCCACCGCGGCAGGTGGAGTTGCCGACATGGCGATCATTGCTGAACAGTTTGGCGGCGTGCCGTCGTCAGTGGCTGTTGTCCATGCGATGCGCGTGTCGCTTGTAGTAGCGATCACGCCCTTAATCATACTGCTTTCCACGGGACACTTCGCCTCTGGCCAGTCCGTGACAGGCGCCAGCCCTGTTCTGCCGGTTGTCGGAGCACTTGCGCTTGCGGCCACGGTGGCTTGGCTGCTGCGCACGACGCCCCTGCCAAATCCTTGGCTGGTCGGGCCAATACTGACGGGCATGGCCTTGGGCGTGACAGGTCTTGGCGCCTTTTCGGTGCCCAGCGGGCTGATCACGGTTGCGCAGGTGCTGCTGGGGGTCTGGCTGGGTTGTCAGTTTCGCCGTAACCTGCTGACCGCCCTGCCCCGCGTTACTGCCGCTGCCTTTGCCGTGGCAGGCCTTCTGGTGCTGGCGGCGCTACTGGGCGCGCTGGTGATGTCCGGCCTGTCGCAGCTGCCCTTCGTCACCGCATTCCTGGCGCTGGCTCCGGCCGCCGTCACTGAAATGGTGCTTGTTGCCAAGGTGATGCACCTCGATGCCGAAACGGTGGCAGCCTTCCACGTGATGCGAATCCTGATCGTCTCGTCCTCGATCCTGCTGATCTTTCGCATTTACAACGCCCTGAGAGGGAGCACCCATGGATCTTGAACTCGAAAAGCGGCGGTTCCTGATTGTCGGGGGCAGCTATGGGATCGGGCTGGCCACCGCACAGCTGGCCGCGCTGGAGGGCGCGCATGTCGCACTCGCCTCGCGAAGCGGCGAGAACTTGGCCTCTGCCAGCTTACAGATTGCGGACGTTCCAGATTTCCTGCCCCTGAATGTTGTCTGCGACGTGACCCAAGAGGGAGCGGGCGAGACGATCCTCGACCAGATCTCGCGGCACTGGACAGGCGTGGACGCACTGGTCTGTGCCGTCGGCGGCTCGGTGCGCTCCGCCTTTGAGGATCTGGGCGACGACGACTGGCTGCACAACTACCGCTTCAATGTGCTGTCTACAGTCCGCACCATCCGAGCTCTCCTGCCGTTGCTGCGGAAGGGCGACCGCCCCGCAATCGTGATGCTGGGGGCGGCCGCGTCGAAGATGCCCTATCCGCATCAGGTCATGTCCAACGTCCACAAGGCCGGGCTGCTGGGCCTCAACAAGACCTTGGCGGCAGAGCTGGCCGGTGACGGCATCCGCGTCAACCTTGTGGCACCCGGGCGGACGCTGACGCCGCTCTGGACCGGGCGCGCCGACAAGATGGCCGCTGAGCAGGGCCGCACGCGGGAAGAGGTCCTTGAAGAATTTTCGCGCGAGATCCCGATGCGGCGCTTCGGCACCGCAGACGAGGTCGCGCGCAACGTCCTGTGGTTCGCCAGCCCCTGCGCCAGCTACGTCACCGGGCAGGCACTGAACGTCGATGGCGGCATTGCCCGCGGTTTGCTTTGAAGGAGAAAAGAACATGAGCGGACACCACGAAACGCCCGCGGGCACGCCCGAAGTCACGCGCATGCTGGCGGAATGGGTCGTCGGCCTGGACGGCAGCGACATCCCGGATGAGGTTCGCAGAGAGGGCCTGCGGACATTCGTCAACTGGGTCGGCTGCGCCGTCGGCGGCGCCCGGCACGAAACGGTCGACGCGGCCCTGCGCGCAGTCATGCCCTTCAGCGGGGAACGCAATGCGACCGTCCTCGGGCGCCCCGAACGCCTTGACCCCCTGCATGCGGCCCTTCTGAACGGCATCACCTCTCATGTGCTGGATTACGACGACACGCATCTGAAGACGATCATCCATCCCGCCGGGCCGGTGGCCTCGGCTCTGCTGGCCCTTTCGGAAATTCGTCCCATGTCGGGCGAGGACTTCCTGACGGCGCTGATCATCGGTGTGGAGGTCGAATGCCGCATCGGAAACTCGGTTTACCCGCACCATTATGATCGTGGATGGCACATCACCGGCACTTCGGGCGTATTCGGCGCAGCCGCGGCTGTGGGCAAGGCGATAGGACTGGACCGCCAGCGCATGCAATGGGCCCTTGGTTTGGCCGCAACCCAGTCCTCGGGCCTGCGCGAGATGTTCGGCACCATGACCAAAAGCTTCCATCCGGGCCGCGCGGCGCAAAACGGCATGATGTCGGCGCTTATGGCGGAAGCTGGATTCGACAGTTCCGAACGCGCGCTGGAGGCGCCCCGTGGCTTTGCCACGGTGATGTCCGACAAGCAGGATTGGAGCGAGATCCTGGACGATCTGGGAACTCGGTGGGAAGCAGCGTTGAACAGCTACAAGCCTTTCGCTTGCGGCATCGTCATCCACCCCGCCATCGACGGGTGCCAGCAGATCCGGACCGAGATCGGCAACCGCGTGGCCGAGATTGCCTCGGTCCAGTTGACCACCCATCCGCTGGTGCTTGAGCTCACGGGCAAGCGCACCCCGCGCACCGGCCTCGAGGGCAAGTTCAGCGTTTTCCACGCGGCAGCTGTTGCGCTGCTCCAAGGTGATGGAGCGCCGACGGCCTTTACCGACGAGGTGGTCACCAACCCACAGGTCATCGACCTGCGCGACCGGATCAATGCAACCGCTGACCCCGCCTGTCACGAGGCATCGGTGACAATCCGCGTGACCTTCAAGGACGGCAGCACGCTGGACAAGCACATTGAACGCGCCATCGGCAGCAGCGAAGTCCCCCTGACCGACGAGCAGATCGACGACAAGTTCACCGTCCAGTCGGCGCTCGTGATCGGCGAAGCAGCCACTGAACAGTTGTTGCGCATGGCTTGGGAAACTCCCCGGTCGGCCGACATCTCGGAGATTGCGCGCTGCTCCAGCCAGAACGCGGTGTCGGCATGAGCAGCATCCGTCCCTTGCGGATCGGCGTGCTGGAGGGGGACGATATAGGTCATGAAATCGTCCCTGCCTCGGTTCGAGTCGCCAGCGCCGCCGCGGATCGTGCGGGCCAGCCCGTTGAATGGACCAACCTGCCCATCGGCCGAAGCGCACTGGAAAGCCATGGCCACACCATGCCGCCGGGCACGCTGGAAGCCTTGTCCGCGCTGGACGGATGGATTCTGGGGCCGATCGGACATCGCGCCTATCCGGACGTGCCTGAAGCGATCAATCCGCATCCGATCCTGCGAAAGCATTTCGACCTGTTCGCCAACGTGCGGCCGACGCGCTCCTTCTCTGACATCGGCTGTCTGCACGACAATGTCGACCTGGTCATCGTGCGCGAGAACAACGAGGGCTTCCAGCCGGACCGCAACGTCGTCGCTGGCTCGGGCGAGTTTCGCCCGAGCCACGACATGTCCATCTCGGTACGGGTCATCTCGCGGGAGGGCTCGCGCAAGGTTGCCCGGGCTGCGCTCCAGATCGCTCAGACAAGGCGCAAGCGCTTGACGCTGGTGCACAAGAACACGGTTTTTAAGCTGGGCTGCGGCATGTTCGTTGACGCCTGCAAGGAGGTCGCGGCCGAGTTCCCAGATGTCGAAGTCGATGAGGTCATCGTGGATACAATGGGGATGCGTCTGGTTCGGGATCCGCAAAGCTTCGACGTGGTGGTGACAACCAACATGTTCGGCGACATCCTGACGGATGTAGCCGCAGGCCTGGTAGGAGGTTTGGGCATGGCACCCGGCCTCTGCATCGGGCGAGGCGCGATCGCGATGGCACAGGCGACTCATGGCTCCGCCCCCGACATTGCTGGCCAAGGCATCGCAAATCCTTATGCGATGATGGAATCGACGCGGATGCTTTTCGACTGGCTGGGTCACGCCCACCGGCTGGATACGGCGGTGCGCATGGCCGAGATGATCAAGGCGGCGCTCGAATCCGCTCTCTCCTCGGCTGAGACTCGGACGCCGGACATCCGCGGGACGGGTACCCCCGATGCGATGGAGGCCGCCATCGTCGAGCACATCAACCGCAGCCTGTGACGAAAAATCGTATGGCAACTCTGGCGTTCTGCTATGAGTGTAAGGAAGTTCAGACACGGGACCTTGGACGCCATATGAGTTTTTCAGCCGATAACGCCACAAGCGCAGATGAAATCGAAGACCGGTCCGTATCGCGGACCGCCAAGATCGAACAGGCGCTGGAGCACCTGATCCTCGCGGGTGAATTGGCGCCGGGTGAACGACTGATCGAAACCGATCTCTCGCGCCGGTTTGGTACCAGCCGCGGGCCGCTGCGGGAAGCGATGCAGACGCTGGCGGCGAAGGGGTTGGTCGAGACGGTGCGTAACCGCGGCGTCATCGTGCGGTCGGTCTCAGCCCGTGAGGCCATGGAGCTTTACGACGTTCGCGCCGCCGTGTTCGGCCTTGCCGGGCGGCTGCTGACCGACCGGTTGAATGACATCATGCTGGAGACGATGTATGGCTTCGTCCATGATATGGAAGCGCTTGCAAAGGCCCGCTCCTTTGACGACTATTATCGCAAGAATCTTGCCTTCCACGACTACCTCATCACCTCGACAGGCAACCAGATCCTTGCCGCCGAATACCGCAGCTTCGTAAACAAGCTGCATCTCTGCCGCGCCAAGACTCTGGTGCAGGCGGGGGGCCTTGCGGTTTCTAACCGCGAGCATGCCGAGATGGTCGATGCCGTAGCCTCTGGCGATAAGATCCGAGCGCAGGAGGCGTTCTTTCGCCACGTCGAGCGTGCGAAGATCCGCTTCATTTCGACACTGAGCGACAAGACCGAAGGAATTTATTAGACCCAGCTATGCAGCCTGTGCAATGCAGGGCTTCACGTCGCTGCATTGCAGCAGCCGATGATAACTCTTATTCGTCCTTCCATCTGGACAGGACGATACAATGACCACCGCTCAACCCTTTGCCTCTGCACCAACGCTTGATGGAAGAGGCATGCCTCACAGAACGGCATCTGCCATTGCAGGATTTCTGGACCGCCTGAGCGCGGCCTTCCATGTGGCGCGGGCATTGGAAAATGATGAGGCGCCTGCAGATCGTGACCTGGAGACCTTGGGCATCAGGACAACTCGAACTGAATAGGGCTCGTACGCTCTGCAGCAGCTGCCGGGCCGTGTTGTTCGGGCTGATCAAGACTTTTGGAGCCGCACCCGCCGCCGCGGGCTGCGGCTTTCTTCTGTGGCAGGAACCGACCCGATGAAGATCGTCCTCGCGCGGCTTCTGTGACAGCCGGACTCTAATATTCGCTCAGGCCTGCCGACGAGTTGCACCAGCGAGCGGGAATGACGGATGACATGACGCAGCGAGTGCTGACTTGACCTTGCGAAGTTGATGCCTTGTCTCGGCCACTGGTGAATTTCGTCGATGTGGCGTGGAAAACACGCGCAGCGCAAAGGGCGTCCTCTTCCGCCGGCCGATGTTCTTGGCTGGTACGACAGTTTCGATTGCACCTCCTGATCCTCAAGGGTGTCTACAATCTTGCCGAATCGCAATCCTGATGATTGACATTCTCCGTAGCCTCGAGACTGCGCAACGCCGCCAATATTGGCGAATCTCCTTATATTTTATGCGCTGGAAGATTCCTATCTCCCGAGGGATGTGACGGCTACTGTCTGCCGCAAGCGGGACAGAACGAGCATCTCAACCAAGATTGTTGACAGTTTTGTGTCCGCGCCACTACAGTCGAAGTGGTTAGGCGGGGTCTTTAGCCTCGGCACCGACCATGAGGGAGGAAGTACATGTATCGCTCTTGTCTGCTCGCATTCAGCTCCGCAGTAGCGATGTTCGCTGCGGCGCCGCTTCAAGCGCAGGAATATCCTGTCGACACCGTTACCCTTGTGACGCACTCTAGCCCCGGCGGAGGAAGTGACGTTTTTCTTCGCGAGCTTTCGCGCTATCTCGGCCCGATCCTCGGTGCCACGGTGGTCGTCGAAAACGTGACTGGAGGCTCGGGCGCGACCGCGATGGCCAATCTCGCGCAGTCGCCTGCGGACGGTTCGCGCTTATACGCCACGACGCCGACGTTCATCTATACCTCGCTTCTGTCGAACCCCGAATACAGCTTCGACGATCTTGATCCATTGGTGAATTTTTTTATCGATCCAGAGGTCATCTTCACGGCCGCCAGCAGCCCCTACGAGACGCTGGAAGATGTCATCCAGCACGCCCGAGACGGCCGCGGTCGTTGGGGCGCCGCGAACCCTGCCTCGCTGGAGCGCCAGTCCCTGGAACTGCTCAAAGCAGAGACGGGCGTGAACGCGGCAGTGGTCACCCATGAAGGCGGCGGTGATCTGATGATCAACGTGCTGAACGGCACGCTCGAGATTGGCGTCGGTGAGATCCAGGAGTTGAAAGGGCAACTGGAAGCCGGCGAGATCCGTCTGCTTGCCTCGCTGACCAGCGATCGGATCGAGGCCTACCCAGACGTTCCGACGGTGCAGGAAGCGGGCTACGATGTGTTCGTTCGAAAGTTTCGCGGCTTGGCCGGTCCTCAGGGCCTGCCCGATGACGTTATTGCAGCCTGGGAGCGGGCGGTCCCGGAAGTGCTGGCGCTGCAGGAATACAAGGCGATCTACGAGGCCAACAGCCTGCGAGCCGAATTCATGCCGAACGAGGAGTATCAAGCCTTCATCACGGAGTTTGCCACGGAAACCGAAGAGTTCCTGCGCAGCACCGGCGTGATTGAGTGAACGCCTGAAGAGCGCGATTGCGACCTGAGTTGCCGCAACCGCATGCTGCAACCCGCCCTGATGGAGGACTGACATGATCACGCGTGACGCAGTGGGCGGCTTGGCCGCCATCGGTCTGGGCGCATGCTATCTTTATTTTGCCAGCCAGATGCGCGCAAGCTCTCTTGCGGACAGCTTCGGGCCGCAGGGGATGCCGCTCGTCTATGGCTGGCTGATGCTCGGCCTGGGCGTCGTCCTTGTGCTACAGTGGTTGGTGGCGACATCACGCAGTTCGAGCGAGACCCGCCAAGCGGCGCACGCCGACGCTTGGCGGGGGCAAGGCCGCAAGATCCTCCGGGCGGGCGGCTTATTCGGGCTTGCTGCCGCCTATCTCCCGATCGTCCAGACACTTGGATACCTGCCGTCGATGGCATTGCTGACATTCGCCGTTGCCCTTTATCTGGGCGCGCCTTTGACCTGGCGGCCCGTTGCCATCGGCATCGGCGGCGCGATCGTGCTCTGGCTGATCTTCGTGCAGCTGCTTGGCGTGCCAATGCCGCGCGGTATCCTGTCTGCGTTCGGCCTCTGAGGAAACGACTTCTCCAACCTGACGGAGCTCCTGATGGACACGATCCTCGCTTCCCTGCCCTACCTGCTCGAACCTTCAATCCTTATTGCGGCGATGATCGGCGTGACTTGGGGCATTCTGGGTGGCGCGATGCCCGGCATCTCTCCTTCCATTACGATGGCCCTGCTGCTGCCCTTCACCTATACGATGGAGCCGACAGCGGCGATCGTCCTTCTGGCCTCGACCTATATCGGCGCAGAATATGGAGGATCGGTCCCAGCTATCCTGATACGGACCCCCGGCACCAACGCCGCCGCCGCGACCGTCCTTGACGGCTACGAGATGAACAAGCAGGGCAAGGCGGGGCTGGCCCTGGGGATCTCACTTTACTCGGGGTTCATCGGCTCGATGATCGGCCTGGCATTGCTGATGCTGCTGTCGAAGCCGCTCGCAGGCGTTGCGCTGGCGTTCACACCGCCTGCTTATTTTGCGCTCGGCATCCTCGGCCTGAGCGTCATCGCCACACTGTCAGGGGACTCTCTCGTGAAGGGTCTCATCGCAGCCCTGCTGGGTCTGATGGTCGCGACAGTAGGAACCGATCCCGTTACGGGATCGAACCGCTTCACCTTCGGAAGCTCGGACCTGCTGGGCGGCATCGAGCCAGTGATGATCATGGTCGGCCTTTTCGCGATGAGTGAGCTTCTGGCACAAGCCTCCAAACGGGATGACATCAACAAGATCAGATCACGCCCGAAGATCGAGTTTCCAGGCCGCCATTTGGCGAAGCGGCTGATCCGGCCGCAGCTACTTGGAGCCGGCATCGGATCCTTCGAGGGCGTGATGCCCGGAGCTGGCGGCACCATTGCATCGTTCATGTCCTATAACGAAGCGCGCCGTTGGTCCTCGAAACCCGACGAGTTCGGCAAAGGATCGCCGGAAGGCATCGCCGCACCCGAAACAGCCAATAACGCAGTGGCCGAAACGGCCTTGGTCCCGCTGCTTTCCTTCGGCATTCCCGGTTCCAATTCCACCGCAATCCTGCTCGGCGGGTTCCTGATCCACGGGCTGCAGCCGGGCCCGATGCTCTTCCAGCGCTCGGCCGACGTCATCAGCGGTCTCTACGCCGGACTGTTCGTGGCGATCGTCGGAATGGTCGTGATGGGATTGGCGATGCTGCCGATCTGCATCTGGATGGTCAACCGCCCGCGACCCTATCTCAACGCCTTCATCCTCGCCCTGATCCTATCGGGAATTTATTCGATCCACGGCAGTCTCTTTGACGTAGGCATCATGCTGACGGCGGGGCTCGTCGGCTTCTTCATGCGGATTCTGCGCTTTCCTTTTCTTCCGACAGTTTTAGGGCTGGTTCTGGGATATCTTGTTGAAAGCAACTTCCGCCGATCGCTGGTCCTGTCGGGGGACGACTACACCGTCTTCACGAACGACTGGATCTCTTTGGGCCTCCTGACGGTGGCAGCGCTGTTCATCGCCGGATCCATCATCAAGCGCGCCGCCGCCGCATGGCGCAGAGACGAGCGTGCTGCTTTTTCAGAAGGCTCGGAGGGCTAATATATGCTTGATCACAACAATGGACCTAGCGTGTCAGAGCGCCTCGCCCAATGGGGTGCCACTCTTCGTCCCGAGGAGTTGCCAGGGAGCATGAGGACCAAGAGCCGCGACATCCTCGTCGACATCGTAGGTCTCTGCGTGGCGGCCCGGCAGACGGACTATGTTGCTGCAATACGCCAAGCCGTCGAACCTGGAAACTGCACTGTCATCGGGCAGTCTCGTGGCGCGACGGCTACGGGCGCCGCGCTGATCAACGGCACGGCCGCACATGGAGAGGATTTCGACGATACCTTTGAGGGCGGGCCGGTGCACTCGGGAGTCGTGATCGTCCCAGCGCTTCTGGCCGCGGCGGAGACCTACCAGCTGTCGAACGACCGGATGATGCTCGGCATCTCTGCAGGAATCGAGCTTCTCTGCAGGCTTGCGCTGACGCTGCCCAAGGCGGTCCACAAGGCGGGCTTCCACCCGACCGCCGTTCTGGGAACGTTTGCCGCGACCTTCGGGATCTGCGTTGCCTGCCGCGCCGACGAGAAGGTAACCGCCAATGCCTTGGGTGTGGCCGGTAGCATGGCCTCGGGAATCATCGAGTATCTGGGCGACGGAAGCTGGACCAAGCGCATGCATCCGGGCTGGTCGGCCCAGTCTGCGCTACGCGCCTACGCAATGGCCAAGGCAGGTTTCATCGGGCCGCGGATGGTTTTTGAGGGAGCGCACGGGGCCTTCAGCACCTTCGCGCCGTCGATCACGCCCCGGCTGGACCAACTGTTCGACGACCTTGGCGACATCTATGTCAGTGACAAAATCACCTTCAAACCCTATCCCTGCGGCACGATGGTACAGCCCTACATCGACTGCGCCGTCAAGCTGAAGAACCAAGGCGTCCCGCTGCAGGGCATCAGGTCCATCACCTGCAAGACGGCAGAAGGCATCGTCCACCGCCTCTGGGAGCCCTTGGAGCTGAAGCAGCAGCCACCTACGCCCTACGCTGCGAAATTTTCTGTTCCCTTCGGAGTGGCGCTCGGCCTTGTCCGTGGCCGCGCAAGCCTTGACGATTTTACGGAGGCCGCGATCGCGGACCGGCAGCTGCTCGAACTGGCCGGCAAGGTGGGGTTCGAAGTCGATCCAGACAACCCTTATCCCAATGCATTCACCGGTCACGTGCGGCTGACTTATGTCGATGGCGAAGTTCGAGAGATCGATCAGAGGCACATGCGCGGCGGCGCGGCAGAACCCCTCAGCCGAGCCGAGATTGATGCCAAATTTGCCGCCAACGTCGCCTTCGGCGGTGCCTTGGACGGGGATCGTCTTCTTAGCATCTGCAACCATATTGCCGCCATGGAGGGCGACCATACGCTTATCGGGCAACTGGAGGAACCGTCATGAACACGGAAAAGCGCAAGGTCGCGCTGGTCACCGGAGCATCGCGCAACATCGGACGTGCCATTGCCGTCCGGCTGGCCCAGGATGGATGCGACGTGGTTGTCCACGTCGGTCAGGATCTGTCTGCCGGTGAGGAAAGCGCCAATGCCGTTCGTGCGGCAGGCGCGCGTGCCGAGGTGATGGCTGCAGACCTGCGCCAAAAGGAAGCCATCACCGGGTTGGCCCAGGCCGCCGGAGAGGCGTTCGGTCGTCTTGACATCATCGTCAACAATGCTGCCATACGACCCGAGACACCATTTGCCGATCTGACGCTGGAGGCATGGCGCGATGTGATGTCGGTCTGCCTCGAGGCTCCCTTTCTACTGTGTCAGGCAGTTCTGCCTTACCTGTCGCGAAGCCCTTGTGGACGCATTGTCAACATCGGGGGGCTGACCGCACATACAGGCGCTGAAGGACGGGCCCATATCATCACGGCCAAGGCGGGGCTGGTGGGACTAACGAAGGCCTTGGCCCATGAACTCGCGGGTCATGGGATCTGCGTCAATTGTGTTTCACCCGGGCTGATCGAGACCAAGCGCGTCGGCGCGTCGCCGGCGCATCATACGTCCCGGCGAAACCTCCTCGGTTGGCGCGGCCTTCCTGATGATGTCGCCGATGCAGTGGCCTACCTCAGCGGCCCTACCGCCCGCTACGTTACGGGCCAGACCTTGCACGTGAGCGGCGGTGCTTTCCTGCCATGATCACCATTCAAGCCGTGTCAGCTTGAAATGATGGGGGGCAGCAATCTTTGGCACGGTAAGACGCCAGTAAAAGCTGCGAATTGGCAACATATCTTCCGAGAGACATCCGCCGGGCGAGAAAGTGAGCGCCCCCCAGTCAGAAAGCAGGTCGGCTATGATTGTTTGGCCTGAGGTAAAAATTGCGCCAGGTCTGTACACGCCTCTGCCCCGGCTCGACATCCGGCCTATTTCTGAGGCTTCATGACGCCGCTTCTGATGCTCGCTTTCGCCGCAACGGTCCTGACAACGTCATTCGTCTCGGGCTTGTTCGGAATGGCGGGAGGCATGCTGCTGATGGGCGTCCTTCTGTTTCTGGTGTCGGTTCCTGATGCGATGGTGCTCCATGGCGTGGCGCAAATGGCCTCAAACGGCTGGCGTGCACTGCTCTGGCGCAAGTACATACTCTGGCGCGTCGTCGCACGGTATATCATCGGACTTATTGCGGCAGGTATGCTGTTCGTGTCGCTGGTCATCGTTCCCGACGAACGAGTCGTTCTGCTTCTTTTGGGTGTTGTTCCGTTTGTAGGGCGGATGTTGCCAGACAAGATCATGCCTCAGGCGACTCAGCCCGGCGGCGCAGAATGGTGCGGGTTTATCTCTACCAGCCTGCAGCTTTTGTCCGGAGTATCCGGGCCTCTTCTCGATATGTTCTTCGTCCGCTCCGTACTAGACCGCCGTGTCGTGGTGGCAACGAAGGCTGCTTGTCAGGTGGTGACACATCTATCGAAGTTGCTTTACTTCGGCCTGCTGCTCGGTGGCGGGACAGCCTCGACCGTCGATCCGCTTGTACTTACGTTCGCGGTGGCAATGGCAGTACTAGGTACTTCGATGAGCCGGATGTTTCTGGAGAGAATGACTGACCAGAACTTCCGCAAGTACACCTGGCGGATCGTGATGGCCGTTGGGTGCGTATACTTGGTCAAAGGCCTTAATGGTTATCTGCCAGCCTGACACCTGAATGACAGCATCCACTACTACCGGCCGCAGCTCAATCGGTGTCAATAATCTTGATGGTAATTTAAGGATGATGTCCCGGGCGCTTTTCTGATCGCGTGGGCTAAGAACTAAGTCTTTCTGCGTTCGATGGATAGGGCTAGGCTCGGAGGTTATCTCCGCAGTTGCCGCGTGAGCGCCGCATGTTTGCGTTCAGGGTGGCGTGGTGGAAATGGAGCTATGCCCAAAACTTGGTGACGGCTTGATCAGGCGGCGGCTTGAAGTTGCTTGATGCCGTCCTTGAAGGCAATCCCTTGGACGATTTCCGGCAAACGGTTCGCCCCGTCCAGCTTTCGCCATTTTGCCTGCGCAGACATCATCAGCTTGAAGGCCATGGCGAGACCGGACTTGCGGCTCAGGCAGCCCTTTGTCCTGCCAGTGCGATGGCGTACGGTGGCGAAGGTGCTCTCGATCGGGTTCGAGGTGCGGATATGCTTCCAGTGCTCGGCGGGGAAGTCGTAGTGCGCACACCCCGGTGATCCGACCATGGATTCCATGAACATCCGACCGGTCCTTAAAGTGAAGCACCCCCGGACGAATGGGTCGTGTCGCGAATGTGGTGGAAATTGTTGAGCAGCGGGCTCCGGGCATGTGAGGTTGGCTCCAGTCAGGCCGCGGGGTCAAGAGACATCGGCTCGAGAGGCTGAGAAAGCGTTTTCCC
>NZ_JAOTBD010000046.1 GCF_026162625.1 Paracoccus beibuensis | reverse complement strand
GGGAAAACGCTTTCTCAGCCTCTCGAGCCGATGTCTCTTGACCCCGCGGCCTGACTGGAGCCAACCTCACATGCCCGGAGCCCGCTGCTCAACAATTTCCACCACATTCGCGACACGACCCTACCAGAAGATCCTGCACAGTCATGGGTTCAAGGTATCGATGAGCGGCTGCGCAAAGAGAACCGGATACTGCGGGAGGAGAGGGAGGTGCTAAGAAGGGCGGCTCAATTCTTCGCGGCTCAAAAGTCATGAGGTTTCGGTTCATCGCCAGCTATTGCGGCAGCCTCTCGCGCAGTCGGCTGTGCCGCTTGATGGGTGTCACGGATCGTAGGCTGCGGGCCTGGCGGCATCGGCCGCCATCGCAGCGACAGCGGCGCGACATGGTGATCCTGGCCCATATCCGCGACCAGCACCGCCTAAGCCTGGGCAGCTATGGCAGGCCGCGCATGACCGAGGAACTGAACGAGCTGGGCCTGCATGTCGGACAGCGTCGCATTGGTCGCCTGATGCGCCAGAACGGCATCCGGGTCGTCCGCAGCGAGCGGCGTTCAGGCGCACCACGGACAGCGATCATGCCTTCAACATCGCGCCGAACCTCCTGCGAGCCAGGTCTTTTCGGCGAGCGGGCCGAACCAGAAGTGGGCCGGCGACATCACCTTCGTCTGGAGGCGTGAGGGCTGGGTTTATCTGGCGGTCATCATCGACCTGTTCTCAAGTCGTGTTGTCGGATGGGCCATCAGCAACCGCATGAAGCAGGATCTGGCGATCAGGGCGCTGAACATGGCGATCGCGTTGCGCCGCCCGCCACCGGACTGCATTCACCACTCCGACCGCGGCTCGCAACACTGCGCCCACGACTACCAGAAGATCCTGCACAACGGTGCAGGCTTCCCCATGAGGTCGGATATTTCGCCGGGCCAGACGTCGGACCATCTGGGCTTCGATCCGGTCCTGGACGACAACCTGCCGGAACCTTGCGTCCTGCCGGAACCCGGCGTCCTGCTGGCCGATCGCGGCCATACCTCTGACAAGGTTCGCAAAACCATGGAGGCGCGCCACGTCGTGCCCGTGATACCTATGCGGAAGTCACGGAAACTGCGCGTGGCTGTCGTCCGCAAGCTCTACCGACTGCGGAACCTCGTCGAGCGGTGCTTCAACAAGCTCAAGAACGCCCGCCGCGTCGCCACCCGCTACGATAAGACCGCAGAGAGCTTCCCAGGCTTCATCGACATCACCTCGATCCGCCTCTGGATCCGCCATTTGTCAACATGACCTGCATTGGAGGTTCTCCCGGTTGGTGATCGCAGCCGCCGGAACCGGAAGTGGCCATATGAGGTGAAGGCCCGGATCGTGGCCGAGACTCTGACGCCGGGTGTCACGGTGGATGCTGTAGCGCGGCGTCATGGTGTTCCAAAGAACCAAGTTTCTGCGTGGCGGACGCTGGCACGGGAAGGGCGGCTGGTATCGTCGGCGCCGGAGGGTCCGGTGGGGTTTGTGTCGCTGATGATTGGGCCGGTTGGTGATGGACCGCGTGGTGACGCGGGCGCTGCGGACTGGCCGGAGATCGTCGTGGGCACTGTGGCGATCCGTCTGGAAGCCGGGGCATCGGCGAAGCGAATTGCCTCGGTCGTGCGTGCCCTGGCTGCCAACCCATGATGTTCCCCTCGAACCGATGCGGATCTTGGTTGCGACCAAACCCATCGACTTGCGCAAGGGTCATGATGGTCTGGCTGCCCTGGTGTCATCGGTGCTGCGCAAGGATCCGTTCACGGGCTCCGTGTTTGTGTTCCGCTCGCGCCGGGCGGACAGGCTGAAGCTGCTCTATTGGGACGGCACTGGCTTGGTGACGGCCTGCAAGCGGCTGGAGGATGCGCGCTTTGCCTGGCCCGCCATCAACGACGGGATCATGGCGCTGAACCATGCCCAGTTCAAGGCGCTGCTTGCCGGGCTGGACTAGCGCCGCGTGAAGGCGCTGGAGGCCCGCCCACCGGCTGCGGCAGAGCGCGGCGGCCGGCAGCACCGCGAGGGCGCTCACCGCAACCGCGACGGCCACGGCGCGGCATATCCGCCAGATCGGCAGTACGAATACAAGGACGGCAGCTGTCATCAGCAGCAGGGTGGTCATAGGAGAGCGGCATTTGGGCTTCGACCGTTCCCGCGCCGCGTTTCTGCGACGGGTTCCGCGCAAAGCGGCGCACGGCATCGCATCCGCACTCGCATTCGAGCGCCTGCAGCTCGTTGAAGGTGCGGATCACCGTCAGCCGCGCCACGACCGCTTGTCGCTCCAGCGCTTCAGCGGTTGCCAGGTGACCCCGATGGCCGCGCCTCTCCGGGGCGCCGCGCGGGCGCGCTCAGTTGCGGTTCGCCAGGTCGGCGCCCGCAGATCATCGACCCGCCAGCGACCATGGCGTCCGAATAGACCCGCTGGACCAAATGGCTGCACGGCGGCTTTGGCTCAACCAGGTTCCTGTTGGACGGCAGGCGCGGCGGACGCCATAACGGCCCCGGTCGGCGTAACGGCAACCATCGCATCCGCCCGGTGGAGCGGGACAGTTCGGGTCTACGAAAAGGTGAGAACATGGACAGCACGCAGAAGATCGCCATCGTGACAGGAGGTCTGTCAGGTATCGGCAACGCGGTCGCCCGCCGCCTTCTGGCGGACGGCATGGTTGTTCATGTCGGTGCCCGGCGCGGTGCCGATCCGTCATATCAGCACAGCCTCCGCGAGGCGCTCGGTTCGTCGATTTTCGTCGGGGCATTGGACGTGCGGCAGTCAAATAGCGTCGCGGGCTTCGTCGAGAGCGTCGTCGCGCGCCACGGCCGCGTCGACGTGCTGGTGAATGCGGCCGGGGTCTATGAGGAAGAGGCGGTCATCGGCCACTCGGACCGGCTGTGGGACGACACGGTCGACACGAACCTGACCGGATCGTTCAAGATGATCCGGGCGGTGATGCCTGTGATGATGCAGCAGACTTGGGGCCGCATCATCAACATCGCCTCGGTCGCAGCGCATCAGGGGATGGAGGGGAACGCGGCCTATTGCGCCTCGAAGGCGGGCCTGCTGGGGCTGGGCCGATGCGTCAGCCTGGAAGGTGCTGCGCACGGGATCACCTGCAACAGCATCAGCCCAACCTGGGTCGAGACCGAGATGCTGCAGCAGTTCATCGCCGCCGACATGGCGCAGTCCGGCAAGCCGCTGGCCGAGGTTCGGGCGACCTACGAGGCGTCGAACCCGCAAGGAAAGCTGGTCCAGCCAGACGAGATCGCGGCCCTGGCGGCATTTCTGGCCAGCGACGCGGCGCGAGCCATCACCATGGCCGACCATCAGGTCAACGCGGGCTCGTTGTGGTAGCGTCGGCCAAGGCGCGGGGCCGCAGCCGCCGCGCCACCAGCGCCCGGACGTCGGACAGATGGCCATACGGCCCCAGGCCCGCGCGGTCCCAAATGGACCGGGCGACCGCATTGTCATAAGCGGCATCGGCGCGGAGCGTCGACGGATGCTCTTGCAGAAGGCGACGCTCGGACGGCGACAGGGGCGCCTGGTCGAGCCATGTTCCGGTCGGAAGCACAGGACACTCGAACTCGGAGGTCACGGCCCCGTCCCCGACCAGGTTGCAATAGCTGACGCCCCGCGCGATCGGCTGCCTGACAAGGAATCGCGCGGCGGCCCGAACGTCGGTCATCGGGAAATGCATGCCCTCGGGGACACTTCCAAGGGCGTGGCAGGCGCCCAGGATGGTTTCATAGATGTCCTTGGGGTTCGGCGCGTCGAGGTCATAGAGCGACGGCAGTCGCACGATCGCTGCCGCGACGCCGGACCGCGCGATGGCGCGCTCTGCCGCGATCTTGGCGGCACCATAGCCCGAAATGCCGTCGAAAACCGCCGTGGGCCCCTCGGGATACGGCCCGCCCCTGTCGGGAAAGACTGAGGTCGAGCTTGAGAAGGCAAGCGTTGCCCCTGCCTGCCCGCAAAAGTCGATAATGGTCGCGATACCCGCTTCGGACCAGGCCTCCATCCGGGCGCGATCGACCGCCAGGTTGACCATCGCGGCACAGTGAATGACGCCGTCGACCTGCTCGACCAGCGCCTGATACGCTGCCAGCGCCAGACCGAAGCAGGGCTCGTCGATGGTGCCCGACAGCACCACGAACCGGTCGCCAGCCACCCCGAGGGCGGCCGCGCGGGCCGTCAGCCGCGACATCGGGTCGTCGTTGCGCGGGCGCACCAGGCAATAGATGACCTGATCGTCGGGCAGATGGCGCGCCGCCTCGGCCAGGACGTGACCGCCTAGGAAACCCGTGGCGCCCGTCAGCAGGATCCCCCGGCGCACAAAGCTGTCCGGCCTGACGGCCTGCGCCTCGCGCCGGGTCAGCAGGGCGTGCAGCCGGGCCAGCGGCAGGTTCAGCGCCCAGTCGAAATCGACGCGGCGCGCATAGGCGGCCTCGAGCGACAAAAGCAGATCGACGCACATCAGTGAATCGCCGCCGTGATCATGGAAAGACCGGTTCGGATCGACGCTATCGACGGGACAGCCCAGTATCCGTGCGGCCAGTCGCGTGGCGGGAAGTGCATCGGCGTCGGCGTCGTCGGCGCTGGCGTCGCGCGGAACGGGCGGCAGCGCCTTGAAGTCGCACTTGCCGGAGACCGGGTTGATCGGGATCTCGTCCAGGCGGGCCAGCCAGGTGGGGATGCAGTATCGCGGCAGCACCGCCTGAAGCGCCTCGACCAGCGCCTGCGGGATGCGCGACCAGGCCGAGGAGATGCCCCACCGGTCGTCGTTCACGGCGATCTGCGCCGCATCGGCAGTGTAATAGAATACGAGGACCTGGCCTTGGCCATCCACCTGCTGCACCCAAGGGATCGCGTGCGAGAACACCAGCTGACCGCCCAAGGTCTCGGTCAGTTCCCGCGTCTGAATGCTGTGGCCACGCAGCTTCAGCATGTGCGCGACCCGGCCGAGGACGTGGATCTCTCCGTCTTCGGTCACGTAGCCCCGGTCGCCGGTGTCATAGAGCCGGCATTCCCGCCCGTCGATGGTCACGACACGGAAGCGTTGCGCCGTTTCCTTGGGGCGGTTCACATAGCCCGGCCCCAGCATCCGCTGCCCCTCGAAATGCAGAAGTCCCGGCTGGCCGGCGGGACAGGGCTGATCCGTATCATCAAGCACGACCGCCCGCAGATGCGGCATCGCCTTGCCGACCGGCGTGCCCTCGACCGTGCCGGGCGCGCCGTCCAGAAGGGTGATGCTGATGTCGTGCGTCTCGCAGATGCTGTAGAGGTTCCACAGCGCCGTGTTCGGTAAGCAGCGCCGCGCCTCGGCGACCAGCCGGTCGCTGACGACTTCGCCGTTCAGCACCACGCGCCGCAGGGGCAGCGACGCGCCCACGCCCGGCTCGATCGCGCTGAGCGTCTTTTCGAAGAAGGACGGAGTGAAGAGCATCTCGTCGATGCCGTTCCGGGACAGGAACGACACCAGCGCCTGCGGCGACATGAGGTCGTTGACGTCGGGAAAGAACAGCCGCGCACCGTTTCGCAGCGGCCGGAACATCTCCCATATGGCGAAGATATAGATGCCGACGCGGCTGGTCGCGCCATAGGGCGTGAAGGCGTCGCGCCAGCGGTAGGACAGAAAGGCCGCGTCATGGGTGACGGGTATGCACTTCGGCCGCCCGGTCGTCCCCGAGGTGGCGACAAGGTAGATCGCGTCCGTCGGCCGCACGGCGGCGACGATCGGCATCTTCCCGCCTGCCGGCCGGTTCAGGCAGGTTTGGGCATCGATTATCCGGCAATGTTCGGGCAGCTGCCCCGGCTCGGACGGCTGGCACGTTACGATGGTACCGACCTGCAGTTCGTCCACGATGTTCGCCAGCACCGCCCGGGGCATCGCCGGATCGAGATGGACGAATGACCGCCCGCTGATCACGCACCCGACCGCCGCCGCCCCAAGAAGAACGCCGGGCATGCCGAAGACAGCAACGGGACCGTCACCCGCCAGCGCGCCCTGAAAGGCCAGGACGAAATCCGACAGTTCCCCAAAGCTGAGGCGGCGATGGCGGTCCTGCAGCGCGGTGTTGCCGGGAAAGACCCGCAGCGCCCTGGCCAATTCTGCGGGAACCGCCTCGTCCTCCGGTGCTGCCTGCTGGTCCGTTCTCGCCATGTCGGAAATGCTCGCTGAATGGTCGCCTTCCGGCGCTCGCATAGGCGAGCGTGCCGGGTTTGTCCACCGCGTCCCGCCGGGTTCGGGCCGGGTTCGAGCATTGTGCCGCGCCCGGCCTGTGCACTCGGAAATGCAGGGATTTCGCTGCACGGAACAGCGATCTGCAGCTGTATTGTCCCGCGGCTCAACGGGGCGCTCCCTCCGCAAGCATTGAGAGCGGCACCCGGACCGATGATGTCTCGCCGGCGACAGTGCGGATGAACGGGTAGGCCGAAGGGATCTTGGCGCAGGCCAGACAGAACCGGGGCGGGCTGTCGCTCCTCCGGCAAAGAAACGGGTCTCGCCATGGCGAAGGCACAGCTGCAGGTGGTCAGGCACCTGCGCGGGCTTCCGGCCATGATGCGGCGCCGGACCTGCGCCAGCATCAAGACCGTAATCGAGTGGCCGGTTAATCCGGCTTGCGGGCGCAGACGGCGGGGGTGGGCCGGACGGTTCAGAAGCGGACGCACTGCGCAACGGCACCGTGGTTGCCCGAAGCCGCGGGATCGTGCCCGCTCAGGACGTACTCGCCTTCCGGCGATACCGAAATCTCGACCGCGTCGCGCGGATCCTCGAAGCTTCCCCAGATCCTGACGAGATAGCAGAACCCCTCGTCCGCCCGCACCCCAAGGGGAAGCGGCCCGTCGGCCGCGCGCCACGTCACCCCCGACGCGGCTTGTGGCGAGACGACAGCCTGCACGGGCTCGCACCGGGCCGGGTCTGTCCGAAGGCCGAACCTGCCGAACTCTCCGGCCAGGCTGCCGGCCGACAGGACCGCATAGGCATTGGGATAGCCGGTCGTCGGGTCGGGGGTCACTCCGGCGACGATACCGATCAGCTGGCCGTTCTCGTCCAGCGTCACGCGGCCGCCGCTCATCCCGCTGGTGGTGGCTGCGTCGCTTTCAAGAAGACCGGGTGCAGCGATGCCACCCGGCTCGATCGTCGACAGGATGCCCATGCGCTCGGAGGGTTGACCCGTCGCGGAGACCAGCGGAAACCCCGCCGCAATCACCTGCGCACGCTTGTGGCGTGGCTGGACGTCGCAATAGGCCAGATGCTCGGCCCCGGCCAGCCCCGGATACTTGAGCACGGCGGCATCGAATTCTGTGCTGACCTTCTGCGGCGTCAGCGTTGCGCGAACGCCGCCGGCATGGCCCAGGCTGCCGGTGCAGACAGTTCCCGCCGGCATGACCGCCCCGGCACCCGCCACGACGTGCCGGGCCGTCAGCACCATCCCGTCGGGCGAGATCACGACGCCGGTTCCCGCCCGCTGCCGGCCCCCCGGTTCGTGACATTCGATGTGGACCAGCGTCTGGTCCAGCGGATCGGCGGCGGCTGGAACGGACAGTCCCGCAAGGGCCAGCGCCGCGGCAAGACGATGCGCAGAAGTCATGGCGGTCACTCCTCGATCCAGTCGATGATCGTCTGCAGCCGCTGCGGGGTCACGCGCGTGCAGGCGTTGTAGCGCCCCCAGTTGCCGCTGCCGTGAAGCCCGTTGGTATGCACGCAGGTGATCCGGTAATCGGTTTCCGTGAAGACCGGCGACCCGCTGGTGCCACCGAAGGTATCGTTCTCGTAAAAGCCCTTGTCGGCCTCCAGCGCCCGGAAGCGGTCGAAGCTGATCCACTGACGGCCCGGCGGCGACTTGTCCGCCGCATATCCCTGCACGGTCGAGGGACGCCCGAATGCCTCGTCCGGCAGGGCTGCGATGCCGAACCAGCCGGTACGCTCTCCGACCGCGCAATCCAGCTTGATCGCGCCCAGGTCATAGAGCCGGCTGTCGGAGACCAGCGTCGCGGTCGTCCAGCCCTGCAGCGCGTAAAGGGCGACGGCGCGGCAGGTTCCGAAGGGTTTGGCGCCGGTATTGCGGCCCGGGAAGACCTCGAAGTCGGTGTACCAGCGGCCCATCGCGGTGCCGCCGTGGACGCAGTGACCGGCGGTCAGGACAAGGTCGGGCGCCACCATCGCACCGCTGCACAGATTCTGGCCCAGCCCCTCGCGCTTGCGGAAGAGGATCTGGACGACGGCGCGGGACGGATACGCCGTGGTGTCCAGAACAGTCTGGCGGTCGTCGTCGCCGATGACGGTGAAGGGGATGAAGTCGCCGCCTTCGTGGCGGCCCTCGGCGGTCTCGTATGCGGAATAGGTGCCGCCCGCGCCACCCAGGGCCGCGGCTTCGTCGGCATCCAGCGGTTCGGCGTCGGCCACGCCGCTGCCCTCGTTCGGTTCAAGCGCGGTCATCGACGGCGACGACGCAGCACCGTCCAGACGGTGGCTGACGCCCCTGTCGGCATCGACCGGGGCGGACAGGGCGGCAAGTTCGGGCTCGTCGACGCCGCGCCACTCGGAAGGGTCGGTGATGGCATAGAAGGTGTCGTCGTCCAGAACGCCCGTCAGCGGCAGCCCCCGGCTTTCCTGGTACTCTCGCAGGGCGTCGGCTTGCGTTCGCGCGGGATCGCCGCTTTCGAACTCGGCCGCCTCGACAAAGCCCTCGTCGATCAGGATGCGGCGCAGCGCCTGGTCGCCGTCGCCCTCCAGGTCCGCCTCGGCGGCTTCGAGCATGGCGTCCTCGTTCGGGAATGGAGGGCGGCCAGTATAGATGCCGGTCCAGATCCTGTTGTGCCACAGGATCGCCTGGTCCAGCCCCTCCATCCTGGGGCCGTTGACCAGGCGCCGGATGCCCGGGCGGTCGTTCAGGTCCGCCAGCGGGTTGATCCTGCGCGCAGTCCAGTAGGCCGTTGCTGCCTCCAGTCCCGGGCCCGCCTGGCGGACCATGTCGGGCCGCATTTCCAGCGGCAGTCCCGTCTCCTCTCCCCGCAGGCGATAGTTCGTCCGGCCGGTCAGCTGGATATAGCCCGACCCGCGATAGGCCCAGCCGTCGCCCGTATCGGGACCGCCATTGCCAAGACGGTTGCGATAGACCCAGTTGGCGATCGCCTCCGGTTGGCCGGCAATCTGGCGCGCCTTGTCGGGGGTGACGACGCGGCGGCTGAAGACCTCGGTCAGGCGATTGGCGGAATAGTTCATGTTCTCGTCAAGCCGCCGCAGGCCGCCGGTCTCGGTCATGACCTGCGCCAGGAAATGCGAGACCCGCAACCGCGTGTCGATGCCATGCCGCCCGAGGCTGTGCTGGTTGTCCACCAGCGCCTGGACAAGCGCCGGATCGGCGCGAGGCGTGACGCCGGTGAGGTCGTCGTTGCCGTAGAAGTCCTGAGCCATCGCGCCCTGCAGGCCAAGCGCGGCCCAGGTCAGGACGATTGCGGCGGTGAAGCGGAACATCGGATCCTCCTTCCAGGATCAGGCGGATGGCTGTCGTGCGACCATCCAGCATTGCGGAACGGGGCTGCCTGCGAAGTCCGGCCCCGCGGCAAGGTCAAGGTCGTGGCGCAGGATCTGCCGGACGATCTCGGGGACCATCGCGGCCGCGACGTGCCGCCCCAGGCAGGCGTGATGGCCGTGGCCGAACGTGAACGTGTCGCTGAAGTCCCTGCCCGGATCGAAGCGGTCCGGGTCGGGAAAGCCGGCCGGGTCGAACATGCCCGACTGCGTCACCGCCAGAACGACGTTGCCGGCGGGCACAACCGTTGCAAAGGGCGTGTCGGCACAGACGGTCGTATCGCGACGGCAGACACGGAAGAAATAGGGAAAGGCCGGGCGGAAGCGCAGCGCCTCGAAGACATGGCCGTCGATGGCGCGGGGATCGTCAGCGGCGGCCGCCTCCCGCGCGTCCGCAAGGCGCGCCGGATCCGACCCAAGCGCGGCCAGGGCGTTGCAGACGGCGTGCGAGGTCGTCTCGACCGCGCCGATCAGCAGGCCGCCGATGTTGAAGATCGCGTCCTTGCGGTTGAACCGCAGCTTGCCACGCATCGCCAGCCGAACGATCCGCGTTGCAGGGTCGCCGCCGCCAAGGCCCAGCATGATCCGGACGCTTCTTCGCGCGACCAGCCGCCCCAGGTAGATGGCCATCATGACATTCGCCCGCTCTCTGGCGGACCGGATGGCGGGCTGGTCGATGCCGGGGCGCACGTCGTCGAACGGCTGGTTCCAGAAGGCGTCCTGCTGGTTCCAGAACGACCACTCGATCAGCTTGTCGGGGTCGCTGCGGTCGAGGCCGAACCATTCCTGAACCAGCGCCACGGGCACGCCCCGGGACAGTCGCCGGACCATGTCGAACGGGCCGTCCGCCGTCTGGATCAGCTGCGACGTGCGCGCGGCAACCCAGTCGCGGATGGCGGGAATATCCTCGACATCCAGCACGGCCTTCATCAGCGACTTCTCGCGCCAGTGGACAGGCGTGTCGTCCTGCGCCATGAAATATCCGCCCTGCTTGGGCACATAGAGATCGACGCCGAAGGTCTGCGGCCGGCGCAGGACCAGCATGCAGTCGGCCAGCCGCGTGACCAGCGTCACCCGGTCAAGAACCATCACCGGACATTCGGCCCGAAGCTCGGACAGGAAGGGCAGCGGCTCCGAGAAGATCAGCCGGTGCACCTCGGGCCAGCGGTGGTCCTGCGGCAGGGCGGCGATCCGGTCCAGATACGCGCCCATGTCCGCCCCTCCCCTACAGCGACTTCATGTATTCGATCAGCGCGCGACGTTCCGCGTCGGTCAGGCTGCCCACGCCATAGTCGTGCCCTGCGTTGCTGTTGCCTTCGATCACCTGGCCGCTTTCGTCGCGGGTGCGCAGCAGGAAGCCGCGCCCGTCGCCGGGATCGGCGTCGACATAGCCGACCTCGACGGGGTCGAATTCGCGGTTGCCGACCCAGAACTGCGTCTTGCGCCGGTCGGCGGGCAGCAGCAGCTGTTCCAGCGACGCGACCGAGCCGTTGTGCAGATAAGGCGCAGTGGCCCAGACCCCGTCCAGCGGCCGCGCCTTGTAGGCCAGGATCTCCTCGTCCTGGGTCTCGAGACAGGCTTGCCGGTCGGCGGCGCGGAACGCACCGGGTTCGGTCGGCGCCACTTCGAAGGACGGGCGCGGGCGGATGCCGAAGAAGTTGTTGAACCCCGCCTTGACCAGTTCGGCCCCCTGCCCGACCAGGGCACCCCGAACGGCGGTCGCCAGCATCCCGGCCACGGGCGCCCGAGGTCCCATGGGCTGACCGTCATTGTCGCGAACCCCCTCCATCGGTCCGGTGTCGCCCTGATAGACGAAGGCGTTGCAGGCCATCCAGATGTCGGTCAGGTCCACCGGTCCGGTCTTGCTGAGCGGCAGCATCACCTCGGTCGGGCGCCCGGGCTTCTGAGCTGCCGGAGGACGGTGGCAATCGGCGCAGTGCCGGCTGACGAACAGCGCCTCGCCCTGATCGCGCAAGGCGCGGTCGATGGGCGGGAAGTCGGCGGGCCAGTCGGGGGCCCGCAGGTCGGACAGGATCAGCTCCATCCGCACCAGGTTCTCGGCCCGGACCGAGCTGGCATAGCGGATCAGCGCGCCCGCCGCCGCCGGCTGCGGCGTCACGATGACTTCGCCGAAGACGCCCAGAACCTCGCCGGTGTTCCTGCCCAGTGCGCCGTATTCGAAATCGTCGCCCGGCAGGGCAAAGCGGCTGTTCCGGGCCAGACCGTTCCACTGCACGCGCTCCTGCCGCGTGATGTCCCACAGGTGGGGAAAGCTGACGGGCGCGTTCGGGGCATTGCCCGCGGACCCGTCGGCGCCGGCGAACAGCAGGACCTTGTTCAGGATGTGTCCGACTGCATCCAGGCGCCCGGCGCCATAGCGCAGGCCGGTCTGGTTCATCTGCGCCGTCCGGCGCTGCCAGTCCAGCAGGCGATCATAGGCCGCGGCCAGCATCTCGCGGTTCTCAGGGGTGTCGCGCCCGTTCAGGACGCGTGCGGCGAACGCCTCCCAACGGGCGGGGTCGCCGCGGGTGTCGGCAAGAGCCATGTCCAGATCCTCGACAAAGGTCTGGAAGTCGATCAGCGCCGGGCCGCCGTCGATCAGGTGCGCCTTGCCGTCATGGGTCATGCTTGCCGTGTGGCAGGCCGCGCAGTTCAGTCCGATCCAGGGTTCCGACTCGGTCCCGCCCTGCTGGTCCGCGTACCAGCGCAGCTTCGTCACGCGCAACGGCTCGTCGTCCTGCCGGTCCTGCGTGAAGCCGATCGGCAGATCGCGGTCATAGCCGTCCGGTGCGGGAAGGAAACCGTACCGCGCCAGGTTGTCTGCCGCCGCGAAGTCACTTCCGCCCGGCAGGGTGACGGCGCGGAACCACGTGGCGGGCATCAGCCGCGAGCCTTGCGTCGCGAAGTACCACGACTTGCGGTTGTTGGCCGACCATCCCTGATCGTCGGCCGTGTCGCGCTGCAGGAAGCATCCCCCCAGCGCCAGCAGCAGCAATGCGGAAAACACCGTACGAACCGTCACGGCAACACTCACTGTCCAGGGGAAAGGAATTTCCCTGCGAACACACCAAACTGCGGTCGTCTTCGGTCGAGGCTGTCGTCAGCAGCCGCAACCCGTCGGAAGTCCCCGCCCGTCGGAACCGGGCGAGCAACACTGCTGCCCGTCAGGCAGCACGCAACACACGTTTTGCGGCGTCGGATCCTGCGGCTCGGCCACAAGGCCCAGGCCCGATGCTTCCAGGATCAGCGACAACAGAAAGATCGTCATCGGGGCCTCCACTCACTCTGACAGCCCGTCAGAAGGGCGTGTCAGAAGCACACCGTCGATACGAGATTTTAGCCCAAAATCAGCCGATTCGCCATCAGTATCCCCTTGAAGCTCCAGCTGCTGGATCGCGTGCAGCGTCTGTGGACCCAAGATGCCGTCGACGGGGCCGGCAGAATATCCAAGCTCGTTCAGTTGGGACTGCACCTGCCTCAGCGTCTCTCCGCCCTGCTTGAGGGGCTGGTCCCCGTCGCGCAGGGCGGCCGGGTTGTGAATCAGGTGGATGCGGTCCTGCCGGTCGGCGTCGCGCATGACCAGAACGGCCAGGCTGCCGTCAGCGCTGATCTCGATCTGCTTGAGATCGCGGCCGGTCCGCAGCGTCCCCAGCCGGACCAGCATGTCGCCCTCGCGCCGGTACCGCTGGATGCTGGACTCGGACCGTCCGCCGACGAAGATCACGGACCCGTCGCGGCTTGACGATAGCAGCGTCAAGCCGCCGGGCGCGGCACCCAGGTCGTGCCAATCGTTCCGCGACAGCCGCTGGTTGGCATCCAGGCGCAGCAGGTGCAGGACGCCGGTGTTCGGTTCCAGCGCCACGACCGCGTCAGCCCGACCGGCATCGTCCTGCACCACCGCGTGGACGACGCTGCTCAGGGTCGGCGGCGGCTCGTTGTGGGCATAGACGTTCGTGACGCGGAAGCAGGCGGGCGCGCTCGCGGATGCGCCGTCCAGAAGCCCCGTCTCGAGCGACGCGCCATCGATCGTCGAGGCGACATACGCCACCTGCCCGCCCGCATCGACAAGGCTCAGTTGCGCGGGTGCCCCGCATTGCAGCAGGAACCGCGGCATCATCGTTCCCGGCTGAAGGTCTTCGGGTCGGCCCGGAAGGACCGTGACGCTGAACTGGGTCGGTGCGGCCAGATAGATGCGGCCGCGTCCGTCAACCGAGATCTGGTTGAAGCGCGGGATCGAGAACTGGCCCTCGGTGTCGCCATAGGTGACCACCAGCCTCGGCTGGGCGTCGGGATGGTCGGGGTCCAAGCTGACGACGCTTCCGCTGCGAGGGGCGGGCGGGGCCTTGCCGCGCAGCGACCCGCCGCGCTGGCCTGCGGCATAGATCAGCCCGGTCTCGGTCACGGCCAGGTCGCTGACCAGCGTGCCGGTGGGCCACAGCCCCGCCCGCCGCACCGGATCGAGCGACCAGCGCACGATGTCCGACAAGGCCTCGCCCGACGGAGAGATAGGCGCCACGGCAGCAAAGACGGCGTTCCTGTCGGCGTCCACCAGGATGTCCTGCACCTCTGGCACATTATAGATGGTGTCGAAGACCAGCAGGTCCGGGGGCGGCGTGCCAGGCTGCGCCATCGCCCGCGCGGCCGCCATCGTCACCGTCACTGCACCGAGGAAGATACGCATTCGTCGCTCGTGTTTTCGGGGTCGAGGGTCAGCCCCGGGACGTCGTCCAGGCTGCCGTCCCGGGCTGCCGGGGCGCGGTTCGCCAGATAGTCGATGATATCCTGGTCCGTCTCGAACAGCATGCATTCGGCGGGCTGCGGCGACATGCTGTCCGTATCGTCTGGCGCCAGGATCAGGGCGCGCAGGATCACGCTGTCCGTCGCCTCGCCCGTGGCGTCGGACGCGGGCTTGATCAGGGCAGCATAGGCCAGGCCGCTCCATTCCCGGTCCTCGGGTATCCAGTCATTCTCCGCGCGATAGAGGTCGAACATGTAGTTCAGATCGTCGCGGTAGGTCTCGAAGATATACCTGCCCTCGTCGGTCAGCACGCCGGGATTGGCGATGTTTTCCCAATCGCACCAGACCAGCGCGGAATCGTCCTGTCGCGTGGCGGCCTGATAGAACCTGGTCGACCGGAAGTCGTGATCGGACGCCACCTGCGGCTGGTGGGGCTTTATCAGGCGCAGGCACAGCTGCAACTGGTCGCTGAACCGCGGACCGGGCATCTGCGTCCGATAGCTGAAGGTCAGGTGCAGCTTGCCGGCGTCCATCTTGGCCTGCGCCCGCCAGTTCGGGCGCTGCAGAAAGCTTTCGATGGTCGACACGGTCGTCAGCAGCGGCGCGCTGGGTTTCAGCCGGCTGCTCATCCGGTTCAGGATCGGCTGTACGTCCCCGCCGCTGGTGATCGCTGCCTGAAGCTGGGTCAGATCGTCGGCGACATCCGCCAGCGCGTTCATGGTGATGCGCATGGTGGCCTCGGCGGCCTCGGTCCGGCTTTCCTGGCTCTCCAGCTTCTTTCCCATCTCGGCGATCCGGCGGGTCAGACGGTCGACGTCCCTGTTGACCGTCTTGACCTCGTCAGGGCGCACCCGCGGGTCGCAGGCGACGGCAACGCCCGGCGGCAGCATGTCCACGATGTCGGCGACTGGGGTCACCTTCAGGGACAGCCCGTCTTCGGAGGCACCCGTCAGGATGCCGACCGCCCTGCCCCCTCGCATCACCGGAGAGCCTTGCAGATCTCGCGCCGGCTCCCAGCGCTCCATCTGCGGGACGACCCTGAAATGCGTGACCATCGGGCCGCGCCTGACTGGCCTGATCGCCATGTCGCCTGCGCCCGTCATCGGGATCAGGTGGTCTGCGTCCTCAACCGCGCAGGCGCTCAGCGGCAGCGGCACCAGTTCCGACCCTTCGCGGAGTGCCAGCAGGACGGCCGCGCCCATGGCCTGCACCTCGGCCGTTGA
Source organism: Paracoccus beibuensis (assembly GCF_026162625.1). Taxonomy (GTDB): domain Bacteria; phylum Pseudomonadota; class Alphaproteobacteria; order Rhodobacterales; family Rhodobacteraceae; genus Paracoccus; species Paracoccus beibuensis. The sequence goes on along the minus strand of NZ_JAOTBD010000046.1, from coordinate 6,312 downwards.
CGTCCGCGAGGTGGCAAGGTCGCGCAATTCGACCGACCGCAGCGGCACGCCGGTTTCGCCGAAATCGGGGGCGAGGCGGAAGTCCTCATCTGCGCCGACCGCCGTCGGAGCGGTCAGCAGCAGGCCGTTCCCTATCGCGAATGCGATGCCGTCCAGCCTCATCTCGGCCACGCCACTGACCGCAGACGGCCCCGAGGTGGTCACGGCAAAAACCTGGAAGGATACCCGATCCAGCTGCTGGGCCGCCGCCGGGCATGCCGCAGCACCAAGACAGGCCGCAATCGTCGACAAGACCAACATCTGCATGGCAGAGACCAGCGTCACGAGGCACGAGAACACCGTCCCAGCCTAGCACCTTGCCGGCCTTCGGGCTATGGCCATCTGCCAGGCGAGATGAGAGGCCGCGCCGGCGTCCTGCCTGCCCTCGCCGATGTTCGGCACGGCTGACAGGGGATCCCGAAGCTGCCGGCATGGTCGGCGCAGCATCGTCGGTCACGGAATGGCACCCGACCATCCGGCGGCGGCGAGAGGCTTGCCCAAGCCCAGGCCATGCCCCTTGGCACCCGCAGCCCGCCGCTGGAGTATCCCGCGCTGCAGGATTGCCCTCAATTCGGCGCGCCTCCGGACCCGGCCCAGTTCTGCGCCTGACAGTACTGCCGCACCGCTATCCTGAAACTTGCAGTCTCTTTGCTCGGGCACTGAACGGGGGAAGTGCCGGCCTGGCGCCGTTCGGCCCCCTCATGGTCGTCATCCGCATGCGATGATGCGATCACCCGGAACCGGTCATTCCTGCATCGGACGCTGGTGGAGCGACGATCATGCTATCGTGATACTCGATCCGTGTCGCCGAGTCGGTGCAGCCGGCGCCAATCATGCACGTCCCATTGGCGAGGCTTTTGGGGAGCGATCCTGTCCAGCAGCGGTTCATCCTCAAAGGATGATCATGCCTGGCCGGAACGTCTCATGTCCCGCCTCCTGGCCCGCGCGTCCCACAGAGGCACCGAGGTGTCGGTGCCGCGCTGATGATGTCACCGGTCGTTTTCGCGGGTAAATGATTTGAACATGCCGCGGGGACGCTTTAGGCGCAGCAGGTGTAGGCGCTGACCGAACCGGTCTGACACCGCCGGCGCCCTGAAGGCGCTTCATTCAAGGGCTACCATGTTCGACGCACAGAATGCAGACCGCCCGGCGCGGCAATGGCTCTCGGTTCTCGCGCGCTACCGCGACCCGTCAGACCGACGCAGCATATGGGAAACTGCTGCGACACTGGTGCCATTCCTGGCACTGTGGGCGCTGGCATGGGCGGCACTGGAGGTCAGTCCCATTTTGGCCGCCGGCCTGGCGGCGGTGAACGGCCTGTTCCTGGTCCGCCTTTTCATCATCCAGCATGACTGCGGCCACGGAGCCTTCCTCAGCAGCAGGAGGGCGCAGGACTGGCTTGGACGATCCCTGGGTGTCCTGACGCTGACACCTTACGCGATTTGGCGGCGCACGCACTCGATCCACCACGCATCGCACGGAAATCTCGATCAGCGCGGGATCGGCGACGTGATCACCCTGACCACGGACGAATACCGTCGCTCCTCGCGAGGCGGGAGGCTTCGATACAGGCTCTATCGCCACCCGCTGGTGCTGTTCGGTCTGGGACCGTCTTACCTGTTCCTGCTGCAGAACAGGGTCCCGTTCGGCACGATGAGATCGGAATGGCGCTTCTGGGCGTCGGCGATGGGGACCAACGCGATGATCGCCCTGTTGCTGGGTTTTGTGGTCTGGGCGGGAAGCCTCTCTCACGTGCTGCTGATCTTCCTGCCGACGGCGATCGTCGCGGCAACCGCAGGCGTGTGGCTGTTCTACGTCCAGCACCAGTTCGAGGAGACCCACTGGTCAGAACCCGAGGACTGGCAACTGCATGACGCAGCCCTTGCTGGAAGTTCTCACTACGTCCTGCCGCAGCCGCTGAAGTGGTTCTCGGGAAATGTCGGCATCCACCACGTCCATCACCTTTATTCCCGCATCCCGTTCTACCGCCTGCCCGAGGTGATCCGGGACCATCCCGAGCTTGCCGACGCACAGCGCCTGACGATCCGCGAAAGCATCGCCGCGGCAAGACTGCATCTGTGGGATCCGAAACAACGCAGACTGGTCAGTTTCCGCGAGGCTCGCAGAGGTGATCGTCCAAGCTAGCCAGGGCCGCTTCTTCCGGGTCGCGATGCCGAACCCGGCGGACAGGTCGACCAGAGGAGCTGTGCTCCCACCCGCGGACAAACGTCGACCCTGCTTGGAAAGCAGTTTGGATCCTGTCTGGCGCACGGTTCTCAACCCGAGATCCGGAGAAGGTTCATCATCACCGGGAACAGCAGCCTGCAGGGATGGGCAATAGCGGTATATCGCCACCACATTCTGAGCGGGCATCTGCGCGCCGCAGGATGCAGCGCGGTGCGGTCGAGACAGGCAACGAGGACGCATCGGATCGGTTCTGCGCCCGCCCGTCAGGCGGTCTCGCAGGGCTCGGCGCCAATCGTGCTGGGGACCTGCGCTTGACCGTGGCGGTGTCGCGTACGTTGACGCAGTTCCGTGGCCGCGGCTCTGATACGGTTCGGTTGGACGGCTCTCTCGGCGGACAAGGCCGTGCTTCCCGGGGTTGAAGCAGCCCAATTTCAGCCATTCCGAATTCGCACAGAGGAACCGAACCAGGGCTGCAAGTGCGACGGAAAAGGGCGCGCATTCACCCGCACAAAAAGGCCGTGCGGCGAGGCTGACATCTGCGGCGAAGTCACGCCAGTGGCGCCGGAACCCGGCCCTGCGGCATGACGTCAGAAGGCGTCATGGATTCCAGGCGGCGGTGGCGCGCAATCGGAACGAAGCGCCCTCGGATGCCACGACATGCGCAGACATGCAGACTTTTTTGCCACTGCGCCGGAATCTTCTTTAGATTGTATTGATCGAATCCTATGTATCTTTTAGTTGTTCCGCGACTGGTCTGATCTGGCCGGGCCTCGATTGACTCCAAGTCGTCTGAAAGGTTGGCAGCATGTGCGTTCGGTCTACGCAGTCATTCCCCATGACAAAGCAGCAGTTTCCACTATCCGTCACGAATTGCCGGTGACCTCACATCATTCGATGACTGATTCGCTGCCGATGCATAGCAACTCTTGCATCGGGCCCATTTTACCCTCTGCCTGACCTAGGATATATCATGCCGACGACATTTAACTGGATCTACCTTGGGATTCCGCGGAGTGCCATAGGGACGCCGGTCATCATCGACCCGCTCGAGACCACTGCAGGGGCCGAGAACGCTGCTGGTCTCCTGACAGCCCAGAACAACTTGGGGCCGCGAGTCTTCGGTTCGCAGAGTTCGCCACTCTTCGGCAATATCACCACTGCCACGATGATCAACCGGTCCGGCAACGCCATAGCACTAGATAGCAATACGGCGTCTGGCAGTCTAACAGATCAGTTTTCGACTGATATTGGTTCGGGAACGCAGAGATTCAACTTTGATGCGCTTGTTAATTACACTGGCACCGTAACATATGCCGATGGCTCGACGGCTACCAATGTTCAGCTGCAACTAGTACAAGCGGAAACGGGCGAGCTGTTTCTCGCTCCTCCGGCCACAGGAGCATCAAACCCGGCGCTAACGTCCAAGCCGATCGCCTCCATTCAACTGGACGCGGTCGCGAATGCGAACACGAACCTTACAATTGACCGTCAGTTGGGAATTTTCGATGACGGATTCATCGATGGTACAGCCGGAAATGATTCGATCGTCGCTGGCTATGTCGAGCCCATTACGGGCGGCTCTGACCAAATTGACGCTGGAGATGGTCTGACAAGCGGTGGTTCCGGCTTCAACGATGACCGAATTCGTGCAGGCGCAGGCAACGATACGATTGACGGCCGCCTTGGTAATGACGTCATCGATGCCGGCGACGGCAACGACCTGGTCAACCTGACCGGCGCCTTCGGCAACGACACCATCACCGGCGGCGCGGGCAGCGACACGATCTCGGGCAGCGGCCTGACCGGGGCGAGCACCGTGACCTTCAACGGCGGCTCGGGCACCTTCGCCAACGGCGGCAGCACCGCAAGCTTCAACACCGTCGAGGGCATCACCACCGGTGCCGGCAACGACACGATCGATGCTTCGACCAACGCCTCGGCCGCGACCTTCGTCACCGGTGAGGGCAATGACAGCTTCACCGGCGGCCTTGGCGCCGAAACGGTGAATGGCGGCGCAGGCGACGACATCATCTCGTCAGGCGGAGGCGACGACAGCATTCTTGCCGGCACCGGCAACGACAACGTCAATGCAGGCGAGGGCGATGATTTCGTCGATGCGGGCGACGGCGCCGACATCGTCAACGGGGGGAGCGGTAACGATACGATCCTGGGCGGGGCCGGAGACGACCAGTTGAGCGGCGGCGCAGGCAACGACAGTCTGCAGGGCGGCGACGGAGCCGACATCCTGCTGGGTGGAGACGGTAACGACACGCTGAACGGAGGCGACGGCCCCGATACCCTCACCGGCGGCGCCGGTGACGATGTATTCATCTACACGTCCGGCGACGTGATCACCGACTTCGGATCGGGCAATACCGGCGGGACAACAGACGGCGATGCGACCAACAACGACCGCCTGGACCTTTCGGCCTTCTACAACGATGGCAACCTGGCCATCATCAACGCCCAACGTGTCGATGCCGGCCTTTCGCCCTACCGCTCGACCCTCGGCTGGCTCAAGGCCGACCAGGCCGACGATGGCGTGCTGAACAGCATCCGCACCAGCGCAGGCTTCGGCCAGGACTTCACGCTGACGATCCAGAACGGCGGCACTGCGGTCAGTGCCGCCGACCTGACGACCGAGGCCGCCGGGGTGGTCTGCTTCGGGTCCGATGCGATGATCGAGACGGCTGACGGGCCCGTCGCGGCGGGCGCGCTGAACGTCGGCGACATGGTGTTGACCCGGGACGACGGCTACCAGCCCATCAGGTGGATCGCGCAGCGGCCGCTTGACAGCGCGATGCTTGCCGTCAATCCTGCGCTGCGCCCCGTCCGCATTCGCGCCGGCGCGCTCGGCAATGGCCTGCCCACCAGCGACCTGATCGTGTCGCCACAGCACCGCGTCCTTGTCCGGTCGAAGATCGCCGAGCGGATGTTCGGCACCCCTGAGGTCCTGGTCGCCGCCAAGCAGCTGATGGTCACCGACGGCATCGACATCGCCGAGGATCTGGAGGAGGTGAACTATGTCCACTTCCTCTTCGACAGGCACCAGATCGTCGTCTCCAACGGAGCCGAGACCGAATCGCTCCATACCGGCGCCGAGGCGCTGGCGTCGGTCTCAGCTGATGCGCGTGCCGAAATATTCGCCCTGTTCCCCGAACTGGCGGATGGCGCGTCTCATCCCGCCGCCCGAGAAATCCTCTCGGGGCGCATGGGGCGAAAGCTGGCGCAGCGCCATACTCAGAACGGCAAGAAGCTGGTCGCCTGAAATGACGGTACGCGGCGGCCTTGCCCCCGCATACTGTCATCCTTCGGTGTCTGTCCGGGGGTCAGCTTGACGCGCTGTCCCGAACGTTTCGAACAAGCAGCCTTTGGACGCGTAGCACGTTCTTGAAGGCATCGCTGGGTCGACGGGCGGCAGTGGCTGTGCCACCTGCGCTTCTGGACCAGCTAGAAACTTCCTTGATCGGCTTGCGATGCTGCGGCGACAGCCCTCGCCTGAGAAGGGGGTGGTGCACGAGGTTCCTGGAACCTCGCTGTTCGCGAACATGAGGACACAGAGATCCCGGGCAACATCCCTCAGGCGCCTCAATGTTCGTCTGCATCGAGATATGACGTGTGCTCAAGAAGTTTTGGCGGGTCCACAGTGTCCGGAAGTGGTCATGCTTTTCCTGAAGACGTCGCGGAAGAAAATGCCGCCCTACCAGGCTGCCAAAGAAGGTTTTGTCTCGGACCTGGTGGAAATTGGCTGGCGGCGTGATCTGCAGGTGGACACTCACCCGTCCGACCGGCGGCGGCACCGCCAGGGAGATCACGCCATGAAGCAGAATACCGACAGCTCGTCCTTTTCGCTACTACTGCGTGACCCAGGCGCGTATGATCCGATCGAGGATCGCCTGCGGGCGAATGTCCGCGCCACCATCGAAGCCATGTTCGAAGAGGAACTGGCCGATTTTCTCGGCCGCCTCCGTTACGGCCGCGGTGACGAGCGGGCCAGGGGCTACCGCCACGGGCACCGCGATCGGCAGCTGACCGGCACATTCGGCACCGAGACGGTGCGTGTGCCGCGCGCCCGGATCGAGAACG
>NZ_JAOTBD010000045.1 GCF_026162625.1 Paracoccus beibuensis | reverse complement strand
CGATCAGAAGCTCGGGGATGCCGCAGAGGCCGAAGCCCCCCGCCGCGATCGTCATCCCGTCGTGCAAAAGCCCGTCCAGAGCCTCGCCCGCAGTGGCATAGACCTTCTTCATCGGTCCTCCTTCTTGTCTCATGCAGAACTGGCCTTCGCTTGACAATCGTCCTCAAGAGCCCCGCCACGTCCGTGGGCATCTAAACGCTGGGACATACTCACGAGTGCCCTGTCCAATGCCATGATACCTTGCTGCAGCGCCGCGCTGTCTGCTTCGGTCATCTCCGCCAAGATCTCCTCAGCGCGGGCAGCGACGCCCGCGAATGCCTTCTTGAATAATTCCTTTCCAGCTGGCGTGATAGCATATTGCCTCAGCCGCCGGTCGCTGGTCAGGATCCGGCGGGTGATCAAACCCTTCGCCTCCAGACGCGATGCGGCGCGGCTGACCTGAACCTTGTCCAGTGACGTGCGCTGCGAGATTTGCAACGAGTCGAGCGAGCCCGCATCCTCAAGCAGGAACAGCAGCCGCCACTCCTCGCGCGAAAGGCCGTGTTCGCGACCGTAGACTTCGACCAGCTTGCGCGAGAAGGCTTCGGCCACCACGGCGAGCCGGTAGGGGAAGAAGGTCTCGAGACGCATCCATACCTCCGTGTTTCGTAACAACCGCATTGCCGCCGAAGCCGTTCGACCGGGTGCAGCAGACAGTCATCCTGTCAGGATGTCATGAAGACCTTAGTGTACCTTCGCAGCGTTCTGCCCTACAATCCAACCGAAGGTGAGCGCCGGTCCCAAGGTGATGCCTGCACCAGGATATGCGCCGGACATGATAGAGTTGATATCATTCCCGCATGCATAGAGATTTGGAATTGCCGCGCCCTTGCCATCTTTCACTTGCCCTTTGCCATCGATTTCTAGTCCCATCGACGTGCCGATATCGCCGGGAAAGATCTCGATTGCGTAAAGCTTGTTTTTTAGCGGGGCAACGCAGGGGTTGGGTCCATGCTCGGCATCCCCCAGATACCTTTGGTAACTGGTCGAACCTTTGCCGAATGCCGGATCCTCACCCCGTTCAGCCGCCGCGTTGAACCGTTCCACGGTCTCGGACAATCGTGCAGGATCGATGCCGCAGGCGCTGGCAAGCGCCGCAGGAGCCATTCCTTGCTTTAGATAGCCCGAGGCCAGGTGCCGGACGATACGACCTGGGAATGCCGGGACTGCTCCAAGTCCGTACCGACGAAGCGCGCGCGCATCGCAGACCAGCCAAGCTGACTTCCGTCCTTCGTCCAGCAGCTTCGTGATCAGCTCCTGAACGAAGTCGTGGTAGCTAACTGCTTCGTTCACAAAGCGCCTGCCGTCATGTCCGACGGCGATCACGCCCGGCTTTGCGCGGTCCAGAAACAGATGAGGGAAAGGTCGGACGCCGCCCTGCCCGTCCGGCAGCAAGGAAACTGGCGCCCAGAAGGCTGCATTGCTGTTGGACCGCACGAACCTGGCGCCAATTGCCTCGGCAGCCGCGATCGCGCCACCGGTGCCGGACAATGGTGACATCGAATAGTGGGGAAGTCCCTGACGCACATGGACGAACGTCTCGGCTCGGCGGCCGGCATCCTGTGGAAATCCTCCGGCTGCGAGAACGACACCACGGCGCACGGAAACTCGGCGTACCTGACCTTTGCAGCGCAGTTCTGCGCCGATGACGCGGCCACTGGGCTCATCGCGGTTCAGCGCGACCAGTTCGTGTCCCAGATAGATGGGGATCCCAAGGGAAAGAACCGTCTCCATCATGCGACCGGCGACGGCGGCCCCCATGACCAGTCGGGTGTTGCGCCCATGGACGACGCGATCCCGGGCATAGTTGGCGATCCTCCGGGCGGCATAGGCCGCGGACTTCGCCGAGCGGCTCATCCGCAGGAAATGGTAGATGTCCGGCCGGCCAAGCGGCAGCCCACCTAGAATGGTGAAGTCGCGGATCGGAGGGCGCAGCCGCTTCAGCCAGGGGCCTAACCTACGGCCATCGAAGTCCAATGCATCCAGCGCTCTTCCGCCCTCGGCCGCGCCGTCCACGTCGGAGTGATAGTCCGGCGAAACTGGACGATGCGCCAACTTCAGTGACGTGTGATCATTGAAAAAGGCGATTGCCTGCGGCCCCGCTTCAAGAAACGCGTCTACCAGTTCGGCGTTGAATTGGTTGCCTGCTTCAGACTGGATGTAGCGTCGGGCAGCCCCACGGTCGTCGCTCATACCCGCACGCCGCATCAGCGGATTGTCCGGCACCCAAATCGCCCCACCCGACACGGCGGTGGAGCCACCCCATACATCGGCCTTGTCGACCAGAACGGGCGATAGACCAGCATGATGTGCAGAGATTGCCGCAGCCATTCCCGCAGCACCCGTGCCGATTATCAGCAGGTCGCACTTGTCGGGCACTGGGGCGTCGGGGTCGGGAAAGCGGATGTCATTCGACATGGATAGCCTCCTCCCGCGGGTAGCGGCCAACGGCCCAGCCACCATCGACGGCCAGAACCTGTCCGGTGATGAAGCTGGCCTCGTCCGACGCCAGGAAGCGTACAGCGCGGGCCACGTCCTGAGGTGTGCCGACACGGCGCAACGGCGCGCCCTCGATCATCACGTGACGGCGCCACGTCTCGGTGCGGATACGTTCGGAAGTCAGCGGCGTCTCGATCAGCCCTGGCGCAACCGCGTTCACGCGGATGCCGTTCGGTCCGAAATCCGTAGCCATCTGGCGGGTCAACCCGATCACCGCTGCCTTCGAGGTCGAGTATCCGCAGGAGTCCTGCGCGCCGATCTGACCAAAGATCGAGGCGGTGTTCACGATCGCACCGCCGCCGTTCGACGCCATGCGGGCGACCGCCCACCGAGACAGGCGAAACAAGCTGAGCACGTTGATCTGAAAATACCGGTTGAAATCCGCGTCGCTGGTTTCAAGCCCATGCGCACCGCGTGCGACGCCTGCATTGTTGCACAGGATGTCAGGTGCGTTGCCCGCCAGAGCTTCCTCTAGCAGCGACGGCAGGTTCGGATTGGTTACGTCGCCGGTAATGGCGGTGACGCGCTCGGATGCCATCTGGCCGATCCCAACCGGGTCGAGATCGACCGCCAGAACATGCGCACCCGAAGCCACCAGTGCCTCAGTGATCGCGCGGCCGATGCCCTGACCGGCACCGGTGACGACGGCCCGGCGGCCCGCCAGGTCTTGAATGTTATGGGACATGTTCACCTCCCTCAGAACGCCGCTGTGCCACCGACCGAACGCCCGCCATCCACGATCAGGACCTGACCGGTGACGTATTCGGCCCGCGGGTCTGCGAGGAAAGCAACCGCGTGCGCGATGTGTTCGGGGCTGCCCAACCGGCCGGAAGGTTGTTGGACCCGCATCCCCTCCAGCCCCTCCGGGCGAGCCTTCAGCATATCGGTCTCGATGACGCCCGGTGCTACGGCATTCACAGTGATCTGACGGGCAGCCAGTTCCAGTGACATCGCCTTGGTCATGCCCGCAACGCCGGCCTTTGAGGCCACATAATGGGCGTAATTGCGGGCGCCGAACGCCGCGCGCGAGGCAAGATTGATGATCCGCCCGCCTTCGGGAAGGACGCGCGACGCTTGTTGGCAAAGCGTGAACATGGCGACTGTGTTGATTTCGTACATGCGGCGGAAATCGTCGGCGGTTAGATTGTCGAATGCGATGACGTCGAAGATCCCGGCATTGTTAACCAGTACCCGTAGCCCCTTTGCGCCATCGATCAGCGCCTGCGTCGCGGCGGGATTGGTGATGTCCAGGATTTCTGCCCTCGCTGCGCCACCCGCGGACTGAATCTGCGCGACTGTTTCCGCAGCAGGGTCCTCTGCGCGGTCCGCGACGATCACGAGGTAGCCCTCCTGGGAAAGCCGAAGGGCGATTGCGCGTCCGATGCCCGCCCCTGCACCGGTGACGATTGCGGTAGCTTGTTCAGCGTTCATGGATTTCCCTTAAGCGGCGCCCAAGGCGCCATTCGATAAAGGTGGGCGGGCCGTATCGGCCCGCCAGTTATGTCGTCACTCGACTCCGTAGGTCTCGGCGTCCAGCTTTGCATAGATCTCGTCCTTGACCAGTTGGCCGACGGCCTCGGCATCTGAACGGTCGACGCCTTCGAGCAGGTCGTGCCACTTGCCGACGAGCTGCTGGTACTGCGTCACGATGTCCGAGGGATCTTCAATCCCGCGCACTTCGGCCGTCTCTGCCGCCAGCCCCTCCAGCATTTCGGCTTGGAATGCTTCCAGCCGTTCTTGCATCTGCGGGTCAGCCTCGGAAATGGTGATCCCGCGCTCTTTCGAGCCTTCCAGTGCGGCCTCGACGCCGTCATGGTAGGCCACCTGCGCCTCGGCCAGCGCCTTGCCGGTCAGGTCAAGGATTGCGCGACGATCCTCGGTCGAAAGATCAGCCCAGAAGTCTTTGCTCAGCACATATGTCGCGCCCAAAGACGCACCCTGGGGCAGCAAGTTGATGTGCTTGACGACCTCCCAAAACTTGTAGCCCGTGGCCAGGTTCGTCGGATCGCTGAGAGTGCAGTCAATTGAACCTCGTTCAAGGCCCGAATAGGTATCGGTCATCGGCACCGCGACCGGGATGGCGCCCAAAGATGCGATCCACTGGTTCTGCGCCGTTCCGGCCGTGCGGATCTTCAGCCCTGTAAGGGATTCCGGTCCCGAAACTTCCCTCATGCACAGGAAATTGTAGATAGGAGTCGAATAGCCCCCCAGAAAAACTGTGTTGTGATCGGAGTACTCCTCGATCATCCGGGGGTTGGTCAGCGCAATTTCGGTGAGGGCGAAGGCTGCAGCAAACTCATCGGTTACCGTGAAAGCCATGTCGTTGATCATGCCCGACAGCGGCAGCTCCGAAGGCGTATAGGACGCCGCCACGATCCCCAGCTGCGCAACTCCATCTCCGATCGCCTGCAAGGTCGTCGGCGCGGGAACCAGCGAGCCTGAGGAGTAAACTTCGAATTCGACATTGCCATTCGTCGCTTCAGAGATCTGTTCAACGAAGGGCGCATAAGCGATTTCATTTAGAATATGCGACGGCGCCATCCAATTCGTGGCTTGAAAGGTTTCGGCCGTGCCAGCCACGGGTGCAAGAAGCGACAAAGTCGCGCCGCCTGCCAGGATCTTGTTTGTCAGTTTCATCTTATTCCTCCCTGTAGAATACAAAGCCGTAGGCTCAACTGCCCATCATTTCGGGGAGCCACAGGCTGATTGCCGGAAACGCCACCAGAAGCGCCAACACCACCATGTCGATGGCGATGAACCAGCTGACACCGCGAAAGATCTGGCCAAGCCTGACTCGGTCGCCCAAGGCCGACTTGATGACGAATACATTCATGCCCATCGGAGGGGTCACTAGCCCGACTTCCAGCAGCTTGATCGTTAGAACTCCGAACCAGATCAGGTTCACGTCATGCACCGCCAAAACCGGTCCCAGCACTGGCAGCGTCAGCAGCATGATCGAGATGCTTTCCAGGAAAGCGCCCATCACGATGAACACGGCGCAGATCAGGATCAGCACGGTCAGCGTCGAATAGCCGTCCAGCAGCCCGACCACATAGTCTGGGATGGTTGCCAGGGCGATGAACCGCGAGAACAGCGCCGCACCCAGAACGACGATGAAGATCTCTGAGGTGCCCGACGCTGTATCCAGCAGCGCTCTGCGAAGGATCGGCAACGTCAGTCGCCCGCGGATCAGCGACAGGGCAAAGGCGAGAAACGCACCCACGGCACCAGCTTCTGTCGCAGTGAAAATGCCCGTAAAGATCCCCCCCATCACGCCGAGTATCAGCACCGGCAATGGCCACGCATCAGCCAGAAGCGCGCGGGTTTCAGCTCGGGTTGCGGTGACCTCAACGCGCGGTGCGAGGTTCGGATTGATGCTGCAGCGGAGAGTAATCAGAATGATGAACGCAAGCGCGGTAAGCAATCCGGGCATGATGCCCGCAACGAACAGGGTGCTGATGGAGGTGTCCAAAAGCAGACCGTAGACAATCATCAGCACCGATGGCGGAATCAGCGCACCTAGTGTACCTGCTGCGGCCACCGAACCGGTCGCTAGTCCCATATCATAGCGGGACTTGAGCATTTCCGGCACAGATATGCGCGAAAATGCCGCCGCACTGGCCACTGAAGAGCCCGAGGCTGAGGCGAAGAGCGCCGAGGCCACAACCGTCGACGAGGCTAGACCGCCCGGTATGCGGGCCAGCAGGATGCGCGCCGCCCCAAACAAACCGCGGGTCAGGCCGCCTTCGACCGCGATAAAGCCCATGAACAGGAACATCGGGATTGCCGACAGATTCCAGTCTCCGATGAGGTTAAACGGAATAGCCTTGGTGATCCCGACGGCCGGGCGCCAGCCCATCATCGCCCAGATGCCAAGAAACGCCGTACTGCCCATCGCGGCGCCGATCGGGACGCGGATGCCAATCAGCATCAGCACCAATCCCACGCCCATGAAGCCGATTTCGATACGATCCATATCTTAGGCCCCTGCGTCCATGTGCTCGGCGCTTGGCGCCATCGTCTTCACGCTCTGCTCGCTGAAGATGCGGACGATCAGGATCAGGCATGCCAGCCCGATCCCGACCGGCAGCATGAACTTGGCCGGCCATACCGTGACTCGCCAAAGACCATCCACGGTTTCGTTTGACTCCCACGCGCGAACTGCGACATCCCAAGAGAACCAACCGAGGCCCCCGTAAAAGACGAGTGTCGCGCACTCGCCTAGCTTACGCATTGCACGCTTCGCCCCGGCGCCTGTAGCATCATAGACCAGGTCGACGGTAATCGCGCTTCCGCGCGCTTCGACCCACGCCAGAGACAGGAACACCACTGCGATCATGTAGTAGTTCGCCACGACTTCGGCCGTGCTGGGCACGGGGTAGTGAAAAAGGTACTTGCCGATCACGTCAGCCATGACGTGGAACATCATCAGTGCCACGGACAGGCCCGCCAGCAATGCTAGCCCGTGGGTCAGCCATCTCAGGGTTGCGAACATGACGCCTCCTCCAGCGCTTTCGTTGACAGTGCGGACAGTGCGCGCGGCGATCTTCGCCGAGCACACCCTACTGCATCCGATATCCGCCATTCACATCAAGCATCGCGCCGGTCATGTAGCCGGCATCGGGGCCCAGCAGGAACGAGACTGCGCCTGCCACATCATCCGAAGTGCCAATCCGGTTCAGGGGAATGTTTCCCGTGACCGTCGCGTACTTTTCCGGTGGCAGTGATTGGTGCAGCATCGGTGCGTCGATCAGGCCGGGAGCCACTCCATTCACTGTGATCCCAAGCGGCGCAGCTTCACGAGCCGCTGCTTTGAGCAATGCCATTACCGATCCTTTAGAGGCGATATAGGCCGAACTGGAGCGATAGCCTCCTAGCTGAGCCGCAACGGAGCTGAAGCCGACAAAGCGACCGCCGCGCATTTCGCGTCGGCTCGCCACCCGCAGATACTCGCGGAGCAACAGGAACGTCCCGGTCGCGTTCACACGCTGCGTCACCTCCCATTCGTCCAGGGTGATGTCGGTCAGCGCGGGCCGGTCGCCATTTCCGGCGAACAGAAGAATGCCAGCCGCCGCGACCACGTGATTTATCGCTGCGCCTGCGGCCTCTGCTTCAGCAAAACACGCGATGACCGCAGCCTCGTCCGATACATCCAGCGCGACCGCCCGATGCGCACCACCCACTCCGCTGATGACAGCCTCGGCACGGGCGTGATCAAGATCCGCGGCGATGATCGAGAAGCCGTCGGCAACAAGGCGTTCAACGACTGCCCTACCTATTCCTCCAGCCGCGCCAGTTACCAGACAAGTACCCTTCACAACACGCCCCCTCTTTCGTTGCGAACGTAATGAACACAAAAGCGGGTCTATTGCAAGTAACAAGCGCACAGATTATAGGTTTTGGATAAATTGTCTTGTTGCGGGGTTGCACGGGTCTGGAATGCAGGAAAGTCACACGAGCACTGAGATCGCTACAGAGCGGCTGCGCGAGTTGATCCTGGAAGGCGGGATCAAGCCCGGAGAAAAGCTGCACCAGGATCAACTGGCCGAGCAACTAGGGCTGTCGCGCACGCCGCTCCGCACGGCACTGACCACCCTGACCCAGACGGGGCTGGTGGTCTACGAAAGCAATCGCGGCTTCCGCGTACGGGAGTTCTCGATTTCGGACATGAAGGGCGCGTTCGAGGTCAGGGCCGAACTGGAGGCGACCGCCTGCCGTCTGGCCGCGGACAACATGACGCCTGAAGTTGGCGCGGAACTGCTGCAACTGGTTGCCCACGGCGATCAGCTTCTGTCACCGGGCCTTCTGCTACCGGAGAATCTGGGCCCCTACCGGCAAATGAACGTGCGCTTCCACGACCTGATCATGCGAACCGCCGCCAATCCGTGGATAGTAGATTTCGTCCAGCGCCTGCACAACGTGCCGATGGCATCGGACCGCATCATCATGTGGCGCGATCACGGCGTCATCGCGCGGTCACACGACGATCACCATCGCATCGCCCAAGCCTTGTCCAACGCCCAGGGCACGCGCGCCGCCGCACTGATGCGCGAACACATCATCTTTGCCCTCGAACACCTGCTGGACCATCTGGAACAGCACCCCGAGGACATCCTGAGGCGCCCCACAAAGGATCTCGGGCGCCCCACCACCCGAAACCGGAGGAAAAACAAATGACCATCAGACTTTTCCATTCTCCCGCCTCGCCCTACGTCCGCAAGGTGCTGGTCACTGCCCATGAACGCGGCGTCGCAGATCAGGTCGAGTTGCTGGAGTCGGCTGCATGGCCCGTGAAGCGCGATCCGAACATTGTGCGATACAATGCGTCGGGCAAGGTGCCATGCCTGCTGACCGAAGGCGACCAGCCGATCTTTGACAGCCGAGTGATCTGCGCGTTCATCGACAGCCTAGGGGACGCACAGGGCACGGTTTACCCGTCGGGCGCCGACCGGTTTCGCATCCTGACCCTGGAGGCACTGGCCGAGTCGACCCTGGATGCCTGCCTGCTGTGCCGCTATGAAGTCGCGCTGCGCCCGGAGGAATTGCGTTGGCAGTTGTGGCATGACAGCCAGATGGAAAAGGTCGACAGCGGGCTAGATGCGCTGGAAGGCGAATGGTTCGACTTGCTGTCCCGAGACTTCAATGCGGGATCCATCGCGGCAGCTTCCATGCTAGGCTATCTTGACTTCCGATTTGTCGACAAGGACTGGCGCGCGGATCACCGCCGGCTTGCTGAATGGTTCGCCGAGGTATCCAAGCGGCCATCGATGCAGGAGACGATGCCCAAGGGCTGAAACAAATGCGGGCCGGGTGATCTCCGGCCCGTGATCTTATGGCTGCTGCGGAGCGGCGGCGACAAAGGTTGGCTCTACCTTGCATCGCGCCGCGACAGCCGCAATACGGGTCAGATCATCGGTTTCGACCTGCCAGCGACTGGCGTTGTAAAGCTGCGGGATCAGCACGCAATCGGCGATGCTGCCTGCGTCGCCGACACAGAACGTGCCCGTGAACGACGGGTGATCCAGCATCCGTTCGAAGGCCTCGAGCCCTGCACGAATGGTATCGCGGTTCCATGCCGCGCGCGCGGCCTTGCCCGCCAGAACCTCGATGCGGTTCAGCGTCTTCAGGTTCGACAGCGGGTGGATCTCGCAGGCGATGGCCAATGACAGCGCACGCGCCTGGGTACGCGCGGCGGGATCCGCGGGCAGCAGTCGCGGACCGGGACGGGTTTCGTCCAGGTATTCGATGATGGCAAGGGACTGCGTCAGCACCAGACCGTCGATCTCCAGCGCCGGGACGAGGCCCTGCGGGTTCAGCCGCAGGTGCGCCGGATCGCGCTGCTTGCCCTCGACAAGATCGACCGGACGTCTTTCGAACTGAATGCCCTTGAGGTTCAGCGCGATCCTGACCCGATAGGAGGCCGACGATCTCCAATAATCGTGCAGCACTACCGTCATTGTGCTGGCAGGATTTTGCCGAGGCAGGTCCCGAAGCCGACGCGATAGCCGTCCCCCTGCGCGTGACCGAACAGCCCGATCTCGTCACCGTCCTCGATGAAGGTGCGGCTTTCACCACCGACCGTTACGGGGGTCTTGCCGCCCTGCGTCATTTCTAACAGCGCGCCGGTCTGATCGGGCTCCGGCCCGGAGATCGTGCCCGAGCCCAGGAGATCGCCAATCCGCATTGGACAACCCGAACTGGTGTGGTGCGCCAGCTGCTGTGCGCTGGAGTAATACATTGTCTTGTAATTCGTCTGGCCCATCACCTGCCCGTTCATGGTCCAGCCGACGGTCAGATCGTAAAGCCCAGGACGACTTTCGCGCAGATAGTCCAGCAGCGGATTGACCCGCTCAGCTCCTTTGGTGCGAAACGGCTCAAGTGCGGCTTGCGTCACAATCCACGGGCTGATCGTTGTGCCGAGCGCTTTGGCCTGAAAAGGGCCGAGCGGCTGGTATTCCCAAGCCTGCACGTCGCGCGCAGACCAGTCGTTCAAGAGCACATAGCCGAAGATCATCTCCTCTGCCCGGTCCACGCTGACACGCTCGCCCAGGGTGCTGTCCATGCCGACGATGGCGCCCAGTTCCATCTCCAGGTCGAGGCGGCGGCAGGCGGTCCAGATCGGGCCGTCCTCGCCCTTGACCTGGCCCATCGGGCGGCGGATCGGGGTGCCCGACACCACGACCGAAGACGCGCGCCCGTTATAGCCGATAGGCATATGCGTCCACTGCGCCGGCAGCGCGTTCTCGGGCCCGCGGAACAGGACGCCCACGTTGAAGGCGTGGTTCTTCGAGGCGTAGAAATCGGTGAACTCGGTGACGTGGATCGGCAGGTGGAGCATCGCATCCACCATCGCCACCAACGGGAGATCGCGGTTGCCGTCCTCGGCCAGCAGCGCCGTCAGAGCTGCGCGAACCTGATCCCATTTCGCACGGCCAAGGCCCATGAACCCGTTCAGCCGCGGCTCGGCGAACGTGCCGCCCGCATCCAGCAGGCCATGTTTTTCGCATGCGGCTAGATCAACGATCATGTCGCCGATCGCCGCCCCGCAGCGAGGTGCATCGCCGCAGGAAAAGACGCCATAGGGCAGGTTGTTCAGCGGAAAGGGACAGTCGGCGCTGTTCGCGCTTTCCACCCAGGAACGGATCAGGGTCATGCCCATCCTTTCTTGTATTGCCTTGCAGCCCGAAGCGGACTGCGTCGTTCACTTGATGCCGGGGGTGCCGTCGAACTTCTTTTCCAGCTGGTTCCAGACCTCGATGTACTCCTGCTGCATCGGGGCTTCCTTTGCGGCGTATTCCGTCAGGTGCTGGGGAAAACGGGTCTCGAACATGAAGGACATGGTGTTGTCCAGCTTGTGAGGCTTCAATTCGGCATTGCTGGCGCCCTCGAAGGCGTCGCGGTCGGGGCCGTGGGGCAGCATGCAGTTATGCAAGGAAATCCCGCCTGGCTGGAAGCCCTGCGGCTTGGCGTCGTACTGGCCATAGATGTTGCCCATCAACTCGGACATGATGTTCTTGTGGTACCAGGGCGGGCGGAAGCTGTGTTCGGCCACCAGCCAGCGTTCGCGGAACAGCACGAAATCGATGTTGGCGGTGCCTTCCTGGCCCGAAGGTGCCGTCAGCACGGTGAAGATCGACGGGTCGGGATGATCGAACAGGATCGCGCCGACCGGGGAATAGGTCCGCAGGTCGTACTTGTAGGCGCAATAGTTGCCGTGCCACGCGACCACGTCCAGCGGGCTGTGTCCGATCCGCGTCTCGTGGAACTGGCCGCACCACTTGATGACGACGCGGCTTTCGACCTCGCGGTCCTCGAAGGCGGCAACGGGGCACTTGAAGTCGCGCGGGTTCGCCAGGCAGTTCGCGCCGATCGGCCCGCGGCCGGGCAGGTCGAACTTCTGGCCGTAGTTCTCGCAGACAAAGCCGCGGGCCGGGCCTTCCAGCACCTCCACGCGGTAGACAAGACCGCGTGGGATGATCGCGATCTCCTTCGGCTCCAGCTCGATGATGCCCAGTTCGGTGCAGAAGCGCAGCCGGCCTTCCTGCGGCACGACCAGCAACTCGCTGTCGGCCGAGAAGAAATACTCGTCCTCCATCGAGCGGGTCACAAGGTAGACATGCGACGCCATGCCGACCTGGATGTTCACGTCGCCAGCCGTGGTCATCGTGCGCATGCCGGTGATCCAGGTCAGGTCCCGGTCCGGCACAGGAATCGGGTCCCACCGGTACTGGCCCAGACTGGTCACGTTCGGCAGCACGTTCGGGGCGGTCTTCCAATGCGGGACGTCGATCGGGGTGAACCGCCCCGTGTGGTGCACGGACGGGCGGATGCGATAGCACCAGGTCCGCTCGTTCTGCCCGCGCGGCGCGGTAAAGGCGGTGCCCGACAACTGCTCGGCGTAAAGGCCATAGTTGCACTTCTGCGGGCTGTTCTGGCCTTGGGGCAGAGCGCCCGGCAGCGCCTCGGTTTCGAAATCGTTGCCGAAGCCGGGCATGTAGCCGTCATGCGCGCCGGTCGTTCCCTTGGCGCAAATCATGGCTTTCGGAAGCTTTTGAAGGGTCATCGTCGCTTCTCCTCAGGTGCTGATGAGTTCGTTGCTTCTGCAATGACAAGTAACGTTGAGGATGCAATGATGTCAAGGTCGGGCATTGCTGCTATAGCGACTTGAAATGACCGCGCGCGAAAAAGGAAAATTGCATGTCTTTCGACCTGGACGGATTCCTGCCGTATCAGCTGAGCGTGGCCGCCACTAGGATCAGCCGCCGGTTCGCGACGCTGTACCGGGCCGAGGCTGGTCTGACGATCCCTGAATGGCGCGTCCTGGCGCATCTGAACCGCTCGGGACCTGTCAGTGTACGCGACATCACGGCACGGGTCCACCTTGACAAGAGCATGGTCAGCCGCGCGGCGACGCGACTGGAGGAGAACGGCATCGTCAGCATCTCGACCCATGACACTGATCGTCGTCTGGTCGTGCTGGAACTCACGGAAGAGGGCCGCGCACTGATGCAAAGGCTGGGTCGCATCGCCGAGGCGTTTCAGGCCCAGCTTCTTGACGAACTGCAGGATGACGCAAGCCCCCTGCAGTGCGCGCTGCTGCGCATCAACGCCGACCGTTCCAGCGGATAGCGGGCGCTCTGTCACATGGCCTGCAGCGGCAGCCACAGCGCCAAGGCGGGGAATGCCACCAAAAGCACGAGCCGCAGGATATCGGCCAGGATGAATGGCAATATGCCCTTCACCACCGTGCTCTGCGACACACCCTGCGACGCAGCCTGCACCACGAAGAGGTTCATTCCGATGGGCGGCGTGATCAGCCCGATCTCGGCCACTGTGACAATGATGATGCCGAACCAGATCAGGTTGAAGTCCATTTCCAGCGCGACGGGCGCCAGAAGCGGCACCGTCAGCAGGATCATCGACATGGAGTCCATGAAGCAGCCTAGGACGATGTAGAAGATCAGGATCAGCGCCATCACGGTCAACGGCCCCAGTCCGGCCGAGCGGATCTGTTCGATCAGCAGCTGCGGCAGGCCCGTGTTCTCGAGGAAAAAGTTGAACAGCGCCGCCCCGATGAGAATGAAGAAGATCATCCCGGTCAGTCCCGCCGTCTCCTGAACCGAGGCTTTCAGCGTGAGGCGGTTCAGCCCGCCCGAGAGCAGGGCAAGGACAAAGGCGCCCACCGCGCCGACTGCCGCCGCCTCGGTCGGAGAGAACCAGCCGAGATATATGCCGCCGATCACCACGCCGAACAACAGCAGCACCTGCCATACGCGACCGAGCAACCGCACGCGGCAGCGCCAACCCGTCCGCTCCGCCCGCGGCGCAATCTCGGGGTTGAGGCGCACCTTGATCATGATGGCGCCGGCATAGAGCACGGCCCCCAGCAACCCCGGAACAAGCGCGGCGATGAACAGCTGGCCGATCGAGCTTTGAGTCAGGAGGCCATACACCACCAGCAGGATGGAGGGCGGGATCAGAACCCCCAGGGTTCCACCCGCCGCCACCGTGGCCGTCGCAAGCGAGGGTGCATAGCCGTGGCGCTTCATCTCTGGCAGCGCTACCCGACCGATGGTGGCGACCGTGGCAAGCGATGACCCGCAGATTGCCCCGAAGAACGCGCTTGCCGCGATCGACGTGATTGCGAGCCCGCCCTTGCGATGCCCAATGAAGGCATTGATCGCCGCATACAATGAACGCGACAGCCCGGCATGTGAGGCGAAGACGCCCATCATCACGAAAAGCGGGATGACCGAGAAGGAGTACGGAAAGATCGACTCGAACGGGCTGGACCCGAGGATGTAGGACGCCCCCATCCATCCGTTCAGGTACCAGTAGCCCAGCACGCCGATCACCCCCATGGAGACAGCCACCGGAAGGCCGAGCGCGATCAGCAGCAGCGCGGCGGCAAAACCCCACAGCCCCAGAAATGGATCAGTCATCTTCAGGATGCCCTTTCGGCGGTGAGAGAAGCTGCAGAACGATCGCAAGCAGCGACATCGCCAGCCCCAGAAGCAGTGGATACCAGTACCAGTCGATGGGAATGCCCAACTGCTGGGACCGGTCGCCGAACATCGTTCTGGTCAGGAACGTCGCATATCCCTGCCACAGCATCAGCCCCACCAGGCCTAGGGACAGCACTGCGATGGCCAATCTCAACGGTGCCGCGAGGGCGCGCGGCATCAGGTTCAGCAGGAAATCCACCCCCACGTGGCTGCCCGCCATGAACGCGTACGGCATGACCAGCCAGGCACCGCCGATGAAGAAGAGCTGGACGAGATCCACGACGCCCTCGACCGGCAGGCCGAACCGGCGGCCGATCACATCTGCGACCGTCACCAGCGCCGCCGTCCCGTAGGACAGGACACCGAGCCCGGCAAGCGCGGATACAAGCCAGCGCCCATACGTGAAGAGCTGTTGCAAGGTTGGGTTTCTCCTGTGCGAAAGCCCCGGCGCGGGTGCCGGGGCTTTCATCCGGTCTACTGATGCGCCTGTTCGTATTCGGCGATCTTGTCTTTCATCGCCTGATAGATCTCCTCGGCGTTATCGACGCCCTGATCCTTCACTGACTGGATGTAGCGTGCCATCATCGGCTGCAGTGCTTCTGCCCATGCGGCACGCTCTTCGTCCGAGAGGACGGAAATCTCGTGGCCCGCCGCCTCGGCTTCTGCCTGGCCCGGCTGGTCCCACTTGTCCCACCAGTCGCCGAACTTCGATACCAGCGCATCGCCGGAATACTGATCGACGCACGCCTTCGCCTTGTCGCTGAGCCCGTCATAGGACCGCTGGTTCATGACGAAGAAGAACGACACCGTGTAGGCCCCGAGGTCCAGGTGATAGTCCAGCACTTCGTTCAGCCCAAAGCTCTTCACCGGGTCCCACGGAAAGACCGTGCCATCGATCACGCCGCGCTGCAGGCTTTCGTACACCTCGGCAGGCGGCAGGCCCTGCGGATCGGCGCCCAAGGCCGACAGCATCTCGGAAACCGCAGGCGACGGTGTGCGGATACGCAGCCCCTGCATGTCCTCCATGGTTTCAACCTTGGTGCCCGCGGTGTGCAGCAATCCGCCATTATGGGCGTAGAGCGCCAGGACCTTCACGCCCTGGTATTCCTCGGCGAGATAGTCGGGAAACAGCTCCCACAGCGCATAGGTGGCCGCACCCGCGTCATCGGTCAGAAACGGCATGTCGATCAGGGACGTGCGTGGAAACCGGCCGCGCGGAATGCCCGTCAGTCCATTGGCGATGTCCACCACGCCTGCCATCACCTGCTCCTGCTGGCGCGCGACGTTGCCCAGCTGCGAGCCAGCAGGAAAGATCTCGAACTGCACCTCGCCCTCGGTGCAGGCGGTGATTTCCTCGGTCCAGGGCACGATGAAATCGGTATGTATGCCGTGGACCGAGGGCAAATAATGGCTGACCTTCAGTGTCACTTCGGCCTGCGCCGCCGTCGCCATTAGTGCCGTGGCCACGGCGACCCCCGCCATGAGTTTATCAGCATCTTTCATTCAGGTTCCTCCCATACATGAAAAGCGTCTTCCCGCTTCGTGGTCTCGCCGGATTGGTCACTCAAAGGGCCAGCCGGATCTTCCCCCCGTTCCTCGCGCGCGAACAGCAGCTCATGATGCGCTTGTTCGCGGCACGCTCGGCCCGTGTCAGAACCATGTCACGGTGATCGATCTCTCCTTCAACCACGGCGACCTCACAGGAGCCGCAAAGACCTTCGCAGCAATCATGGGGCACATCGACGCCCGCTGCCAACAGCGCATCGAGCAGCGTCTTGTCCGCGTCGACCTGCACGGTCAGCCCGCTGTCGGTGAGCTCCGCCTCGAATGCCTGTTCGTTGTCGGGGTCAAGGCCAGAGCCTCCGGCGCTAAAATGTTCGAACCGGAAGGTGCCCTCAGGCTTGCCTGCAGTCAGCTCTTCAAGCGCAAGCAGCATCCGCCCGGGGCCGCAGGAATAGATCTGTCCGCCAGCGGGCAAGGCATCCACCAGCGCAGACAGATCAAGCTTCCGCCCCTCGTCGCCGGGATAGATCCTCTGCGCGGCACTGTGATCGGCCTGCAGTCGCGCCAGGAAAGCCATTGTCCGCCGCGAGCGGCCGGCATAGTGAAGCTCATATGACCTGCCCTCCGCCTTCAGGCGGTCCGCCATCGCGATTATCGGCGTGATGCCGATCCCCCCGGCGACCAGCACATAATGAGCCGCACCTTCGGACAACCGGAACAGGTTCGACGGGCCGCGCAGCCTTATTTCGGTACCCGGCTTGATTGTATGATGGATATGGCAGGATCCGCCCCGCCCCAGTTCCTCGCGCAGGACGGCCACCTCATAGCTGCCGGCCCCAGGATCGCCACAAAGCGAATACTTCCTGTCAAAATCACCCACGCAGAGCTCGATGTGGGCACCGGCGCTCCACCGTGGCAGCGGGCGATCATTGGCGTCCTCCAGTGTCAGCCCCAAGACCCCCTCGGCCTCGTTGCGCACCTGCGTCACGCGCACCCTTCTTGCAATGTCGCGACGGGCGGGCGCGCCCACGGGAAAGACCCGTGCCACTTCACGTATGGAGCGGTTGCGGGCTTCGGGATTCTGCCCAGGGTCCCACTCCACCCACAACTCGTCCGGCCCGCGGAACGAGGTGCTGGGCATGTAGCTGAAGGTCTGATCGGCCAGCCGCAGATGAGGCAGACGGCGCGTCATTTCCTCGAGGAAGATGCGCATCTCCATACGGCCGATGTTCTTGCCCATGCATTGATGCGCGCCATAGCCGAAGGTCAGGTGATCCACCGCGTTCTCGCGATAGATGTCGAAGGCGTCGCCATCTTCGAAATGCCGGCTGTCCTGATTGCCCGAGGCCTGAACGATCAGCAGTCTGGCACCCTCGGGAATGGACACGCCTCCGACCGTGGCGGGGCCGGTGGTCTGGCGCCGCCAGGCGACGATCGAACCCGCATGTCGAAGGCACTCCTCGACCGCGTTCGGTATCAACGAAGGGTTCGCGCAGATATCCTCCCACGCGTCGCGATGCGTCAACAGGGTCTTGAACATGTTGGCAGAGGCAAGCGAGGTCGTCTCATGCGCCGCGACGATGATCGCCATCATCATCGAATGCACGTAGCTGTCGGTCACCACGTCGGGCATTTCCGCGTTCATGCGGATCGTGTGGTGCATCCAGCCATTGCCATCGGGCTGGCCGCGCATCTTCCTGATGACCTCGCCCGCGTATTGCCAGAAGCGACCCACGTCATGGGCAACCTGTTTCTGCTTTTCCTCGGACGGGCGTCCCCACGTGTTGACCGAGTGCGCGACCGAGAAGGTCTTCAGCGTTGCGATCTCGTCCTCGGGGACGCCAAGGAAATGCAGCGCCACCAACAGCGGCACCTCATATAGCATGCCATCGACCAGATCGACGCGGCCGTCGGCGATGAACCCGTCGATCTTCTCGCGCGTGAGCTTGCGGACCATGTCCTGCTGTCTCTCGAGGTTCTGCGGCAAAAAATGCTCCAGCAATGCCCGGCGCCGTTCCATATGCGCCGGCTCATCCTCGTTCACCAGCGTACGGGCCATCGCATAATCGTAGCCCTTCAGGATCTCCTGCGCCTCCGCGGTCGCAGGGGATATCTTTTCTAGAACGTTCCTGGGAGAAAACAGGATATTGTCGCGGAAGACGGCCTTGATGTCATCGTATCTGCTGACGACCCAGTAGCCGAGCGCGGGAGAGTAGAAGACTGGCATCTGATCGCGAGACCAGCGTAGCGCCTCGGCAGGATCGACCTGATAGGGACCTTCAAAAGGATCAAAGGATAGAGCCATCGCGGCCGGATTCATCGGGCAGCCCGCGGCCTTGGTGCTATTACCTACCGGACAACCAGGCTTGGCTTGAACTGTGCTACGTTCGGTCATCGCGCCGCCTCCTCGCTTCGGATGATACCGTTGCATACGCAACCACCGATGGGGAAGCAATCTCTTTTATCGAAGCCGGTGTCTCACTATTCGAAACTCATTCTTGCTCCACTACCCTGATACCTGCTATCTCTGGTCAGGCAGCAGCTCCTCACGAGGGACTAGGCACACGTGTCACGCTACAGTTTACTCCAGACGCTCGACCGAGGAATTGAGACGCTTTTGCTTGTCGCCCGCAGTCCCGGTGACCTGCGGGTCAGCGATGTCGCCCGGCAACTCGATCTGACGAGGGCGGTCGCCTATAGGATCGTGGCCACGCTGTGTCATCACAAGATGATACGACGTCGCGAAGATGGTCGCCTGACATTGGGTGGGGCTGCGTTCCAGCTTGGTGCGGCAGCAACAGATACCGTACGCAAAGCCGCGCGCGCCGTGTTGGAGCAACTGGCTGAGGAAACCGAGGCCACGGCCTTTCTTTCCGTTGCAGAAGGCTCGGAATGCGTGGTTGCCATGACAGCCGAACCTCGCAATGCGGTTGTCGCCATCCATTATAGGGTAGGTGTTCGCCACCCGTTGAACCGTGGCGCTGCAGGATTGGCGATCCTGGCGGGGCGCCCCCCCTCATCGGATGAGCCCGAAGAAGTGTCCGTAGCACGCCGAAGTGGTTTTGCCCTCACGCGCGGGCAGTTGCATCGTGGCGCGGTCGGGGTCTCGAGCCCCTTGATCCTGCCGCCGGGGCTGGATCAGCTCAACTACTCGATAGGGGTTGTGGCGCTGGAGGCGCTCGACACGGACATGGCCTGTTGCGCGGTGTGCAAAGCTGCACAGCGACTGAGTGCCATTCTGTCTTGAGCAGAGGTGTCGTCACTGTGTGCGGCCAGCACTAACATGCACTCGACATCATGCTCCATCGGCGACTGACGCATAGCCTCCGTCTCGGCCCGCAGAAGGCGTCTCTGCTGCCGACCACGCGACAGAGAAGATGCTGCGCACGTTCTACGGACCGGGCATACCGGCGGCTTAACCGGCCGACGCGCTAGGCTCGCGAGGTCTGCTGACGATGACCTGGATCTACTCCGGACAGCCGTCGTAGCCATCTTCGCGTTTGAGCCGATCGCGCAGTACCGCAACCCTCCGGTTATTGACTGCTGCATCGCGCGATCGCCCCGGGCCCCAATGCCGCCTTACGTATTAGCCGATTCGGCGCACCGCCTAGCAACGCAACGCCCCGGCTCCCGCCGCCATGCCGCGCCGTTCCAACCATGGGATCGGTCACATGTCCCCACAATGTCAGCCGGGCTCTGCGAAAGCGATCAGAGCCGCTTCGGCAGGTGGGGGTTTGACGCAATGCACGGCATCAACCTCCTTCAACCTGAACTGTGGCCGCGGCTCCACTTTCCACCGCCCCGTCCAGCCCATCCTCGGCGATTTGCGCTGGATCGGGCAGGTCGCGCAGGGTCTCAAAGCCGAAGGCGGCAAGGAACATGTCGGTGGTGACGAAGGTGGCGGGGGCACCGCGGCGGGGCTCGCGCGGGCCGGGAGCGATCAGGCCCTGCTCGGAAAGGCGGCCGATCAGCTCGCGGCCGATCTCGCGCCCGAAGATCTCCTTCAGCCTGTCGCGAGAGATCGGCTGGTGGTAAGCGATGGCGGCGAGGACGGTGATGTCGGCATCGCGTAGCTCAACCCCGCCCTCCGGCAGGGCCGCGGCGGCGCGGATGGCCGGGGCATAGGCGGAGCGAGTGCCGAGCATCCAGCCGTCCGCGACCTTCACCACCTCGACGGCCCGACCCTCCAGCTCGACGGCCAGATCCTCGACCAGAAGATCGACCGAAGCCCCCTGCCCGACCACGCGGGCCAGGTCGGTGCGCGACACCGGTGCGGCCGAGGCAAAGAGCACCGCCTCGATCCGGCGCAGCCACTCGCGCCAGCGCAGCGCCGGTGGCAGCTCGGCAAGATCGCGATCCAGCTCCGGCTCGGGGCGCTTCGTGGCCATCTCAGAGCCCGTAGAGCCGAAAGCTCGGGCGCCCGGTCAGCTCGCGCACGGCGCCCAGCTCCACCAGCCGGTCGCAGAGCCTTCGGGCGGCGCGGTCGGACATGACCTCCGTCAGGGCGGAGGGCGCCAGCGCATCGCGGTTGAGAAACAGCGCCACCGCCTCCCCGGCGCCGCGGGCCCGCAGCTTCGGCGCCACGGCGCGCAGCCTGGCCGCCCGGCGGGCCAGATCGGCGGCCAGGCGAGACGCGGGTCCGGCCGCCGTGACCACCGTCCGGTGGCAGGCCTGCTGCAGGTCCACGCAGCGGGCGCGCAGATCGCGCGGGGTTAGCCCGGTCGCCAGGAGCGGCGTCAGATGCGTCCAGCCGAGGGCGCGGGCGAGGGTGGCATCGGCGAGGATCAGCGCGGTGGTTTCGGCACGGGACCCCTCGGCCAAGACCGCCTCCTGCCCCGCCGCCAGCCAGGACTCGATCTGCTTGGCGTCCAAGCCCGGCAGCACACGGTCCCACTGGGTCACCCCAGCGGGTGCCGCACCGCGCGGGTCCATTGCCGGAAGAGAGCACCGGCCGGACCCGGATGATCGCCCGGCCGAAGCAGGTGCACGGCATCGCGCAGGGCGCCGGGGCTTTCGCGCCGGTGCTCGAGCCGGGCCGAGGCCTCGGCGGCGCCAAGCGCCAGCCGCGCCCGCCACAGCGCCTGCGGCACCGCCGGGTGGCCCTGCAGCGGATGCAGGCTCGCCAGGGCGGCGCCGGCCAGAAACACCGGGTTGTCGGACGGATCGGTCGCTGCAGTGGTCAGCCAGTCCGGCAGGCCGGGCGGCAGGGTCGGAAGGTCTGTCGGATGGGAGGGAGGCGGGTTGTGTCTCGGAACTGGTGGAAATTGGCTGGCGGCGTGATCTGCAGGTGGACACTCACCCACCCGACCGGCGGCGGCAACGCCAGGGAGATCACGCCATGAAGCAGAATACCGACAGCTCGTCCTTTTCGCTACTGCGTGACGCAGGCGCGCATGATCCGATCGAGGATCGCCTGCGGGCGAATGTCCGCGCCACCATCGAAGCCATGTTCTAAGAGGAACTGGCCGATTTTCTCGGCCGTCTCCGTTACGGCCGCGGTGACGAGCGGGCCAGGGGCTACCGCCACGGGCACCGCGATCGGCAGCTGACCGGCACATTCGGCACCGAGACGGTGCGTGTGCCGCGCGCCCGGATCGAGAACGAGGCCGGCAAGATCACCGAATGGCGCTCGAAGGCGCTGCCACGCTACAGGCGGCTGACGAAGAAGGCCGAGACCCGCAGGCAGGCTTGAGCTTCGTCGGCTGTTGGGCTCCATGCCGCTGCGTGGGCCTCGGGTCGGGGGATGCAAGACCGAATTTGGTCTGGTCGCCGCTGCCTCATGTGCCTAGAAGGCG
>NZ_JAOTBD010000044.1 GCF_026162625.1 Paracoccus beibuensis | reverse complement strand
GGATGATGTCGGTATCGTCTTTCATGGCGTATCGCTCCCTTTGGAGGTTCTGGCAGGCTTTGACACCCGCCTCGATACGCCGCCTTCTCAGGCCGCATCACCCATTTTCAGGCATAGCCCTTTCCCGATCCTCCAGTCGCTCGGCTAGGACGTTGTCGGCCAGCATGTGGCCGACCGTGTCAGAGTCGATGGCTACAACCGGACATGATCACCGACCTCGTCTGGCATCTGCGGCGGGTTCTGCATGTCAATGCGGACATGGACCGACCCGTTTGTGCAATACCAGCAGCCTTTATTTCCGACTCGCGGGAATTCCCTCGGCCTGAAAATCTGGATCTTGGCCATCAAGGGCTGGGGGCTTTGCTCGCAGTTGAGAACACCCGAACAGATATGTCGGCAAGTGAGCTTCGGGCGACAGCGGCGCGCAGAAGGGGTGCAAAGGCGGCACGGCTGGCGATCGCTGTTGTTCTGGACGGGACGGATCGCAGGACGGCTGCGGAGGTCTGCGGCATGGATCGGCGGACCCTGCGCGATTGGGTTCATCGCCACAGCGCCGAGGGAATTGCGGATCTGTCGAACCGGTATTGGTGGGACGCCGCCCCTGAACACTGAGCAGAAGGCAGAGCTGGCCCGGATGGTCCGTGAAGGGCCTGAGCTTAAGGCCGATGGGGTCGTGCGCTGGCGCTGCGCCGATCTCCAGCGCAAGATCAAGGACCGCCTTGGCGTGATCATGCGCAAGCGGACGGTTGGCAAGCAGCTGGCGGCCCTCGGCTTTCGCCGCGTCCCCAGCACCCCGAGTTCCGTTGGCGCAAGAGACATTCAAGAAAGGTTTGCCGCTACGGTAGGGCCAACCTGCCGGAGGCGGCACGTGGCAAGCCTCTGGTTTCAAGATGAAGCACGCGCGGGTCAGCAGGGGACGCTCACCCCGACTTGGGCGGACCGTGGAGCCCGCCCGCCCGCGCGCGCCACGCGACACCCGCTACAAATGGGCCTATATCTTCGGCGCCGTCTGCGCGGGCCACGCGCCACGACCGCAGCACCGGTCATGCCCCGGGCCGACACCTCCGCCATGAACGCCCACCTGGCCGATATCGCGCAAGCCGTTGCGCCAGGCGCTCACGCGGTGCTCGTGATGACCGCCGGATGGCATGGCTCCAGCGCTCTGCGCATCCCCGACAACATCACCATTGAGACGCTCCCGCCCTACGCGCCAGAGCTGAACCCGGTCGAGACATCTGAGCCTATTTGCGGGCGAACCATCGTGTCATCGCCGTATTCGACACCTACGACGACATCGTCGACCGATTCTGCGCCGCATGGAACGCCTTTGCAAATGACCCCCCGGATCAACTACGACGTGCGAATACGCGAGCGCGGTCAATGCTTCGGGCCGTCGGTATGAGACCGAAGGCGCAAGCCGGGATGCTATGATCTACAGGGCGCACGCTGCTCGAGGCAGCGCCGGGCGGGCAGCGGTTCAGGCACAGGCACGAGACGTTCCCGCAAGCACCGACAGGAAGATCCTCCAGCAGCAGGGCCCCGCGCCTCGCTGCGGCTTGTCCTGCCCGGCGCGAGCGTCGATAGGCTTGTGCGTCGGGCAGCTGAGGTATCGAGCCGTTGTTCCAGCAATGGCAATGTCGGACCTTTGGGCCACTGCCGTTGAGCGCTGCCACCTTGCAAGGCCGGTCCCACGCTTGCCGAGATCACGGCGAAGAAATGTGGTTTCTTTGCCTGCTCGTGATGAGAGATCAGCATCGCGCCTCCCGTCCCGAAGCTCGAGCAGGAGGGATCGTGCCACGAACTGGGCGGTCGGGCGGGTTCTTGTGCAAGCACCTGTGATGATGCAGCTATGCGCTGCGTACGGCGTCTATCATGCGCGCGACATTGTCCGGATCGGCATCGGGCGTGATGCCGTGGCCGAGGTTGAAGATGTGCGGGCCGTTCGAGAAGGCACGCGTGATCCTTTGCGCCTCGGCGACCAGTTCCCGCCCGCCGGTGACCATGTGACGCGGGTCGAGGTTGCCTTGGACGCAGCCGTCAATCTGAACATGCTCGGCTGCCCAATCGGCGGGGACCGAGTTGTCCAATGCCACGCAATCGGCCCCGGTGGCCCTGGCAAATCCGGCGTATCGGCCGCCTGCCTCGCGCGGGAAGGCGATGATCGGCACCGTGGGGTGACGCTCTTTCAACGCGCCGATGATCCTGCGCGCGGGCGCTAGAGCGAAGTCGTCGAAGTCGTCCCCTTGCAGGCTGCCCGCCCAGCTGTCGAACAGCTTGACGACCTCGGCCCCCGCCTCGATCTGCCGCGACAGGTAGTGGATCGTCGCGTCGGTGATCAGGTCGATCAGCCGCGTGAAGGTCTCGCGGTCGCTGTCCTTCAGTGCATGTGCCGGACCCTGATCCTTCGTGCCGCGGCCGGCGACCATGTAGGTCGCGACGGTCCAGGGCGCGCCGGCAAATCCGATCAGCGTCGTTTCCCGCGGCAGCTCGGCCGAGAGGATCCGTAGCGTCTGGTAGACCGGCGACAGCCGCTCGTCGATCTGGTCGGCGGGCTTCAACCGCGCCATGTCGGCGGCAGAGGTGATCGTCGACAGCCGGGGTCCTTCGCCGGTGACGAACCACAGGTCCGCCCCGAGCGCCTGCGGCACCAGAAGGATGTCTGCGAACAAAATCGCCGCGTCGAAGCCATAGCGCCGGATCGGCTGAAGCGTGACCTCGGCAGCGAGTTCCGGGTTGTAGCACAGCGACAGGAAGTCGCCGGCCTGTGCACGGGTGGCACGGTACTCGGGCAGGTAGCGACCAGCCTGTCGCATCATCCAGATTGGCGGGATCGGCAATGTTTCGCCCGCCAGGGCACGCAGCAGAAGTTTGGTCATGACACCTCCTGCGCCCCTTGAAGGCGAGGCGACAGACGTTGTCAAGCGCACGCCTGGCCGCTATGCGAGGGCCATGAAACAGATGCCCGACACATCCCGCCCGTTGCGGATCGGAACCCGCGGATCGGTCCTTGCGCTAGCCCAGGCCCACGAGACGCGAGACCGGCTGATGGCCGCCCACTCCCTGCCTGCCGACGCCTTCCAGATCGTCGCGATCAAGACGACAGGCGACCGCGTAACGGACCGGCCACTGAAGGAGATCGGCGGCAAGGGGCTGTTTACTCGCGAGATCGAGGAAGCGTTGGCCGAAGGGGTGATCGACATCGCCGTGCATTCCATGAAGGACATGCCCACGCTGCAGCCGGACAGGCTGGTCATTGACTGTTTTCTGCCGCGAGAGGACGTGCGGGATGCGTTCGTCAGCCCGCATGTTGGATCTATTGCGGAACTGCCGCAGGGGGCGGTCGTCGGCTCATCCAGCCTGCGGCGTCGGGCGCAACTGGCGCATCGCCGGCCGGACCTGCAGCTGGTCGAGTTCAGGGGAAACGTCCAGACGCGAATGCGCAAGCTGGATGACGGTGTGGCGGTCGCGACGTTTCTTGCGATGGCCGGCCTCAATCGGTTGAACATGGCCGACGTCGCCCGAAGTGCGATCGACCCGGCCGAGATGCTTCCTGCCGTGGCGCAGGGTGCCATCGGCATCGAACGGCGGCAGGACGATCGGGTTGTCGAGACCTTGCTCGCGGCGATCAATGACTCAGAGACGCAGCATCGCATCCTGGCAGAGCGCGCGTTCCTGGCGCGGCTGGACGGGTCGTGCCAGACCCCGATTGCAGGCCTCGCCGAAATCAGCGGTAACACGCTGACCTTGCGAGGCGAGATCCTGCGTCCGGATGGCAGTGCGGTTGTCGCCGCGATGCGCGAAGGCGCTGTCGCCGACGGGTCCGCCATGGGGGATGACCTGGCGCAGGAGCTGCTTGCCCGCGCCGGTCCGGGATTCATGGACGTCTGATCGAGGGGCGCCCAAATCGGGGGTCCGCCTGTCAGTAGCTTCGGATCAACCCGACAAGACGCCCTTGGATCCGCACCCGATCCTCGGGCAGCAGGCGCGTTTCGTAAGCGGGATTGGCCGCTTCGAGAGCGACCATCGAGCCCTTGCGGCGATAGTGCTTCAGGGTCGCCTCCTGATCGTCGACCAGCGCCACGACGATGTCGCCGTTCTCTGCCGTGTCCTGCTCTCGGATGACGACGACGTCGCCGTCGTTGATCCCGGCTTCGATCATCGAGTCACCCGTGACCTCGAGCGCGTAGTGATGCTCTCGGCCCGAGAGCATCGTGCCGGGAACGGCCACGTGATGCGACACCTCGGAGATGGCTTCGATCGGCACGCCGGCAGCAATCCGTCCCATCAGGGGAAGCTGCACGGCCGGGCTGTCGACGACCGTCAGCGCGCCGCGCGGTCGCGCAGGTCGCTGGTTCGTGATGACGCGAGGGGTGAAGGCAGGCTTGGCCTCCTCCTTCGGTGGCTCCGCCAGGTGGGCCAGGGCGTCGGGCAGGCGAAGAACCTCCAACGCGCGGGCGCGATGGGGCAGGCGGCGGATGAAGCCCCGCTCTTCCAGCGCGGTCACCAAGCGATGAATTCCGGACTTCGACCGGAGGTCCAGCGCGTCCTTCATCTCGTCGAACGAGGGCGGGACCCCGTCCCGCATCATCCGCTTCTGGATGAACCCCAGCAGTTCGATCTGCTTTCTTGTCAGCATGTCCCGCCCTTTGCGCAAATGTTCGTTCATTGTTCTAGCCCGCCGCCGGAATCACGTCAATCATCAGCGCATCGAACAATGAAAAAACGGTTAATTGTCAGCGGCGAAGCGGGATGAAGTCGACCGTCGAGCCTGCCGGGAGCGCCGGATCGTTCGGAGGTCGAACCAGCAGCGCGTCAGCCTGCGCCATCAGCGAAAGCCGCGCCGAATCCTGGTCAGCAAAGGGCCGGACGACAGGAAGCTGATCGCCAGCATCCAGCGCCGCGCGCAGATAATGCTGGCGCGGTCCCTCGACCGGCAGGTCGTGCGCCACGACGCCGCGCGAAAGGCGATCCGTGGCCGATAGCCCCTGCATCCGGCGGATGAGAGGTTGCATGAACAAGATCGCGCAAACCATTGCGGACACGGGGTTTCCTGGAAGGCCGATCATGGCGGCGTCTGCAAGCTTGCCGGCCATCAGCGGCTTTCCCGGCCGCATGGCAATCTTGTAGAACGCTCGGTCCAGCCCCAACTCGGCCGCGACCTTGGCGACCAGATCGTGATCCCCGACTGACGCCCCGCCTATGGTCACGATCAGGTCGGCGTCTCGTGCCGCGCCGAATCTCTGCCGCAGGCTGTCTTCGGTATCCGCGGCGATCGGAAGGATATCGACGATGGCGCCCGCGTCGCTTGCCAGCGCCGCGATGGCAAGATCGTTCGAACTGACGATCTGCCCGTCGGCGACAGGGCTTCCCGGTGGGACTAGTTCGTCGCCACCGGCTAGGATGGCGACGCGAGGGCGGCGGGCGACCGTGACCTCGGGGAGGTTCATCGCTGCCAGAAGGCCGATGTCGGCCGCCCCGAGGAGCCGTCCGGCGGCGACGATGTCACCTTCCGCAAAATCGTTCCCCCGGGTGCGGATATTCCGGCCGGACGATGTTTTCTCGATGGTCACGAACTCGCCGTCGACCGTGACATTTTCCTGAAGCTCGACATGATCATAGCCGGCAGGCACTTGCGCGCCGGTAAAGATCCGGACCGCCGTCCCTGCGGCGGAGGTACCGGACCACGGATGTCCCGCGGCGCTGGTGCCGATGACCCGCAGCGGTCCCGGAAGGTCCCGCAGTCTGGTGGCATACCCATCCATGGCCGAGGCATCGAAGGGCGGCTGCGTCAGACGCGATGCGGCAGGTTGGATCAGGACGCGCCCATTGGCCTGTGCAAGCGGCACGGTCTCCCCAAGCGGGGCAGCGGCCAGGGACAGGACCTTGGCCAGCGCCTCATGGACCGAGATCAAGGCTGCGCCTCGTAGAGGCCGGACTTGCCGCCGTCCTTGCGCAGAAGGCGAATGCCACTTATCTCCATGGTTTTTTCCGCCGCCTTCAGCATGTCGTAGATCGTGAGGCAGGCGGTGGTGACGGCGGTCAGTGCCTCCATCTCGACCCCGGTGCGGCCTGTCGTGCGGACGGTGGCCGTGACGCGGATGCCGGGCAGGGCCGGGTCGGGGAACAGGTCGAGCGCGACCTTGCTGATCGGCAGCGGGTGGCAGAGCGGGATCAGGTCGGCCGTGCGCTTCGCCCCCATGATCCCCGCCAGCCGGGCGACCCCCAGCACGTCGCCCTTCGCGGCGCCGCCCTGCGCCAGTTCCAGCGTCGGCGCCGTCATGATGACGCAACCAGTGGCCACGGCTTCCCGCATCGTCTCGGCCTTGCCCGAGACGTCGACCATATGCGCCTGGCCGGACTGATCGAAATGCGTGAGGCTCATGCAGCTACGTCCAGGATGGTGCGCGTGGCGGCGCTGACATCGGCCTGCCGCATCAGGCTTTCACCGATCAGGAAGCGGCAGGCGCCGCAATCCATCATCTGCTTCAGGTCCCCGGCACTGAACAGCCCGCTTTCGCAGACGACATGGCGCCCCGTCGGAATGCGCGGCGCAAGTTCGCGCGTTACGTCAAGTGTAACCTCGAACGTCCTGAGATTGCGGTTGTTTATACCGATCAGCGGCGACTTCAGGCGCAGCGCCCGGTCCAACTCGGCGGCATCGTGGACCTCGATCAGGGCATCCATGCCCCAATGGGTCGCTGCGTCTTCCAGCTCGGCCGCGAGAACGTCGTCGACCGAGGCCATGATGATCAGGATGCAATCGGCACCCCAGGCCCGTGCCTCGGTGACCTGATAGGTATCGTGGAGGAAATCCTTGCGCAGCGCCGGGAGGTCGCAGGCCTCGCGAGCGGCCACCAGATAGTCCGGCGCGCCCTGAAAACTTGGCCCGTCGGTCAGGACCGAAAGGCAGGCCGCGCCGCCTTCGGCATAGGCGCGGGCCAAGGCGGGCGGGTCGAAGTCCGGCCGGATCAAGCCCTTGGACGGGCTCGCCTTCTTGATCTCGGCGATCAGGGCGGGACCGGTGGCGGCGGCGCGGTCGAGCGCGCGGGCAAAGCCACGGGGTGCCGACGCCTCGCGCGCGGCAGCCTCGACATCGGCCAGCGGGCAGGCGGCCATGGCGGCCGCGATCTCTTCCAGCTTGTAGGCCTTGATCTTTTCCAAAATATCCATGGCAGCGTTTTATCCCGATGCGCCCCTTGGGGAAAGGGGCCAGTGCGTTCAGCCGGACCAGTCGATCGGCGCCTGCCCCTGGGCCACCAGCCAGTTGTTGATACGGCTGAACGGACGGCTGCCGAAGAACCCCCGGCGCGCCGACAGTGGCGACGGATGGGCCGTTGCGATCAGCAGATCCTGCGGGCGGGGCAGGCCCGCCAGCGTCTTTTGCGCGTGATTGCCCCACAGAAGGAACGCCAGCGGATGGTGGCGCTGCGCTTCGGCCACGGCGGCGCGGGCAAGGCGGCTCCACCCCCACGAGGCGTGGGCGCCGGCCTGACCGGGAATGACCGAGAGCGCGCTGTTCAGCAAAAGAACGCCCTGATGCGCCCAATGCGACAGGTCGCCGGTGACCGGGACGGATCCGATGTCGTCCCGGAGTTCCTGGAAGATGTTCTTCAGCGACCGCGGCAGAGGCGTTTCGGGCGTGACGGAAAACGCCAACCCATTGGCGTGGCCCGGCGTCGGGTAGGGGTCCTGACCCAGGATGACGACGCGAACGGCTTCCGGCGGCGTGGCCTCCAACGCGGCGAAGACGCGGTCCGGGCCGGGCAGAAAGGCGGTGCCCGCCAGGCGGTCGCGGATCAGCGGCCAGTCGTCGCGGAAGAAGGGCAAGCCAGCCCAGGCAATGGGCGGCTTCACACTTCGGGTGCCCCTGTGACTTGCGCCAGCTGCGCCAGCCGGGCCTTGGCAGCGCCGCTGTCGATTGATTCGGCCGCCAGTGCCGCACCGTCGCGCAGATCCGTGACCTTGCCGGCCACGAGGAGCGCGGCCGCCGAATTCAGCAGCACGGCGTCCCGATAGGCCCCGGCGGTGCCGTCCAGAAGCGCGCGGAAGGCGGCCGCGTTGTGCGACGGCTCCCCTCCGACGATGGCCTCGAACGGGTGGCGGGGCAGGCCCGCATCCTCGGGCGAGACGGTGAATTCGGTGATCTGGCCGTCATGCAACGCGGCGACATGGCTTTCGGCGGCAATCGACAGCTCGTCCGTGCCGTCGCCGCCATGCACCAGCCACGCCGCGTCAGAACCCAGGTCGCGCAGAACCTCGGCCATGGGGCGGATCCAGTCGGCGCTGAAGGCACCGGTCAGCTGACGGCGGACGGCGGCGGGGTTCGTCAGCGGACCCAGCAGGTTAAAGACCGTGCGCGTGCCAAGTTCGGCCCGGGGCGGGCCGACATGGCGCATGGCGGGGTGGTGCATCGGCGCCATCATGAAGCAGATGCCCGCACGGTCCAGCGCCTGCTGCGCCACCGCCGGGCCGCCCATAACGTTGATGCCCATTTGCACCAGCGCATCGGCCGCACCGGATTTCGACGACAGGTTGCGGTTGCCGTGCTTGGCGACCGGCACCCCGGCCCCGGCCACAACGAAGGCCGTTGCGGTCGAGATGTTCAGCGTGCCCTTGCCGTCGCCACCCGTGCCGACGATGTCCATCGCGCCTTCCGGGGCACGCACGCGGTTCATGCGGGCGCGCATGGCGCGGGCGGCGGCGGCTATCTCC
Source organism: Paracoccus beibuensis (assembly GCF_026162625.1). Classification (GTDB taxonomy): domain Bacteria; phylum Pseudomonadota; class Alphaproteobacteria; order Rhodobacterales; family Rhodobacteraceae; genus Paracoccus; species Paracoccus beibuensis. The sequence goes on along the minus strand of NZ_JAOTBD010000044.1, from coordinate 13,251 downwards.
TGCACGGTTTCGCCGCGGACGCGTAGCGCCATCAGCAGCCCGCCGATCTGCGCGGGTGTCGCCGCCCCGTCGAAGAGGGCCGAGAATGCGGCCTCGGCTTCGGGGCCGGTCAGGGGGCGGGTGGCGGCAAGGCCGATCAGCGGCCGGATGTCGGTGGTCATGCGGCGTCCCTGTGCGGCGTGCAGCGCGACAGAAAGCTGCGGATCATCTCGTGTCCGTGTTCGGACGCGATGGATTCGGGGTGGAACTGGACCCCCTCGATGGGCAGGTCGCGGTGGACCAGCCCCATGATCGTGCCGTCGCCCGAGGTCGCGGTGACGCGCAGGCAGTCGGGCAGGCTTTCCGGTTCGACCGTCAGGGAATGATAGCGCGTGGCGTTCAGGGGCGAGGGCAGGCCCGCGAACACGCCCGTCCCGTCATGGCTGATGGCGTCGACCTTTCCGTGCAGGATGCGTCCCGCGCGCACGATCCGACCGCCGAACGCTTCGCCGATGGCCTGGTGGCCAAGGCAGACGCCCAGCATCGGCAGCGCCCGGTCGGATGCTGCGCGGATCAGGTCGAGGCAGATGCCCGCCTGCGCCGGATCGCAGGGCCCCGGCGAGATGACGATGCCGTCCGCGCCCATGTCCAGCGCCTCGTCGACCGAGATCTGGTCGTTGCGGCGCACGACGACCTCGGCCCCCGCCTCGCCCATGTAATGCACGAGGTTCCAGGTGAAGCTGTCGTAGTTGTCGATCAGAAGGATCATCGGGGCACCTTGAGGCATGGCGGTTGAGGCGGCGAGTTGAAGGGGCGGTTTCCCCCCGCAAATGCGTCCGCTATAGATGGGCCAAAGCGCGACCGGGGGTCAAGACCGGCCGGGACGATAGCATGGCAGCTCGAGGGTCGGATGGCACGTGGATTTCTGGCGGGGTTGGTGCATGGCGGGCTGCTGAGCGTGGCCGCGCTGGCGGGCCTGTCCCTGCTGGCGCCGCTGCCCAGGCAGCCCGAACCGGTGCCAGCCGTCGACGAGGCGCCGACTGATCCCGCGCCGGCGGTCGAACCGGAGCCTGTGGAGGCGCAGCCGGACGTGCCCGCCTTGGCGCCCGCGGATGCTGCGCCTCTGCCGTCCGCACCCGGCGAAACGGCCAGCGTCGGCACCGCCCCCGAGCCGGAAACGCTGGACCTTCCAGCCGGATCGGAGTTCGGGCGTGCCGGCGACCTTCTCCCCGTGCTGCCGGTCCCGGGCGGTGCCGCGCCACGTGCCGAACTGGCCGAGCCGCCGGCCGCGCCGACGCAGGACGCGGGCACGGTGCCGCCGATCGCGACGGGCGATCCCGTGCGACCCGAAACCGAAGCCGATACCCGAGGCCCCGCGCTGCCACAGTCCGGCGAGGATGCGCCGGCGCTGACGCTGCCTTCGCCGTCGTCCAGGTCGGTGCCGCGGGACGCGCCCGCGACCTTGTCGGCCCCGGCGCCCGACGTGGCGCAGGATGCGCTGCCCCATGTTGCCCCCGAGGCTGCGGCAAGCCCCGAGGGCGCCCCGCGCCTGCCCAGCCCTGCGCTGGACCTGTCCCTGCCGCCCGACCTGACCGACATCCGCCGTTTGGAGCGCGACTGACATGCATCCCCTGAACCCCGCCATCGCAGCCACCTTCGCACCCCCGGTCATGGAGGCGCGGCGCTGGCTGTCCGGTGTCACCTTTCCCGCCGACCGGCCGCTGATCAACGTCAGCCAGGCCGCGCCGGTCGACCCGCCGCCCGAGGGGCTGCGCCAAGCCATCGCCGATGCGGCGATGATGCGCCCCGAGGCGCATCTCTATGGCTCGGTTCTTGGCAATGGTGATCTGCGGGATGCGGTGGCGGCCGAGTTCTCGGCCTCATATGGCGGACCTGTCTCGGCGGGGCAGGTGGCGATCACGCAAGGCTGCAACCAAGCCTTCTGTGCCGCCATGTCGACCCTGGCGGGGCCGGGTGACCAGGTCATCGTCCCGACCCCCTGGTACTTCAATCACAAGATGTGGCTGGACATGTCGGGCGTCCAGACGGTGACGCTGCCCTGCGGCGACAGCATGCTGCCGGACCCCGACCGGGCGCGCGCGCTGATCGGGCCGCGGACGCGGGCCATCGTGCTCGTGACGCCGAACAACCCCTCGGGCGCGGAATATCCGGCCGAACTGATGAGCCGCTTCTTCGACCTTGCACAGGAGCACGGGCTGGCGCTGGTCGTGGACGAGACCTATCGCGACTTCGACAGCCGCGACGCCGCGCCGCACGATCTCTTGACGCGGCCGGACTGGGATCGGACGCTGATCCAGCTCTATAGTTTCTCCAAGGCCTTCCGCCTGACCGGCCACCGCGTCGGCGCGATCGTCGCCGGAGAGGCGCGGCTGGCCGAGGTCGAGAAGTTCCTCGACACTGTGTCCATCTCGGCATCGCAGCTGGGGCAGATCGGCGCAGTCTGGGGCATGACCCACCTGCGGCAATGGCTGGCCGGCGAACGGGCCGAGATCCTGTCCCGCCGCGCCGCGACGGCTTCCGCACTTGGCGCCCTGCCGGGCTGGCGGCTGAAGAGCGTCGGGGCCTATTTTGCCTGGGTCGAACATCCGTTCGCGGAAAGCTCGGCCGGTCTTGCGCGGCGGATGGTGCGCGACATCGGCGTGCTGGCCTTGCCCGGCACGATGTTCTCGCCCGCCGACGATCCGACGGGGGCCCGCCACCTGAGGGTGGCCTTTGCCAACGTCGATGCCGCGGGAATCGCGGTGCTGGCGGCGCGGCTGAGGGACCTGCGGCCTGATCCACTTGTGGCGCGGCCTGCGTCGTCCTAAAGACGGCAACGACACGACCACGAGGAAGGCCGCGCCATGTCACAGCTGCGAACCAAGGGCAAATCGTCCATCGTCTGGATCCTGATGGGTCTGATGGTGCTGGGGCTGGGGGGCTTTGGTGTCACCAGCTTCTCGGGTGGCACCAGCGAGGTCGCCTCGGTGGGCGAGACCTCGATCAGCGCCGACGATTATGCGCGCTCGCTGCAGCAGGAAATGCGGGCGTTCTCGCAGCAGGCCGGCCAGCAGATCACCATGCAGCAGGCGCAGCAGATGGGTCTGCCGCAGGCGGTGCAGGCGCGGCTGATCGCCGCCGCGGCACTGGCCGAACAGGCACGCCGCATCGGCGTATCCGTGGGTGACGCGCAAGTCGCGCAGACGATCATGCAGGCCGACGCGTTCAGCGGCCCGAACGGCAGCTTCGACCGCACCGCCTATGGTGAAATCCTGCGTCGCGAACGCTTGACCGAGGCCGAGTTCGAAGCCGATGTCCGCGCCGACGAGGCCCGCCTGCTGCTGCAGCGCGCCGTTGCCGGCGGCGTGCAGACGCCCGAGCCGATGGTCGACCTCACAACCCGCTGGCTGCTGGAGACCCGCGACTTCAGTTGGCGCGAACTGACCGAGGACGACCTGCCCGCGCCCGTGGCCGAGCCTGACGAGGACACCCTGCGCGCCTGGCACGAAGCCAATGGCGATCGCTTCACCGCACCTGAAAAGCGCCGCATCAGCTATGCCTGGGCAACGCCCAACATGCTCTCCTCGGACGTGCAGTTGGACGAGGCCGCGCTGCGCGCCGTCTATGACCAGAACATCGCCGAGTTCCAGCAGCCCGAGCGTCGGCTGGTCAGCCGCCTGGTCTTCCCGGATGCCGAAGGGGCCCAGGCCGCGCGCGCGCAGATCGACGCCGGCGAAAAGCCGTTCGAGGCGGTCGTGATCGAACGCGGCCTGACGCCGGAGGACGTCGACCTGGGCGAGGTCACCGCGGCCGACCTGGGTGCCGCCGCGTCCGAGGTCTTCGCGCTGGAACAGCCGGGCGTCGTCGGGCCGATCCAGACCGACCTCGGCCCGGCGCTGTTTTCCGTCAACGCGATCCTCGACCCGGTCGACGTGTCCTTCGAGGAGGCGCGCGACGACCTGCGCGCTGAGGCGGCGCTGAGCGCCGCTTCCCGGATGATCCAGGACCGCGCGGCCGATTACGAAGACCTGCTGGCAGGCGGGGCCACGCTGGAGGATCTTGCCGGGGAAACCGAGCTGGAACTGGGCCAGATCGACTGGACTGCCGAGGGAACGCCGACCGAAGGCGGCATCGAGGGGTACGAGGCGTTCCGCGAACGCGCGGCCGAGATCCAGACCAGCGACTTCCCGCAGCTGTTCGAACTGGCAGACGGCGGCGTCTTCGCGCTGCGGCTGGACGAGACGGTCCCGCCGACGCTGATGCCGTTCGAGAGCGTGCGCGACGACGTCCTGGCCGACTGGCGCAAGGCCGAGGTGCAGCGCCAGCTGCTGGCCCTTGCGGCCGAGCAGCGCGTGGCCGCCGTGGCCGAAACGGCGCCGGTGCCCGAAGTCTCGACCGCCGGGGCGAACGGCACGGTCGCCAATCCGGGGCGGCAGCCTGCCGCGCCCCAGCCGGTCGTCGCGCCGGAACAGCAGTGGACGACCGAGGAGGATCTGTCGCGCAGCGACTGGATGGACGGTCTGCCGCCGCAGCTGCTGTCGCAAGCCTTCGAACTGTCCGAGCCCGGAGAGGTCGACGTGGTCGATGCCGGCGACCGGGTCTTCGTGCTGCGCCTCGATGCGATCAATGATGCCGACCTAGAGACCGAGAATGCCGGTCCGATTCGGCAGGCGGTGCAGGCGCGGCTGGACCAGTCGATCCAGGCCGACATCTTCGACTATTACACCCGCCACATCCAGCGCGGCGCCGAACTGCAGCTGAACCAGCAGGCGATCAACGCCATCAACGCACAAGTGCAGTGATGCAGCTGACGCCGGATTTTGACGCCTTCGAAGCCGAATGGAAGGCCGGCCGCAACCAGCTGGTGACGATCCGGCTGGCGGCCGACCTGGACACGCCGGTTAGCCTGATGCTGAAGCTGGCCGAGGCCGCGCCCCAGAGCTTCATGCTGGAATCCGTGACCGGGGGCGAGGTTCGGGGGCGCTATTCCATCGTCGGGATGAAGCCCGACCTTGTCTGGGACTGTCGCGACGGACGCGCGCGGATCAACCGGCACGCGCGCTTTGCGCCCGATTTCGAGGACGACCCCCGCCCGGCGCTGGACAGTCTGCGCGCGCTGATCGCCGAAAGCCGGATCGAGACAATGCCGGACGGCGTGCCGCCTGTCGCGGCGGGCCTTTTCGGCTATCTGGGCTATGACATGATCCGGCTGGTCGAGAACCTGCCCCACGTGAACCCCGACCCGCTGAACCTGCCCGATGCAATGCTGATGCGACCTTCGGTCGTGGCCGTGCTGGACGGGGTGAAGGGCGAGGTGACGCTGTGTGCCCCCGCCTGGCACAACGGTGGCGACACTGCCCGCGCCGCCTATGCCCGCGCCGCCGAGCGTGTCATGGACGCGCTGCGGTCGCTGGACCGGCAACCGTCAGAGCCGCGCGCTCTGGGCGACGAGGCCCAGATCGGCGTGCCCGTGTCGAACTTCGCCAAGCCGGATTACCTGGCCGCGATAGAAAAGGCCAAGGATTACATTCGCGCGGGCGACATCTTCCAGGTCGTGCCAAGCCAGCGCTGGCGGATGGACTTTCCGCTGCCGCCCTTCGCGCTTTACCGCAGCCTGCGGCGCACCAACCCGTCGCCCTTCATGTTCTTCCTGAACATGGGCGCCTTCCAGATCGTCGGGGCGAGCCCCGAGATCCTGGTGCGCCTGCGCGACGGAGAGGTCACGATCCGCCCCATTGCCGGCACCCGAGCCCGCGGCGCCGACGAAGCCGAGGACCGCGCGCTCGAGGCTGACCTGCTGTCGGACCAGAAAGAGCTGGCCGAACACCTGATGCTGCTGGACCTGGGCCGCAACGACGTCGGCCGCGTGGCCAGGCCCGGCACCGTGCGGCCGACCGAGAAGTTCGTGATCGAACGCTATAGCCACGTGATGCACATCGTCTCGAACGTCGTCGGAGAGCTGCGCGAGGGTGAGGACGCGCTGTCGGCGCTGCTGGCCGGCCTGCCGGCGGGCACCGTTTCCGGCGCGCCCAAGGTCCGTGCGATGGAGATCATCGACGAGCTGGAGCCGGAAAAGCGTGGCGTTTATGGCGGCGCCGTCGGCTACTTCGCTGCGAACGGCGAGATGGACATGTGCATCGCCCTGCGCACGGGTGTGGTCAAGGACCAGGCGCTCTATATCCAAGCGGGCGGGGGGGTCGTCTATGACAGCGACCCCGAGGCCGAGTTCCAGGAAACCGTGAACAAGAGCCGCGCCTTGCAGCGTGCGGCAGAAGGCGCGGCGCGCTTCGTTCGCGGCAACGGTTGAGCGCACGAAAAAGGGCGGCCCATGGGCCGCCCTTTCGTGATGGGTCGAAGGATCAGTTCGCCGGCGCAGTCTCGGTGGTGCTGTCCGCCGGCTCGGTCTCGATGACCTCGGTTTCGGCAGGCTCGGTCTCCATGGTCTCGGTTTCCATGGGCTCCACTTCCATGGGCTCGGTGTCCATCGGCTGGGTTTCCATGGCACCGCTGTCGGCCGGCTCTTCCATGACCTCGGTCGCGGCCGGCTCGGCTGCCGGGTCCATGGCAGGCGCGGTGGTGCCCATGCCGCCAGTGGCCATCGGATCTGCCGCGGGGTCGGCCGTGCCGGCGGCGGGATCGGTCATCATGTCGCCTGCCGGCTGCTCCTGCTCGCGGAAGACGTATTCCGGGGCGGCTTCAGCCTCTTCTTGCGTCAGGTCCGACGTGATCTCCTGCGCGTCCGAGTTCACGGTCAGCTCTTCCCACGGTAGCGCAATCTGCTTTTCGCCAATTCCGAGGAAACCGCCGACGCCGATGATCGCGGCCTTCATCTCGCCGGTATCGCCGTCAACGATGAGGTCGCTGATCGAGCCGATGTTCTCATCGGTGGGCGATGTAACGGTCGTGCCGGTGATCCAGTCCACGCGCCATTCGTTCGCGGCCTGCTGCTGTTCGACCTTTTCAGCGGCCGACGCAGCGGCAGCGCCATCATCCGTGGCTTCCATCTCGGTTGCCGGCATTTCGGCCGCGGGATCGGTGGTCGGCTCTGTCGCCATCGGGGCGGTGCCCATGGTGTCGGCGCCGGTCGCCGGATCGGTGGCAGCGTCCTGGGCCTGGGCGGCAAACGCGACGGGCAGGGCGAAGGCAGTGGTCAAAAGAAGCTTGCGCATGTCTTTCTCCTGTGTGTGACGCAGGATGGTCGTGCACCCCGCGATTGGATGCACAATGCGCATGCGGCGCTTCGGGTTCCGCCTTTGCAACGGGCGGATGCCGGAACTTCATCAACCCGTCGTGAAATGTCAGTCCTCGCCGCGGAACGGCTGCACGTATTGCAGCGCCATGTCCCAAGGGAAGAAGATCCAGGTGTCCTGGCTGACCTCGGTCACATACGAGGCGACCATCGGCTTGCCCTTGGGCTTGGCATAGACGGTGGCGAGGTGCGCCTTGGGATACATCTCCCGGATCAGTTCCAGCGTGCGACCGGAATCCACCAGGTCGTCCACCACAAGGATACCCTCGCCGTCGCGCATCAACTCGGCATCAGGCCGCTTCAGGACCTCCAGCTGACCTTGGCCGGCCTCAGAGGCAACGCCTTTGTAGGACCGGATCGAGATCGTGTCGATGGTTCGGATATCCAGCTCTCTCGCGACGATCATCGCCGGCACCAGGCCACCGCGGGTAACGGCGACGACGGCGCGCCATTCGGTTCCATCCAGACGCCAGGCCAGCGCACGCGCATCGCGATGCAGCTGATCCCAGCTGACGTGAAAGCCCTTTTCGTGGGGCAGGCGGTCGTTCACGGTCAGGTCTCCTTCAAGGCCGCAGGACCAGGGATGCACCAAGGGCCGCAATCGCAAGCCCGGCCGCCCGGTCAATCCAGAATTTCGCTGCATAATAGCGCCGCCGCAGGATCGGAAGCGCCATCAGGCTGGCCAGTCCGGTATAGAAGAACAGTTCGACCGACAAGGCCACAGCGTAGATTGCCCCCTTATCCGCCAGCCCCAGCCGGGCGGGGAAGATCGACAGCAGCACCGCCGAATAAAAAAGCGCCGGCTTGGGGTTCGAGAGGTTCAGCGCCAGGCCTGACAGCATCGTCATGCCGCGCCCTTTCGCAGGGTCCGGCAGGGGATCGGCCGCGTGACGCCATAGCTTGCTGCCAACCCAGACCAGGTAGAGGCCGCCCAGCACCTTCATCAGGACCAGCGTCCAGGGGGCTACGCGGAACAGCGCCGTCAGCCCCAGCAGTGCAAAGAGGCACCAGGCCGACGCACCGATGGCGAGGCCCCAGCCATAGGTCAGCGCGCGCCTTCGCCCCAGCGCAAAGGCGCCCTGGCTGACCGCAATGACCCCGGGCCCCGGCGACAAAATCGCCACCGCCAGGGTGGCGACGAAGACGCCCAGTTGCTCGGCCGTGATCCCGATCATCGTCCTGTCGCGTAGAGCACCTCGGCCTCAGTCCTTCTTGACGGTCGCGATGTCGGGCGCGTCGACCGCCTTCATGCCGACCACGTGATAGCCCGCATCGACGTGATGGGTCTCTCCGGTGACGCCGGCGCCGAGACGCGACAGCAGATAAAGCGCCGAGTTCCCCACATCCTCTTGGGTGACATTTCGGCGCAGCGGAGAGTTCAGTTCGTTCCACTTCATGATGTAGCGGAAGTCGCCGATACCGCTGGCCGCCAGCGTCTTGATCGGCCCGGCGCTGATCGCGTTGACGCGGATGCCGTCCTTGCCGAAGTCTTCGGCCAGGTAACGCACGCTGGCTTCCAGTGCGGCCTTGGCGACGCCCATCACGTTGTAATGCGGCATGACCCGTTCGGCGCCGTAATAGGTCAGCGTCAGCATCGACCCGCCATTCTTCATCATCGCGGCCGCGCGGCGCGCGACGGCGGTGAAGGAATAGACTGAAATGTCCATCGTCATCAGGAAGTTGTCGCGCGTTGTTTCGGCATAGCGGCCGCGCAGCTGCTCCTTGTCGGAAAAGCCGATGGCGTGGACGATGAAGTCGATCCCGTCCCACTGCGCGCCCAGTGCAGCGAAGAGTGCGTCGATGGACGTCTCGTCCGACACGTCGCAGGGCAGAACCGTGGTCGAGCCGAGCTGCGCCGCCAGTGGATCGACCCGCTTCTTCAGCGCCTCGCCCTGGTAACTGAACGCCAGTTCCGCCCCTTCGGCCGCCAGCGCCTTCGCGATGCCCCAGGCAATCGACTTGTCGTTGGCCAGCCCCATGATGAGACCCCGCCTGCCGGCCATCAGCCCTGATTTTTGCTCGCTTGACATGTGCCGTCCCTCGCGGTTTCAACCCTTTGAGCGGTGTTAGGCCAACTGTCATGCCGCATCAAGCACAAGGAAGCCGCAATGATCGATCGGGCTGGTATCTTCGCGGGCGACGACCCGTTCGACATCGTCCGGTCGTGGCTGGACGAAGCCAAGCAGCAAGAGCCGAACGATCCCAATGCCATCGCCCTGGCCACGGTGGACGAGGACGGTCTGCCCGACGTTCGCATGGTCCTGCTGAAGGACATCGACGGGCAGGGCGCCGACGGGTCATTCGTGTTCTACACCAACTACGACAGCGCGAAGGGCCGGCAGATCGCGTCCAGCGGCAAGGCAGCCTTCGTGATGCACTGGAAGTCGCTTCGCCGGCAGATCCGCGTCCGGGGCACGGTGTCGCGCGAAGAGGGTCCGCAGGCCGACGCGTATTACGACAGCCGCGCCTTGCAAAGCCGCCTTGGCGCGTGGGCCTCCGGCCAGTCGCAGCCGCTTTCCAGCCGCAACGCCCTGGTGGCCGAGGTTGCCCGGGTCGGTCTGCAGCAAGGAACACGTCCCAGGCGCCCGCCGTTCTGGGGCGGGTTCCGGATCAGGCCGAGCCAGATCGAATTCTGGGCCGACGGAGCGTTCCGGCTGCATGACCGGTTCGTGTGGACGCGTGACGGCGCGGATCGGTGGCAAATCGCCCGTCTTGCTCCTTGACCTTGACGAAACGCATCACGGGGCAGAGATTGGTTCTGTTGCGGGTTTCCTTGAACGACGTAAGGTGCTGTATTGTAGTCGCCTTGGGGCCATTCTAGTGTCCCCCGGCTGGTAAAGATGAACGAACATGAGATTGCGATGACTGACGATGGTGGCCTCAAGCTCGCAAACGGGTTGGTCAAGTGGTTTGACCCGACCAAGGGCTATGGCTTCATCCTGGATGACAACGGCGGAACTGATATCCTGCTGCATGCCAATGTGCTGCGCAATTTCGGCCGCAGTTCGGTGGCTGACCAGTCTCGCGTAAGCGTTCTGGTGCAGGAGACCCGACGCGGCGTCCAGGCGGCCGAGGTGGTGTCCATCGAGCCGCCGGCTTCAGACGGCCAGCCGCCCATCGCCGATCTCGACATCGAGATCATCGAGCATCTCGACAGCCTGCCGCTGCGGCCTGCGCGGGTGAAGTGGTTCGACAAGTCCAAGGGCTTCGGTTTCGCCAACATCTTCGGTCATTCCGAGGATGTGTTTATTCATATCGAGGTTCTGCGCCATTCCGGTTTTGCTGACCTTGCCATCGGTGAAGCAGTCTGCATCCGCGTTGTCGAAGGGCCACGCGGCCTGATGGCGGCGCAGATCTCGGCCTGGGACAACGCCCTGCCGCCGCGGTCGGATGAACTGCCCGACGATGACGGCGACATTGTGGCGCATGTTGCCGAGTAGGATTGCCTGCGCCCTCGCGCTTGCCACCTGCATCGTCCAGGGCGCCGCCCTTGCGCAGGACGCCTCGTTCGCGGGGCCCGCGGCCCAGTGCGAGGCCAACCGGCTGCTGGTCAGGGTCGCCGAGAGCACTGCCCTGTCCTTCGATGTCGAGGTTGTCGATACGCCTGAAAGCCGTGCCCGTGGGCTGATGTTCAGGACCGACCTGCCGGCCGGGCAGGGGATGCTCTTCATTTACGAAAGCCCGCAGCCGGTCAGCTTCTGGATGCGCAACACCCTGATCCCGCTGGACATGGTCTTCATCGACGCCACCGGCGTCATCCGCCACATCCACCGCAACGCGACCCCGCTGGACGAGACGCCGATCCCCGGCGCCGCCGTCGGCGATCCGGCTCCGGAACGGCTGATGGTGCTGGAGATTGCAGGCGGCGAGGCGGCGCGGCTCGGTCTGGAACCGGGTCAGCGCATCGGTTATCCTGCAATTGACGACAAAGAAGCGTCCTGGCCCTGCGCCTAGCTCTTTTCACGGCCGCAACGATGGGCTAAAGCGACCACGTCGGGGCGTAGCGCAGCCTGGTAGCGCGACGGTTTTGGGTACCGTAGGCCGGAGGTTCGAATCCTCTCGCCCCGACCACTACTTAGTCCTCATTTACCCTCTACGGTTTGCACCGTGGTTTGCAGCTTTGTCCGCCGTTCGGCCTGCATCAGCTTCTCTACAAGGCCGTCAGACATCGCCGGTGAGAGGGCGACGTAGCGTTCGATCACCTCTGCCGCGTGCTTCAATGACCAGCCCATGTGCGTAGCGATCTCCTTGAGGTCAGTCCCAGCTTCCAGCAGTCGTGTCGCAGCGGTGCCCCGAGCGTCATAGAGGCGAAGGTCCGAGCGGACCTTTAGCTTGTCCCGCCACTCGCTGACTGCATCTCCCAGATAGTTCTCGTGCTAATAGGGCTGACCCGCCTTGTTCACCATCAGCCGTGACTGTCCTTCCGGCGTAGCATCTATAAGCGCGGCCGTGCGCTCCGTGACCGGGATCGACGCCAGTCGCTTGCGTTTCTGCGTCCACGTCACGACGCGGCGCCCGTGGCGTGCAATGGATATGCTCGGGCGCGAGGCGGCTCAGGTCGCCGGGGCGCAGGCCCGTCTCCAGCGCGATTGCCAGGATGCGCCAGACGTGTGCCGGCGCGCCTGCCTCGAACCGCTCCACCTCTTCGGGCATCCAGAATATCTCGGCCCGCTGGCTCTTGTAGATGCCTTTGACGTTCTGCAGCTGGTGCGCCCTGATCCGGCCCCTATCATGCGCGAAGCCGATGATTCTCTGCAGGTGGCGGAGCCGGTCGTCGCCGACTTTCCCGCCGATCTTGTCGCGCCAGTCCAGCGCCTGCGTCCTGATTCGCGGATCTTCCATCGCGGCGATGGGGGCATCCCCGAACTTGGCGTCGATGCCGTTCTCAGGGTGGCTGACCGACCGCCGCATGTCCACTTGTGTGCGTGGCGCGAGTTGAGCGAAGTCCTGGCGGTCGAGGAAGTGCAGGATGATTGAGCGGAATTTGCCCTGCGAGGCGGTGCCTGTCTTACTGGCGGCCGAAAACGCCGCGGTGTACTCAGGCGACCCCAAGCGGATGGCGCTGGCGCTGTCCCAGAACTTCACCGCCCCTTGCCCCGGCCGACATAGTGATGCTCCCGCACGGTGCCGTCAGCCATGCGCTTCTTGACCTTGTTGATGCCTCGCAACACGACGCGCGTCATTTCTCGAACCAATTGTCCACTTCGTTGCGAGCCGCCTGTTTCGGCTCGGGGGCAGTATGCGTGCCGTCTAGCGTCACCTCGATAACCGACTGCGGGTCGATCTCGCGCCCGACCTTCACGGCGCGGCGCATCTGGGCTTCGGTGAAGGTGGCGCGGCGTCCCATCACTCCTTCCCCTCCTTCGGCTTCGGCACCGCGCACCCTGCGCAGCACGGGCGCCCCTCGGGTGTGGCGACAAGCGGGCGGGGCTGATGGCAGCAGGGGCAGGTCATGGGGTGCTCCTGCCGTTGCGGGAAGCATCAACTATTTCGAGCGTTCTCATCAGGCTCTCGATGGCAGCGGTCGTACCGCTCTTCTCTTGCAGCCGTTCTAGGCTTATCCAGAAGTTGACGGCCATGAGAACAAGAATTGCGACTAAGATCGCTGCCGATTTATCGCGGTCCATCTCACGCTCCTCCATTGCGGCGAAGGGCGCGGATATCTTGGAAGATACCCTCGGCAATGCTGCCGCCCCAGATAGCCGCTTCCTCGCCGCAGTAGTATTCTCCGTCCTAATCGCGACCGGCGTGGTCACGGTGGAATTCCGCCTTTTCAGCCGCCGCCTAAAGAGCCTCTTCCAAATCGCAGCCCCCTCGGCGCGGGCGGTGGTGAGGGCGGCGATCAGCATGGAAACGATATCAGGGTTTGCCGCCGCAATGTGATCCGCTAGCCCGTCGATGTGGCCTGACGGGGTTGTGTCTCGGACCTGGTGGAAATTGGCTGGCGGCGTGATCTGCAGGTGGACACTCACCCGTCCGACCGGCGGCGGCAACGCCAGGGAGATCACGCCATGAAGCAGAAT
>NZ_JAOTBD010000043.1 GCF_026162625.1 Paracoccus beibuensis | reverse complement strand
GCTTGCGCTACCCGAGGGCTCCGCGCCCGGCGCGCTTGCCCTGAAACGATCCGCCGACTACCAATCTCAAACCGGCAGACTCTCGTTATGACCGAGGGACCAACGGGGGGCAGGTCACCTCTGTTAAGAGATCTCGGAGGGCGGGCGTGAAGCTGGCGGGTATCAAAAAATATCTTCGACCTTCAACAATCATGGGACGTAAGAGCACGTTTGCAAATGCCTTTGCGTCGGCGCTGGCGCCTCATGATAGCTTTGTTGTAGCCGACGTCGCTCAAGCCATCAAAGATCTTGGTCAGGACCCTGAGGAAGATCTCGATTGCGTCTACTGCGGCGAGCCTGCGGCGACATGGGATCACGTATTCAATCGTGTGGTGAAAGGTGATTTCTCTGGGCATGGGCATCGTATCCGCAATCTCGTCCCTTGCTGTCGCACCTGCAACGAAAGTAAGGGACAAAAGCCTTGGCGTGACTTTCTCGAACTTCGCAATCCGCCGGATAAGGATGTGCGAGTGCAGCGGATGACAAAGTTTTTGGACAGCGCCGACGCCCAGCCGGTCACCATGGAAGATATGAGGCACAAGGCGAAAGCCGAACTGCAACGATTCATCGACATCCGCACTCAGGTCTTCGAACTTATGGAAGAGGCAGATGATCTCGCAAAGATCATTCGCTTGAAATCGACAGACTGACTGGCCGACGGCTAGCTTTCAAATCGGCGAAGCTTTCGCCGCTTCCCGCCAGTGTCGCTTCCTTGCCGGTCAGGTTCTGCCAACGGGCGATGGCGACATCGACATAGGCGGGGTTCAACTCGATGCCGTAGCAGACCCGACCAGTAGTCTCGGCGGCGATCAGGGTGGTGCCCGATCCCATGAAGGGCTCGTAGATCGCCTGACCGGGGCTGGAATTGTTCAGGATCGGCCGGCGCATGCACTCGACTGGCTTCTGCGTGCCGTGGACGGTTTCGGCATCCTGATCGCGGTTGGCGATGTGCCAGAGCGTCGTTTGCTTGCGATCCCCGGCCCAATGGCCCTTGCCGCGTTTCCTGACCGCGTACCAGCAGGGCTCGTGCTGCCAGTGGTAATCGCCGCGACTGAGGACCAGCCGGTCTTTTGCCCAGATGATCTGCGAGCGGATATCGAATCCCGCCGCGATCAGGCTGTCGGCGACGGTGGTTGCATGCAGCGCACCATGCCAGACATAGACAACATCGCCCGGGAACAGCGCCCAGGCCTCCCTCCAGTCGGCCCGGTCGTCGTTCAGCACTTTGCCTGTGCGTTTGGTCTTGGCCGCACCCGTGGCATTGCGCCATGCCGGGTCGTATTCGACGCCATAGGGCGGGTCGGTGACCATCAGCAGCGGGCAGACATCGCCCAGCAGTTTTGCAACCACATCGGCTAAGGTGCTGTCGCCGCAGATCAGCCGGTGCGGCCCGAGCTGCCAGAGATCACCGGGCACCGAGACCGGATCGGCAGGAGGTTCCGGAACCTCGTCCTCGCCCTCGGCGGCACCATCCTCGGCAAGATCGGGATCCTGCAGCAGGGCCTCCAGTTCGTCCTCGGCGAAGCCAAGCAGCGACAGGTCGAAATCCTCGGCCAGCAGACCGGCGACCTCGTCACGCAGCAAGGCATCGTCCCAGTCTCCGAGTTCCGTCAGCTTGTTGTCGGCGATCCGGTAGGCCCGGCGCTCGGCCTCGTCGAGATGGCCGAGCCGGATCACCGGCACCTCAGCAAGCCCCAGTTCCGTAGCCGCCAGTACCCGGCCGTGGCCGGCGATCAGCTCGCCGTCGTCGCCGACCATGCAGGGCACGGTCCAGCCGAAGCGTGCCATGCTGGCGGCGATGCGCGCCACCTGATCGGGCCCGTGCATCTTGGCGTTCCGGGCATAGGGGCGCAGCCGCTCGATCGGCCAGAACTCGATCTGGCGCGGCGCGAAGGTGAGGTCCATGGGGTGGGGCTCGGGATCTGAGGGCAGAAAAACGAAAGCGCCCGCGAGGGGATATCCTCCGGGCGCAAATCTTCGATGCTCAAGGGGTAGGTCAAGCCGGGCACGGATGTCAATATGAAAAGATAATCGGATTCAATGCGTTCGGGATATGCCGCCGAATGCGTTCCAATCCCGTTGAACGTCGTGACAGTGACGCCAGCGATACAGTCAGACACCCGCTTCCGGATGCAGGAGGCGGAAACCCCGAAAATTATGGACCGGATTATTCACGCCATGCGATGCAGATCCTCTTTTTTGTTCCAAGGAGGTATCACCATGCGACTCGGTCGCACGCCCGCTCTGACCCTGAACCTCACCCGCCGCGCGCTTGCGCGCCGGTTGGCCGGCGCTGTCGCCGTGATCGGTATCGGGCATGAGGCGGCGACGCGGTTCGTGGCGCACCCGGCACCCGTCCTGGAGCCCGAACTGCGCGACACGGCGCTGCGCGGTCTGGCTCTGGCCGGCTATCGCGGCGATCCGGTCACAGCGGCTGCAGCCAATGCCGCCTTGGACCGTCTGGCCGCATCCGATCCCGAGGCAGCTTTGCTCGGCCGCATCTATCAGATGCTCGATGTGCGCCCGGCACAATACTGGCTCGAGGATGCGCCCGAAGCGGCCGCAACCGATCTGGCGGTGCTGCACGTGGCCATCTGTGCCTGCCAGCCGGTCGCCTTCGGCTATACCGACCTGTCGGGGAACGAAACCACGCGCACGGTCCTGCCGCTGGCGCTGGTTCACCGTCGCAGGGCGTGAAGCTGCTGGCATGGTGCGAGGAACGCGAAGGCTTCCGCCAGTTCTTCGTGCACGCCATGACCAAGCTGACCCCGCAGCCCGGTGACTTCAGCGCGGACCGCATGGCGCTGCTGGACAAGGAAGCCGGGCGGGCGTGATGCGCGCCCGGTCGCCTCTGCCCGTCATGGAGCAAGGGTGATCGGGACGCAAAAACTGGCTTCCCCGGCGTGGCTTCTGGCCACGCCCTGGCTTCCCCGAAGGTGGATTCCCTGGCTTCCTCCCGGGAATCCACCGTGGCCAGATCGTGATTTGTTAATCTTCTGATATTGCTATGAAATACCTGGAATTACTGGCGGAGTGGCTTCCGCCTGGCTTCCCCGGTGAAAATGCCTGACGCTGGAAACCTTCTGCGCTGCGCCCCCCCGAATACAGATCGCGTCGGGGAGGAACCATGGCAGGGGGGAGGTGTGGAGGGTTTGACCTGATGAGGACCTGAGAGACGTCTGTTCTCCGGGCGCTCGTCTTCGATCCTTGAGTTATGAGTCAAGAGAGGCTCGAATGTCAAACTGTTTTGTTGCGGGTTTGTTCGTGTGGCGCTTACAAGATCTCGCAGGCTGTATCGTCTAGGCTAAGCTCCTCGCGGTGCTGCCTTGCTGGAAACGCAGCAGAACGCGCAGGCCCGGATTGTTATCGCTCATTGTTACCTCTGCGCTGTGTAGTTCCGCGATCGCTCTGACCATGCTAAGGCCCAAGCCGTTGCCCGGAGTGGTTCGGCTTTTCTCAAGGCGGTAAAAGCGGCGGAAGACCTTGTCCCGCTCTTCCGCTGGGATGCCCGGTCCATTATCTGAAACCTTAAGCAGAACGCTGTTATCTGACCTTGCCAGTGTCACCTCAATTCGCGTTCCCGGAGGGCTGTGGCGCAGGGCGTTTTCAACGAGATTTGCGATCATTTGGGTTAACAGGTGCTGATCGCCCAAAACCATTGCGTCCTGATCCTCAATGCCAAACACCAGCGTCTGATCGTTCTCCTCGGCGACGGGGCCATAGGCGTCCTCGATCCGGGCGAGGATCGGAGCCAGCGGGGTTGCGGCGAACCGAACTGAACGCTGACCGGCTTCGATCTGCGCGATCCTCAGCAGAGCATGGAATATCTCGATCAGATCGTCGGCAATCTCGACGGCCTGTTCCGCGACCTCCCTGTTCTCACGCGTCAGATCGGGCGCATTCAGCAGCACATCCAACCGCTGCCTCAGACGCTGCATCGGGGTGCGAAGATCATGGGCAATATCTGCTGATATCTGCTTCTGGCTGTCGACCATCTTCTGAAGTTGGGCGATGGTCCGGTTGATTTCATCTGCCATGCGGGCAAGATCATCGCTGTCGGTTCCAGTGGTGGGGACGCGACGTTCCAATTGGCCCATCGCCACCGACTTCAATGTCGTTGAAATCTGGGTCAGCCGTTGTTCGGTTCTGCGACCTACAATGATCCCCGCAAGCAAACCAGCAAGCAGCAAGAGGATGAAGCCCGCAACGAATCCGCGCTCGAGAACCTCGCGCAGCTCTTCAAGAAAATAGGTGCTTGTGCCCAAGGTCAGCCGGTTCGGGCCGAGTTGCACCGAATGTAGCAGATAGCCGGTAACATCCTCATAGCGTGGCTTTTCGGCGTGAATTGCATCGACGGGGACATAGCCGCTGCCCTTTCCGTCGATGGCATCGACATTTCCGGCCAGAACCGTGCCATTGGCGTCCTCAAGCAGGTAGATCCGATAGTCTTCGAAATTGAAGCCGGCAAAACCTCCTAGCTTTGCCTGAACCGCCTCCAGCCCATCGCTTTCATAGAGACTTGCGAAACCAGCCGCATCATCGGCCAGTTGATCTGATACCCATTCACTGATCTCGCGATCCGCGAAGTGATAGCTTAGCCCGAATACCAAGGCGGTAATGATTGCGTAAAGCGCCGCGAACCGCAGTGACAGGCGCGCCGAGGTCGAGCGCAGGAAGCGCGATATGCCAGTGTGCCTAGCCATGCAGGCTGTAGCCAGCGCCGCGGACGGTGTGGATCAATTCGGTGTCGAAAGGTCTGTCGACCTTGTTACGCAAGCGGCTGATATGGGTCTCGACGACATTGGTCTTGGGGTCGAAGTGAAAGTCCCAGACCGATTCCAGCAACATGGTGCGGGTTAACACACGTCCGGCATTGCGCATCAGATATTCCAGCAGGCTGAATTCGCGGGGTTGGAGGTCCAGCGACTGGCCCGCCCGCGTGACCGTGCGACGGATCAGGTTCATTTCCAGATCGGCCACCTGCAGGACGGTTTCCTCGGTCTTCAGGGGGGGTCTGCGGGTCAGGGCCGCCAGCCGCGCAGACAATTCCTGAAACGAGAACGGCTTGACCAGATAATCGTCCGATCCTGCCTCCAGCCCTTCGACCCGGTCGTCGATGCCGTCCATCGCTGACAGGATCAGGATCGGTGTTTTTACCCCTGCGCCGCGCACCGATTTGATCAGTGTCAGCCCGTCCAGACCCGGCAGCATACGGTCGAAAATCATCACATCGTAATTGTTGTCCAGCGCTGCCAGGAAGCCTTCGCGGCCATTATCGCAGTGATCGACCAGGTGCCCCTGCGCGCGCAGGCTGGAAGAGATATATTCCGCCGTTTCGGTATGATCCTCGACCACAAGAACGCGCATTTGTGTTGCTTTCAGTTGCTCCCTTCGCTGGGATAGCCCACCCTGTGTCTTGGTCAAGCCTGCGGGACATTACGGATTGTTATAGTTCCGGCAACGGCGCGGACAGGTCTCGCTTGGTAAATGGCGGCGAATACAAGCTCTTCGCCTATCAAGCAGGACCAGATAATGACAATAACCGAGGCCTATTCGGCCCAGCGGCCTGCCGCGACGCACGCCCGGAAAATTCTGCGCCCGACGTTGCATGATATGCAGCTGGACAACACCGCACGTCGGTTCCTGCTCGCGGTTCTGACGGGATTCGGGCTTTTGCGCATTTGGGCGATGTTTGCCGTGCCTTTCACCGACACGACCGAAGCGCGCTATGCGGAAATCGCGCGCAAGATGGTCGAGACCGGAAACTGGCTGACGCCGCAATTCGACTATGGCGTGCCCTTTTGGGGTAAGCCGCCTTTGCATACCTGGCTGTCGGCGGGCGGGATGCAGTTGTTTGGCGTGAATGAAGCCGCCGCGCGCCTGCCAATTCTGCTGACGGCGCTGGCTGTGCTGTTTCTCGTCTGGCTCTGGGTGCGCGATAACGTTGGGCGTAACACTGCATTGGTCGCGACTGTCGTGCTGGCAACGATGGCGATGTTCTTTGGCGCATCCGCCTTTGTGATGACCGACATGCCGATGGTCCTTGGCACGACACTGGTCATGGTCGGGTTCTGGCATGCGGTCAGCGGGGCAGGCAGCCGCTGGAGCTATGCCGTTTTCTTGGGGCTGGCGATCGGAATGCTTGCCAAGGGTCCGGTGGCCGTGGTCCTTTGTGCCATCCCGCTGACGCTTTGGCTGACCTTGACGCGGAACTGGCACCTATTGCGTCAGCTTCCGTGGACACGGGGCACAACGATGCTGATGGTGCTGGTGGTGCCTTGGTATGTCGCCGCCGAAATTGCCACGCCCGGTTTCCTGCACTATTTCCTGATTGGAGAGCACATTCAGCGCTTCCTGACCCCCGGCTGGCAAGGCGACCTTTACGGGTCCGGGCATCAGGAAGCAAAGGGAATGATCTGGCTGTTCTGGCTGATGGCGGCTTTGCCTTGGAGCTTGGTTCCGGCCTTGTTGCTGACCCGTCCCGGCAAAACCCTCACGACCGTCCGACAAGATCGCTCTGGCTGGCTGATCTATCTGCTGCTCTGGGCTGTGTCTCCGCTTTTGCTGTTCACACCGGCATCCAACATCCTTGCCGCCTATGTTCTACCGGGCCTGCCTGCCGCCGCCGTTCTGCTGGTCACGCTGTTCGCAAAAGTAATCGGGCCTCAGCCGAGCCGTGTGGCGCGCGCAGTGTTTGCCATCGCGACATCGGCGATCTTCGCGGTTTTCCTCTTGCTGACTTCGGGCGCCATTTTTGCACCGCAACAGATCCGGCTGAAAACGGACAGGGGACTGGTCGCCGCCGCCAATACGGCGTTGCCCGGCGCACCGCTTTATACCGTTGGCGGGCGCAGCTACTCGGCCGAGTTTTATTCGGAGGGTAAAGCGCAGGCGATTGAGATCGACGACCTGGCCCGACTGTCCGTCGACAGCGCACCGGCCGCGTTCTCCGTACCACCTGGTATGGCGCCAGAGACCACGGCATTGGGACTTGAAAATCTGGGGGAATATGGACGGCATGTCCTGTTCGTCACCCCGACCGCAGGCGAGGTGAAATGATGAGTCGCATGCAGAATATCACCCGCGAAACGGCAAACACCATGCCACGGGCAATCGATCTCGGACCGACGGCGCCGGATCTGTCCTTCGTTATTCCCGCCTTCAACGAGGCGGAGAATATTGCGGAAACACTGAACCGGGTGTCGCGCAAGGCGCGCAGGCTGGTTCCGCAGTCTGAGATTCTGGTGGTCGATGACGGCAGCACCGATGCCACCCTTGAACTGGTTCAGTCTGGCCATTGGGGCGTGCCGGTCCGCGTGTTGCGCCTGTCGCGCAATTTCGGAAAAGAGCAGGCGATCATGGCCGGGCTGCGGCATGCGGCGGGCAAGGCTGTTGTGATCCTCGATGCCGACCTGCAAGAGCCCCTGCGCTATGTTGACACGATGCTAGAAAAATACCGCGAAGGCTATGAGATCGTCTATGCGGTCCGCGCTCATCGCGATGATGAAAGCTGGCTGAAGCGTCGCTTCACCGCCGCCTTCTATCGGTTTCTGAACATCGGTAGCGAGGTGCCTATGCCCGCCGGAGCGCGGGATTTCCGGCTGATGGACCGAAAAGTTGTCGATGCGCTTTGTGCGCTGCCTGAAAGCAACCGCTTCATGAAAGGCCTTTATGCGTGGGTCGGCTTTCGCTCACTTGCGATCCCGGTTGAATTGCAGCCTCGTGGTGGCGGTAGCACCAAGTTCGGCTTCCGCCGCCTGCTGAAACTAGGGATGACCGGGCTAACGGCCTTCACAGATTGGCCATTGCGCATGTGGACCGGCATCGGCATGGTGCTTGCCTCGCTGTCGATCTTTTACGGGATGTTTTTGGCTGGCCGCACCCTGCTGCTTGGCCATGCCGTGCCCGGCTGGTCAACACTGGCGGTCGCGATCTTCTTCTTCAGCGGCATTCAGTTAATGTCCATTGGGGTGCTGGGCGAATATTTGGCGCGCGTCTTCAGCGAGGTCAAAGGCCGACCCGGCTATTTGATTGCTGAAGATGTCACCATTGCTTCGATGCCCGAATGCTAGGCACCGCAGCGCGTTTCGCCCTGACCGGAGGGGTGGCGACGCTGGTGCACCTGTCCGTCGCGATCGTGCTGATCTGGATTGGCGTTGCACCGCTGGTTGGCAACGCTGCAGCTTTTGCGACGGCTTTCATGGTCAGCTTCTGGGGACACCACATGTTCACTTTCTCTGGACATGGTGTTGATGTGCAAAACTCGCTATCCCGCTTTGTTGTCGTTGCTATCCTTGGGTTCATTGCCAATGAGTCGAGCCTTGGGCTTTTGTTAAAGCTTGCAGCGGTTCCGGCGGAGCTGGCTCTGCTCACCTCGACCTTGATCGCTGCAGTGTCCACATTTTTCCTGTCCCGATACTGGGCCTTCAAATCTCATCCTTTGCCAAGGCGATGATGGTTCAGGGTCTTCATACACGGGTGTTGGCCCGCCAAGGCTCCCGTTTCGGCACGGTATCCGTCACTTCGATGCTGCGTAGCATGCCCCCCTGGCGCAAGCCATCCCGCACCCAGCCGAGCGCCTGCCACCATTGCGTGTAGTGCCGGTGCGCGGCAGCGATCTGGTCGGGATGCGGCGAGAAGGTCACCGGGCAGGCGCGGAGTTCGACCGCCCGCCACTTGCCGCGAGACAACACGCGTGCCGTGCCGACGGCGATGGTGATCGAGCGTTCGCCGTGCTGATTGCGCTTCATCTCGATTGGCACGCAGCGCGGCACGGCGCCGGGCATCCAATCCGGTGTTATCCCGGCCCGGGCCAGTTCGGCGATGCGGATTGCCATGCGGATGCCGCCGAGGGATGTGGGTAATCCCGCGACGCAGGCTGCAACTACCTCGGCATCCTCGTGGGTGGAACTGTTCGGCTTGTACCTTCCGCCATCGATGCGGCAGCCCAGCGCGGCGCGTTGCATCAGCACGTATTCGAGGCCGAAGCCGAGACTTTCGCTGCGTTCGGGGTCGGGCGGCCCGGGCAGTTCCAGCCGGGCCTTCTCCATGCGAAAGGCCCATTCCAGCACCTGCTGGACGCCCAGCGCGCGTTTGGTTCGGGTGCCTGTGGTGCTGCGGTTCGGGAAGCGGGAATGGATGCTCATGCCACGCCCCGTTCTCGCAGCCGCTCGGTCGTGACCAGGCCGCGTTCCAGCATGGCATTGCGCACGGTGTTCGAGATGGCATTGGAGGGCAGATAGCCATCCCCGTTCAGCAGCCCGGCATAGAAATCCGCGATCTCGTCCATGCTGGCACGTGGCGCGTCGGCAGGCTTGTTGCCGCGCTTGCTCCGCTTGTCGCCGTCAGCGGGCTTCCTCGCCTCGGCGCTCCGTGCCGCCCGTTCCATGGCCCTGTCCAGTGCTCTCGGGCCGTCCGGCGGATTGGGATGCGTGCTGCGGCTGTCGCGGGCCACCGCGACGATCCGATCCTCGGTCAGGCCGAGATCGGTAATCCAGCGACGGACATGTTCGCGGGGTGGCCATCCCTGCCACCAGCCGGGAAGCCCCGCATCGGTGTCCAAACCCAGCGCGTCGAGCAGCCTTTCAAAAAACTCTTCAAATCGATCATCGCGCGCTCGCGCTCCCTCCTCCTCCTTTACTGGTTCCCTTAATGGTTCTCTTACAGGGTTAGTCTCCGAATTTCGGAGATGGAAACCGGCCAAATTCGGAGATGGCTTTGGCGATTTTTCGGAGATGGCTCCATCTCCGGAATCCGGACATGGACCGTCGCTGTCATCGCCATCGTCGGGCTCGGAAGCGCAGTCGTCTTCTTCGTCCGACGGATCTGGAAACCGATCTTCGAAGCCGAGGATGTAGCGTGTCGCCTGGCGTCGATGCGTCTGCGGATCGTGACAGCGAACCCGGTGGATCAGCCGCGCTTCTTCCAGCGCCCGAAGATGGTCGTTCAGGGATGACACCGACATCTCGCAATCGGCCGCCAGCCGCGCCTGCGTCGGAAAGCAGCCAAAATCCGGATTGTGGCGGTCGCAGAGATGCCAGAGCACGATCTTGGTGGCGGGCTTCAGCCCACGCTGCAGGATGGCCCAGTTGGTCGCGTAGTGGCTCATGCGCAGGCCCTCCGTCGCGGGTTTAGCGCTTGGGCGCGCGTCGTGATGCCGTGATCGGCGAGCGCGCCCAGCGCGTCCTCGACGGAGCGGACCAGCGCCCAGCCGAACCCTTGGGCCTTCACCATGTCGCGGAACGCTCTCTGGGCCGGACTGAGGCGGCCGGACGGGCTTTTGACCTCCAGAAACAACACCTGCCCGCCAGTCAGGACGACCAGATCGGCAAAGCCCGGAAACACGCCCATGCCGGTCAGGATCGCCTGGCGCTCCCGTGCGGCCTTGCCACCCGACCCGACCTCATTGGCGGAATGGTGGATGATGGCATCGCGGGGCAGGACGATCCGCAATGTGTGGACAATGGCGCGCTGGATATCGGCCTCGGGTGTTCGACGGGTCATGCGTCACCACCTTTCGCTTTGCGGTTCGACACGGCGATCAGCAGACCGGCAAGGGCCAAGGCCTCGCGGCGTTCCTGATCTTCGGGGCTGTGCGCGGCGATGGCGCGGCAGGCCAGGATGATCAGGCTGTCCGGGTGATGGACGAAATCGGCGACAATGCCCCGGGCCTCAGAGAGGCGCTGGACGGGACAGTCCGGCGGGCAGGCAGTATCGGTCGTAGAGCTATGATCGATAGCGGCATCGGGAATCTGGGACATAGCGTTCATTTCCGCCCCCGCGCCTTGCCGGGTTTCGCGTCGGTGACCCGCGGCATCTCCTGCGACTGCAGCCAGTCCTGCACCACGCTCATCCGATAGAAGATCTTGCGACCGGCGCGGACGCAGGCCGGACCCTTGCGGCGTCGCTCCCAGCGCCCCAGCGTATCGACCGTGAGGCCAAGCTCCTGCGCCAGATCGTAGCGGCTGATCCAGCCGCGCAGCAGGCGCGGTTCAACCGTCGGTTCCGCACTCATGGGTTGTGTCATGCTCTTGCCTCCATCTTGCATCGCCCGGACCGGGCCGCTGACGGGGAGAAGAACAATCACATAAAAAGGCCCGGCGGGGAGGCGGAAGGTGGCGTAACCTCCCGGAGGTTATGCCACCCCATGTTTTGCTGGGTTTGGCGATGCGCATGCACTGCGAGACAGGCTGTCAAGAGGCAAAATCCGGCGACCGGCAGAACCCCTTCTGCCGGTCGCCGGTGTCAGATTCAGCCTTTGTTGGGGCTGGAACATGTCAAGAACAAAGAGTCGGTTGTCCCCAGTGAAATCGTCTGGACAAGTCTCGTTCTGGTGGTGAAGAAGTCGGCCAATCACGCCGGATGCGGTCGAGCGACGCGAGCCTTTGCAAGGCCCGTGATCGGGAAAGCTGTGTCTGCGCGCGAGAGGATTGAGGCAAGGCGCTTTGGGATCGGAAGAAGGGCAGCCCAGCGCCTACGAGCAGGGAGACGAAAGAAGATGGGATTGCCGCAACGCACGTTTTTCACGGTTCAGGAAGTTGCGATCAGATGGGATTGCAGCCTCGACGATCTGGCGGGTTGGGCCATCAACGGAAAGCCCGAGGTCGTCATGGCGATCGAGCCGATCCAGCAGAACGGGACGATTCTGTCAGGGCTGGTCGTGGTGCCCGTGGTCGATATCCTCAGCATGTTCCGGCGCTGGGCCAGCGGGCCGCAACGCCGCGTGATCCGGCGGGTTCGACCAATTGGCCAGAAGGACTGGGTGATGATCGCGGATCCCGAAAATCACATCACCGTCGAACCCTCCGACCTGCTGATCCTCGCGAGTGAGGTTTACGAGTTCGAGATTGCCCACGGTCTCGCCAAGCGTGCGGCAGATCCGGGCGGTGCGCCATCCCGCTATGACTGGGAAGGTCTTTATATCTCGCAGATGGTCCGTCTACACGAGGATGGCCTGCCTGCAACGCAGGGTGAATGGGTTGCGGAAGTTCAGGACTGGTTCGCAAAGACCTCTCCGGGTCGCGAGATACCTGATGAGAGTACGATCCGAAGGCGACTGACCCCGATCTGGCGGGCGCTGCGGGAAACCCCATAGCGCCCGTTGCGAGAGGCCGACGTTTGGTCAGGCGCTTTTGCGCGCCTGATCATCTTGCGCCCCGGCATCATGCACCAGCACCGGCTTTGGCCGGAAGGCGCTGGCCACGGCATCGACCCCGGCGCGCAGCGGCGAGTCCATCAGATGGGCATAGCGCGCAGTGGTCTGCGTCTGGCTGTGACCCAAGAGCTTTCCGATCATTTCCAGTGACGCACCGCCACTGACCAGTAGCGAGGCGAAGGTGTGGCGCAAGTCGTGAATGCGGACATCGGGAATGTTCACCTGCTTCTGGATCTGATGCCAGAAGCGGCGGATTTCCTTCACAGGCTGGCCGGGCACATCGCCGGGGAACAGGAAGGGGCAGCCGCGCGGGACCAGTAACTGCCGTTGGCGAACGATGGCTGCGGCTTCATCTGAGATCGGCAGCCGGTGGATCCTCCGCTGCTTGGTCATGCTGGCGGGCTTCGACCAGCTGAGATGTTCGAGGTTGAAATGCTCGAACCGCGCTTGCCTCACTTCTCCCATGCGCGCGCCGGTCAGCATGCAGAGCCGGATGATATCCGCCGCCCGCCGATCCTCGGCCGCGTCCAGCGCGGCGGCGAGCTTCCGGATCTCTTCTTGGCTCAGAAACCGCTCGCGAGGGTTCTCGATGCGGCGGCGGAAGCCCGAGGCCGGATTGTCCTCGCGCCAGCCCCAGCTTTGCGCATAGGTGAACATTTTTCGGAGCACCTCGCCGACGCGATTGGCCCGCACTGGTGTAGGCTTCGAACCCTGCAGCTTCCGGGCGCGGTTGTTTGGTTTTGCCTTATGCGGCCGGGCTCGGCCCTCGGCGATCCGGTTCAGCAGCTTTTCCACATCATAGGGCGTGATCTCGGTCACCAGCCTGTTGTTCCACTCCGGGCCCACCAGCTTCGTCAGCATCGAGCGCTGATCCGAGGCATTGGTTTTCGCCAGATTCGGCAGATGCACCTCGGCATAGCGGTCAACCAGATCCCTGAACCGGGGTGCGTCCCGCCCGTCTTCCTTCGCGCCCAGCGGATCGCCCCCGGCATCGATCTCGCGCCGCAACTCCTTTGCCCGCTCCCGCGCCGCTGCCGTCGACCATTCCGGCCAGCGCCCCAGCGTCATCCGCCGCTGCCGTCCGGCATGGCGGTAATCCAGCGTGAAGGCCCGGTTGCCGGAGCGGTAGATGCAGATGGCAAATCCCCGCACCTCGCTGTCGAAAATCTGATAGTCCCGGCCCGGTTCCGGCACCGCCTCCCGCACCGATTTCTCGTTCAATCTCAGTCTTTTGACCACGCCCAGCGCCTCCTTCTTGCATCCCACACAAGGCTCAGCCTCGCGCGCATGGCAAGTCATACATCGCCAGTCAGACCGGCGGGGAGGCGGAAGGTGGCAGAACCTAGGGGGAGGGCTGCCGGTCAATGGCTCAGAAGGGAAAAACCTACACCCTCTGTTGATTACTCCGTGAATTGCAACGAGAGCCTGTCCTGCTTATTGTCAAGCTAGTTTCATAGGTTCCAACTCAACCACATGATGTGCCGCGCGATATGTTCTCTGCTTGTTGTCCTGCTCGTGTTGGCGGGCGCGACGCAGCATGGGCAAAGTGCTGGCCCAGCCGGACTGCCGACCGATCAAGTTGTCGCTTCGATCAGCCATCCCGGCGACACAGCCGGGCATGAGCACGGTTATTCGGGAGAGCCTTCTCGGCACGATATGACCGATGCCTGTGCGATTGTATGTGTCGGCACACCTACGCCCTGGCTTGCTGCCGCGCAACTTGCGCCTGTTGAGACCGAGCATTCGCTGAAATGGCACTCTATAGCGGTGACACGTGAGGGCCGTCTGGTCGGCCCCGGATACCGCCCTCCGAAATCCATCTGAACACCTGATTTGCCGCACCTGTTCAAGGTGCCGAACATTGTTCGCCCCACGGGGTTTGATGGATTACTCATATGACATGCACGCTGGATCGCCGCGGCTTTCTGACCGCATCCGCTGCCATGGCCGCAGCTTTTGCCGTCCCGCGCACGGGCTTTGCGCAGCCAGCCGCGCTGGCATTGCAGGCAACGACGCGCACGCTTGACATCGATGGCCGCGCCGCCACGGTTTTCGGGCTGATCAACGGCAACGGAACGCCCGGGCTGACACTGGACCCCGGCCAGCGTTTCTTGCTGGATCTGACCAATGATCTGGCCGAGCCGACGATCATTCATTGGCATGGACAGATCCCGCCGAACGCACAGGACGGCGTTCCCGATATGCCGATGCCGCTGCTGCAGCCAAGAGAGACGCGTGCCTATGATTTTGAGGCCGCAGCAGGCACGCACTGGATGCACAGCCATGTGCCCATTCAGGAGATGCAGTTGCTGGCCGCACCCCTGATCGTCCGCCGCCCCGAGGATCTGCGAGCTGATCGGCAAGAGGTCACCATGTTCCTGCATGACTTTTCCTTCCGCCCGCCGGAAGAGGTGCTGGACGAAATCCGCTCGGGAAAGGGGCATGACGAGGCCGCCGAAGCCGAAATGTCGCAACCAGCCGATCCCCATGCCGGTCATGACATGGGGGGCGGCATGGCCATGAATGTGATGTCGGAAATGAGCGGCATGTCCATGCCCGGCATGACCGGGATGCAGATGGATCTGAACGACTTCGATTTCGATGCCTATCTGGTGAATGACCGCACCTTGAGCGACCCGGAAGTTGTGCGGGTAGAAAAGGGTGGCCGGGTCCTGCTGCGGGTCATCAACGGGGCTGCGGCCACGGTATTCTGGCTCGACAGCGGCGAGGTTCCGGGTCGGCTTGTTGCGGTGGATGGCCAGCCGGTGCAGCCCTTGCCAGGAACGCGCTTTGGTCTGGCCATGGGGCAGCGCCTGGATATCGAGCTTGACCTGCCCACCGGAGGCGGCGCATGGCCGATCCTTGCTCTGCGCGAAGGCGCGCAGGAGCGCACCGGCCTTATCCTTGCGACCGCTGGCGCCAAGGTGCCGGTCATGCTTGGAATGGCAGACGAGGCCGCACCTGCATTCGATATCGACCTTGCACAGGAAGCCGCCTTGCGGGCCGTTGCTCCGCTGACGGAACGAGTTGCCGATGCATCACCCATGGTGATGCTGGGCGGGCAGATGCAGCCCTATCGCTGGACCATCAACGACCGCGTGTTCGAGGATCGGATTCCGGTTACGGCCAAAACAGGCCAGCGGGTCGAGATCATGTTCCACAACATGTCGATGATGGGCCATCCCATGCATCTGCATGGCCATCATTTCCAAGTTGTCGCGATCAATGGCAGACGGTTTTCCGGTGCATTGCGCGACACGGTCTATGTGCCGCCCATGTCGATGGTCACGGTGGCGCTGGATGCGGGCGAGGCGGCGGAATGGATGCTGCATTGTCACCACATGCCGCATCTTGCCAGCGGCATGATGACGACGTTCGCGGTCTCGGCGTGACGGGAGTGACATGATGTTTCAGCGACGCATGATCCTGACCCTGGCCCTTACCGCCCCGGCGATGGCCATCGCACCGCGCCTATCTTGGGCTGGTCATTCGCTTCCACCCGAATTCCGCAGGCAGCTTGAACATGACGCGAATGCGCCGATCTTCGGCAATCCTGACGGCGATGCGACTCTGATCGAGTTCTTCGACTATAACTGCCAGTTCTGCCGTGCGATGATGCCAGTGGTGGATGCCGTGTTAGGAGCCGATCCCGGCTTGCGGATGGTGATGCGGGAATGGCCGGTCTTTGGCGAGGGTTCGGTTTTCGCGGCCCGCGCGGCGCTGGCGTCGCGCAAGCAGGGCCGCTACGCCGACTTTCATCGCGCCTTGATGAGTCAGAAACCCCGGGCCGAAAGGGCCAGCGTCCTGCGTGTTGCGCGATCCATGGGTTTAGACACTCAGCAGTTGCAGCGCGATATGGGCGGCCCGGAGATTGCCCAACATATCCAGCAGTCCAATGCGCTGGCCGAGGCGATGGGGCTTGTCGGCACACCCACCTTCATCGCCGGATCGGATTCGCGCTTTGGCGCCATTTCATCAACGGAACTGGCCGAACTGGTTGCGGCCTCGCGTGGCAATTGAAGCATTTCACGAAAGGACAACGCTATGGATAATTCTGATCGACACAATAGCCACGGAAGCCAGAGCGGCGGAAGCTATGGCCGTTTTGCGGCGATGATCGCTACCTCGACGGTGATCATGTTCGGGCTGATGTATCTGAACACCTGGGCGATGGATCATGTCTTTTTCAGCCAGACCCGGATGTGGATGGCGCTTTACATGGGCGGCGCCATGGCGCTGATCATGCTGGCCTTCATGCTTGGGATGTATCGCAACCAGCGCGCCAATATGACCGTCGCAGGCCTTTCAATTCTGGCCTTTGCCCTCGGCCTGTTTCTGGTTCGCAGTCAGGCAACGGTCGATGATACCGCCTGGATGAAGGCGATGATTCCGCATCACTCGATTGCGATCCTGACATCCACCCGCGCGGATATCTCGGATCCTCGCGTGCGGGCGCTGGCGGACAGCATCATCGAGGCCCAGACGCTGGAAATCGCGGAGATGAAGGCGCTGATCGCCGATCTGGAAGGCGGGCCAGCGGCGACGCCCGAGGTCGATGGGCGCTGATGCGATACGGTTCGGCAATCGCGGATCCCGCTGCGCTTGCCGCATTCATCTGAAGGTACAACCATTACGAGGAGCAATCACATGCTGACACGCAGACATTTCATCCGAACGACGACGGCGCTGTTCGCGGCCTCCGCCGCCAGCCCGCTTATGGCCTCGACCTGGCCCGACGCGGCGCAGAAGGCCGCCTGGGATGCCGAGGTGGAGGCCGGCGGCCCCAATCCTTGGGGCCTGCACCAGCGTTTCCTGCCGCAGCGGATTGTCGCGAATGACGGTCTGGTGCCGGGCGATATCCATGTCGATGCCGTGGCCCGATACCTCTACCACATCGAAGAGGGCGGCACGGCGATGCGTTACGGCGTGGCCATCGGCCGGGGCGATCTTTACGAGCCGGGGACCTATACAATAAAGCGCAAGGCCGAATGGCCGCACTGGACCCCGACAAGGAACATGATCGAGCGCGAACCCGAGGTCTATGCGCAGTATGAAAACGGCATGGAGCCCGGTCCCCGGAATGCGCTCGGGTCACGGGCGCTTTATCTCTATCTCGGCGAGCGCGACACCTATCTGCGCATTCACGGCACGCCGTTTCCGACCTCGATCGGCAGCCGCGCCAGTTCCGGCTGCGTCCGCATGGTCATGGCCCATATCAACGGACTCTATCCACGCGTCCAGATCGGCGCGACCGCCTATCTCTATTCGCCGGTGGGCAGCGTGACGGCCATCAGCTGAACGGTCGCCCTCTGGCGAGGCCGGGCGTCAGGACGTACGCGCGTTGCAGATATGGTTGCCGTTGGCCGCCCGCAGCGGCACCAGCGTCGTTTCGACCGGCCCGACATGATAATACCAATAGCAATCATCCGCCGGGTCCAGCCGCGCCGTTGTCAGGTCCTGGTTGGGGCCGGCGATGGCGACGACCTCGTTCGGAATGGGATAGGGCGAGGCCTCCTCGACGGCGGTGCCGGTCGTTTGCGCCGTGCACCCGGCAAGGACGAACAGCGTCAGGGCGATGACGGCGGTTCTTTTCTTCATGGCAAACTCCTTGGCTATGGTGGTGTCGCGCCGGGGTGTTACGGCGCGCTGTCCTTGGTGATGCGGCTCTGGATTGCCCGTTCCCGTTCAGGCCAGGTAGATTTGATATAGGCCAGAACGGCGGCGATTTGGTCGTCACTCATGACATCGCCGAAGCCGGGCATGTCACTTTTATACCCATCGCCGACCACGGCGGCCGTGCCGTCGCGAATGATCTGTACCAGAAGCGCGTCGGCGTGATGCCATGTGTGACCGGTCTCGTCATGCGGGGGCGCCGGATAGCGGCCACTTGCGAGCGGGGTCTGCCAGTCCGGCTGGCCTTCCAGATCGGCGCCGTGGCAACTGGCGCAGTTATCGACGTAGAGCCGCTGGCCAAGCGCGATCACGGCCTGATCCTGCGCGGCTGTTCCGGTGGCCCCGCTGCCGCGCCAGAGGATCAGGATCGCAGCGGCCAGACCGACCGCTGCGATGAGGATGAGTGCGTTGCGCGTCATCTGTTATCCGTCCAGCGGAAAGGCGCGCCCGTCACCGGCAATGCCGCCCCAGGCGATGACCTCGGCGGTGGCCTCGACCCCGCCGCCCATGCCCGGAGAGCCGGCGGGCATCCCCGGCACGGCGATCCCGGAGATGTCGGGACGCTGATCCAGAAGCTGCGTTATGGCCGCGAAGGGCACATGGCCCTCGACGATATAGCCGCCGATCCGGGTCGTGTGGCAGGACCACAGGTTTTCGGGCACAGCGGCGTCGCGCTTCATGCCGACATAGTCGCTGGCCTCAGTGATTTCGACCTCAAACCCCGCCTCGATGGCAAGGTCGGCCCAGGCGCCGCAGCAGCCGCAGCCGGGGTCCTTGGTGACACTCAGCAGGTTCGGCTTTGCATCCGAGCCGGTGGCGGCGAAGGCAAGGGTAGAGGTTGTCGACAGTATCGCCGCGACCGCAAGGATCGCCCCGCGACGCGAGAAATTGGGGTTGCTCATATCTGATGTCCTTCGGGATGTTGCGCGCCGTAGGGTCATTCATCCCTGTCATGGCGCAGTTGATCGACTTGTGGCCACTCGGGCCATGTGGCGTCAGAGAGCAGCGGATCGCGGAGGGGGCAGCGGCAAACGCGGCCTGGCGGATTTCATATCCTGCAGCGGGGGAATGTGCCGGATTCGGCGTGGCAACCGGGCCGCGTTCGGCGTGACTTCGGCATGGCCGATGGCGGCACAGGCCGCACAGTCGCCATGTGGAGAATCCGGCTGCGTGGTGCAGCATTCATGCGCGACTGGCGACGCGGATGTTTCGGCCATCGAGGCCATCGGCGATGCCTCCGCCGAGGCGGCGCCGGTCAGTGCCAGCGGCATCGTCACCGCCAGCAGGGCGGCAAGCACGACCGACAGCAGCAGGCGCATCAGTCGCGCACCTTTTCCATCAGCTCGACGACCTCGCGGAACATCACCCGCTGCCGGTCCTGATCGCCGGATTGGATCGCGTCTTCCATGCAACTTCGCGCGTGATCCTCGATCAGCAGGCGTTCGACGCCGCGCAGGGCAGACCGGATGGCGGCGGTCTGGTTCAGGATATCGACGCAATAGCGCCCATCCTCGACCATACGCGAGACGCCCTGCACCTGACCGTTCAGGCGGGAAAGCCGCTTCAGGATCGCGTCTCGGTTCTGCTTGTCATGCGCCAAGGAGGGCTCCGAACTTCAACATCTGCGGCTTGTGCTATACCCTCAAGGGGTATAGAGCAAGTCTGATATACCCCCTATAGGTATCTGCCGGGAGCGAGTCATGGACCACAAGCACGATCATTCGCATGGGCATCACGATCACGGGACACACGGTGGCGCACCGGCACAGGCTGATCCCGGCAAGGCCATCGACCCGATTTGCGGGATGCAGGTGACGATCAAGCCCGAGGCCCGGCACCG
The DNA here is from genome assembly GCF_026162625.1 of Paracoccus beibuensis. Classification (GTDB taxonomy): domain Bacteria; phylum Pseudomonadota; class Alphaproteobacteria; order Rhodobacterales; family Rhodobacteraceae; genus Paracoccus; species Paracoccus beibuensis. Next base: position 3,302 of record NZ_JAOTBD010000043.1, on the reverse strand, counting down.
CGACTATGAGGGACAGACCTTCTATTTCTGCTCGGACGGTTGCCAGTCGAAGTTCGACGGCGATCCGTGGTTCTACGCCTCGGGCGCGGCGGCCAAGGTCGAAAAATCCGCCCCGGCAGGCACGCAATGGACTTGTCCGATGCATCCCGAGATCGTGCGCGATGAACCAGGCGCCTGCCCGATCTGCGGCATGGCTTTGGAGCCGATGATTCCCTCGGATGAACCCAGCCATGAACTGACCGATTTCACCCGCAGGCTGTGGGTCAGCGTGGCCGCTGCGGTGCCGTTGTTGATCCTGACGATGGGCGAGATGGTGGGCATTCCGGTCCGCGACTGGATCGGGCACCGCACCGCCATCTGGCTGGAGTTCCTGCTGGCCACGCCCATCGTGCTCTGGGCGGCGCGTCCCTTCTTTCAGCGCGGGTTGGATTCCTTCAAAAACCGCTCACCGAACATGTGGACGCTGATCTCGCTGGGGGTCGGCGCGGCCTATCTCTATTCGCTCTTCGCCACCTTCCTGCCGGGCATCTTTCCCGAGGAATACCGAATGGGCGGCATGGTCGGCACCTATTACGAGGCTGCGGTGGTGATCGTCGCCCTGGTCTTTGTCGGGCAGGTGCTTGAGTTGCGCGCGCGCGAACGCACCGGCGATGCGATCCGGGCACTGATGGATCTGGCACCCAAGACCGCGCGGCGCATCCTGCCTGATGGCAGCGATTATGATGCGCCGCTGGAAAACATCATGGCGGGCGACATGTTGCGGGTGCGGCCGGGCGACAGCGTGCCGGTCGATGGCGAGGTGGTCGAGGGCCGTTCTTCCGTCGATGAAAGCATGATCACGGGCGAGCCGGTGCCGGTCGAGAAGGTGCAGGGCGACCGCGTGACCGGCGGCACGATCAACAAGAACGGCACGCTGGCGATCCGCGCCACCGATGTTGGCGCCGATACGGTGCTGTCGCAGATCGTCCAGATGGTGGCCGGCGCGCGACGCTCCAAAGCGCCGATTCAGGGGCTGGCCGACCGGGTGTCCGCGATCTTCGTGCCTGCGGTCGTGGTGATCGCTGTTTTGGCCTTTATCGTCTGGCTGATCTTTGGCCCCAGCCCGTCCTATGTCTTCGCCATTGCCTCGGCGGTTTCGGTGCTGATCATCGCTTGTCCCTGTGCGCTTGGGCTGGCGACGCCGATTTCCATCACCACGGCGGCGGGGCGCGGCGCGCAGGCCGGCGTACTGGTCAAGAATGCCGAGGCACTGGAACTGATGGCCGATGTGGATACGCTGATCGTCGACAAGACCGGCACGCTGACCGAAGGCAAGCCCGCGCTGACTGATGTGACCAGCTTCGGCGACGTGTCCGAGGATGAGTTGCTGGCCGCAGCCGCCGCACTGGAACGCGCATCCGAACACCCGCTGGCCGAGGCGATCGTCGAGGGTGCGAAGGCGCGCGGGCTGAGCCTTGGCAATGGCGAGGAGTTCGAGGCCGTCACTGGCAAGGGTGTGATCGGCAAGGTCGATGGCCGCGATGTGGCGCTTGGCAATAACGCGCTGATGACCTCGCTTGGCATCGACTGCGACACCGGAGAGGACACCGCCGACCGTCTGCGCGGCGAGGGCAAGACGGCGATGTTCGTGGCGCTGGATGGCGGGCTGGCCGGTCTGGTCGCCGTTGCCGACCCGATCAAGCCCACCGCCGAGGCGGCAATACGTGACCTGCACGATCTGGGCATCAAGGTGATCATGGCAACCGGCGACAATGAACGCACGGCGCAGGCCGTGGCATCAAGACTGGGCATCGACGAGGTCCGCGCCGGAATGCTGCCCGAGGGCAAGAAGGATCTGATCGACGGGCTGCGCGGCAAGGGGGACAAGGTCGCCATGGCCGGCGACGGTGTGAACGACGCGCCCGCACTTGCGGCGGCGGATGTCGGTATCGCCATGGGCACCGGCGCCGATGTGGCGGTCGAAAGCGCCGGGCTGACCCTGCTGGGCGGCGATCTGACCGGCATTGTCCGCGCCCGCAAGCTTGCCGTGGCCACCATGCGCAACATCCGACAGAATCTGTTCTTTGCTTTCATCTATAACGCAGCCGGGATCCCGGTGGCGGCAGGGATGCTCTATCCGGTCTTTGGCCTGCTGCTATCGCCGATGATCGCGGCGGCGGCCATGTCGCTGTCCTCGGTCTCGGTCATCGCGAATGCGCTGCGGCTGAAACGGGTGAAGCTTTAGAGTTGAGGGAGCGGCATGTGGGTTTGAAATTTCGGTTTCAGCGCGATCAGGGTACTCGAAAACAGGCTACGCGCCCCTGCTTCAGGGCGACTACATTAAAGACGACCGTTGGCAATGTGAGTCATCCTCTCAGGGAGCCTTTTCTTGCTGGCAAAGCGTGGGCCTCCTTTTGCTTGCGGATTTGCGATGCTGGAGAAAATCGTCTACCTCAACGCCACCTCAACCCTTGGCTGCAGTTTTCGCGCGTGTTGTGCCGCCCGATGTCGCTTGATCCGGTCGAATGACGGAATGGAAATCTTCAGAAATCAAATAGTTGTCGCGTAAGGCTCTGAAATCGTTCAGTTTCTGATTTTCCCTTCTGATCGGCTCATAACCTGAAGGCCGCAGGTTCAAATCCTGCCCCCGCAACCAAATTCTAGCGCTATATCAAAGACATGTGCCCCGCTTAACCGCGGGGCTTTTTGTTGTGCGCAGGCGAGGCAACGCTCAGGCAACACTATCGCGGAAAAAACGTTTGGGATGTTCCGCGCACGGGACTCTGAAGCCTTCCTGCGCTCGTTGCTTTGCCTGCTCGTGTCGTAGGAATGGCAAAACGGATGCAGGTCTCAACACGCGAACCATCTTGCCGCTCTTCTCGCTTTGCTGATCACCGCCGGATGCGCCGTTGGCACCAGCATCGTCGTGAAGGGCGCCGGGCCGGACGATGTGCTGAAGCTCCGCAAAGGGCCAGGGCCTCAACCACGATCTCGTCATTGGACTCTCCGATGGGACACGATTGAGACGGCAGAACTGCATGACGAATGCGCATGTTGAGAAGGACGGTCGGCCGCTCCAATTTCGATCCGAAGGCCTTGGCACGTCCAAGCGGACTAGCCTATACCTGTGACACAACCCTAATCACCTGCCTGGCATGGCTCCCTGTTTGCGTCGCCCGGCAACTTTCTCTGGGAACCTGAACTACTCCCCGAAAATCGGACAGTGACGGAAGCTACGATCTGACGTCTGCTGATCTCCGAGGACGAGGAGATCAGAAATGCGGAAACGCAGGAACCATGACGCGGGCTTCAAGGCGCGCGTG
>NZ_JAOTBD010000042.1 GCF_026162625.1 Paracoccus beibuensis | reverse complement strand
AAATACCAGAGGGCCGCGACCTGTCTGACCAAGGACCGCGAGGCGCTACTGGCCTTCTACGATTTTCCGGCGGACCACTGGGACCATCTGCGCACATCGAACCCGATCGAGAGCGTGTTCGTCACGGTCAGACATCGCACCGTCCGCACCAAGGGCGCGCTGTCCCAGAAAACGGCCCGACTGATGGTCTACAAGCTCGTGCAAGCTGCCGCAAAGGGATGGCGACGCCTGAAGGGCGCGAACCAGTTGCCAATGGTCACCGAGGGCGTCAAATTCACCGATGGCGTCATCGACGCCAAAAACCGCGCCGCCTGATCACAGCGCGTCACCCATTTCCGGGCATAGCTCGCGCAGAACCTGCCGGACGCGCGAAGAGGCAAGGCAGGACGTGTTCGATTACATCGAGACGTTCTACAACGCGAAGCGCATGCACGCGAGGAACGCGATGCTGTCACCCGCTGACTTCGAACGGCAGGAGATGTTGAGACGTGAAGGCGTCTAAAAACTCCGGACTATTCAGTCAGCCAAGAGCGCCAATGCCGCAGAGCGGCTTCGTCTCGTCCCGCATCGCGGACATCGCTTTTTCATGTCGTGTTACGAGCCTGCCCCAGAACCTTACAAGGAACCTGCTTTCCATTTCGCATGTGCAAGTGGCGGAGGAATGGGCCCAGCGTCGATCTTTTCAAGATCTGTGTCAGTTGGCCCTGCCACATGTGACTGCTTGAACCGACATTCCGACAACCCGTCCGTTCAACACCGATAGAAGTGTTTCTTGGTTATAGCAGCCCACGCGCCGCCAAATTCCGCATCAGCGCTGAAACGCCAAATGTCCAAGGCGAGCATTCGGTCGCGAGGCGTACCGTGTTGCGAAGTTCTCCCAATCCGGGGGCAATGATGGTGACGACATCGCCAATCTTGTGAGTAAACCCTTCGCCCCTCACCTCACGGTCCTCAGTGGGCGCAAAGAGCGTCCCGAGATACAGCATGAGACCATCTGGATACTGGTGGTGGCGGCCTATTGTCTGGCGCACCAGGTCCTCGGGATCACGACTGATCTGGGACATGGAGGAGTGCCCCTCCAGCAAGAAGCCGTCCTCGCCCCGGACCTGCAGCGTCAGTTCAGCCTCTCGAATATCGGCCAGGGAGTAGCTGTCATCGAACAATCGGATCATCGGCCCGATCGCGGAAGAGGCGTTGTTGTCCTTGGCCTTTGACAGCAACAAGGCCGATCGACCCTCGACGTCCCGAAGATTGACGTCATTGCCCAAGGTGGCGCCAACGATACGTCCAGTGGACGAGACTGCCAGCACGATCTCCGGCTCGGGATTGTTCCAGGTCGAGATCGGGTGAAGGCCGATGTCTGACCCCGTGCCGACCGAAGACAGGACCTGCGCTTTCGAAAAGACCTCGGCGTCAGGCCCGATGCCGACCTCGAGATACTGAGACCACATCCCTTCCGCGATCAGTGCCTGCTTGACCCGTTCGGCTTCCTCGGATCCCGGCGTGATGTTGCGCAGGCTGTCGCCAATGATCGTGCCGATGCGGTTTCTTATCTCTTCCGCGCGGGACGGATCTCCGGCGGCTTTCTCCTCGATGACACGTTCGACCATCGATCGGGCGAAGGTCACGCCGCAAGCCTTGACCGCCTGCAGATCGCAGGGGGCAAGAAGATGGATCTGTTCGAGATCCCCGACCGGAGCCGACGAGATCTCGTTCCAGCTGCCCAGGTCGTTGCCTGCGGTGTCACGAACGAAGCCGGCCGGGTCCTTCTTCTCGCAAATTTCGGAAACCGTTGCCGCACCCTTCGCGGTGATATCAATCACCTGACCGTCGCGCAGGGTCACGACAGCAGGTCCGCGTGCCGCGGGCAGCCACACTCGACCCAGCCAGAGCCCGGAAACGTCATCAATCATCATCATGCCTCGTGTTCGCTGAAGGCCAGGCGCAACAGCGTTTCCTCGTTCATTTTCTCGCGTTCAAGCAAGCCGGCCAATCGTCCTTTTGAAAGAACGCCGACGCGGTCGCAGAGGGCGGTGATCTCGGGCAGTTCCGAGGAGGCGACGATAACCGTCAGCCCCTGATCGGCAGCGGCCCGTATGATCTCGTACAGCTCGGACTTCGCCCCGACATCCACGCCATGCGTCGGCTCGTCCAGAAGCAGCAGTCGGGGGCCGGACAACAGGGCGCGTGCGAACATTACCTTTTGCTGGTTGCCCCCGGACAGTGTCGTTATCGCCTGCCCGTCACTGGTCATGCGCACGCTCAATGCTCTCAGCTCAGCGCGGGTCTTTCTCGCTTCTTCTTTGGCAGACACGAAGACTCCGCCGCCCATGTTGCGCAGCGATGCTGCCGATGCGTTGCGACGCACGGAGTGCTGCGGAAGAATGCCCGCAGTCTTGCGCCCCTCGGGCACCAAGGCAACGCCGGCGCGAAGGGCTTGGTGAGGGCTGGCGGGTACATGGACCTGTCCGAAAAGCTCCATCCGACCGCTGGACGCGCGGCGCGCCCCGCAGATCGTTTCAAGAAGCTCTGTACGGCCGGCGCCGACCAGGCCGAAAAGGCCGAATATCTCGCCCCTGCGCACGGTCAAGGAGATGTCCTCGATCAGCCTGCCATCTGAAATACCGGACAACGCCAGCGCTACTTCGGTCTCGTGCTTCTGCCGGTCGCGATAGGCAAAGAGGCTGTCCTTGCCGGTCATGTCCCGGATGATCTGCGCCTTGCTGGTATCGTCGGGAGCGCAGTCCGAGACGATGGCGCCGTTGCGCAGCACCAGAAGACGGTCGCAGATCGTCATTGCCTCCTCGAGACGATGCGTGATGAAGATGATCGCGGTTCCCTCGGCCCTTGCGCGCGAAACATAGGACAAGAAGGCAGAGACCTCGTGCGGGGTAAGCGAAGACGTCGGCTCGTCCAGGATGAGAAGGCGAGGCTTGCGCGCAGCGGCGCGTGCGATTTCGACCAGTTGCTGCTCGCCCGCTCGCAGGGTTCCGGCCAGCATCTTCGGGTCGATCCATGTGGCGCCAATGGCGTCCAGCATGTCGCGGGACTGTGCGTAGATGCGGGCGAAATCCACCAGGCCAAGGCGATTGCGGGGCAAACTTCCGAGAAAGAGGTTCTCGGCAACCGAGAGCGAGCCGATGACCGAAAGTTCCTGGTGGACAAAGGCAACACCGGCCTGAATACCCTCGGCGATCGACGTGAAATTGCGCTTGGCGCCGGCATAGTGAATGGCTCCGCCCGAGGGTTGCAGCGCCCCGGCGACGATATTCATCATCGTCGACTTCCCCGCGCCGTTCTCTCCCAAGAGACCGATCACCTCGCCAGGGCGAACCACAAGTGATACGTCGGCCAGCACCTGGTTTGAGCCGAAGGATTTCTCGATCCTGTCCAGAGCGAGCAGCGGGGCGGAGGCTTTGTCCCTCTCCACCTCTGGCGTCGTGATCAATTTGCCGTCTCCGGCGTCAACAGATTGCCCTCGACCTTGATCACGTCGTCTTCCGGCATATAGCCATCCACGATGTGATTGAACATCATCACCGAACCGTCGAACGCCTGCTGAAACGGCGCCTGATCAAGCAGGCCCACCATCTCTCCCGTCGAAAGGTAGGCCGTGTTCTCGGGTGTATGATCGAAGCCAACGACGCCGACCTGTCCGTTGAGGCCAAGGTCCTGCACGGCTTTCGCTGCCCCGAATGGCCCTCCTGCAGTGACATAGACCATCTTCAGGTCGGGGTTCGCCGTAACCATGTCCTGCACGAGGCTGTAGGCGGCTTCGGCCTTGTCGCGGTTTTCGAACGGACCGACGATCTCGATTTCAGGTGCGTTCTGCGCCAGATAGTTCACCGCGCCGTCCATCCGGGCCTGATGCTGGGTCGCGCCGAAGTAGCCGGTGATCACGCCCAGCTTGCCCTGACCATCCATTCTCTCTGCGATGTATTCTCCGATCTGCGCCCCCGCGGCGCCGGCATCCTGCCCGATGAACGCCATTCGGTCCGAGGGCTGAGCGCCTTCGGCCACGATGGTGATGACGGGGGTGCCCTCGGCCACGGCCTCGTTGATGATGCGGGCCGTTCCGTCGAAGATCGGCACGACGACGATACCATCATACCGCTGCACCAGCGCAGCCTCGATCCCGGCGACGACTGCCTCGGCCGAAAGATCGTCACCGAGATCCACGAAATCGACTGTCCCGTTGAATGCGTCGAGGTAGTCGTCCGCAGCTCGCGCGCCCTCTGTCACCGGCACCCAGAACGGGTTGTTCTGGAAGGACAGGAACGCAATCCGCACCTCGCTTTCTGATATGCTGCTGGCGGCGATGGTTCCACCCTCGGGCAGATGCTGCGCGAAGGCGGCCGATGCGAACGAAAAGCATGCCGTCAGCATGCCTGCGCGGGTTACGGTCTTGAACATCGGTTTCCTCCTCCGAAACAGTTTTTCACATGACGCTATTCGTCGGCATCCGGTCCGCGTTGCAGTCCGTCCACACCGACGGCAATGATGATGATCAGGCCCTTGGTCACCACCTGCCAGTAAGCCGAGATGCTGAGCAGCACGAAGGCGTTGCTCAGCAGAGCCATCAGCATGGCCCCTATCAGCACACCGATGATCGAACCGCGCCCCCCCGAGAGCGCTGTTCCACCAAGGATGACCGCTGCGATCACGTCCAGTTCGTATCCCATGCCCAAATTGGGATCGGCGCTTGCCAGATTGCCGGCCAGAATGATGCCTCCGAGCCCCGCCAGCAGGCCGGTGAGCGTGAAGACCGCCATACGCGTTTTCGCGATATCGATACCCGCCAGCCGGGCTGCTTTCGGATTGTCGCCAACCGCGTATATCTCGCGTCCGATGACGCTTCTGGTCGCTACGATATGCACGACAGCAACCAGAATGAACATGATCACTACCGAGACCGGAATGCCCGCGACACGGCCAGCGCCCAGCCATTCAGCCCATCCGGAATAGCCGACGGGGATCCCACCGGTCATCAGAAGCGCAACTCCGCGCGCGACGGACAGCATCCCCAGCGTCGCAATGAACGGATTGATGCGCAGCCGGGTGACCATCAGACCATTCAGCGCCCCGGCGAGCATCCCTGCCCCCAATCCGGCCAGCAACGCCAGCACGTCGGATCCGGTCGCCTGCATGACCAAGGCCGAACTGACGGCCGAAAAGCCGATGACGGACCCCACCGACAGGTCGATTCCGCGCGCGATGATGACCAATGCCTGGCCAAGCGCGACGATCGCCACGACGGATGCCTGCCTGCCCACGTTCATCAGGTTGCGGTGCGACAGGAAGTATTCATTGCTGATCGTCAGATACAGCGCCACCAGAAGCAGCATCGCGAAGACCGAAAACTCTCGCTGCTGCAGCAATGTGCGAAGGCTCAGGTTCATCTCAACGCCTCCGGAACACCGGCGCGCGTTTGCCGGCGAAGGCCGCGCGGCCCTCAAGCGCATCCTCGGTCGCAAAGCACACGGTCTGAAGATCGCGCTCGTAAGCGATGGCCTGCTCCAGCGGCATGTTCAGGGCCGCGGCAAGGTTGCTCTTGGCAGTCTCGGCCGCGATCGGCGCACGCGAGGCGATGGTGGCTGCGACCTCGATCGCGCGGAACCGCAGGGCATCCGCAGGGTGCACTTCGCCGACGAGGCCCCAGGCCAGCGCCAGATCGGCCGAGACCGGATCTCCGGTCATCACCATCATCGCCGCATTCGACGGGCCGATCGAATGGGTCAACAACGCCGTCATCCCGCCGCCGCCGATCCAACCCAGCTTGATCTCGGGCGCGGCCAGCCTGGCGGTCGCGGCGGCGATGCGGATGTCGCAGGACAGCGCCATTTCCAGCCCGCCGCCGAACGCATAGCCGTTGATCGCCGCAATGGACGGCTTGCGAAGCCCGCGCAGGGCATCACAATATTCCGTCCGGTTGCGGAAATCCCAAGCCGTCGCATAAGTTTCCAGAAGCGAGATGTCCGATCCAGCGCAGAAGGCCTTGCCGGTGCCGGTCAGGACGACCGCCCGCACCTCGTCGCTTTCATTGCAGCGCTCGACCGCTGCTACCAGCAGCTCGGCCATCTCCGGCGTCATGGCATTGAGCTTCCCGGGTCGGTTGAATGTGATGATGCCGACCTGCCCCTCGATCTCGAAAGTCAGCGGGGCCTCGGCTTCGGGCGGTGTCGCGGGCGCGCTCATGGGTGCGTCTCCTGATGGTGCGAGGCATGGAACAGGTCTTCCAGCCGCGCCGCGAGCACGGCGGGTGCACAGCCGCTGTCGAACCCCTCGCGCAGCGCCGCCGAGGCCGCGGCCTGGAAGGCGATATAGCCGTCATGGCGCGGCCGGATCGCCGCTGCCTCCAGTGTCTCGATGGTGTCTGCAAAGAAATTTCCCGTCACCGCGTTGACCCTCGGGTCGGACCAGGCGTCGCGATGACTGGGCTGGCCGTCGTGGTCCGGGATGAAGCCGTTTTGAACCTCCGCGCTCATCAGCCACAGCAGGTGATCGCGTAGTTCCTCGTCGATCGCGGCCGCCCTGGAAACCGCGATCCCCGTGCCGCCAAGGATCGAGCCGGGCGGCGCGCCCACGCGCATCCTCGGCGCATTCGAGAAGGCCAGCGGGACCTTGCGGGAAGGTGCGGCATAGTTGACATATCCGTAGATCAACGGGCACAGGATCACGTCGTCATCGCCGCCCGACATATGCTCGAGGATGCCGATTGGATTCAGGTCCGAGACGGAGGCGGGGCTGCGCGCCGCGAGGTCGGCCAGCAGGCCGATCACCTCATGCGACAGCTGGCGCGACATCCACTGGTCACCGTCGCGCAACGAGAGCGCCGGGTCCATCGCCTGGACGACCGACAGGAACGACAGAAACGCATGCGGACCGGCCAGCGACAGCGCCACCTTTCCGGTCAGCCGGGACAGATCCGCCACCTGCTGCCAGGTCACCGGCGGCATCTCAACCAAATCGGGCCTGCGCACCATGACCTGAGTTGCGGCATCCAGCGGCAGCGCCCATTGGCGCCCCGCCATGACGTAGCTGTCGGTGCTGGCGCCGACCGCCTGCGCTGCCATCGCCTGCAATTCCCCGGCAGTGAAGACCTCATCGAGCGGTCGGAGGCAATCCAGCGCCAGCGCCTCGCCCAGGTGCGGATGATCCAGCACGACCAGATCGTAGCGCGCGCACAAATCGCCGATGGGCGCGCTTTCAAAACCCTCCAGCGGCTGGGCGTCCCATGTCACTGGTCCGCCTTGCGCCTGCGCCGCCTCCAACGCATGGCGACCGCGCGGGTGATCCCAAGTCAGGCCACGAAAGCTCATCCCTCTCCCCTTCCCACGGCGCCTTCGGAGACGAGAGCTGCTATTTCTTCGTCGCTGTAGCCCGCCGCCGCCAGGACCTCGTCCGTATGTTGGCCGGTCAGCGGCGCACCGAAGCGCAATTCAGACGGCGTCTTCGAAAACCTGATCGGAAAGCCCGGGGTCTTGACCCGACCCTCGGAGGGGTGATCGTATTCAATGAACGTGCCGTTGTGCCTGATCTGCGCATCGTCGAGCAGATCCGCATAGCCGTAGACGGGCCCGACCCAGATGCCTTCGGCTTCCAGACGTTCCAGCGCCTCGTCGCGCGGGAACTTCAGCACGGCGTCGCGCACCAGCGCAAAAGTGGCGTCGCGGTCTTCCCATCCTGCGGTCATCTCGTCCAGGTCAGCAAAGCGCGGCTCGTCCAGCGCCCGCGCAAGGCCCGCGAAGTTCGGCATCGCCAGCGCCAGAAACTTGCCGTCGCTGCCCGCGAAGATGCCGTAGGGCGAGCGGATATAGACATGCGCATGCGGTTCGGACGAACGCTGCTGCGCCTTGTGCCCTACTGTGAAGACCGACAGTTCCTGCATCTGGATCGTCGTGATCGCGTCGAGCATGTTGACTTCGACCTTCTGGCCTTCGCCGGTACGCTCGCGGTGAAACAGTGCTGCCAGCGCGCCCTCGAACGCAGTGTAGGCGGTGATGGCGTCGACCAGATACTGGCCCGCCGGCGTCGGTGGTTCGCCCTCGCGCCCAGCGGACAGCATGGCCCCCGACATGGCCTGCAACAGCAGGTCCTGCCCGGGACGGGAGGCGCTCGGCCCGTCCTCGCCATATCCCGACATCGAGACATAGACGAGCCGCGGGTTGATCGAGGACAGCGTCTCGTAATCGACGCCCAACCGGCCGGCGACGCCGGGACGGTAGTTCTGGATGAAGACATCTGCGGTCGCGACCAGCTTCTTCAGGACAGCCTTGCCGCCCGCCGACTTGAGATCAACCGCCAGCGACTTCTTGTTGCGGTTGAGCGACAGGAACGAGACGTTCACCTTGTTGCCCGTGATCCCGCCCGCCGGCGCGTGCCGCTGCCATTCGCCGGCCAGCGGCTCGATCTTGATGACGTCGGCGCCCAGGTCCGCCAGCCGTTGCGCGGCAAACGGCCCTGCCATCGCGATCGAACAGTCCAGGACGGTGATCCCGTCGAGAATGCCCATGATAGTCTCCTCAGTGCATCGTCCAGCCGCCATTGACGGCGAGCGACTGACCGGTGATGAAACCTGCCTCATCGGACAGGAAGAATTTGATGGATGCCGCGATATCGGCGGCATTGCCCCGCCGCTTGATCGACTGGCGCTCGAGGACCATGCCGTTGTAACCCTCTGGGTCGGGATGGATCTTCTCGGCATCGGTCGGAAAGGCGCCCGGGGCTATGGCGTTGACCGTGATGCCCCATTTGCCGAATTCGCGCGCCCAGGCCCGGGTCAATCCCAGAAGCGCGCCCTTCGACTGCACATAAGGTGCGAGGTTCTCCCATCCGCCGCTGAGGGTGATCGAGGTAATGTTGATGATCCGCCCCCATCCCCGCGCGCGCATCCCCGGAAGCGCGGCCTTGGCGCAGGCCAGCGCCGCTCCGACATTCACGGCGTGGACGTGATCGTGGTCCGCGATCGCGAATTCCTCGAACGGGCGTGCGGGATAGATTGCCGCGTTGTTGATGACCGCGTCCAGCGGCCCGTCCGCGACAAGCCTGGCAAGGACGCTGTCCAGCGCGGGTCTGTCGGCAAGATCCACTTCGGCGAGGTGCAGCCGCGATTTCATGTCGGCAGGCGTGTCGGCAAGCAGCCTTTCAAGCTTGCCGACATCACGATCCAGCGCACAAACCTCGGCCCCCGCCTCCATCAGCTCGATCGTCGTCTGGTGCCCCAGTCCGCCTGCCGCACCGGTGTAGAGAATGCGACGTCCTGTCAGGCTTGCCATCAGCGGCCCTCGATCTTGCGGAAGGTCCCGGTCAGGGACGGAAAGTCGCTGTCCGGCTGGTCGTGGACAGCCCGGATGCGCGCTTCTGCCTGCGATATCGCGTCGGCATCCGGCAGGATGACAAAGCTGCTGTCATAGCAGCGTTCGTCCCCGTGGTTCAGCCAGATCATCTCGCCCCGTTCGCGTGCGGCCAGGTTGCCAAGAACGTGGTTCGATGACGGTTCGATCCCGAAACCATACTGGCCGGCCTGGAAGTTCTGCCATTCGTACTGCGCGGGGAACTGGTCCTTGCGCGTGACGACCATGAAGCCGATGCCGAGGCGGTCGTTCACCAGCGCGACCGGAACCTCACCGGCCCCGTCGGCGACCATCTCGTGCTGCCAGACCTGTTCATGGAAATCCAGACGTGGCCCCGGCAGGTGTCGATAGCCCACGCCTTGCCGGTCGTAATCGTCGGCATGGGCCGCCCATACCGTCTCGGCGATCGGCGCAAGATATCTGGCGCCTTCCTCCAGCACGGGATGGCCGACATTGATGTGGTAGCAATACATGTGCGGCGTGCGGTAGAAGCCGCGGTTGACGATGCGGTCGGACAGCCGGATCTCGTCGGTGCCGACCTCGATCTCGATCCGGCGGTGCAGTTCCAGATGCTCGCCGAAGACCGCCGACTGCGTCACGATGCCCTCGGCCCACAGATGGCAGCGATCCCCGTCCCATCGCTCTCCGTAGCCGGTCAGATGGGCCGGGATCGTGCCGGCACGGCCGTGCAGCGAATGATGCGCCGTCGGGCGCGGGGCGTAGATGTAATTTTCGGTCGGCACCTCGTTCATGAACAGGATATGGTCGAGGCCGCAGGTTACCATCAGCCCCGAAAAGCTGCGCATCCAGCCAAGACCGCCCTCCCCCTCGTAGTCGGACAGCGAAGGGTGGCGGAACCCGGCGGGAGAATGCCAGCCGACGCCGCGGCCGTTATGGTCGCAGTCGGCGATGTCCATGCAGCGATCGAGCAGCAAGGTGAAACGCAGCCCCGAGCCGGACCGGAACTCGAGCACACGGTTCCCGCGCTCCAGTCCGTTCTCCAGCACCATCAGCCGGACCCCGGCGGCGTGCGACAGCCCGCCGCTGACAGCCTCGATCTCCGATCGAATGAAAGTCTTTCCGTAAAGCTGGACCATGGGTATTCCTCGGTCTGTCGGTGCGATTGCGGCCGGTCGGGCGGCAGGGAAGTGCCGCCCTCCGTCGGCAGGGCGAGCGGCGATCAGCAGCCGTTCACGCGGAACCTGTCATCGAGGAAAGCCTTCGCGCGCCCCACATCCGCCTCGTCCAGATGTTCGATGATCATGGGAATGTTCGGATGCTTCTGCGCCAGACGCTTGAGGTAAAGGTCGTAATTCAACTCACCCAGGCCCGGTGCCGGAAGCTCGATCTCGCCGACGCCGCGGAAGGTGTGGCTCTCGGCCGCGTCGGTGTCGCCGATATCCGAATGCTTCTCGGATTTGTCGTCGCCCGAGCGCTTGACGTCCTTGGCATGCGCAATCCGGATCTTGTCCGACAGGGCATCGAAGACATGGTTCAGCGTGCTGTCCATCTTGTCGATATTGTGCACCTCGAAATAGTTGGTGGGGTCCATCAGCAACCCGAGGCCGGGGTGGTCGATCTCGGCGAACATCCGAAGGGTCTCCTCGACCGAGCCGACGACGTTGTTCACGTAGGTTTCCAGCAGAAAGACCGCTCCGTGATCCCAAGCGAACTGCGCAAGACTGTTGATGACTGACCGGCAGTCATCCCAGCCTTCCTCGGTCTTGTTCTTGGGATGGTGGACCCAGTCACTCTCCGTGGCGAATGTTCCCGTCTCCGAGATGACGTAGGGCGATCCCAGATACTGCGCGTGCGCAAGGATCTCTTTCAGCCTGTCAAGCCGCGTCCTGCGGGCATCCGCGTCGGGGTGGACGATATTGGTATAGGCCGAGATGCAGCTGACCGGCAGGTGATGGTCGCGGAACGTGTCGCGGATTGTGCGGCACTTGTCGGGCGTCACCTGCCCGTCCGAGACATCGACGTCCTTGAAGTGCAGATCAAGCTGCACGGTGTTGAAATCGTGGGCGCGGATCTTCCGCGCCGTCGTCCTGAGGTCGTAAGGGAAATACCCCGTGAAGATACCGGCTTGCATCATGACTGTTGTCCTCCCTGGTCAGTCATTCGAGAGATCAAGCGAAACTGTCCGCTTGTCGTCGATCGAGCGATAGGCCGCCTCGACCAGCGCCATGGTCCGCACGTTGTCCGCGACCGACAATGCCGGTTGCTCGCCGCTGCTGATTGCCCATTGCAGCTGCTCCATCACGCCGATGAAGGCATGCGGGAACCACATCGTGTCCCATTCCGGACTGACCCACTCGCCGTCCGTCTCGATCGTCGAGGCGTAGCTCAGGGTCGAGGCCGCGCCGGTGGGCCAGCCGATGGTGCCGCGGGCCACACCCTCTGTCCCCTCGACGCGCCAGGTGATATGCTGGTCGTCGCGATAGCCCTCGGTGCGCGGGCCCGACCAGACATCCTCGAGCGACAGGGCCAGCAGGCCGGACGGAAAGCGCAGCATCGTCGACACGATCCCGTCCCGGTGTGCGAAGCGCGTACGCGGATCGGTGCGCGTGACCGACGTGACCTCGTCCGGATCACCGAACAGGAACCGCAACACGTCCAGGTGGTGCACGCTCATGTTCGACAACGTCAGGCGGTCGTAGCCTTCCAGAAAACCCTGCCAGTGCGGGATCGCGTGCATGTCGATCTGCGCGAATACGGGGTCGCCCAATGCACCGCGATCCAGCAGTTGCTTCAGTACCCGCATGGATTGGTCGTAGCGCATGTTCTGGTTGACCGACAGGATCTTGCCTGCCGCACGGGCCTCGTCGCGAAGCGCCCGTGCCTCATCGACCGAAAGCGCAAGCGGCTTCTGGGCAAGGATACCCTTCACATGCGGTTGTTGCAGCGCCACCCGGATCAGGTCCGGCTGCAGATGGGGCGGATAGGCGATATCGATGATATCCATTGCCGGATCGGCGATCAGCGCCTCGGGGGTCTCGTGTACGACGGGGATCCCATGGCGTTTGGCGACATCCTGCGCCCGGTCCCGACCGCGCGAGGCAATGCCGGCCACCTGAAATTCCGCAAGGCGATAAGCCTCAAGGTGGCATTCCGCCATGATCATTCCCGCGCCGACAGCGCCGATCCTGTAGTCGCGGCACCGAACCTTGGCGTCTGGTGCAAACCCAATATTGCTCATTTCCCCCCCTGGATCAGATCGTCCTCCGCGACGAGATCAGGATCACGAACAAGCCCCTCATAAACAATCATCATTTTAACTCATTCTACGTCATTTATCATCTTCCTGCGTGAGAAAGGATGTCCCCTCCCTTGCAAAGAAGCGCAATTGCGGGCTTTGATTGCATTCACTTCAGATGAGCGGATGACGTCCATGCGCACTACGATCAGCGAAATTGCCCAACGTGCCGGTGTGTCTCCCGCGACAGTTGACCGCGTCTTGAACGAGAGGAGCGGTGTCCGCGACCGGACACGTGACATCGTCATGGCAACCGCCAGAGACCTTGGTTATTTTGGTCCTACCGACCACCAGCGAGCCTCTCGGGTCAGGCTGGATGTCGTTTTGCCCGCCGGACAGAACAGCTTCATGCTTACCCTGCGCAGTCGGATCATCGACGAATGTGTGCGTCGCGAGGATGTTGATCTTCGGATCCATGATGTAGATCGCCAGGACGACAACAGGATCGAAAGCAAGCTGGTCCAGCTCCGCGGTCAAACGGACGCCATTGGAATCGTTGCCCCGGATCGGCCCGAGATACGCGAACTTCTGAATGATCTGGCGCAATCGGGAATCCACGTTGCGACACTTGTTTCAGACATTCCATCAATCGCTAAAGTTGGTTACGTCGGCATCGACAATCGCGCCGCGGGGCGATTGGCCGGGCTATTGCTGGGGCGGCTGCTGAGCCCTGTCGGCGAAGGTGATATCGCGCTTTTCGTTGGGTCACGAGCGTATCGCGGTCATGAAGAACGCGAGATGGGTTTTCGCTCGATCTTGTCCGATGAATTCCCGGAGCTGCGAATCACGGCCTATGCAGAAGTAGGTGATGACCGTGATCGAGCATATGAAGAGATGAAATCGATTCTGCGCGGTCGCCGCATTGCCGGCCTTTACAATATCGGCTCTGGAAATCAGGGAATTGGCCGCGCCTTGCGAGAAGCCAAGCTGGCACGGGAAACGATCTTCATCGGCCATGACCTGACCAATGCAACTCGTCTTCTACTGCTGGAGCGAACCCTAGATGCGGTAATCGACCAGAACCCTCGGGTTGAGGCACGAGAAATCGTCCGTATGTTGGTGTCGGCAGCGCAAGGGCGAACCGAGCCGGACTATCCGCCTCGCAATCAGGTTATTTTCCGCGAGAACATTCCCTTGGACTAGGCATGCGAGGCCGCCGAAGGGTCAGTCGCTGATGATCTTTCGATGGAGCAGGCTTGTGATGTCACTCTCGGACAACCCAAACTCGCTCAGGACCGCCCGGGTCTCGCCACCAAGTCGGGGCACGGGACGGTGGATGCGGCAAGGGGTGGCGCCGAGCTTGATCGGAAACCCCGGCACCTTGACGGTCGGACCATCCTGGAAGGGCACGTCGATCACCATCCGTTGGGCCGCGACCTGAGGATCATTGAAAACCTGGTCCAGATCCTGGACCACCCCGCAGGGAACACCAGCAGAGTTTAGTATTTCCAGCCAGTGATCCTGGCTTTGGCCTGCCATGCGGGCGTTGATCATCTCGCGCAGCTCTTCCCTTGCCTTCATGCGCTTTTCATTGCTGTCGTACCGCGGGTCCGTCATGACCCACCCAAGATCCAGCGTGTCGAGAAACCGGCGCAGGATCTGGTCGTGGGAATTGGCGACAGCGATCTGGCCGTCGGAGCATGTGAATAGGCCATAGGGATAGACAAGAGGATGGTCGTTGCCTGTACGTTCAGGAACCCGGTCCGTCGCGAAATATTCTGACGACAGGTAGGCGAGCAGACTGATCAGACCGTTCACCATGGCCACTTCGACAGTCTGACCTTTCCCCGATCTTTCTCGGCCCACGACGGCCGCGACGATGCCAAGCGCCGCATAGATCCCCGCGACCAGATCGCTGACCGGCGCGGCGGCACGCATCGGGGGGCCGTTCGGGTCGCCGTTGACGCCCATGAAACCACTCATGGCCTGGGCGATGAAGTCGAATGCCGGACGGTCGACGTAGGGGCCGGTGCTGCCATAGCCGTTGATGCTGCCGACGATCAGGCGAGGGTTGAGCTGGCTCAGGGCGGCCTCGCCGAATCCCATCTTGTCCAGCGTGCCTGGACGGAAGTTTTCCACCAGAATGTCGGCATCAGCCAGCAGACGCCGCAGGACCGCCCTTCCATCTTCGCTATAGAGGTCGAGGACGACGGAACGCTTGTTGCGGTTGAAGCCCGCGAAGTAGCCCGAATGTCCCTGAGTCATCGTTCCCTGGGCGCGAACGGGATCGCCCTTGGGGGGCTCGATCTTGATGACCTCCGCGCCCAGATCTCCCAGGATCATCGTGCAGAAGGGTCCCGACAGTACACGGGTCAGGTCGATGACGCGCAGCCCATCCAGAGGCCCTGTGGAAACGTCAGCCATTCGCGGTCCTCACGCTGTCCATCGGGGCAGTTCTCAACCGATGCCCTGCCTTCATCACCTGGCCCGGCAATTCGCGGTCCAGGATCCGTTCGGCCAGTTGAGCGGCCTCGATCAGCCGGTCAAGGTCCGTTCCAGTCTCGACGCCGCTCTCCACCAGCAAGTAAGCCAGATCCTCGGTGGCAATGTTGCCGGTCGCGCGGGGAACGAATGGGCAGCCGCCAAGGCCGCCGATACTGGATTCGTAGTGCGTGATTCCTTGGCTGAGTCCCGCATAGACGCAGGCCAATCCGACCCCGCGCGTGTTGTGGAAATGAAGCGCCAGGCCCGCATCGGCCAGAATCGGCTTCAGTTCCTGCACCCGCTCGATCACCAAGGCAGGCGTCGCCATGCCGGTCGTGTCGCCGAGGGTGATGTGATCCATGCCCAGATCGACATAGGCGCGGGCCTGATCCACGACCGCTCCGACATCGACGTCACCTTCGAACGGGCAACCGAAGGCGGTCGCGATAGCCCCTTGCAGACGAATGCCCGTGCCCTCGGCCAGTCGGGCGATCTCGGAAAATCCCGCCAGCGATCCGGCACGACTGCGATTCACGTTCTTCAGGTTGTGGCTTTCCGATGCCGATGCGAAAAGGACCATCGCGTCCACGCCTGCTTCGATGGCAGCCTCGGCGCCCCGCATGTTCGGCACGAGGGCCGTCAGATGCGCATCCTTGCGGTCGCGGAAGGCAGCCAGAACCTCGGCGGCATCCCGCATCTGCGGAACTGCCTTCGGAGACACGAACGAGGTGATTTCGAAACGGCGCAAACCAGCATCCAGCAGCGCCTGTATCAGCCGGATCTTTTCCGAGGTGGAAACGAATGCCGGCTCGGACTGCAGGCCGTCGCGCGGGCCGACTTCGGTGATAACCGCGCGATCGGGAAAACCCGCGATGACTGCGCCCATGCTGTAGTCCCCCCAAGTCACAAATCACTTCTTTTCTGGATGCCAACTTGGTATACCGAACCAACCGGAGGCGTCAATGACGGCAGATGCGACCAGTCTTGAACTGCAGGAAGAACGGGGTCTTCTGTCGAAGCTGCGGTTCTCCATCCTGTCGCTGGAACTGGTCCCGGGCGAGTCGATCAGCGAGCGATTTCTGGAGGCTCAGTTCAATGCCTCGCGGACCCCCGTCCGAGAGGCATTGTTCCATCTGATCCGGGACGGCCTCGTGATCCGTGAGGGGCGCGGCTACGCGGTGGCGCCTTTCGACATGGAGGAGATCGACGAGGTCTTCGCCTTTCGCGACATCGTCGAACCGGCCGCCGTCAGACGGGCAGCACAAATGGCAAGCGTTGCCGAAACCGATGCGATCAGGCAGAGCATCGTTTCAGGCCACCAGAAATTCACCCCCGAGAAATGGCTGGAGCTGGGCCTTGACTTCCATGTGCGCTGCGCCGCGCTGTCCCGCAACCGCTGTCTGGCCGCAGCGATGCAGGATGTGACGATGCGAACCGTGCGCGCGCGCTGGCTGTCCTTCGCGTCCGAAGCCGGACGCGCCACCACGCATCGCCAGCATAGCGAGATCCTGGACCTGATCTGCGCCCGCGACGCGGAAGGAGCGGCGCGCGCCGTGCTTGCCCATTCGGCGGAGGTGCGCCAAGAAGTCAGGGACGCCATCGAAAGCGCGCGACGCTTCATGGGACGACGGGGGGTCGTCGGCGGATAAAGGCAACCACATCCAGGGAGGAACGGATGATCTTTGATTTGAATGGCCTGCGGGCGGCGGGCGTGACCATGGCGATGCTGATCGCCGGACCGGTGTCAGCGGCGGAATGCATCGCGCCTGCTGACCCCGGCGGCGGATGGGACTTTACATGCCGCGAAGTGGGCCGCCTGCTGACCGAAGAAGGTCTGGTCGAGGGCAATGTCCAGGTGACGAACATGCCCGGCGGCGTCGGCGCGGTGGCTTATGCAAACGTCGCAGGCAAGCGCGCCGACGACGGCGATCTGGTGGTGGCGACCTCGACCGTCGGCATCACGCAGATCGCGCAGGGGAAGTATCCCGGCGGAACGGACCAGATGCGCTGGTTGGGCATGCTGGGCGCCGATGTGGGCGTGATCGCCGTCGCCAAGGACAGCGACATCCAGACACTGGACGACCTGATGGCCAGGCTGAAAGAGGACCCGACGTCCGTCGTGACCTCCGGATCGTCCGGTGCCGGCGGCTGGGACCATATCCGGCTGCTGCTGCTGGCGCAGGAGGCCGGCATAGATGTCATCGACCAGATCCGCTGGGTGCAGTTCGACGGCGGCAGCCCCGCCGTGACCCAGATGATGGGCGGACAGGTGGGCGTCGTTTCGACCGACCTTGGAGAGATCAGAGGCTTCGTTGAGTCAGGCGACATTCGGGTTCTGGCGGTGCTGGCGGACGAGCCGATCTCGGCTTTTCCGGATCTGCCCACGGCGAAATCTCAAGGCTACGACGTCACCGGCTATAACTGGCGCGGCTTCTACACCGGGGGCGAGGTCAGCGACGAAGACTATGCCGCATGGGTCGACAGGCTGAAGACGCTCTATGAAACCGAGGCATGGCAAGAGACGGCAAAGGCCAGCGGGCTGGAACCGGTCTGGCGCGGCGGCGATGAGTTCACCTCTTACGTGACCGAGCAAGAGCAGCAGATGGCCGAGATCTCTCGCCAGATCGGGGTCATTCAGTGACTGACCGCCTGGCAGGCATCTGCTTTTTTCTGCTGGCAGCCGGATACGTCTGGCTGTCGGCAGGATACACCGCAGGTTTCGGCGATCCGCTTGGACCCTCGATCTTCCCCCGGGTCATCGGGATCCCGGCCGTTCTTCTCGGGCTGTCCCTCATGATCTGGCCTCGCCACAATGCCGACTGGGCCGGCGCGGATGGCCTGCTGAGGCAAGGGGCGGCGCTTCTGCTGCTCGTCGGCTATGCGCTGCTGCTGGAGCCTCTGGGCTTCGTGTTGTCGACATTCGTTGCGGTCCTTGGGCTGGGGCTTCTGATGGGGGCGCCGCCTATACGCGGGGTTCTGACCGCCGGGATCTCCGCGCCGGGACTTTATCTGCTTTTCGACCGGTTGATGGGCCTGCCTCTCCCGGCGCTCGGGACATGGTTTGGCTGACATGGAAATTCTCTCCTCGCTCTGGGCCGGCTTTGCCGTCGCCGCCCTCCCGATCAATCTCGCCCTGATCGTCGCGGGGTGCTTCGCAGGAACGCTGATCGGCGCCCTGCCCGGTCTGGGCCCGGTCAATGGCGTGGCGATCCTCATCCCGCTGACCTTTGCTTTCGGACTGAACGCCACGTCCTCGATGATCCTGCTGTCGGCCGTTTACTACGGCTGCATGTATGGCGGTCGCATCTCATCCATCCTGCTGAACATTCCGGGTGACGAACCTGCCATCATGACCACGCTCGATGGCTACCCGATGGCGCGCAAAGGGCAGGCAGCGGATGCGCTGGCAATTTCAGGGATCGCGTCATTCATCGGGGCGACGCTGGCGACCCTGGGCCTGACCCTCTTCGCGCCGCTTCTGGCCAAGGCTGCGATCTACTTCGGTCCTGCGGATTACTTTGCGCTTTACGTCATGGCGTTCGCGACGATCGGAGGCATCTCGGGAACCGATCCCCGCAAGACGCTGCTGGCGGCGCTCCTGGGCCTCATGCTGGGCACCGTGGGGCTGGACCCGGCAACCGGTGTGGCGCGGTACACGTTCGGCAGCTTCAATCTTTACGACGGCTTCGATCCCATCGTCGCGCTGGTCGGGCTGTTTGCAATTTCCGAGATCCTGTTCTTTCTCGAGCAGAAGGCACAGGACAGGCAGCTGATCCCGAAAGGCCGCGTGTTTCCGCGCATGTCGCGCGTGAAGGAGGGTCTCGGCGCCTCGCTCCGCGGCTCGGTGATCGGCTTCATCGCAGGGATCCTGCCCGGCGCAGGCGCATCCCTGGGGGCGGTCATGGCCTATAGTTTCGAGAAACGCCTGAAGGACAAGGGAACCTTCGGCACAGGCGACCCTCGGGGCGTTGCAGCGCCCGAGGCGGGCAACAATGCCGCCAGCGGAGGTGCTCTTATCCCGATGCTGACCTTGGGCGTGCCTGGATCGGGAACGACCGCAGTCATGCTGGCCATGCTGATCTCGCTGAACATCCAACCGGGACCGCTTCTGTTCGAGCGCAGTCCCGATCTCGTCTGGGGTCTGGTCGCTGCACTATATCTCGCAAATTTCGTCCTGCTGATCCTGAACCTGCCGCTGATCGGCATCTTTACCCGCGTGCTGGGCCTGCCTGCCTGGGGTCTGATGCCGCTCGTCGTCGCCATCAGCTATCTGGGCGTATATGCCATCACGCATGCTGCCTTTGATCTGATGGTCATGGTCGGCTTTGGGATCCTGGGCTTCGTTCTGCGCAAGCTCGATTTTTCGCTGGTGCCGGTGGTTCTGGGGCTGTTGCTGGGACTGGATATGGAGAACAATCTTCGTCGGGCTCTGTCGATTTCGGGTGGCGACTTCACCGTCCTGCTCCAGAGCCCGATCGCTCTGCTTCTCTACGGCATCACCGCTGTGTTCCTGGCCCTCACGCTATGGCTGTCGCGCCGTGATTCCAAAGCGTTTGCTGCCAAGGGCGGGCGTTAGGCAAGGTCGTACCGATGCGCCTGGTTCTGGATGCCAGGCGCATCTTGTTTGCGCCGCATCAAGCCTGGATCCTTCCGAATCGGGCCCGGATGCGTGGGTGTTGTGCCGAAGGCCTCATGGTCGAGAGGTGAAGACGCGGTTGGCAGCGTGAACCTGCCACTCAGGAACGGCGCCACTCTTTCCAGGTGCCGGGAACAGAGCGGCGAGTTGGCTGTTGACTGGAACTCCCTGTTGGAACTGGCCCCGCCGCAACTGGCGGGGCATCTTTCCATGGCATCAAGCGGGCGGTCCGGTGGATGCCGCCATGGACTTGGCGAGCGCAATGCAGATCGCAGCCGGTGCCCATCATCGTCAGCGGGACAAGGCACGAGAAGCGTTCATCCTGCACCCCCTGCCGGCTGTGAAAGCTTGCCTGACACGGCCCGAGCCGATGCCCCAGCGTACCAGCGACTGCTGCCTGTGCCCGGTGCGCCACTGCGTGATCTGGTTGGGATGGACATCAAACTGTTCCGCCAGCTCAGCCAGCGTTCGCTCGCCCCTGATGGCTGCAAGCGCCACCTTCGCCTTGAAAGCCGGGCTGTGGTTCCGGCGCGGTCGTCTCGTCATGGTCTCTCCTCGCTCTCGGCATCATGCCGATGTCGCGCGGATAATCCACTTACCGCCCTTGTTCAGATTCCCCGAGCCACCTCTGATCGAAACCTGAACAGAGCTAACTCATAATTGAGGACTCACGGGGGAACAGGTCAAAACCAGTCCATATTTTGTCCGTATCTTCAGGGGTCAACTCCGCGTGGAAGTCAATAAACTATTGGACATACAGCATGAAGTGGCACAATAGAAATGCTGGAAAAAATCATGAGAAATCTCGCCCGACCAGGCAGAGACGGACGGGGCTGAGATAATGAGAACTAGTAAAGAGGCCTTCCGTTTCGTCGACCTCTTCGCTGGGCTGGGTGGCTTCCACGTCGCACTCGATGAGTTGGATGGGCGTGGTGTGTTCGCTGCAGAGAGGGAGCCTAAACTGAAGGCTCTCTATAAGGTCAACTTCGGTGTCGACGCTTGGGGTGACCTTAATGAGTTGAGCAGCGACGAAATCATAGCCCTCAACGTGCCCGATCACCACGTCCTTACTGCGGGCTTCCCGTGTCAACCGTTCTCTAAAGCAGGCGACCAACTGGGCTTTGAGGACACAGATCAGGGCAATCTCTTCTTCAAGGTGCACGACGTCTTGCGCGTCAAGCGGCCACAACACTTCATCCTGGAGAATGTGCCCAATATCCTCAAGCACAACGGCGGCCGCACTAGCATCACGATCATTCGCTTGTTGGAGGAGCTTGGCTACTCCGTCAAAGTAGAGCACTTCTCGCCCCACGATTTTGGCATTCCACAGGTGCGAGACCGCGCCTACTTCGTTGGATCTCTCCAGAGTCTCGATCATTTTGAGTGGCCAGCGAAGCATAAAGAACCAACCGAAATCCAATGGGTACTGCGCCACGAAGAGCAGTCCACGCGCGCCATCCCGGAGCAGACGCTGCGAGCCATTGACATGTGGGGCGACTTCCTGCGCCGCTCGCCGGCTTCGCTGAAGCTGCCTTCCTTCCCGATCTGGGCGATGGAATTTAGTGCAACCTATCCCTACCTGGACGAGACTCCAGCAGGAGTTTGGCGTCGCAGGCCTGTGCGGGGTCTTAGTCAGATGGGTTTCAAGGGCAGCTTCGGCCGGTCCCTCGATTGCTCGCTCGACGAACAACTTGCGAGGATACCTAGCCACGCTAACCGCCTAGGCGACTTAAATTTCCCACATTGGAAGCGGACCTTTATCAGGCAAAATCGCGAGTTCTACAAAGTCAACCGCCACTGGATCGATCCCTGGATCGCAAGATGGAGCCCACAAAGCTTCCCGTCTAGCTTCCAGAAGATGGAGTGGAACGCACAAGGTGAGGACCGTGACATCGACAACTTCGTGCTACAGGTGCGTGCGTCAGGACTGCGGGTCAAGCGTCCCACTACCTCCCCAAGTCTCATCGCCTTCACGCAGACCCAAGTGCCCATTCTCGGTGCTAATTTGGCCGGCGAACGTCGTTACATGACACCAGCCGAGTGCGCTGAACTTCAGTGCCTCGGAGGTATCCAGTTACCCGCGTCCGACATCGACGCGTATAAAGCCTTGGGGAACGCAGTGAACGCTCGCGTAGTCAAAGCAATCGCCGAACGGTTGTTGCACGGGCTAATACGGCCCACCTCGAGCATCACCTCTGACCTTGAACCGTTGAGAGTTACTGGATGACTGATCACATCGAACACGAAGACGACTTCGGCGAGGAAGACCCGCGGGTCCTGTTGCTGGAGAGCATCGCCGACGGGTTAGCAAATCTCTCAGAGGCTTCCGACACGCCCAATGGCGTTCCCCCAGTATCGTCAATGTTCAGCGGCGGTGACGTCGACTTCGCCTCCGACTCATGGATGAACAAACTGGCTGAAATTCAAGGCTGGCTGAGCTTCACCGAGGACCTCCCACTCATGGGCGGTGAACCATTCCTTCATGCACTCATCGCTGAACTCAAGCTTGAACCCACCGACCTCCTTCCTCCCGGAGACTCCTACCCGCCGCTGAGCCTTCGCACGCTAGAGCGTCTACAAGAGCGCGTCGAGGCAGCCGTCCGGCTCCAGAGAAATTTTCTTGAAGAACTTGAGACCAAGGGCACCAGCCGTGCAACAGCCACCCATTCGTGGGCTGACGCTTGGGCAGAATCCGACGCGAGGGAGGAGGCGGTGAGTCCGGAGCCGGTCACAGCAAGGGCCGACGTATGGCCGATCTACCAACTCACAAATAAGGTGCCCAACCTAACGCCGTCCTATCAGCGAGGTGATGTATGGGCCAACGGCGAACGACAGTCCCTGATGGAGTCCATTCTCCGTGGCGTCCCTTTGCCCTCCATCATTCTACTGCGAACCGGACCTACCACACCGTATGAGGTCGTCGACGGCAAGCAGAGGCTCACGACCATCCTCCGATTTGTGGGAAAGCACCCCGTCGCCACGCAGAAGGTTGTGGAGGTCACCGCTCGGCACAGAGATAAAAAATTCAACGATCAAGGGCGTCTCGATGACCACGGTGGCAAGAATTTAACGGATCTGTTCCACCACGATTACCCGGCCTTCCGCCGTGCGTGGAAAGCGCTGGAAGGTTACGCACTCAATGCCACACATGAGAACGAATACTACTTCCCATTCAAGCTGCGCACGACCGGAGAAGGCGGGCTGATTGGCTCCTACCTAGAGCCTCTCCGCGGGAAGTACTACACGCAGATTAAGGACTTGGTGATCAAGGTCGCTGCTGAGGAAGTCACCATCAAGGGGTTGTTCGAGGAAGTCGTAGAGTACCGCATTCCCGTCATCGAATACACCAAGGCTAGTCAAGCCCAGATCCATGAGGTCTTTCGACTCTACAACAAGCAGGGCGTACACCTTAATGCTGAAGAGATCCGTAACGCGGTTTACCACGAGGTCGAACTTACCCGCGCGACTCTTGCCGCCGCCGGTGATGCCGACCCGAACACTGATGTCGCCAAAATCGCCGAATCGCTGGCCGGCATCCCCAATCTTCAGCGCCTCAGTGAGGCGCTGAAAAGCTACGGTTTTGGCGACACGCGCTACAAGCGCACTAAGGTTCTAGCTTGGGTCATCTCAGTCCTGGTGCATGATACCGCTGGGAAGGACTTGGCATCGACTAGCCGTAACATCGACCAGTTGCTGATCGCGATTCAGAAGAACAGATCGCACCGGCTGGCCAGTTCATCGACGTTGAACAAACTGTTCTCGCTGCTGCTGCAAGCTGTCGAACTCCATTCATCGCACGATGAGTTGTGGTCCGATCAATTCAAAGATGGCGGCAAGGGTGCAAAGTGGCAGGAACTCCAACTCGTAGGTTCCCTCGTGGGCATTGCCATGGCCTTAGCTGCCTCGCCAGACGACATCGAGGACCGCATCGAGGCTAGCGGTGATGCTATCCGGACGGCGAGCGAGGAAGCCCGGGACTGGGCACGCCCCGAAAAGACGCAGACCAAAACCCAGTGGGACTACATAGCTAGGATCAGCAAAAGTCTCCTCGAACTATTGGGCATCGATCCAGATCAAGCGGCTAAGGCTGTACGTCTGCAGTTCGGGACCTCCTGACCTGCCCCCCGTTGGTCCCTCGGTCATAACGAGAGTCTGCCGGTTTGAGATTGGTAGTCGGCGGATCGTTTCAGGGCAAGCGCGCCGGGCGCGGAGCCCTCGGGTAGCGCAAGCGTC
>NZ_JAOTBD010000041.1 GCF_026162625.1 Paracoccus beibuensis | reverse complement strand
CTGAACAGCGATCCGCTCGTATTGTCCGCCCCACGCATCATCACCCCCGCCATTGTCGTGCCAAGGGTGAATCATGTTCCGCAAACCGCGTCGAGAGCCGACTTTTTCAGCGGCCTGCTAGAGCTGCGCCGCAACTGACGCATCAAGCCCGCAACCCGGCTGCTGCCGGTCGGGCGCCTGGGGGACGCTGACGGCGTGCCCGTCAACCTGGCGCGCTTTGCGCTGCCCGCGCTGCCCGGCCCCTCGCAGATCCCGGTGATTTTCGTGCTGTGAACGGCCATGAACTCGGGCAAGACGCTGGCGACCGCGCAGCTCACCCTGAGTCTGCGGCGCGCCGGCTATCGGGTGGCGGCCCTGAAGGGCACCGGCACCGGCGCCTTCGGGGACTACAACGAATATGCCGACGCGGGCGCGCATTGGGTGGCCGACTTCACCGACGCGCGGATGCTGACAACCTATCGCGAACCCCTGGCACGCGTGAAGGACGGCATCAAGCGGCTCTTGTCCCACGCCGCCGTCCAAGGGTGCCAGATTGCCGTGATGGAGATCGCCGACGGCCTCTTTCAGCGGGAAACCGGGCAGCTGGTCGCCGACCCCTGGCTGCGGCAGCGCATGTCGGGCTTGGTCGTCGCCTGCGGCGACGCGGTGGCGGCGGCGGGTGGTGTCGCCCAGTTGGCGCGCCACGGCCTTCGCCCCGATGCGCTGACCGGGATGCCCGGCAGATCCAGACTTTTTGCCACCGCCGCGGCGATGCCGGCCAGTGCCGCAGCCCGCCGCCGGGCGGGATATGTCTCGTTGCGCTTCGTCGGCGACATGATGGCGTTTCGCAACTGGATGGGCTGGGCCTGCCCAAGCTGATCTCGGCGGTGATCCTGGTGCCGGTGACGCTGGCCGTTCTGTGGCTGATGGAGCCTGCGTTCCTGTGGATCGCGGCCCCCACCGCCGCCGTCGTGCTGGCAACGGGCCTGGCGGGCGGGCGGCGCCTTGTGCCGCTGACCCGTCGCCTTCGCGCCCGGCGCGCCCGCATCGCCGCCGACATGGCCGAGCGGATGCCCTTTGCCCCGCAGCTGGACCGCTTGGGCCGCCGCAGGACCGAAATCGCGCAGCTTGACCGCCGCACCAACGCCATGATCGGCGCCGCCTTGCGCCACCGCCTGCTGCCGAGACGCTTAAGGCGCTGCCCGACCTCTGCGCGGGTGCGGCGGCGGCCGCGCTGATCCTGCTGGGATACCGCTTGCAGATGCCGCCCGGCACAATTGCCGGGGGCCTGGCCGCGATGGGGCTGCTGGTCCTGCCGCTGCGGGAACTCGGCGGCATCTTCAACCACCACGCGGCCTCTCGCGCCGCCGCCGAAAAGACCAGCGCGGCGCTGTCGCGGCAGGCCCGTGACGTCTATGCCGCATCTGAATCGCTGCCCGCGGGACCGGTTGAGGTCCTCTTCGAAGGTGCTCGCCTGCCGTCGGGTGCGGTACTGGATCTATCGGTTCCTGCCGCCATCCAGGCCGAGCTGCCGCTGTCCGGGATCGACGCCGAGGCAATTGCCGACCTGCTGCTGGGCCTCGACAGCCCGGCCGAGGGACGCATCCTGCTGTCTGGGGTCGACCTGCACGAACTTGGCCGCGGAAGCCTGAGGCGCGGCGTGGCCCGCATCGGCCCGGCGCCCGAGATCCTTCACGGTCCCCTGCGGCGGGCGCTGTCGCTTGGCTGCACGAACCGCCCGACGGATGAAAAGCGTCAGAAGCTGGCTCTGGCCGAGGGGCTTGGCCCGCTGATGCAGCGTTTGGGTGGGCTGACCGGCACCGTCGCCGAAGGCGGCCGCAACTTGACGCAGGGAGAGCGGACGGCGGTGTCGCTGGTGCGCATGCGCCTGCTGCGTCCCCGCGTCGTGGTGGCCGATCCGGGGCTGGACGCCGCCGCTTTTGCGCGAATGGCCGACCTGCTGTCGCGCCGGGACGTGGCGGTGATCCGGCCGGTGCGGCGCGATCAGGCGACCCGCGCCGCCTGACCTGTCATTCGCCCAGCAGCCGCGCTTCCTCCTCGGGGGGACAGCGCGGTTCCCGCGCCGATGCCGCTCAGATAGGTTTCCAGCGTGTCGAGCGCCGAGGCCGGCGCACAGCCCTCGACCTCGCCGCCAGAGGCGACGGCGAAGCGCCGGTCCCAGCCACGGTCGGCCTGGCACGCGACAGAGGTCAGCGTGCTGCCGCGTTCCTGCGCCAGCTCGAATTCGCGGCAGAATTCGCCGCCATCGGTGCGGAACGACGACACCTCGGCCACCTCGGCCCCGGTCAGGCTGCGCGTCCGGCCACTGGGAAGCTGGGACAGGGCGTCCGCCAGTTCCGGTGCCGCAACGCCAGATGGGGCGTCGTCGGGGCCCAGCCTGCCAACGCCGAAGCCGTCCTCAGCGCGACCACCAGCGCCAAGGACGCCGCGATCGCGCCCCCCCCGCCAGCCGCCGAACCCCGTCGAGGCGCGGGGGCGGAAGGCCTCCACCCTGCCCGGCGCCTTGGCCGCGTCCAGCGTCTGGCGCACGCGGGCCATCAGCTCGTCCGACACCGGCTCGGCGGGGGGCGCGTCACGCAGTTCTGCCAGCACGTCGCGGGTGCCGGTGAACAGCCGCAGCCGGTCCGCCAGCGCCGGGTCCCGCGCCAGCGCCGCCTCGAGCCGTTGCGAGGTTTCGGCATCAAGCACCCCGTCCGCATAAGACATCAGGATTTCGTCGGAAAAGCCGTGATCCATCATCTTCGTTCTTCTTTCGACATCCTGCGTCAACGTCCGCGGCGTCAGTTTATTCCCGCTTTCTGCGGCAGCGCGACCCGGCTGCGGGCAAGCCTGCTCATGACCGTGCCGATCGGGATGTCCACGATTTCCGAGGTCTCGGAATAGGACATGCCCTCGATGCAGACCAGCCGCAGCACGTCCTGCCGATCGGCGGGAAGCGTGGCGATGGCGACCTCGGTCTTGCGCAGCATCAGGACCGATTCCAGTGCGCGTTCGCCGTCATGGATGGCGGCCTCGGGCATCTCGGTCACGTCCAACTCGACACCCCGGGTGCGGGTGCGGCGGGTCTGATCGATCCACAGATTGCGCAGCACCCGAAAAAGCCATGCCTCGAGCCGCATGTCCGGGTCCACCCGCCCCCTTGACGCAACGGCACGCTCCACGGTGCCCTGGACCAGGTCGTCCGCCATGGCGCCCTGACGGCACGGCGACAAGGCGTAACGGCGCAGCTGCGGCAGCGCCGCGACAAGGTCCGCTTCGAACGCGTCTTCCATCCGGGACGGGCCCTCGGTGAGATGTCCGGCAGGCGTGGAATGAAATCCGTCGCGCCACGTTGTCCTCATGTCGGGCCTAGCCGTATCGGGGGAAACTCGCCGTGCCAAGACAACCGTTGATCTTCCTGCTCTGCGTTGCCATCGCCTCGGCGGGCGTCGTTCCCTGGCCTGCGGATGCCCCGTGGCCGACCGGCGCGGCCTGGGCCGACGACGATGACGACGACGACGATGAGGGTGACGATGGGCCGGTTGCCGTCGCACCGGCCCCGCTGCCGGATTTCGCCCCGGACGAGATCGTGGCCCTGGCGCTGGACGACGACGACTTGGACAGCCTCATCGCCCAAGGCTTCGGTGTCATCGAGGACGTGGGCCTGCCCGCCTTGGGAACGACGGCGCGCAAGCTGTCGATCCCGCCGGGCCGGAGCCTGGAGGCCGCGCGGGCCGTGCCCTGCCGAGCGGGTCTGACGCCGACTTCAACCATTTCTACCGGACCGAGCAGGCCTTCGATGCGACCTGCGACGGCGCCGAGTGCCCGGCCAGGCTGCTGATCGATTGGCCGATGCCGCGCCAGCGGACGCCCTCCTGCGGCAGCGGCGCGACCATCGGCATGGTCGACACCGGCATCAACAAGGATCACGAGACCTTTCAGGGCGCGCGGCTGGACCTGCACAACCTTGGCCCGGCCCAGCTTGACCCGTCCCAGCAGCTGCACGGCACGGCCGTGGCGGCCCTGCTGGTCGGCGATCCGGCGACGCGCGCCCCGGGCCTCGTGCCGGCGGCGCGGCTTGTGGCGGTCGACGCCTTTCACCGCGTCGGCACGGACGAGCGGGCGGACGTCTTTTCGCTGTTGCGGGCCATTGACCTGCTGGTCGAGCGCGAGATCGGCGTGCTGAACCTCAGCCTGGCGGGACCGGACAACGACGCGCTGGCCGGGGTCGTGACCGACCTGGTGACCCAGCGCGACATCGTCGTCGTGTCCGCCGTGAGCAATGAGGGGCCCACCGCCCCGCCCGCCTATCCCGCAGCCTATGATCCGGTTATCGCCGTCACCGCCGTCGACGGCAGCAAGCGCGTCTATCGCCGCGCCGTGCGGGGGCCGCATGTGGAACTTGCCGCGCCGGGCGTGAATGTCTGGACGGCGGCATCTGTGTCGGGGGCGCGGTGGAAGACGGGTACGTCCTTCGCCGCGCCCTTCGTCACCGCCGCGGCGGCGATCCTGCGCGAGAACCGCCCCAATCTGCCCGCGGCCGAGGTCAAGCGGGTCCTGCGCGAAAAGGCCGCCGACCTCGGCGCGCCGGACCATGATCCCGTCTACGGCGCGGGCCTTCTCAGCATCGCGGA
Organism: Paracoccus beibuensis; assembly: GCF_026162625.1. Classification (GTDB taxonomy): domain Bacteria; phylum Pseudomonadota; class Alphaproteobacteria; order Rhodobacterales; family Rhodobacteraceae; genus Paracoccus; species Paracoccus beibuensis. The sequence goes on along the minus strand of NZ_JAOTBD010000041.1, from coordinate 20,039 downwards.
ACTGTGCGACGCGGCGCCGAGAAGGTGCGGCCGGTCACGCTTCGGTGAAAAACCTCGCCGTGCTGCCTGTTTTGCGCCCAATCCGGCCTCTGTCGTCAGCAAACTGTTGCAAAGCAAGGCTATGGGGCGGGGCCGGGTTGCGGCTGGCCGTTATTGCCCGCACAACACCGGCAAGTTGCGAAGGCTCGTGAATGAACAAGGTCGCCGTCATCATCCCGGCTCATGATGCCAGCCGCACGATCGCTCAGGCGATCCGGTCGGCGCTGGCCGAGCCAGAGGTCGCCGAGGTCGTGATTGTCGACGACGCGTCGAATGACGACACCGCCGCGGTGGCACGGACGGTCGACGACGGCAGCGGTCGCCTGCGCGTCATGGCGCTGGCGAAGAACGTCGGGCCGGCCGAGGCGCGGAACCTTGCCATCGGTGCCTCGACCGCACCGTGGATCGCAATCCTGGATTCGGACGACGCCTTCCTGCCGGGCCGTTTCCGGCGCCTGTTCGCATATCAGGGCTGGGACTTGGCCGCCGACAACGTCGCCCTGGTCCCCGACCGCCTGCGCGACGACCCGGCTGCGCTGACGGTGCCGCAGTTTGCCGACGACCCGCAGATTCTGTCGCTGACCCGCTTCATCGCCGGGAACCTCGCTTCGGGCCGGATGGGCCGGAACGAGACCGGCCTTCTGAAGCCGGTGATCTCGCGTGACGTGCTGACCCGGACGGGGCTGCACTATGACCGCACCCTGCGGCTGGGAGAGGATTTCATCCTTTACGTCCGGCTGATGGCGCAGGGGGCGCGCTTTCTGACGATCCGGTCCTGCGGCTACGTCGCCTTCCAACGCGGCAATTCACTCAGCGCGCGGCACCGGACCGACGACCTTGGCAGCTTCTCGCGCGCCGCGCGGCAGATCCTGTCGGACGACCCGCTGCCGCCCGACGCCCGCGACATGCTGGCCAAGCAAGAACTCTTGACCCGCAACAAGTATCATCACCGGCTGTTCCTCGACCGGAAATCCAGCGGCGGTCTGGGCCATGCGGCGGCGCAGGCGCTGCGGGACCCCGCACGGATCTGGCCGATCCTGCTGCTGACCGCCCGCGACAAGCGCCTGGCCCTGATGCAGCGGCTTGGGCTGGCGGCGGTGCCCCATGATGCCGTCAAGGTCCGCTACCTGCTGGACGCGCGTGCGGACGGAAGATGATGCCGGATGCGGCGCCCCTGCCTGTTTCGGGGCAGATCGATGCCCGATGCATCAGCAGATGCCACAGGGGCGCGCGACCCCACCCGATCGGTTTACCCGCCTTTCACGGCAAGGTAAGGACCACAGTGATCGGCCTGTTACACAGCTGTGCAAATGGTGACAGCCGGCCCAACCGTTCCTGGGGTCGGTGGTATGTTTGGCCAAGGAGAAGCGGGCAGGTGCTTGTAACCTATCTGGCGCATGATCTGGACGATCCCTCGATCTGGCGCAGGGTCGAGATGCTTCGCCGCGGCGGGGCGCAGGTTCGGGTGGCCGGGTTCCGGCGGTCGGGGGGCCCTCTACCTGAACCCGCCATCGTTCTGGGACGCACGGCCAACGGCCGGATGGTCCAGCGCGTTGCCGCGGTCGCGGCGGCGCTGCACCGGATCGCGCGGCTTCTGCCACCGACCGGCAAGGCCGAGGTCGTCCTGGCCCGCAACCTCGAGATGCTGATGCTGGGTGCGGCTCTGCAGCGGCGGCGGCCCCTGCGCCTCGTCTACGAGCTTCTGGACATTCACGCGATGGTGCTGGGGACCGGCGCCAAGTCCCGCGCGGTCCGCAAGGCCGAGGCGGCGCTGATGCGTCGCTCGGCACTGGTCGTCGTGTCATCGCCCGCGTTCCTGTCGCGCTACCTGGGCGATTATGGTCAGCCACAGATCCCGCCGCTGCTGGTCGAGAACAAGCCCTTTTCCGACGCGCTGCCGGCAGCCCCGACCGCTGCCCGGCGGGATGACGGCAGGCTGGTCATCGGCTGGTTCGGCATGCTGCGCTGCCAGTTCTCGCTTGCGGCGCTGGACAGGCTGACCCGCGCGGCGCCGGGCCGCTTCCGCGTGGTCCTTCGCGGGCGTCCCGCGCTGGACGTGCTGCCGGATTTCCAGGAGGTCATCGCGACGAACCCGGACATGGAGTATCTGGGCCCATATCGGTGGCCGGACGATCTGGCGAAGATCTATGGAGAAGTCGACCTGGCTTGGTTGATCGACCGGTACCAGGCGGGCCAGAACTCTGACTGGCTGCTGCCAAACCGCCTTTACGAAGGGTGCCTGAACGGCGCTGTTCCCATCGTGCTGAACGGGACCGAGGTCGCGCGCCACGTGCAGGCCTGGGGCTGCGGCCCCACGCTCGCCTCGGCCGAGGACGAGGCGATCCGTTCCGGGCTTTCGGCGCTTGATGCGCAGGCCCTCGCCCGGTTCCGCCAGGCGCTGGCCGCGATCCCCCGGGACCGGCTGCACATGGACCGCGCCGAATGCGGTGCATTGACCCGCGCCATCTGCGGGACCGCACCGCCCCTCTCCGAGGTGGCGGCATGAGCGGGCTGCTGATCGTCATCCCCACCCTGAACGAGGCCGCGCATGTTGCCGACGTGCTGGCCAGTGTCTGCGCCTTTCCCGCCGCCGAGGGTGCCACGATCGTCGTTGCCGACGGCGGCTCCACCGACGCGACACGCGACATCGTGCAAAAGGCCGCGGCCGGGGATGCTCGCATCCGGTTGATCGACAATCCGGGCCGGTTGCAGGCGGCCGCCGTGAACACCGCCGTCGCCCGCATCGGCGGCGACGCCACATGGCTTCTGCGCATGGATGCGCACAGCTTCTACCCCGGCGATTTCGCCGATACGCTGCTGGCCGAGGCCGCGGCGACCGGCGCCGACAGCGTCGTGGTGTCCATGGACGCCCGCGGCCGGGGCTTCTGGCAGCGCGCCATCGCGGCGGCACAGAACTCTCGGCTCGGCAATGGCGGGTCGGCGCACCGGCTGGCCGGCAAGGGCGCCTGGGTCGATCACGGGCACCACGCGCTGATGCGCATCAGGGCCTTCAGGGCCGTCGGCGGCTATGACGAGGCATTCAGCCACAATGAGGACGCGGAGCTGGATCACCGCCTGAAGCAGGCCGGCTACCGCATCTGGCTGACCGGCCGCACCCGGCTTGTCTATGTCCCCCGGAGCAGCCTTGCGCCCCTGATGCGCCAGTACCAGGCCTTCGGTCGGGGACGACGGCGCAACCTGTCCAAACATGGCGCCCGCCCCGGCGCACGGCAGGCGGTCGTGGCGCTGCTGACGCCGGCGCTGGCCCTGGTGGTGCTGACGCCGATTGCGTGGGTGTTTGCGCTGCCGCTGCTGGCGTGGCTGGCGACCTGCCTGGCCGGGGGCATCGCCATCGCGGCGACGAACCGCAGCCTCGCCGGTCTTCCGGCCGGGTTCTTCGCCGGTGCCATGCATCTCGCCTGGTCCTTCGGCTTCTGGCGCGAATGGCTGGCCGTGGGGCGGAAAGGGGGGCTGCACCATGGCTGACATGTCCAACGCGGTCCTGATCGGCATCTGCACCTTCCGCCGGCCCGAGCTGGCGCAGACGCTGGCATCGCTGCGCGACCTGAAGCCCTGCGGGATGGGTGTCAGGATCGCCGTCGCCGACAACGACGACACGCCCTCGGCCAGGGACCTCGTGGCGCGCGTGGCGCAGGACCACCCGGTGCCGATCGTCTATCTGCACGCCCCGGCCGGCAACATCTCGATCGCGCGGAACGCGCTGCTGGATCACGCCGAGGCGGTCGGGGCGCGGCTGTTCATCTATCTGGATGACGACCAGACCGCCCGGCCCGAGTGGCTGCAACAACTGGTCGCCGCCTGGAGGGCCGATCCGGCCGGGGCGGTTCTGGGCCCGGTCAACGCCGCCTATCCGCCGCAGGTGCCCGCCTGGATGGTCAGCACGCGCGCCCATGACAACCGCCCCGTGATGGCGTCCGACGGTCGGATCCGCGCGGGCTATACCGGCAACAACATGATCGACATGGCCGACCCGACCTGGCGCGGGCTGCGCTTCGATCCCCGTCGCGGCCGCAGCGGCGGCGAGGATACCGCCTGGTTTGCCGACTATCTGGCCGCTGGCGGCCGCATCGCCTTCGCCCCCGCCGCCGTCATAGACGAGGCGGTGCCGCCCGGCCGCGCCACGCTGCCGTGGCTGCTCCGCCGACGCTACCGGATGGGGCAGACCCATGCCAGCATCGTCGCCAGGGGTCGTGGCCGTCTTGGCCGCGTCGGCGCCGCCGCGCTGGCGGCGGTCAAGGCCTTCGCCTGCTGCGCGATGGCGGCGGCCCGTGCCGCCGATCCCGCCCGCCGCAACCCCCAACTGATGCGCGCCGCCTTGCATCTTGGCGCAACCCTGCATCTGGCAGGTGCCCGCCAGGTCGAACTCTATGGAAGCTCGCCCGGACTGCCCGGCAGTTCGAAAGGAAGGCGATGACCCGCGAACTCAGACCCTATCTGCAACCGGTCTCTCCGGACGCGTCGCCCCCGCCCCCGACGCAGACGATCGAGCTGCGGTGGATGATGGCCGCGCTGCGCCGGCAGAAGACGACGATCCTGCTGCCGGCGGTTCTGCTGGGGGCCTTGGGGCTGGTCTATGCGCTGGCCAAGCCCGAGACCTATAGCGCCTCGGCGACGCTGCTTCTGGACGGAACGATGAACAACTCGATCCGCCAGGTCGGCGGCATCGACGGCCGCGCCATGCCCGAGGAGACCATCGAGAACGCCCGAGTCGTCATGTCGTCGGACAAGCTGGCCCATGACGTTCTGGAGATCACCGGACTGGCCGAAGACCCAGCCTTCCTGTCGCCCCCGACTTCGCCGGTCACGACCGGGATCGACCGCTTCCTGGGCACCCTGTTCCTGCCGGTCAACCGGATCAAGGACAAGGTGACGATGCTGATCAGCCCCGCCGCGCCCGAGCCCGAGCCCGAGGACGACGTGGCACCGCAAGCGCAGGACGCGACCGCCGAGCGGGTGGACCCGCGCACCCGCCGCGCCACCTGGATGTTGCAGCGGGGGATTACCATCGCCCGTGTGGGCCGCAGCAGCGCCGTGTCGGTGGACTATGTCTCGCACGATCCGGTCTATGCGGCGGCCGTCGCCAACGCCTATGCCGATGCCTATGCGCAGGACATCCTGACCTCGAACGCGAATGCCGTGGGGCAGACCAGCGCGTGGATGCTTGATCGGCTGAAGGAGCTGCGCGCCCAGGCCCAGGCCGCCGCCGACGCGGCCGAGCAGTTCGCGACCGAGAACCAGCTGGCCATGTCCTCGACCGGCGTACTTCTGGGCGAACAGGCGCAGGGAGAGCTGAACGCCAGCCTGACCGAGGCGATCAGCGAACGCGCCCGCGCGCAGGCGCTTCTGGACATTTTCGACCAGGCGGTCACTGGGGGCGTCGAGGGGCTGAGGGCCGGAAGCTCCCTCAGCATCGGAGGGCCGGTGTCTGACTCGCTGCGCACGCGGCTGGACAACTACAACAACATCACCGCCAGGCTGCAGCAGCTGGTGGAGAGTTCGGGGCCGGATCATCCCCAGGTCGCGGGGCTACGAGAGACGCTGAACAGCGCTGCCGAACGCCTGTTCATCGAGCTGCAGGCCCGCCGCCAAGAGGCCCGGACCGAACTGGCCGTGGCCGAGGAGCGCGTCAACGCGCTCGGGCGCAGCCTTGACGAGGTGACAGAGACGAATGCGGGACAGGCCGCGGCGCTGGTTCGGCTGCGTTCGTTGCAGCAAGAGGCCGAGACGCTCTCGACCCTCTACCAGACCACGCTGACGCGGTCGCAGGAATTCGAGCAGCAGCAGTCCTTCCCCGTGTCGAACGTCCGCGTGTTGTCCCATGCCCAAGTGCCGAACATCCCGTCGGGTCCCGCGACCACCCGGACAGCCATCGCTGCAGGACTACTGGGCCTGTTCTTCGGCCTTGCCCGCGCGGCGCTGCGCGAGGCGCGCGACCGGTCGATGCGGACCGCCAACGACGTCACCGACCGTTCGGGCCTGCCCTTTCTGGGCCATCTGCCGATGCTTGGCCGGTCGCATCGCGCCGTGCCGCCGCTGCTGCGCCTGACGAAAAGCGCCAGCACCGCCAGCGGATCGACCCTGCCGGCGGTGACGCGGCCAGAGATCCCGCCCGTTCCGATTCCGGTTCTGGCACACCCGGACTCGCTTTATTCCGAAACGCTTCGGCATATCCGGCTGGCCGCCAGCGGCCGCAGCTCTTCGCTGCCGGTCATCGGAATGACGTCGTTCCACCGGTACGAGGACCGGTCGACGGTCACGCTGAACCTGGCTGGCCAGACGGCCGCATCCTCGGGGCGGCGGGTGCTGCTGATCGACACGGACCGCCGGGACCGGCAGCTAAGTCACATCGTCGGCCTGGACGAAAAGCGGGGCCTTGGCGATCTTGCCGCGGACCCGGGCGACTGGCGATCGCTTCTCTGGGACGTCAAGCACAGCCACCTGACGGTGCTGCCAGCCGGCCTTGCCAGCAGCGAGGCCTGCGACGACCTGGCCGTGGCACGGACCCTGCGCATGATCCTGGACCAGATCGGTGATGAATTCGGCTGCGTCGTGCTGGACGTCCCGCCGCTCTATCCGGGTGCACAGGGCCTCGCGATCCTGCAGGAGCTGCCGGGCTTCGTCATCGTCGCGGAGTGGGGCAAGACTCCGCGTGACATGGTGGAAACCGTTTTGACGAACCACCCGCAGCTCGAGGCCTATTGCCTGGGCGTCGTTTATGACCGGATGGTGCCGCGCCGGTTGAAGTCGTTCCTGGTGCCGGGTTCGGTCGAGACGATACTGGTGTCCCCTTCAGGCACCGGCCGCTGACGCGCAGGCGCCTGGTGCCAGCTGGCGCTTGCGGAAAGCTCTTCCCCGCTGCCCTTTGCCCCTGTACTATCGGTGGGCGAAGGGGTGGAGATGAATGTTCGTTGTTCTTTATCTTGTCGCCGTCGGCGCTGCCACGGTCCTGGTCGCGGCACTGGGGATCAGTGAGGGGCTGTCGGTCTGGACCATCCTGATGCACCTTGCGATCCTGCTGGTCGTGGCGCAGGTGATGGTCGTCCTCTATGTCGCGTTTCAGGCCGGCCGGTTCAGGCGCGACGGGAAGCGTCGCGGGGCGGGACAGGGCAAGCAGGACGGGGCGGACAAGAAGGGGTCGCGGTGGGACAAGGTAGCTGCCGACACCCGCCATTGACGCCAGATCAAGTCAGCCCCCCTGTGACAGTCTGTAGCTGCGCCCATAGTAGAGCGCTGCAATCGTCAGCAGGGTCAACATGTCGAACTGGAAGAAATACACGACCTCTACCCCCATCGACGTGAATTGACGGACCATGAACAGGGCCATGAACAGCGACGGTCCGGAATGGCTGCGGACGGTCCAGTTCAGGCTGTACCACAAGGCGATGAAGAAGATCGTTCCCTGAATCGCGGCGCCGATCAGCCCGATCTCGACCGCGTTCGAGATCAGCGTGTTGTGGAAGTGAAAGCCGCCGCGCGACTTGATCCCAAACATCTCCCACAATTCTTCCGCCAGGGGGTTCCCGTGGACCCAGACCGCCTGGAAGCCCGCGCCGAAAAAGGGGCGTTCCGAAATCTCGTCAAAGGCGATGCGCCAGAGATCGGTGCGCCCGGTCAGCGTCACGTCCTTTCCGGTCGCATCGAGGAACATCAGCGCCAGCGTGTCGACCATCGTGGAAAGCATCACAGCAGCCGACGCCATCAGCACGAGGGTCAGGACGGTCAGGACCAACCGAGCGGGGGGGGTCAGCCGTTGCAGCAGCAGGATCGGCCCCAATGCCAGGATGGCGGCGATCACCGCGGCAAGCGCGCCGGTCGACTGGCCCATGACCAGCAGCATCAGCCCGAGGGCACTTCCGACTGCCCCGAGAAGCCGCCAGATCCGCGGCATCCGGCGGTCTAGAAGCACGGTGAGAGCCACGAGGAACAGCAGCCCCATCGCGGCCGACAGCGCGTTCTTGCTGCCATAGATCCCCAGGAAACCGCCCACTTCCCGCGCCCTGCCGGACGCAAGGCTTGCAAGACCCGCTACAAGGTGCGTTGCAAGAACGATCTTTATCAGGATGCGCGGTGGTATCCGCTGGCAGATCACGATGGCGATCAGCACGGTCAGCAGCAGCTGCAACCCATAGCGGATGGTCACGCTGGGATAGTCGGACCAGGCAAATGACGCCAGGCACCAGACCGCCATCGCAACGACCAGCCATTCGCGGCGGAGGGCGCGCAAGGTGCTGTCCGGGCCGGTCACGATCAACCCCATCCCGGCCGCCAAGAATGCCAGCGCCGCCACTGAACCCAGCATTGGCAGCAGTGCCAGCCCGCCGATCGCGATGCTGGCGGCCAGGACGTCGTTCGACCAGGTCAGCCTCAGCCCCCGGTTTGCCGGGCGCGGCCGGCGCACATGGTGGTGTATCGGCAGTCCGGTCAGCACGTCACCGAGCCTTCGAACAGGCAGGACTGACCGGCCGGCGTGTAGGCCACCCAGTCGACCAGGTATTCCAGCGGTCCTTCCCGCGGCCCCTGCTCGCCCATCCAGTCAATCAGCATCGTCGTGCTCCAGAACGACATGTAGATCTTCTGCGGATGATCGGGCAGCTCCGAGCCTTCGGCGGTGCGATGCACCTCCTGGCCATCCAGGTACCATGTGATGCGGTCAGGTTCCCACGTCATGGCGACGGTGTGGAACGCCTCGTCGATGGGCGGGTCGACCGAGACGACCTCTCCATTGGCCATCTTGCCGGATACGAAGGTGTTGAAGGTGATTTCCGATGTGTCGCGTGTCAGCACCTCGATGTCGATTTCGTCGTGGGGCGCCTTGTAGGTCGGACCCGTGTAGGTGAAGATCGAGGCGTTCAGCCCCGATCCCCTTGGGGTGCGGACACGCGCCTCGATCGTGCCGTATTGCAGGAAGGCACGTGCCTGGATCTCGCCGCAGAGGGGTTTCCGGTCGCCCTCTGCCGGAATATGCGCCAGGCGCAGGAAACCTTCCCGCACCGACACGGCCTTCTTCGACCATTCGCAATCCTGATGCTTGCCGTTCGTCCAGCCGTCCGAAATGAACCACCGCTTGGTGTTCAGCATCGGCGCGGTAAAGTCGTCGCGGAACCCCTGGCGCATCAGCATGTCCTGCGCTGCGGCTGTTGTGCCAGCCACCACGGCAATCGCGATCGCGCCGCTCAAGCGGGCAGCCGTGCCCAGGATCTGCACCATCAATGGCATCATCTTTCCTTGCGGTGCCTGGCTGTTGTCGCACCCTGTACACATGGTTATGAAATTCAGGTGAAGTCGGGTCAACCACGGGGCGGAACGGCCGAGATGCAAAACAACAGACATCTGGCGCCGTCCGGGGCAGTTGTCGGCATTTCACCGGAAAATGCCCTCGTCAGCGTCATCATGGCCAATTTTCAAGGCGCTTCGTTTCTGGAACAGGCGATGCGTTCGGTCCTCGATCAGACCTACGGTCGAATTGAACTGATCCTTGCCGACGACGCATCAGACGACGACAGCGTCCCCATCGCCCGCGCGATAGCCCAAGGCGACAACCGCGTGCGGGTACTGGCCTCGGAACAGAACCAGGGACCTGCGGCGACGCGCAACCGAGCGCTGGATGCGGCCCGGGGTGACTGGATCGCCATTGTCGACAGCGACGACCTGATCCACCCGCAGCGCCTCTCGCGGCTGCTGTCGGCGGCCCAACGGCAGGGCGCTGACCTCGTGGCCGATGATCTGGTGCATTTCGGCGCGCCCGAGGCGCAGGGCGGTCGGACCCTGTTGCAGCCGCTGGCGATGGACCGCCCGATGATCATCGACACCGCGATGTTCCTGCGTGCGAACAGCGGCGACCCGAACGTGCCGGGCCTGGGTTACCTGAAGCCGCTGATGTCTCGCCGGGTGCTTGGGCGCCATCGATACGACACGCGCCTGCAGATCGGCGAGGACTATGATCTGATCCTGCGGATCCTGCTTGACGGGGCGCGATACGTGCTGTTGCCGGACCCGCTCTATGCCTATCGCCGGCACGGGTCCTCGATCTCGCACCGATTGTCGGTTGACCGGATGGCGGCAATGCTGGCGGCCCATCGTGCCCTGCCGCCGATGACGGACCCAGCGGCGCAGAAGGCCGCCGCAGCGGTCGACCGACACCTGCGCCGCACCCTGCGATACGAGCGGCTGGTGCGGGACATCAAGGCCCGCCGCATCGCCCGAATGCTGCCCCGCATGGCCGATCCGGCCATGCTGCGTCGCCTTGTCGATAGCTTGCAGGATCGCCGCCGGCGCAGTGCCGCGCAGGGCGCTGGCCCCGCGACGGGTCCGGTTGCCTGCGAACCGATGCCAGATCCGGCCGAGGCCTGGGCTTCTGCGCCTGCTTCGTCGGCTGCCGCAATTGCGGCCGAGGCAAGCCTGGGGCGGACGGCCCTGCCCCCAGACGCGCCCGATTGGGCGCGGTGGCTGGACAAGGCCGTCCGCTGAAGGCCGCTACTGCGCGGCCATCTTGTGCGTTTCGGGCAGCGACCCGGCCAAGACATCCTCGGCCTTGGCCTGCCGGTTCTCGACCGAGCTGGTCCATTGTCCCCAGACCCCGGCGTCGATCCCGTCGCCGTTGCGGCCCAAGTTCTCCAGCCGCTTGCGGTCGTCGTCGGTCAGCACCTGGCCGTCCAGCGGCGCCATACCTCGAACATCATCGGCCGAGATCCCGATCGCCTGCCCCACGCGCGCACCATAGTCGTCATGCACCATCAGCAGGTGCCAGACCATGCGTTCCTGCACGTCGCGTTCGCATTGCGACAGCAGGTCCGAGAGGTTGGCGACAAGGTCGTCGCGCTCCCACTCCATCATGGTGCAATAGCGGCCGCGCGCCTGGACATAGTCGTTGCGCCGCTCCAGCACGCTGCGGGTCAGGTGGCCGGTGATCTCGGGCGGGTTGTTCGGCTGCCGCTCGGCTTCCCGCAACCCGTTGTGGATCGAGGGTTCATAGTTCACTGACGGGTTCTGGCCCGGCGCCATGTCGCGATAATAGGACATCTGCCCGCCGGACTGGTTCGTCGATACCGCCGCGCGCGGCTGGTTCACCGGCAGCTGCAGATAGTTCGGCCCGACCCGGTGTCGCTGCGTGTCGGAATAGGAAAATGTCCGACCGACCAGCATCTTGTCGTCCGAGAAGTCCAGCCCGTCCACCAGCACGCCGGTGCCCATGGCGATCTGCTCGTTCTCGTTGAAGAAATCCTCGACGTTGCGGTTCAGCGTCATTGTGCCGACATGGCGCAGCGGGAAGTCCTTTTCCGGCCAGATCTTGGTGTCGTCCAGCGGGTCCCAGTCCAGTTCGGGATGCTCGTGATCCTCCATGATCTGCACATACATGTCCCATTGCGGGAAGTTGCCCATCTCGATCGCGGTGAACAGATCCTTGGAGGCGGAGCCGAGGTCCTGGCCCTGCACCTTCGCCGCCTCGGCCGCCGTCAGGCTGGCCACGCCCTGGCGGGGGTGGAAGTGATATTTCACCAACACCGTGTCGCCGTCCGCGTTCACCATCTTGTAGGTGTTGACGCCGAAGCCCTCCATGTGGCGATAGCTGGCCGGGATGCCGCGCGGGCTGAACAGGTGCGTCAGCATGTGCATCGCTTCGGGCGTCTGGCTCATGAAGTCGAAGATGCGGTTCGGTTCCTGCCGGAACGTCACGGGGTCGGGCTTCAGCGCGTGGATCACGTCCGGGAACTTGATTGCGTCGCGGATGAAGAAGATGGCAAGGTTGTTGCCGACCAGGTCCCAGTTGCCGTCCTCGGTATAGAACTTGACCGCGAAGCCGCGGGGATCGCGGGCCGCTTCGGAGCTATCGCGCCCGCCGATCACGGTGGAGAAACGGATCGCCAGCGGCGTCTTCTTGCCCTTGTCCTGGAACAGCTTGGCGCGGGTATAGGTGCTGGCGGGTTCGTCACCAAACATCCCGGTCGCCTCGAACTCGCCATAGCAGACAAAGCCACGGGCATGGACGACACGCTCGGGGATCCGCTCTCGGTCGAAGTGGGAAATTTTTTCGAGGAACTGGTAATTCTCCAGCGTCGCCGGCCCACGGCTTCCGACCGTTCGCTGCGACTGGTTGTTGGACACGGCGTGTCCCTGCCGGTTGGTCAGTACCCGGTCCGGCGTTCCGGCGGGACGCATGGTGTCATCGCTGCGGTCTGTCATCGTGTCGCATCCTTCTTCACGTCAGGTTGTGACCGAGGACCGGCAGAAGGCATGCCTCCGCGGCCCGGCCAGGACTGGCCCGGTCATGCGAGCCGCACAACGCGCGGCCGCCCGGATTGTTTCGAGGCAATCATGCCCTCGGCCGGTCTTGCTGCCAAGGCCGTTCAGGAACATTTGCCGTTTCGCCCTGTTACGCAGACAAGATGGTCCAGGCCCGTCGCGGCCAAGGGGAAGCTGGCTGGAGTGAGACAGGTGACAGGACGCAACAAAACGGTGACGGCCACGGCGGGCGATGATGCCCAGACCCCGGGACAGGTCTCGTCCACTGGATGGAAGCAGATCCTGTGGCGCGTCAAGGACGAGATCACAACGGATCATATCTCTGTCGTGGCGGCGGGGATCGCCTTCTATGGCCTGCTGTCGGTCTTTCCGGCCATCGCGGCGCTGATCTCGATTGCCGGTCTGGTCATGGACCCGGCCGACATCGCGGCGCAGTTGCAGACCGTGGTGTCGATGCTGCCCGAAAGCGCGGCGGGCATCCTGCAGGAGCAGGTCGACAAAGTCGCGGGCGGGGATCAGACCGGCACCGGAATCGTCGCTTTCATCGGCGTAGCCATCGCGCTTTACGGCGCCATGAAAGGCGTGCTGACGCTGATCGAGGGGCTGAACATCGCCTATGACGAACAGGAACAGCGCGGGACGATCCGGCTCTATCTGACCGCCTTCCTGATCACGTTGTGCCTGATCCTGGGGCTGATCGTCGGGCTGGGGCTGGTGGTCCTGCTGCCGTCGCTGGCCGCGCTCGGTCATCTGCCGGAGCCGCTGGCCACCGCGGTCGGCTGGCTGAAATGGCCGGTCATGGCCGTTCTGGTCATGCTGGCGCTGGCCGTCATCTATCGTTTCGGCCCCTCGCGCGCCGAGCCGAAATGGCGTTGGGTCAGCGTGGGGGCCGTGGCTGCGAGCGTGCTGTGGATCCTGGGTACGGTCGCCTTCTCGATCTACGTCCGCAACTTCGGGTCCTATACCGAGACATACGGCGCGCTCGGCGGGGTCATCATCCTGCTGACATGGATGTGGCTGTCGGCCTTCGTGGTCCTGGCGGGCGCCGAACTGAATGCCGAAACCGAACAGCAGACGCCGCGCGACACGACGACGGGGGCCCCCCGTCCGATGGGCACACGCGACGCGGTCAAGGCCGACACGCCGCCGGGCAGCCGCCCCTCGCGCGGCGGGGAAACCGGAAAGACCCGGCAGCCCCGCCACACCGGTCACGGCGGCAAGGGCGCCACGACCGCGCGCGCGGATCTGTCCATGTCGATGCTTCTTCTGGGTTCGGCAATCCTCAAGTCGGTCCGCAAGCCGCGCGACTAGGCGCTGGCGGAATCGAAGATTACATCGAAGCCGCCCCAGATCATCCGCCTGCCGTCAAAGGGCATGTCGGGGAAGTCCTTGCCCTCCATCTCGGCCTCCATCGCGCGGCTGGCGGCATCGCAGGTGGCGCGGTCGGGCCAAGCGGTCCAACTGAAGACCGGCACCTCTCCGGCCTCGGCCTTGCTCGCGCGGTAGAAGTCGGTGCGATTGCCGTGCGGGACGTCCACGCCCCAGGTCTCATAGTTGCCAAGGCAGCCCTTCGGGCGGAACATCTCCTCCCACGCCTGGTCGGCCATCGTCCTATAGGCCTCGCGGTTGCCTTGGGGCACGGACAGCACGAAGCCCTGAATGTAGCCCGCGTTCTTGTCCGATCCCCCGGTGACGAGGGGTTCAAACCCGCCGAAGATCATGCGGCTGCCATCGAAGGGCATCGCGATCTTTGCCATGTCGGTGTCGGTCTGCATGGCCTGCCATGCGGCGTCGGCCGCAGCCTTGTCATGCCATTCCAGCCAAGAGAAGACGACCGTCTCGTCATCGGTCGCCTCGACGGCCCCGAAGAAGTCGTTGACCTTTCCCTTCTTGATGTCGGCACCCCAGGCCTCGACCATCCGCGACGCGCCGTGACGGTTGAAGATCGACCAGCAGTCTTTGACATGCTGCATGTAGCGATCCTTGTTGGCTGTCGGAACGGCGGCGATGCACCCCGTGTAATAGGTCATCTCGTCTTCTCCTGATGCTGTCGTGCTTCGGCCGGATGGTGCGCCTTGCGGTAGTGAAAAGCAACTGCTAGTTCTGATTCATGACGACGAATGGCGAACACCTGCGCATCCGCTATGACGAGGGCTGCCTCGCGGCCCACGCCCTGAACCTTGTGGGCGACCGATGGGCAATGCTTGCGGTGCGCGAACTGGTCTTTGCGCCGAAGCGGTTCCAGATGCTGCGGGCGGGACTGCCCGGCATCTCGGCCAGCGTCCTGAACGGGCGCCTGGCGCAGTTGCAGGCGGTGGGCATCGTTCGGCACGACAGCCGCCTGGGGATCTATTGCCTGACGCCGGCAGGGCTTGGGCTGCTGCCCGTGCTTCGGGCGCTGTGTCACTGGGCGCTGACCGTGCCGGGGCACGATCCGTCGCGCTTCATCAGCCCGTCGGCACTTATGATCTCGATGGGCGTCACCCTGCAGCAGCACCCTGCAGACCCGCTGCGGGCGGGCTTCGACTTCGGGTCCGAGGCGTTCGAGATGCGCCTGGGGGTGGCCGACATATCGACAGTGGCGGTCGAAAGGCCGGACGCGGCCTTCGTCCTGCACGGCAGCGGCAACGACCTTGCGGCTGCAGTCTATGGCGGCGCACCGCTGGCCGATCTGGCCGGGCGCGGGCGGATCCGGATAGATGGCGATCAGGCCGCCGCCCAAGGCTTTGTCGACCACTTCAGCCTGCGCGTCCCAGCCACCGGGTGAACCTGCGTGGGTGACGCCGCGTTACCACCGCTGACGCCCCAGAAAGGGCGCAGATGGCAGGACGGGGGCACGACATGGACATGAGCTTGACCAGCGACGTCTGGTGGAAGAACGCAGTCTTCTATTGCCTTGACGTCGAAACCTTTCAGGACAGCAACGGCGACGGTGTCGGCGACTTCCGCGGGCTGTCGCAGCGCATCGACCACTTGGCGGGGCTGGGCGTGACCTGCATCTGGCTGATGCCCTTCTATCCTTCGCCGAACCACGACGACGGCTATGACATCACCGATTATTACAGCATCGACCCGCGCCTTGGCAGCATGGGCGATTTCGTCGAATTCGTGCGCACCGCCGCAGACCGCGGCATCCGCGTCATCGCCGACCTTGTGGTGAACCACACGTCGAACCAGCATCCATGGTTCCAGGCTGCCTGTTCGGACCGCGACTCTCGCTATCGCGACTGGTACGTGTGGCGCGACACGATCCCGGACCATGGCCCGACCGATCTGGTCTTTCCGGATGCCGAGAACAGCAACTGGGAATGGCACGAGCCGACAGGCCAGTATTACCTGCACCGCTTCTATTCCCACCAGCCCGACCTGAACATCAGCAACCCCCGCGTCCGCGAGGAGATACGCAAGATCACCGGCTTCTGGCTGCAGATCGGGCTATCGGGGTTCCGCGTGGACGCCGTGCCGTTCCTGCTGGAGACCAAGGGCATCGCCTCGCCCATGGCGCTGGACCCGCACGAATGGTTGGCCGACCTGCGCGGGTTCATCACCCGCAGGCAGGGCGACGCCGTTCTGCTGGGCGAGGTGAACCTTCCTTATGAGGACGTGCGCCGCTTTTATGGCGACGGCGCTGACGAACTGAACATGTGCCTCGACTTCAACATGAACCAGGCGCTGGCGCTGTCTCTGGTGCGGCAGGATGCGGGGCCGATGGTTCACTGTCTGCGGTCGATGCCCAGCCTGCACCGCGACGATGCCTGGGCGCATTTCGCGCGCAACCACGATGAATGGTCGCTGGACAAGCTGACCGAGGCCGAGCGGCAGGACGTCTTCAAGGCGTTCGGCCCCAAGGAGGAAATGCAGCTTTTCGGCCGCGGGTTGCGCCGCCGCATCCCGACCATGCTGGAGGGCGACCAGGCGCGCATCCGCATGCTCTATAGCCTCGTCTTCGCGCTGCCCGGCGCCCCGGTCCTGTTCTATGGCGAAGAGATCGGCATGGCCGAGAACCTCGACATTCCCGGCCGGATGAGCGTTCGCGCACCGATGCAATGGTCCGACGATGCCTCTGCCGGCTTTTCGACCGCGCCGCCCGACAAGCTGCGCCGGCCCGTCGTCAGCGCCAAGGGGTGGGGTCCCGGCACGATCAACGTGGCCCATCAGGACCAGGAAGACGGGTCGCTGCTGAACTGGATGCAGCGCCTGATCCGCCGCCGCCGCGAAACACCCGAGATCGCCTTCGGCCAGTGCAGCTTCATCCCGGTCCCCGAGGCGCGGATACTCGGCCTGCGCTACGACTGGGGCGGGCGCACGGTGCTTCTGCTGCACAACCTTGGCGACGCCCGCTGCAAGACCTCTTGCCAGATCGACGGCACCGACGGATGGGCAGGCCTGTCGCCGATCGCTGGTCGCGGCAAGTATGCCCTTGGCGACAAGGGCACGCTTTCGGTCGATCTGCCCGCCTACGGCACCCTTTGGCTGCGCGCAGGGTCGGGCGGTGCGACGGCGATCACGGGCGGCTAGGCCATTCCTGGGCCAGGCTGGGCCAGGCTGGGCCAGCGTCCCTGAACGCTATAAGCGTTGCGCTGATCCGACAATGCGATGCGCTTTGGCCTTGCCACTGACCGACCTTCGCCGCCAACGGCCAGGTCGAGAGGCCGGACATCCTGCTGCCCCCCTCGGCTGCTTCACAAGCGCCGCAAGCGTTTCCTGAACCGGCATGGACAAGTCGGCGTGCCTTTGCCGGTCCGCCTTGCGGTTGCTGGAAGTTAACTGGTCATCGACGCGCAGTTGATTAACATGCTTAATGGTACACGGGGTTGTGCGGGCAGTCCGCCGGACTGGCACCTTTCAAATGGGGGACTGGATGACCGAACAGGCGCTGAAGATCCTGGTGGTCGAGGTCGATTTCCTCGTTGCCCAGAAACTTGCCAACGAAATTCGGGCACGCGGGGACGAGGTGATAGGCCCATTCGCCCATGCCAGTGATGCCATCGCCCGGCTGGACAGCGTGCAGGCGGCGATCCTGGACGTCAGGGTGCAGGACGGGACGATCTTTCCAGTGGCCGATACGCTGATCAGCAGCGGCATCCCCTTCGTCCTCTTGACCGCCTATGACCACCGTCACATCCCAAATCGTTTCCATGGGCACGGGATCTATTCAAAGCCCAGCAGCGCCCTGCCCCTGCTGGACAATCTTCACCGAGAGCACGACCTGATCGCGCGGCACCACGAGACAGATATGGCGGTCGTCGTCCTGAAGGTGCTCGAGCGGGCACGGGGGATGATGCCGGACGGAGGTTCGGCCGAACGGATGGTCGAGGCGGTCCTTGTCGAGGCCATTGCCGAGGCCGAACGAGGCCGCCGGCCCGACGACCTGCGGGCCTGGCTGATGACGCTGCTGGATCGGGAATTCGCGCAACGCGGCCGGATGCACCTGCACTGACCTGCCTATCTAACCTGTGGGAAATATGACACAGGTTGCATCAACCGGATCAATTCTCCTGCAGCGGCGCCGCAGGGCGTATATGATTGCCTGACGCACCCTTGCCACGACCCTCGCAGTTCCAGAAACGGCATCATGACCTCGGACTCAAACAACGACACGGCGCTTCCCGAACTCGACCGCCTGGTGTCCCAGTTGCGCGCGCAATACCAGACGAGACCGATCCCGCCACGCCTCCAGGAACTGGCGAAAGAGCTGCAGCTGGCCCTTTCGGCCCAGAAAAACGACGAACAGCGTCATTCCAAGGGCCAGTAGCCGCGGCGTTTCTTGCGGCTCGTCCAGCTGTCGCGGTCGTCTTGCGCGTCCAAAACATCTGCAAACCACCGTCGCCGTTGCTGTCCTTTGCAGCCGATACGTCCCCACCTGCGGGTCACCGTGAAACCTCCGAACAGATCCGGCTCGATCTCGATCCTGTAAAAGCGCGCCATGTTCCGCGCAGAATCACGCCGGAAGAGGGTCGTGGAACGGTCGAACATCTGCGCCATGTCCGCAGCCTGCCCCGTGGACCCGTCAGGGTCCGATGCATTCGATGAATCGGTGGCCGCGAACCGATTCACGTGATTGATGGGTGGCTGGCGGGGAGGGTTCCGGCGCGGCCATGTCTGGCCCGCCGACATCAGCGGCCGTTGCGCTTGCTTGCCTGCAGCAGCGCAACTAGGCCCGCCGCCGCCATGCCTGCAACTGCGACGGCAGCGCCGGCCCGCAGGCGGGCGGGCTGGAAGCGATGAACCTTCGACTTTGCACGGGAACCGAAACGGCCACGGGCGCCGTGGTCGACACGATCATCCACCGGCTGGAACAGGTTGCCCGGGCGATCCTGCGCCGGCCGGTCCGTCTGCTGACCCGAATATCCCGTCCGCGCCAGAACACGGTCAACGATGGCCGGGGCAGCAGCATCGCCCAGTATCGCCTGCACCGCCGACCCGCCCAGCCAGACCTCTCGCGGCGCGGCAAGCCCGGCAAGATAAACCTCGGCGGCGATCGCTTCGGGGCTATAGATCGGCGGCACCGGCTGTGGCCGATGCGGCATCCTGTTGCGTGCCCAGTCAAACTGCGGCGTATCAACCGCCGGCAGGTGCACCTCGGTCACGCGGATGGGGCTGCTGTCATGGAGCAGCTCGGTCCGCAGGGAATCCAGGAAGCCACGCACGGCGAACTTGGCGGCGCAATAGGGCGCCTGCAGAGGAATGCCTCGATAGGCCAGCGCCGAGCCGATGCTGACGATCGTCCCGTGGCCTTGCATCGACATCTGCCTGACGGCGGCGAGTGCGCCGAAGACCTGGCCAAGGTAGGTCACCTCGGTCACGCGACGGTATTCGTCAGGCCGAACCTGATGGGCCGGCGACAAAATGGTCGCCATCGCCGCATTGATCCAGACGTCGATCCCGCCCCATTCTTCGATCACGGCCGCGGCCGCGCGATCCACCGCCTCGGCATCTGCCACATCGGCGGGCAACACGAGTGCCGTCCCGCCAAGCCGCTCAACGTCGGCCCGCGCCCCCTCCAGCCCGGCCGCACCACGGGCGATCAGGGCCACGCACCAGCCATGCGCGGCGAACTCGATTGCGGTGGCGCGGCCGACGCCGGCGGATGCACCGGTGATCACGACCCGAGGACGGCTGCTTTCATTGGCCATTATACGCTACCCTCCGCTGCTTCTGTTCGAAGGCTCAACCGAGGTGACGTTCGAGGGTTCCTCCCACCAGCCGCTGAAAGAGGTCGAGCCGTGGGAACGGTTCGTATGGCTTGGTCTGGTGGCGGACTGAGGAGCGTTTGCTCACGCCCAAACCTGGCACGTCAGGAACGCCATGGGCTTGCATTGCCGGCCGTCGGCATCGATCGTCCAGTCTGATGGTGGCAACGGCAGGACAAGCAGTGCCCCACGCGTCCGATACCGCGACAGGCGCGCTTTCCGTTCGGCAAGTCCACCGGTATGGGTGAGGTCGCGCCAAACGATCAGCCAGTTGCGCTCCACCAGGGTATGCCCCATGAGGGAAAGCCCGGACGCGCACATCTTTCCCGATGTTCCGCAGCGGGCGCCACCAGAGCCTCGGTCGTGAATGCAACATGGACGAAGAGCGATGCGCCCCGTTCGCGTTTCGGCGATGAAGCGACTTTATTAACAGGACGCTGAATTAGTCCCCGATCAGGAACGGCGTTTCTTGGGGTTTCCGGAAGAGGCGCTGGATACCGTGGGTCACCGGCCTGGGACCGGCGGCCGGTTCCCTCCCGCGGGTCT
>NZ_JAOTBD010000040.1 GCF_026162625.1 Paracoccus beibuensis | reverse complement strand
ACCGCCCATGGCGGGCAGCCGCCTGCCGTGGTTTACTTCAACACCATCGAAACCGATCAGCAGGCGCAGGCAGTAGCTTAAATCAGCCGGAAAACTGTCCAAGGATCGGGGAGTAGCTCAGCCGCCATGCCCAGCAGTCAACTGCCTGGGCCAAGTTCGTCATCATTGATCCAGCACAGACGAGTAGCTTAGAGGGCAATGCCTTTTCGAGATGGCGCGCTCCTGCAGCTTCCGGTGAATGGCCGCAACAGAGAGTCGGGAGCACCGGCTTGCAAGATTGCGGGCAAGCCGAACTAGGCAGTCTGGCAGACGCGGCTTGCCCCGCTCGTTGCGGGCGACTCCGCAAGGGAGAGGCTTTTGTACAAATACAGTTCAAGGATGCGATAGCGGTGGTTTGTCAGAGGCGAAACAAGCGCCGGATGCCTCATCGCCTATCACCAGTAGCGGGAGTAAAGAAAATGGAGGGTTGGCTGCCCAAGGCCGCGGGCCACGCTGTTTGTTGCAAAACTCGCCGATTGCCAGTGAATCTATTCGGTAAAGAAAACTAAGGAAGTTTATAGCTTCTCTTGACGACTTTTCTTACTGAACTCGCCCTCGGCCATGAAGATCGGCTATGCGCGGGTTTCCACCATTGAGCAGAACCTGGCTTGGCATTTGCGATTAACGGTACAAGCCGACGTTCAGCAAAGCCAAGAGATCGACGCGAAGAGCCCTCAGTTGCCGTTCGTCCACTCCGCAGCGTAGCTCCGACTTTGCAGCCGCAGCAGCAGAGACGCGACCGTTAGGTTGCAGCCTTCAGGTTCACCCGTGCTTCAAGCTTTGCCGCCGCTTCCTTCCGCTCGCTGTATCGGTCGGTCAGGAAGCCCGACAGGTCGCGGGTCAGCAGCGTGAACTTCACCAGCTCTTCCATGACATCAACGATGCGGTCGTAGTAGCTCGACGGGCGCATTCGGCCGGCATCATCGAATTCGTCATAGGCCTTGGCGACCGAGGACTGGTTCGGGATCGTGACCATCCGCATCCAGCGGCCGAGAACACGCATCTGGTTTAGCGCATTGAAGCTTTGTGAGCCGCCGGAAACCTGCATCAGCGCCAGGGTGCGGCCTTGGGTCGGCCGGATCGCCCCCATCGACAGCGGGATCCAGTCGATCTGGGACTTCATCACGCCGGTCATGGCGCCGTGGCGCTCCGGACTGGTCCAGACTTGCCCCTCGGACCACAGGCACAGCTCGCGCAATTCTTGCACCTTGGGATGCGAAGTCTCGGCATCGTCGGGCAGCGGCAGGCCATTGGCATGGAAGACGCGCGTCTCGCAGCCGAAGTGGCGCAAGAGGCGCTCGGCTTCCAGCGTGGCGAAGCGGCTGTAGGAGCGTTCCCGCAGCGAGCCGTAGAGCAGCAGGATGCGCGGGGGGTGGGTTCTGCGTGGGACCGTGGGCAGGGATGGCTGGCGCAGTGCATCGGGTGACAGGTTTGGCAGGTCGGGGATCATGCGCGGGCCTCCTTCAGGGCGGCATCTTCGGGGAACCAGCGGCTGCCAAGCCGCAGGGCAACGTTCACCAAGAGGATCAGCACCGGCACTTCGACCAGCGGACCAATCACGGCGGCAAAGGCCACGGGAGAGGCCAGGCCGTAAGCTGCGATGGCCACGGCAATCGCAAGTTCGAAGTTGTTGCCGGCGGCGGTGAAGGCGATGGCCGTGGTGCGGGGGTAGTCCTTGGCGACCAGCCGACCCATGGCGAAGCTGACCAGGAACTGGATGGCGAAATACAGCACCAGCGGCACGGCGATCCGCAGCGCATCGAGCGGCAGGCGCACCACGTCCCCGCCTTTCAGGCTGAACATCGCCACAATGGTGAACAGCAGCGCCGCCAGCGTGATCGGGCTGATCCTGGGCAGAAAGACGTCCTGATACCAGTCCTCGCCGCGCCGGGCGATCAGGATGCGCCGCGTCAGGAACCCGGCCAGGAAGGGCAGGCCCAGATAGATCAGCACGGCCTCGGTCACGGTCCAGAAGCTCACGTCGATGACGCTGCCTTCCAGGCCGAACAGTGGCGGCAGCACCGTCAGGAACAGCCAGGCATAGGTGGAAAAGAACAGGATCTGGAAGATCGAGTTGAAGGCCACCAGTCCCGCGACATACTGGTTGTCGCCCCGCGCCAGCTGGTTCCAGACCAGCACCATGGCAATGCACCGGGCCAGGCCGATCAGGATCAGGCCAGTCATGTATTCCGGGCTGTCGCGCAGGAAGATCGCCGCTAGCACGAACATCAGCACAGGCCCGATGATCCAGTTCTGGATCAGCGACAGCACCAGCACGCGCTTGTCGGCAAAGACTTGGTGCAGCTCCTCGTAGCGCACCTTTGCCAAGGGCGGATACATCATCAAGATGAGGCCGATGGCGATGGGTATGTTGGTCGAGCCGACCGACATTCCATGCAGGGCATCCGGCAGGCTGGTGAAGATGGTGCCAAGCGCAATGCCAAGCGCCATCGCCGCAAAGATCCACAGCGTCAGGTAGCGGTCGAGAAAGGAAAGCCGGCGGGCCGGGCGGGTGGCGGGCATGGCGATGTTTCCCTTGTTCAGGCAGAAGGCGCGCGGTTGCCTTGGGCATCAACGACCTGCTCGCCGTCCTCCTTGCTGAAGGCTGATTGTTGCGGCGGCAGCAGATCCAGCACGGTTTCCGAGGGACGGCAGAGCCGCACGCCTGTCGGGCTGACCACGATGGGGCGGTTGATCAGGATCGGGTGCGCCATCATCGCATCGAGCAGCGCCGCATCGGACAAGGATGGCTCGTCAAGGCCAAGCTCGGCATAGGGCGTGCCTTTCTCGCGGAGTAGGTCGCGGGGCATGATCCCCATACGCGTGATCAGCTGCTCCAGCATCGTGCGTGAGGGTGGCGACTTCAGATACTCAATGACATGCGGCTCAATGCCGGCGTTGCGGATCATCGCCAGCGTATTGCGAGACGTTCCACAGTCCGGGTTGTGGTAAATGACGATATCCATGGGTCAGGCGCTTTCGGTTTGGCTAGGTTCGCAGCCGCCGGCACAGTTCAACGCTGCGATAGCGGGTGCGCAGATCTCGGGATGGCCCTGACAGCAATCCTCCAAGAGGAAACCGATAAGCCCGGCCAAGGCGGAATAGACGGCGCTGTAGATGATATAGCGCCCGTCCCGCCGAGACTGGATCAGACCGGCATGTTCGAGATGGGTCAGGTGGAACGACAACCGAGAGGTGGTCGCGCCGCCGAGGGCTTCGCCGATTGCGCCTGCGGCCATGCCCTCCGGTCCGGCTTGAACTAGCAGGCGCACGACGCGCAGCCGTGTCTCCTGCGATAGGGCGGCAAAGGCAGCGAGAGCTTGAGGTTCATTCATCGAATCAACTCCTCAATTAATGATGAGTAGTTGAGCAAGATTTCTTCGAAGGTCAAGAAACTTCAGAATAGGTCGTTATTGCGCCGACGCAGCGAACGTGAGCTAAGTCCCGCATTGCACATGCGGCGCCAGCTCTGCGGCTCGCCGCTCCGAAACCTTTTCCTGTAGCGTCCGAATGGGGATGGCTCAGAGGGCACCATGCCGCGGGGGAGCGTCGGCACCGATTTCCCTGCCCAGGCTCCGAGATCCGCCATGGCCCGGGTCTCATATGATTGGTCCGACATGCTTTGCAGTGAAGGGGCGTCATGTGTTACAGATGGATATGAAATCCCTGCTGATTGGCGATGTGTGTTGTCGTGCGGACAAGCGCGACCTCGCGGTTCGAAAGGAAGTCCTTGTGAGCACAGGGCCGCTGCCAAGGCTGTCGCTGGCTCTGACAAGCCAGGCGCTGATTCAATGACGGAAAATCCAATGACCCCTCGCCAGCCGGCGCTCAGGAGCGAAACCCGTCAGTCGAACTGGCGCCGTTCCAACCTGGCCAAGTATAGGGCCCACCTGGCAGTGCAGCGGGCGCTTGTCTCGGGCGCGCTGCAGAAACAGAGTTGCGAGGTGTGCAGCAGCGACGCGGTAGATGCCCATCACGACCGCTACGACGAACCGCTGAACGTCCGATGGCTATGCCGCCGCCATCATGTCAGGCTGCACCGAGGTGGCGAAGACATGTTTCCCGTAAGGCCATCGGAATAGAAGGTTACGGTCACGTACGCCCTTGAGCTCACCCTGCCCGGCTCAGGGCCACATCTGCGCTGCATGAAGGACGCGCAGCACCGTCACTGCCAACACGGTCTCGGTATAGACCACAATGTAATTGGGCCGGACCACCAGTTCCCGTGTGCCCTCCACTCGGCCAGGACGGCAGCGTTTCGGATGGGCCGGGAGTTGCGCCACCTTACCCTGGATCTCGTCCATCAGGGAAAGAGCGGCATCCGGGTTGTCGTCCGAGAGTAATCGACAATCGCCAGCAGGTCCGCGATTGCCAAAGCCTTCCATTCAAGTTCAGGCACGCCGCTTCCCGTGGATCAGGGCACGAGCTTCCTGCATTACCTGGTCATGGGGGGTGGTCGGACGAGGATCGGCCATGGCCTCCTGCACCTTGGCACGGAACCAGGCGTCATGGGCGTCCGGGTCTGCTGTCAGGCCGACAGGCAGACCGCCCTCGGCGGCAACGCGGGTCAGCAAGATGCGCACGGCATCCGACAGCGTCAGGCCGACACCGGACAGGGCCTCGGCCGCTTGTGCTTTGAGATGATTGTCGACGCGGACATGGAGCATCGAAGTCTGGGCGGGCATGGCGTGTCCTCCTGTTCAGGAAACAATGTGTATCTCAATTGAGATTCAATCAAGTCCCCCCTGCCGATGGGAGGTTCTTCGTCCTTGCCCGTGGAAAGAAGGCGTAGAACGTGGCCCGGTTCACGTTCAGCCGCTTGGCAAACTGCGCCACGGGGATCCTGGTGTCCTTCAGAGGCGGAGCGGTTCAACTGGCATCTCGGCGCCACTCAGCCGATCTGAAAGCCCTTGAACAGCGGATCACGGTCATCGACGAAGATCGTGTTGTGGCCGATAATGCGCGCCCAGGCACCCAGGCTGGGCCGGATGCCGGTGAAGGATCCAATGGCGACCTCGTCTTCGATATGGCCGTCGAAGATCGTGCCAATCAGGCTTTCGTTGCGATACCGACCGCCGACTGCGAGCCGGCCCTTGCCATGCAGCTGTGCCATCCGGGCCGAGGTTCCGGTGCCGCCGGGCGAGCGGTCGATGGCCTTTTCGCCGTAAAAGACCGCCCCGCGCCCGTCAGCCTCGCCCTTGGGCGCATTGTCGCACCAGATCGCGTGATGCACGCCCCGGATGCGGTCGTTCTCGGGGTGAACCGCATCGATGACATCGGCCAAAGCCGTCCGCAGCTTCTGGGACAGCGCGACAATGGCCGAGGATCCGATGTCGAGCCCCGGCCAGTTTTCCTGCGGCTCGACCACGGCATAGAAGTTGCCGCCATAGGCGATGTCCACCGTCAGGGGACCGACGCCCGGCACGTCCACCCTCACATCGGCGGCATGCAGATAGCTCGGGAAGTTGAACAGCCGCACCTCGGCCACCTTGTCGCCCTCCGTTCGGTAGGTCACGTCCACGCGGCCTGCGGGCGTTTCCAGCGACAGAGTGCCGGGCACGCGGGGTGTGACCAATCCTTCCTCGATCAGCACGGTGGAAAGGCCGATGGTGCCTGCCCCGCACATGGGCAAGCAGCCGCTGACCTCGATAAAGACCACGGCCACGTCGCAGTCTTCGCGATACGGGGGATAGAAGATCGCCCCCGACATCACGTCATGGCCGCGCGGCTCGAACATCAGGGCGGTGCGAATCCAGTCGTGGTCCCGCACGAAGAGGGCGCGGCGTTCGGCTACGGGCAGATGCGGCAGCAGCGGGCCGCCAGCGGCGACCACGCGGACCGGGTTCCCGCAGGCATGCGAGTCGATGCAGAAGAAGGTCTTTCTCATAGCGGTCCTTTCTTCGGCCTCTGCCGGTTGAAAGGCATGGCCATGAGGTGGAAAGGGTCACGACTGGCCCCGTCGTTCGGTTCTTCAGCGGCTCTGCCTCAATCTGTGTGGCGCACTATCCTGAGAACGGGAAGATTCAGGAGGGATAATGATGATTTCAACGAAGCACTGGTCGCCCGGTAGCGATGTTTCCGTTCAAAGCGTTGAGCGGCGCGATTCCGGCGGGTGGACTGTATCCGGCAGTCTGACACCAAACGGCATCTGCCCAGACTGTGGATTGCAATCGCGACGTCGTCACGGCTGGCGGCGTAGGCGGCTGCAGGATTATCCCGCCCATGGTGACGGGGTTACGGTAACCCTCTGGGTTTGCCGTTGGCGATGTTTGGCACCCGCCTGCCCGCGCCGGACTTTCTCGGACCAGATCGGCTCGATTGCGCGTCCTTTTGCGCGGCGCACTTCGCGTGTCGGGGAAATTGTCAGCCATCTTGGGCACGCGACCGGCGGGCGGCCTGCCGAGCGGCTCTTGCACCGCTTGGGCCTTGGGGTCAGTGATGACACGGTGCTTAGGCAGCTGAAGAACCGTGCTCAAGACACTGCCGAGCCGCCGACCGTCATCGGGATCGACGACTGGAGCTGGCGGAAGTCGCAGACCTACGGCACGATCATCGTCGATCTGGAGCGTCGCGCGGTCATCGATGTTCTCGAAGATCGTGATGTGGTCACCTGCACCGACTGGCTGAAACGACATCCCGAGGTGGAAGTGATCAGCAGAGATCGCTGCGGTCTCTACGCCCAGGCTGCCCGGCAAGGCGCGCCGCAAGCGGAACAGGTCGCCGACCGGTTTCATATCGTGCAGAACCTGCGGCAGGCTATCGAGGAGCAGATGAACCTTCACGGCCGTGCGACCGGCAGGGCGCTGCTGTCCGACGCCGACAATATCACCGCAGAGGGAAGCCTTCTGAAGTCCCGCCTTGCGCACAGGACGTCTCGGGAAGAGATTTTCACCACCATCCATGCGCTTCGAAATCAGGGGCTTACCTGCAGCGAGATTGGGCGGCGAACAGGGTTCCCTCGTCGCAGCATCGCGAAATGGCTGCAGTTCGAGATGCCGCCGGACCGCAGGCGGGCAGCTTTGAAGCCGACTTCGCCGTGGTACTTTGAAGAGTTCCTGAGCCAAAGCTGGAAGGGCGGAATTCGAACTGGAAGCGCCCTGTTCCGTCTGATCCGAGAGCGTGGCTACGAGGGGAGCCCGACGCATTTGCAGCGGCTGCTGGCGGGGTGGCGCAGAGCCGAAAAGCAAGCGAAGGGCCCTGCCTTGGAGCACCAGATCCTGGAACCGGTCCGGGACCCGGAAACGGGGCACGCGATCTCCCCGGTCATCGCGGCAGCGCTGTGTATCAAACCCCGCGGAAAACTCACCCCGGATCAGGCGCGGAAAGTCGACGCGCTCAAGGCTCGCTCTCCCGCCTTCGCAACGATGCGCTGCCTCGTCATGCGGTTCAACGGTATCCTGCGTGGCCGCGAGGCAGACCCGCTCCCTGCATGGATCGACGACGCGATCGAAACCGACCTGGCGCCCATCGTGCGCTTCGCACGCACATTGAACCGGGATTTCGATGCGGTAAAAAACGCTATCGAGATGCCCTGGAGCAACGGCCAAGCAGAAGGTCAGATTAATCGTCTGAAGACCCTCAAACGCGCCATGTACGGCCGAGCCGGGCCAGAACTGTTGAGGGCAAGAATGCTGCCCCTCCGCCACACAGATTGAGGCAGAGCCGATTTAAAGGCTACGCGACAGTCGGCCATAATCCCCTGCGCCCCGCCGTCGCTGCGCGCCGGGTCCGGCCCGGTCTGGCCGATGGCAGCCAGTTGTTGCGCCAGATCGCCGACCAGCCCCTGCTTGTTACGCCATTCGGCGATACCCTCGATCATCCGGGTGACCGACGCGAGATCCGACAGCGGCGCGCGCACCGGCAGCCAGGGCGCGCAAAGCCGTGCCAGCCGCGGATCATACAGCATCCGATAGCCCAGAAAGGCCGATGCGGCGGCCAGCTTGCCGATCGCTGCCCGCCCAGTGACGCCAAAGCCGCGCGCATCGGCCGCGACCTGCACGACCAGCCGTTCGACCTCGGCGCGCCGGACATCCAGCATCCGCAGATGCCGCGGGATCGACCGCATCAGCCCGTCGGTGACCACCTGCACACAGGTCGTCTGCGCCGATGCCCGCACCGCGCGCAGCACCGCCGGCAGCGTCAGATCCGCGCGGCTGGCGGTGGCCGCTGCTGCCGGCGCCGCCATGCCGGCATCCCCGCCATTCTGGCGTGCAATGATGGCGAAATTGCCCTCGCCCAGATCGCGGGCCAGCGCGTCGATGCGCAGATCGCGGCCATCGAACAGCGCCCGCAGGATATCGGCAGAATCGCCCTGCAACCGCGCCAGTTCCGCGATCAGCCGCCTGTCCCAGAAGCGCAGATAATAGGCCTTGCCCGATGCGTCCTGCACCCGCAGCCGCCGCCGCAGATGGGCCCGCAGATCGCCCAGTCCGGCATCGGTCCGCAGATACAGGCCACCAAACCGCCCCCACATGCTGGCCGGCGACCGCCCGCGCGTCAGCAGCATCCGGGCAAAGCTGCTGCCGGGCTCCAGCCGCACCAGCCAGGGCGCGACCTCGCCCAGCTCATACAGGGCGGCGCCTTGATACAGACAGACATGGTCCAGCCCGGAGCCGTCCAGCAGCTCGGTCAGCCCGTCACCCTCGGCCGCATCGAGCAACACATAGCAATGCCGCCCGCGATCCGACGCGAAAAACGGGTCGAGCGCCGCCGGCCAGCCGCGCTTCGGGTCGATGCCAAGCTGATCGTCGAGCGGGGTGACAGCGTCGATCCGCGTCACCGCGAACCGGGTCTGCGGCGCAGCCGCCACCATCGGCAGGGGGCCGGAAACCGGGCGCGCGCCCTGCCCCGGTTCGGCATCAACCCTGCCGGGCGGTAGAATCCAGAAATCTGACTGCGACTCGTTCACGACAACACCATCCCTATGCACAGCATTCACGCCTTCCCGCGCGCGCGCAACCATTTCTGGCCACGGGCTTTTGGCCCTTGGTCCGGCTTTCGCGCGATGCTGATGCGGGGCTAGCGGTCGCGGCCGCCGGACCGCGCCCCGACCGGCACGCGGTCGACTTTGGTCGCATTTATGAGCGGCGCGGCGGCGCTAGTCTGCCCCCATGCGCTGGCTGATGTTGCTGATCCTGTTCTGGGCCGCCCCCCTGCACGCCGAACCGCTGACGCGCGCGGCGCTTGGCGACATGATCGCGGCGCCCTATGCGCTGGGCGAGCCGTTGAACGACAAGGGCGTCTGGGGGCTGACGAATTCGGGCGGCGGCGATGCGGGCTATGTGTTTGAAACCGGCCCGCTGGCGCCCCTGCCCGGCTTTTCCGGACAGCCGATCAACATGCTGGTGCTGCTGGATCTTGAGGGCACGTTCATCGACGTGCGGCTGCTGGCCCATAACGAGCCGATCTTCGTGTCCGGTCTGGGCGAGGCACCGCTGCGCCAGTTCCTGTCGCAATATCGCGGCCATTCGATCAATCAGGCGCTGGTCGTCGGCAGCCCCTATGGCGATCAGGCGGGGGGCGATCTGGTCTACCTCGACGGCGTCACCAAGGCCACGGCCAGCGTCCGGATCGCGCATGAATCGATCCTCGCCTCCGCCCTAGCCGTGGCGCGCGAAAAGATGAAGGGGATCAGCGCCGGCCCCCCGCCGCGCCCCGATCCCGATCACGCCGAAGCGCTGGACTGGAATGCGATGCTGGCGCAGGGGCTGGCGCGGCACCTGCTGGTCAGCAATGCCGATGCCGATGCCGCCTTTGCCGGCACGCAATGGGCCGATGACGACCCGGATGCCGCGGCCGACCCGGACGGCGCCTATCTGGACCTGTTCGCCGTCGATATCGGCCCGCCGGCGATTGCCGCCGCCGTCCTTGCCCCCGCCACCCTGGCCGAGGTCCGGCGGCTGACCACGCTGGCCCCGGATGATGAGATGATCCTGCTGATCGAGGCCGGGCGGCACGGGCTGGTCGGCCCCGATTTCATCCGCAATACCGCCCCCGACCGGATCGGCGCGGTGCAGGACGGGCTGCCGCTGGCACTGCGCGATGCCGATATCCTGGCCGAGCTGCACCCGGACCTGCCTGATGCGTTGCAGGATGCGACGATCATGGTGGTGCGGCTGGACCGGCGACTGGGCTTTGACCCGAGCCGCGACTGGTCGCTGGTGCTGCATGCGCAGCGCGAACACGGCATGTTCCAACCCGAAACCGGCATCCGCGATTTCGATCTGGCCATGGGCCTGCCGGAACGCTTCTTTCTGGCGGCCGCCGCGCCGGTGCAGACCGCGCCCTGGGTCGATGCGCTGCGCAACCGGCGGCTGGACCTGATCCTGCTGGCGGCGGGGCTGCTGGGGCTGGGCGCCGCGCTGATGCGGCAAAGCTGGCTGGCGCGGCAGCGGCGTTTCACCGCCATCCGGCTGACAATCCTGGCGGCCGTGATCGGCTTTGTCGGGTTCTGGGGTCAGGGGCAATTGTCGATCGTCACGCCGCTTGCGGTGATCCGCGGGGTGACGCAGGGCGGCGGGCTGGCGGTGCTGCTCTATGATCCGTTCTCGCTGATGGTCTGGGCGGCGGCGATCATTGGTTTCGTCCTGTGGGGGCGCGGGCTGTTCTGCGGCTGGCTGTGCCCCTTTGGGGCGATGCAGGAATTCGGCCATCACGCCGGGCGGCGGCTGGGGCTGCCGGAATGGGAACCGCCGCGCAGCCTCGGCCGCGCCTTGCTGTGGACCGGGCCGGTGGCGCTGGCCGGTCTGATTGCGGTCGTCTTTATCGCCCCCGACCACGCCGAAACCGTGGCCGAGATCGAGCCGTTCAAGACCGCCATCACCATGCATTTCGACCGCCCCTGGCCCTATGTGCTGTGGGCGGGCGGCTGGCTGGCGGTGTCGATGGTCTGGTTCAAGGGGTTCTGCCGGTCGATCTGCCCGCTTGGCGCCCTGATGCGGATCGGCGGGGTGCTGCGCCTGCGCCGCTGGATCCCGCGCCGCGCGGCCTGCGGCAGCCCCTGCCAGCTGTGCCGCGTGCGCTGCAAATATGACGCCATCGCGCCCAAGGGCGAAATCCGCTA
Source organism: Paracoccus beibuensis (assembly GCF_026162625.1). Classification (GTDB taxonomy): domain Bacteria; phylum Pseudomonadota; class Alphaproteobacteria; order Rhodobacterales; family Rhodobacteraceae; genus Paracoccus; species Paracoccus beibuensis. The sequence continues at coordinate 15,006 of NZ_JAOTBD010000040.1, read as the reverse complement.
TTCCGAATGTTTCCAGTGCCTTGACTGCGTCAAGATCCATGACGACCCGGGCCAGTGCGTGCCCTTGATCCTGAAGGCGCGCGGCCGGAGGATGGCGGCATGATCGGGCGCAGGCGCTTTCTGACGATCACCGCCGGGGCGCTGGTCGCCGGCCCGGCGGCGGCGACGGTGGCGGCGAAGGCGGCGGCGGCCGAATGGCGCGGCCAGGCGCTGGGCGCGGATGCGCGCATCGTGATCCGGGGCGGCGCCGCGCCGGACAGGGTGCTGGCCGATCTGCGCGCCATGATCGGGCGCATCGAGGCGGTGTTTTCGCTGTTCCGCGATTCCGAGGTGACGCGCCTGAACCGCAACGGCCGCGTCACCGCGTCGGATGATCTGCTGGATGCCGTGACGCTGGCCCGGCGGGTGCATGGCGCGACCGGCGGCGTCTTTGACCCCGGGGTCCAGGTCCTGTGGCAGGCGCTGGCCGGTGGCGCGGCGCCCGGGCCCCTGACGCCGCTTGGCGGGCTGGTGCGCGACGGGCGCGACCTGCGGCTGGCGCAGGGTCAGGCCGTGACGCTGAACGGCATCGCCCAGGGGATCGCGACCGACCGCGCCGCCGCGCTGCTGGCGGACCGCGGCCTTGGCGATATTCTGGTCGATCTGGGCGAAACCCGCGCCATTGGCGGCGATTTCGCGCTGGAACTGGCCGATCCCGACGCCGGGGTTCTGGGGCGGCTGACGCTGCGCGCGGGGCGGGCCATCGCGACATCATCGCCCGGCGCGCTGGTCTTTCCGGGCGGGCAGAGCCATATCATCGGCCCGGCAGGCCAGCGCCCGCGCTGGTCCACGGTGTCGGTCGAGGCAGGAACAGCCGCGCTGGCCGATGCGGCATCGACGGCCTTTGTGCTGATGGATCGCCCGGCCATCGCCGCCGCCGCCCGGCGGCTGGACACCGGCCCGGTGCGGCTGGTCGATTTCGATGGCAACCTGACGACGCTCTGACGCGCCCCGCCCCCGGCCTGCCCCCGTTTCAGCGCACCGCCGGCAGATAGGTCACGCCATGATCGGCAAAGATCCGTTCCATCCGCCCGTCGGCAATGGCCGCGCCGATGATGTCATCCACCGCATAGCCCAGCGGCCGGTGCTGGGTCGACAGGGCCAGCCCCAGCGTCCATTTCGACCGTTCCAGCCCCAGAAAGGGCGGCTCATGGATGCCGATGGCGTCCGTCGCGCCGGCTTCCAGCTGGGCGCGCGGGCCCATCACCGCCATCACGTCCCCCGCCACCAGGGCCGCCATCGCCTGCGCGACATTGGGATAGCGATGCACCTTGTCGCCCGCCGCCCCGACCAGCCCGGTCAGGAAGAAATCCGAGATGGAATCGTTTTCGACCCCCACCGTGTCGTAACGGAAAAAGGCCGGAACAGGCGGCTTTTCGGGGTATTCGGCGCGTGCATAGGCGATCGCCAGATGTTCCTCGGCATAGATGCCGGTGAAGACGACCTGATCGAAACGGCAGGCATAATCCACGTCATAGGGCGCATGCAGGAACAGGTTCGACACATGCCCGCCCACCGCCGCGCCCTTGTAGACATAGTTCAGCAGGTCCTGGTCCAGCGTCTCGCCCGCCTGGACCATGCGGATCCGGGTCTCGACGCCCAGATCGCCGCCGATCAGCCGCGCCAGATCGACATCGATCCCGGCCGGCTGGCCATTGGCCAGATAGGACCAGGGCGGGAAATCTTCATAGACCGCGATCTCGATCCAGCCCTCGTCGGTGATCCGGTCCAGCGTGCGGCCGATATCCTGCGGAAAGCTGTTCTGCTGGCGCTGATCGGGCGCCACGCCGGCGCAGGATGCAAAACCGGGCGCGGCCCCGGCCAGAAAGACCAGCAGGGCCGCGCCCGCAATCGGAAAACCTGATCCCATCACATCCCTCAGTTCGATGCGGAAAGCCCGATCGTCAGCAATTCGGCGGCATGTTTCCCGGATGCCGGATCATCGGTCAGCGCGGCAGCGGCGCGCGACACGGCGCTGTCGGCGACCGGGGCGCCCGATGCGGTGACCACGCCCGTTGCGATTTCCGTCAACTCGGTCTTCAGGGCGGCCGGATCGCCTTCGCCCTTGGTCAGAACGTCCCGAATTTCATGCAGCCGGTCCGAGGCCGCGTCCAGCGCGCCATCTTCGGGGCGGGTTTCGATATAGGTGCGGATCGCCCAAGCGGCCTTTTGGCCCAGCACATCGCCAAAGGCCGGCATCTTGGTCGTGCCATCCTGAGTATAGCCGTGGCGGAACCGTTCGATGAACCATTCATCGCCATATTCCTCGGCCTCAAGGAAACGCAGGTCGGGCGCCAGCCCGCCCGACACGGCGCCAAGGCCATGGCAGCGCGCGCAGTTCTGGTTATAGCCGGAATCGCCGATTTTCACCGCGGTCAGCCAGACCTCGTCGCCCGCCGCCTCGGCCCGATAGGGGTTTTCGGTCAGCCATTCCTCGCCCACCTCGGGCAGCGCATCGGTGTTCATCGGCTGCGGCGCGACATCGCCATGGGCCATGATCTGAACCGGCACGGCGATGCACCCGGCGGCGATGGCGGCCAGCAGGGATTTGTGAAACTTGGTCGTCATGGGCGGTTCCTCCTGTCCCGTTCGCGGCGTGGTTCAGTGTCGATCCGTGCTGCATGCGCGGCAATTCGACCTTGGTCGATGCGACTTTTCAGTCGGTCGGCCGGGCCGAGGCGCCCCAGGGAAAACGCCCCACCTTGATCGTCTTGACCGGGGTCAGCGAAGCGACGTCGATCACCGTAACATCGCCCGATACGCCATTGGTCGTGAACAGTTTCGTGTTGTCGGGCGAAAACGCCAGATGCCAGACCCGGCGCCCGACGAGGATGTAATCCGTCACCGCGCGCGTCGCGACATCGACCACCGCGATATGGTCGGCCGGCCCCAGCGCGACAAAGACCCGCGCCCCGTCGGGCGAAAAGCGCATCCCCACGGGCTGCAGCTTTTCGGGGCGGATATTCGGCAGTGCAAAGCTGATCTTGGCCAGTTCGGCCTGGGTCGCGACATCAAAGATGCTGACCGTGCCGCCGACCTCGGCGCTGACCCATAATTCCTTGCCATCGGGGCTGAATTCCGCGTGGCGCGGCCGCGAATCGACCAGCGTATTGGCGATGATCTGCTGGGTTTCGGTGTCGATCCAATGCGCCATGTTCGTCGTCTCGGACGTGGTGATCTGGATCTTGCCATCGGGGGATATCCCCATCCCTTCGGGTTCGATCCCGACATCGATCTGGGCGACGACCTTGCGGCTTTCGGTATCGACGACGGTGGTGATCGCGTCGTCTTCATTCGCGATGTAAAGCAGCCGGTCATCGGGCGAGATGACGAATTGTTCGGGATCGGCGCCCGATGGCAGATCATGCAGGATCTCGCCGGTTTCCGGATCCATCACCTGCACCGCATTCGAATCCGACGCGCAGATATAGAGCCTGCTGATATCGCGCGAAAAGGTGACGCCGCGCGGGCGCTGGCCGGTCGGATAGGTCGCGGTGACCGCCAGCGTGTCGACATCGATGACGCTGATCGTGTCGTCCAGTTCATTGGTGACCCAGATTTCATCGGCAAGGGCCGGGCCGGCCAGGGTCAGGGCCAGCGTCAGCGACGTGGACAGCGCAAGCAGGCAGCGGCGGGGCGTCATCGGGCAACTCCGAATTTGGTGCAGGTGGTGGTGGGCAGGTCGGTGCCCAGCGTGTCGAGTTCGGACCGCTGGTGCAGGAAACCTTCCAGCGGCGCGACATTGACGACGGCGCGTTCCGTGACCAGCGGGATCGGCTGGCGCATCTGGCCGTCCCATCCGCGGAACGACAGGGGCGTGCCGAGGAACCCGGCCAGCCGGAACTGATCCGACAGGATATAGTCGCGCAAGGCGCCAGGATCGGCGGTCCCGGCGCGGGTCACGGCCTCGCCAATCGCGGCGACGGCGGCCCAGGCGCCGAAATCCTGCACCAGCATGTCGCGATGCGCGGCGTCCCGGAACCGGCCTTGCAACTGCGCCGCGCCCCAGTTTTCGACCACCGGCGACCAGCCGCGCGGCATGATCCCTTCGGACCCGGCAAGGGGCCGCGCCTGCCAGGTGTTATAGGCGATATAGCGGCCGAAATCGCCGCGTTCATCGGCCACGATCAGCATGTCATGTTCGGGCAGGTCCTGGGTGAACAGCGGCACCTCGGCCGAGGCGACACGGCGCATGTCGGCATCGAATTTCCAGTCCGCCTCGCCCTTCAGCCCGATCCCGAATTTCGTCAGCGAGGCGCGGATCGCATCGGCAAAGGCGGCGTCTTCGGGGTTCGGTCCATGGACCATCGCCAGATCGGTCCATTGCTTTTTCAACGCGAATTGCGACAGCGCATCGGCCCGCATCGACAGGCTGGGCGTGGTGTGCAGGACATTCGCGCGGCAATCATCCCCGCGCAGGCTGTCATCGGGGGCCGCGGTGTTGAAGATCACCGCACCGGCGGCATCGGGCAGATCGGCCAGCGCCAGCAGATCGGCCGGCGGCGCCTTGACCACCAGCAGCCGCGCCCCATCCGCCAGGGCGGCGCGTGCCGCCGCCAGAAAATCGTCATCCGGCGCGACGATGGTTTCGTTCAGCCGGTATTCATGGCCCAGAAAGCGGCCCGTCGTGGCGATATCGGACAGCGCGACACGGGCGCCGGCCACGCCCAGATCGGGCGGCGGCGCGATCAGGTTCGACAGGATCGGCGGCGGCGTCACCTGCCGCTCGATCAGGTCGATGCGCACCTGTTCGGCACTCGCCGCGTTGCCTGCGACGACAATGCAGGCAAGCGGCGCGGACAGCCATCGAAACATGCAAAGTCCCCCTTTCGCCGAAGTCTGGGAAAATTGGCCGGCCGCGAAAATACGACCATGGTCCAAGCCCGGACCGCGGGGCGCGGTGCTATCTTCAGCCGTCTGGCAACCGGCGGAGGATGGGAAATGATTCGGATCATCTGCGGGGCTGCGCTTGCGGCCCTTTGCGCGCTGCCCGCCGCCGCGCAGGACGCCGATCAGCTTGGCGACCTGAACCCCGACGAGATGACCTGGCAGCGCGTCATGCGCGACATCGAACGCGGGCAAACCACGATGACGAATTGCGCCGCCGGCTATTACATCACCAAAAGCGGCCGCCACGGCCCGGCCCGGACCCTGTTCGAACGCTGCGCCGATGATGGCTGGACCGGGGCGATGACCTGGATGGGGCAGATGGATGAAAACGGGCTGGGCGGGCCGCAGGATTCGGCCCGCGCCGCCGAATGGGATCGCCGCGCGGCCGATGCCGGCGATCCGGTCGGGATGCTGAACCGGGGGCTGGACCTGCTGCGCGGCCACGGCGTCGCGCGCGATCCCGAGGCCGGCCGGCGCATGATCGACGGCGCGGCGCAGCAGGGCCTGACAACGGCGCGCGATCTGCAGGCCGCCGATTACGACCCCCGCGCGGTCACGCCCGACGCGGATGAATGGCGCTATCAGAACCTGTTCTGACGCCGCCCGCCCCCACCACGCCGACCCATTCGACCAATGGACAATATACGGCGCGGCGGGGCGATCCGCATACTCACCGCCAGACGCCTCGGGCCGGTTCGGCACAAAGAGAGGCCGACACCAAGCGGAGGAGAGAACATGAACAGATTCGTGCTGGCGACGGTCCTGGCAATGACCGGCATCGCCACGGCGGCCGGCGCCGCCGTCACCGAGGAAGACCTGGCCAATGACCAGGCATCGACGGGCGACGTGCTGACCAACGGCATGGGCCGCGACCTTCAGCGTTTCAGCCCGCTGACCACCCTGAACAAGGACAATGTCCAGAACCTCGTGCCCGCCTGGGCCTTTTCCTTTGGCGGCGAAAAGCAGCGCGGCCAGGAAAGCCAGCCGCTGATCCATGACGGGATGATGTATGTCACCGGGTCCTATTCCCGCGTCTATGCGGTCGACCTGAAGACCGGCAAGGAAGTCTGGCAATATGACGCCCGCCTGCCCGAAGGGATCCTGCCCTGCTGTGACGTGGTCAATCGCGGCGGCGCGATCTTTGGCGACAATTTCTATTTCGGCACGCTGGACGCGCGGATCGTCGCGCTGGACCTGAAGACCGGCGACGTGAAATGGAACAAGAAGATCGCCGATTACAAGGAAGGCTATTCCTATACCGCCGCACCGCTGATCGTGAACGGGCTGGTGATCACCGGCAATTCCGGCGGTGAATTCGGCGTCGTCGGCGAGGTTCAGGCCCGCGATGCCGAAACCGGCGAAACCGTCTGGACGCGCCCGGTGATCGAAGGGCACATGGGCACGCTGAACGGCGCGGAAAGCACCATGACCGGCGAATTGAACGCCACCTGGCCGGGCGACATGTGGAAGACCGGCGGCGGGGCGACCTGGCTGGGCGGGTCCTATGACAAGGACACCAACACGCTGGTCTTTGGCACCGGCAACCCGTCGCCCTGGAACAGCCACCTGCGCGGCGCCGGCGAACCCGTTGAAGGCAACAAGGGCGACAACCTCTATGCCGCGTCGCGTCTGGGGATCGACCCCGCCACTGGCGAGATCAAGTGGCATTTCCAGTCCACCCCGCGCGAAGGCTGGGATTTCGACGGCGTGAACGAGGTCGTGCCCTTTGTCGACAAGGACGGCAACCAGCGTTTCGCCACCGCCGACCGGAACGGCTATTTCTATGTCCTGAACCGTCAGGATGGCGCCTATGTCAACGCCTGGCCCTTTGTTCAGAACATCAGCTGGGCATCCGGCATCGATGACACGGGCCGGCCGATCTATAACGAAGACAACCGCCCCGGCGCCGCCAATGAGGCCGCCGAAGGCGGCAAGGGCCAGCAGGTCTTTGCGGTGCCGTCCTTCCTCGGCGGCAAGAACTGGATGCCGATGGCCTATAGCCAGTCGACCGAACTGTTCTATGTGCCCTCGAACGAATGGGGCATGGACATCTGGAACGAACCGATCAGCTTCAAGAAGGGCGCGGCCTATCTGGGCGCGGGCTTTACCATCAAGCCGATCTTCGACGACCATATCGGCAGCCTGAAGGCGATCGACCCCAATACCGGCGAAGTGAAATGGGAATACAAGAACGACGCACCCCTGTGGGGCGGCGTGATGACCACCGCCGGCGGCCTGGTCTTCATGGGCAACCCCGAGGGTGACTTCATGGCGCTGGATGACGCCACGGGCGAAATCCTGTGGTCGTTCCAGACCGGGTCGGGCATCGTCGGCCAGCCGATCACCTGGGAACAGGATGGCGAGCAATATGTCTCGATCGTCTCGGGCTGGGGCGGCGCCGTGCCGCTGTGGGGCGGCGAGGTCGCCAAGAAGGTCAACTATCTGAACCAGGGCGGCACCGTCTGGACCTTCAAGCTGCCCAAGCAGCTGGCGGCCAACTGACAGGCGCTTGCCAGTGGCATCGTCAGGGGCGCGGGCCGGCGGTTCGCGTCCCTTTCGTCATCGCGCCCCATCCCGAGGCCGCATGTTCGACCAATTTACGGCTCGGCGCAGCGCACGACACAACCTAGACTAAACGTCACCCATCCCTCCAACCCAAAGGGCCTGCCATGGCGACCAGCGCAATTCCGACACCCGAGGCCGATGCCGCCTTTCGCACCGCGCTGATCATCGAGGATCACCCGCTGTTCGGTGACGCGCTGGCCATGACGCTGCAATCGGTGTCGGGGATCGAAACCGTCCTGCATGCCGAGAACCTGACGCAGGCGGCCGGGATGCTGACCGATGGCGGCAGTTTCGATGTCGTGCTGCTGGACCTGAACCTGCCCGATGTCGACGGGCTGGAAGGATTGATCACGCTGCGCCGGATCGCGCCGCAGACGCCGATCCTGCTTGTCACATCGGTCAATGAAACGCGGGTCGTGCGGGCGTCGCTGGCCGCCGGGGCCGCGGGCTTCGTGCCGAAACATTCCCGCCGCGAGGTGTTCAAGGCCGCCTTTCAGGCGCTGGCGGCGGGGGAAATCTATGCCCCCGACCTGCCCACTGACGAAGAACTGGACGCGATGCCGCCATCCGGGCGCGACACCGCGATCCGCCGGCTGTCGCAACTGACCAATCAGCAGGCGCGGATTCTTGACCTGATCTGCGAGGGCAAGATGAACAAGCAGATTGCGCATGAGCTCGCCATAGCGGAAACAACCGTCAAGGCGCATGTCACCGCGATCATGCGCAAGATGGGCGTCACCTCGCGAACGCAGGCGGTGCTGATGGCGCGGGACGCGAAGATGACGGGGCTGTTGAATGATGCCGGAGGAAACACTTAACCCGCCACCCCCCGGCAGCGAGGGCGCGAAAGACGTGCTGGCCCCGTGCCGCGCATCCGTGCCGATGGATGATCCCGACCCGGTGGCGCGGCTGGCCGCCGCGCTTGGGCCCGGCCCCTTTGCGCTGATCATCCTGTTTGCCGCCCGCGCCGCTGACATGGACGCGATCCTGGCCCGCGCGACCGAGACCTTCCCGCGCAGCGAAATCGCCGGCTGCACCACGGCAGGCGAAATCTGCGAAACCGGCTATGCCGACGGGCATCTGGTCGCGGTCGGCTTTCCCGCCGCCGGCTTTGCCGCCGAAACCGTGCTGATCGACCCGGTCGATGCGGTCGACAGCCGCGACGTCATCGCCCGGCTGCGCCGTGCGCGGCAGGCGCTGCACCGCCGCCGCGGGGATTTCGCGCATGAGCTGGCGATCCTGATGGTTGACGGGCTGTCGGGCCATGAAGAACAGCTGATCGCCGCACTGGCCGGTGGGCTGGGGCCGATGCCGACGGTGGGCGGATCGGCCGGCGACGACCGCCAGCTGGTGCGCACCCATGTCTTTGCCGATGGCAAGATCCGCACCCGCGCGGCGGTCCTTTGCCTGCTGCGTGCGCGGGCGCCGTTCCGGGTGTTTTCCTTTGACGCGACCTGCCCGTCGCGCACCCAGATGGTGGTGACCAGCGCCGATCCGGTCAACCGCGCCGTGCTGCGCATCAATGACGAACCGGCGGCGCGCGAATATGCGCGGCTGCTGGACCGCCCGGTCGACAGCCTCGGGCCCGAAATCTTCGCCACCCGCCCGGTTCTGGTCCGCGCCGGCGGTCGCCACCATGTCCGCGCCATCCGCCATGTCGGGCCGGAAGATTCGCTGGTCTTCTTTGGCGCCGTGGCCGAGGGCATGGTCCTGACCCTGTCGGCCGAGAGCGATCTGGCCGCGCATCTGGGCGGCGTCATGCGTGATCTGCGGCGCGACCGCACGCCCCGGATGGTGCTGGGCTTTGACTGTATCTTTCGCCGGATCGCTGCCGAAAGCATGCAGCAGACGACCGAGGTCAGCCGCATCCTGGCCGAAAACCGCGTCACGGGCTTTTCCACCTATGGCGAACAGATCGGCACTATGCATGTCAACCAGACGCTGACCGGGATCGCCTTTTACGGGCCGGACGGCACCCCATGACCGGCGCGCGCACGGATCTGCCGACCGATGTCGAACGGATGATGGCGCCCGGCGACAGCCCGGATCGGCGCCATGAAAAGCTGGTGCGCATCACCCAGGCGCTGATCCGCCATGTCGAGGACCTGCCCGAGGACAGCGGCGCCGGCTATGCCCAGTTTCAACGCGCCGCCGTGCTGGAGGACGAGGTCCGCGCCCGCACCCGCGATCTGGAACGCGCGCTCGACCTGCTGAACGCGTCGAATGCGCAACTGGCCGATGCATTCCGCGAAAAGGAACTGGCGCGGCAGAACCTGTCGGCGGCGATCGAAACCATTCAGGAAGGCTTTGCCCTGTTCGATCCGCAGGACCGGCTGATCCTGTGCAATGCCCGTTTCAACGCGCTGCTGCCCGATATCGTCGACCGGCTGCGGCCGGGTCTTGGCTTTGACGACTATCTGCACCTCGTCGCCAGTTCGCGCCATCTCGTCATCCCGCCGGGCATGACGCGCGACGGCTGGATCGAGATGCGCAAGAAGCGCCACAGCGAACGCCATTTCATCCTGACCCAGGGCATGGCCGACGGCCGCTGGGTGCAGGTGTCCGAACAGCGCACCAGCGACGGCAGCACCGCGATCCTGCAAACCGACGTGACCGACCTGATCCTCAGCGAGCGGGCCGAGCGCGGACGGCTGCTGGATGACCAGACCGCCGTGTTGCAGGCAACGCTGGACCATGTGCCGCTGGGGGTGTGCATCTTTGACGCGCGGCTGCGGCTGATCGGCTGGAATGCCCGTCTGGGCGAGATGCTGGCGATCCCGCGTGCCCGGCTGCGCGCCGGTCTGCTGGTCGATGACCTGTTGCATCACTTGCGCGCGCAACTGTCATTCCCGACCCATCAGGGGGTCAACCGGCTGGTCGACTGGGTGCGCTCGGTCCGCCGCAAGGACAGTTTCAAGGTCGAGGTGACCCGCGATGGCGGCGGCCGCGCGCTGGCCATCTATGCGCAGGAAATTCCCGATGGTGGCTTCGTGATGTCGATCGACGACATCACCGAAGAACGCAATACGATGCTGGCCATCCGCCGCGCCAATGAAACGCTGGAAGCGCGGGTCATCGAACGCACGCTGGAACTGCAAGACGCGCTGGCCAGCGCCGAACGGGCCAATGCGTCCCGCATCCGTTTCGTCGCGGCGGTGGGCCATGACCTGATGCAGCCGCTGTCGGCGGCCACGCTCTATGTCGGGTCGCTGATCGAGGACGTGGCCCCGCCGCAGCAGCGGGCCAAGCTGGAAAACGTGCAGCGCTCGCTCGATTCGGTCAGCGGCCTGCTGGGCGCCCTGCTGGATATCTCGCGGCTCGAGGTCGGTCAGGCGGCGCTGACGATCGAGCCGATCTCGCTGCGGCCACTGTTCGACCAGTTGCGCGACGAATTCACCCCGGTCGCCGAGGCAAAGGGGATCGAGCTGATCATCCGCCCGGCCCATGCGACGGTGGTGTCCGACCGCATCTATCTGCGGCGGATTCTGGCGAACCTGATCTCGAATGCGATCCGCTATACCGATCGGGGCCGGGTTCTGGTCACCGCCCGCCGCCGGCCCGACCGCCAGCTGATCCAGGTGCGCGATACCGGGCGCGGCATCGCCGCCGGCGACCAGCAGGATATCTTCAAGGAATTCAAACGTCTGGATGCCAAGGCCAGCGCCGCCGAGGGGCTGGGGCTGGGGCTGGCCATCGTCGAACGCGCCGCATCGCTGCTGGGCCACCGGCTGGACCTGCGATCGGCGCCGGGCTGTGGCTCGACCTTTTCGGTCGAGCTGGCCTCGACCCGGCAGGGCGATCACCGGCTGCACCGCAGCGCCCCCGCCCCCGCAGCGCCCGACGAGATCATCGACATGACCGCGCTGATCGTCGAGAACGATGCCGAGGTCACGCTGGCCCTGTCGCAATTGCTGGAACAATGGGGCATCAACGTGCTGGACGTGCCCTCGGGCGAGGATGCGCTGGCGCTGTTGCGGGATACCGGGGTCGAACCCGATCTGTGCCTTGTCGATTACCGGCTGGGCGCGGGGATGGACGGGCTGGCCTGTCTGGCCGCGATGGAACCGCTGTTGCCGGGCCGGCCGGCGAAATGCCTGATGACGGCGGAACGATCCGAGGCGCTGGCCCAGCAGGCGGCGCGGCAATCCGTCGAATTGCTTTACAAGCCCATCACCCCCGAAACGCTGGCGCGGGTGGCCTATAAGTTTCTGAACATCTGAACGTCGGGCGACCGGCCATGGCCGCTGAAAGGACGCCGCCCCCGGCCATGGGGGTCAATTTACGCGGCGCAAACCGGGGCGAAAACCCGAACTTTTACTACCGCTTGCGTCTGGAAACCCGGCAGATTCCAATGCTAGATATACATATGTCGCGTTGCCTTTAAATCGGGTCATCCTCAATTTGTGTGTCACGGTCTGACCGAGCTTCACAGATTGAAGGGATCAGGCCGTGGTATCGAAGAAGCATTGGGCTCCAACCGCCAACGTGGAGGTTGGTGAGGTCCGCCAGTCTGAGACGGGTGCATGGGTCGTATCTGGCAGACTGGCTCCGAATGGCACCTGCCCTGAGTGCGGGACGCCCTCAAGACAGCGACATGGTTGGAGGTGCCGGCGGATCGAGGATTTTCCTGCTCAGGGCCAAGCGGTTTGGATCGAGCTCAGGGTTTGTCGATGGCGATGTTTGAACTCGGATTGCCGCCGCCGCACGTTCTCCGATCGCGAGGCGGCGGTGGCGACCCCTTATGCGCGCCGGACGTCTCGACAGGCGCAACTCTTAGGCCATGTGGCGCACGCCGCTGGCGGCACCCCAGCTGAACGGCTCTTGCGGCGACTGGGTATCCGGGTCAGTGACGATACTATTCTCCGACAGTTGCTACGCGCAGCTCAAGTTGTTCCACCACGCGCACGGATCATCGGGATCGATGATTGGAGTTGGCGAAAGTCGCAGAACTACGGGACGATCATCATCGACCTCGAGCGTCGCGCCGTCATCGATGTTCTCGAAGATCGTGATGTCGTCACATGCACCGCCTGGCTAAGGCGTCATCCTGAGGTGGAAGTCATAAGCCGGGATCGCTGCGGTCTCTACGCCCAAGCCGCCCGAAAAGGAGCGCCGCAGGCGGAACAGGTCGCCGACCGGTTTCATATCGTGCAGAACCTTCGCATGGCAATCGAGGAGCAAATGAACCTGCACGGTCGTGCAACTGGCAGGGCCTTACTCTCCGATGCAGACAACATCAGCACAGCTCAGAACCTTCTGAAATCACGTCTTGCCCATCGCAAATCCCGAGAAGAGATTTTCAGGACCATTTCGGCACTTCGGCAGCAAGGGCTGACGTGCAGCGAGATCGGGCGGAGGACGGGGTTTCCCCGACGTAGCGTCGCGAAATGGCTGCAGTTCGAGACGCCACCGGACCGAAAGCGCGCGGTCCTCAAACGCTCGTCTGCATGGTATTTTGAAGAGTACCTGAAGCAACGCTGGGAGAACGGTATTCGCAGCGGCAATGCACTGCTCCCTTTGATCCAAGAACGTGGTTACGAGGGCAGCCTGTCAAACTTGCAGCGGCTCTTGGCCGGATGGCGCAGAGCCGAAAAACAGGAACAGGAGGGACCCATCAAGGAAGATCAGATCCTTGCACCGGTCCGGGACTCGGAAACCGGGCACGCGATTTCCCCGGTTATCGCGGCCGCACTCTGCATCAAACCAAGAGGAAAGTTCACCTTGGAACAGGCGAGAAAAGTCGAAGTTCTCAAGGAAGGCTCGCCTGCCTTCACAACAATGCGGCGCCTCGCCATGCGTTTCAATGGCATCTTGCGTGGTCGAAAAGCAGACCCGCTGCCCGCCTGGATCGACGATGCGATCGAAACGGACCTGGCGCCCATCGTGCGGTTCGCCCGAACCTTGAACAGAGACATTGATGCGGTCAGGAATGCGATTGAAATGGAGTGGAGCAATGGTCAAGCCGAAGGCCAGATCAACCGATTGAAGACCTTGAAGCGCGCGATGTATGGGCGAGCCGGCCCGAACTTGCTCAGGGCCCGAATGCTTCCTCTGCACCACACAAATTGAGGATGACCCCTTAAATCTGAGACACGGCGCGTTTGCCGAATTTTCTTGCCATTAAATATGAGATTCGATGCTTAATGCGCCGGAGCGTGGCCGTATTCGCCGAGCTATCTGGTCGACGGTTGCAAGCAACCGGGGCTCGTTTTCGTAGGCTCGTAGCAGGGCAAGCCGCGCATGGTCGTCGATGTCCATGGTGCACAACGCGGCCTTTACGAGTGGTCGTGATTGGGCGGTTGCAATGGCGGCAAGGCAAAAGAGCCTTACGTTCGGTTTAAGGCTTTGAAACGCGAAGGCCGGGTCTCCGCATAATGCTTTCAGCCCCATCGCGAAGGTGACAGCCCGCATGTCAACGGCGGAGTAAAATCCGGCCACGCGGCGGTGACCGGCGCCATGGCGCGCGCGCTTACCAGATAGCTGGCGCGTGCCATGGCGCAGTGGCCCCTTGTGGCCAAAACAGCACCATCTGATTTCAGGACTTTTGTTGCTGCTTTCGGGCAGTGCTGTTGGCGAGGCGATAGCTCTCGCCGTTCATCTCGAGGATGCTGACGTGGTGGGTCAGCCGGTCGAGCAGTGCGCCGGTGAGGCGCTCGGAGCCGAAGGTCCCGGTCCATTCATCGAAGGGCAGATTGCTGGTGATCAGGGTTGAGCCGCGCTCGTAGCGGTGCGAGATCAGTTCGAACAGCAATTCGGCACCGGTCTTGGACAGCGGCACGAAGCCCAGTTCGTCGATGATGAGCAGCTTGTAACCGGCCATTTGCTTTTGAAAGCGAAGCAGGCGGCGCTCGTCGCGGGCCTCCATCATCTCACTGACCAGGCTCGCGGCGGTGGTGAAGCCCACGGAGAGCCCCTTCTGGCAAGCTGCCAGTCCGAGGCCAAGGGCAGCCGATCACCACGTCGTGGACATAAGCCCGGATCCAGACATCCTGATGACCATAGGCGACCGGCACCGAATAGTCGTTGGTCTTGTAGCGCACCAGACACTGGGACGAGACGCGGCCAGTGTCCTGGTCGCAGGCATCGAAGGGGGCAATCGGGAGAGGGCGCATGGCAGCCAGATCGCGTTGCAGCCGCTCGCCGATCGTTTCGCTTTCGCCGCGCAGGACATCGTGCTGGCGCTTGCGGCATTGCTCTTCCAGCCAGAGGTTGAACGCCTCCAAGTCGCGAACTCGGGGAGCGGCACCATGAAGTTGCGGCGGCAATAACCCACCAGGCCTTCGACATTCCCTTTGTCGTTGCCTTTGCCAGGGCGGCCGTAGCGATCCTGGATCGACCATCACACCGCAGCTGGCCATCGATCGAGTGCCATTTTGGCGATGGAGAGCAGGTCGTTGATCGTAGCGCCATCGCGCGCTTGAACGGACATGCCTTCCATGACCGTATTGATGAATTTGCCTAGGACGGCCGGATCGACATTGGCCGCAAGCTCGCCCTGCGCGGCGCCGCGTT
>NZ_JAOTBD010000003.1 GCF_026162625.1 Paracoccus beibuensis | reverse complement strand
CGATGGTGGCGCGGACATCCGCCCGCAGGCGATCCTCGATCGGATCATACGCGCTTGCGTCACGCAGTAGCGAAAAGGACGAGCTGTCGGTATTCTGCTTCATGGCGTGATCTCCCTGGCGTTGCCGCCGCCGGTCGGGTGGGTGAGTGTTCACCTGCAGATCACGCCGCCAGCCAATTTCCACCAGGTCCGAGACACAACCTGCCCGCCGTGTCGTACATGTCGGTGATGATGCCAATCCGGGTGCCGTCTGACCGTTCCGCGATCTCGCCAGAGTTGGCTTCGGCCGTCTTGTAGTAGTTATCCGTCACCCGCAGCGTCACCCCGGCGCGCAGCTTCAACGTGCCCTCGATGTTGAGCGTTCCGCCGGTCGGCCCGTCCCATCCGAACTCGACTCGCGTGCCGCTCAGGGTCAGCGTCTCGCCAGCCGGAACAGTGGCACTGGTGCCCAGCAACGTCTGGCTCTTGCCAATGAACCGGCCGTTCAGGTTCGTGAAGGTGCCGTTCAGCTTCACGCGGCCAGCAACTGCGCCGATCTTCAGGGGGAAGGCAGACGATCCGATGTAGACCTGACCCGCGCGATGAACGCTGATGTTCGCCGCGTCCAGAAGCGTGCCGATCGTCTGACGGCCGCCGACGTAGTCCATTCGGCCTCCCGAAAACTTCGCGGAGGCAACGGTGACCGTCTCGTGATTGAACCGGCAGTAGTTGCCGGCGAGATTGAAGGTGTCGCCGGAATGAGTGCCGGGGATGGTGTGATCCGGCCAGTTGTAGAGGTTGCTGTACCAGAACCCCTCCTGATCCGTGTCAGGCGTGAACACGAGGCTAGCAGGAGTGGTGCGCTCGGGGAGCGGCTGGCCGAAACCCTCCTTCACGTAGCGGATGACATCGAGGGTGATCGCGCCCAGCCCCTTCAGCGTCCGCATGTGCTGCAGGATTGTTGAGTCCGGCGTCGATATGGCCGTGCCCATCAGAAGGCCGCCCCAGTTCTGGAACGAGATCTGGTCAAGCTCCGCTTCCGGAATGGCAGGACATTGCTGTTGTTCCATCGGTCGGGGTTGTGGTTGATCCTCCACTTGTAGACGACCGTATCGTTGGCAAATTGCTTGCTCGTGGCGCCGCTGGGCGTGCCGAGATTGCCGTTTCCGCTGAAACGTGCCGCTATTTCGTCCGCGTCTCCGGGATCAGCCTTGGGCGCCTTGATCGAGCCCCACCCATTTAGGCCAAGGCCGATATTGATAGCCCCTGCCCACGCACCTCCGTTGGCGTCGTAGGAGCGTTTATTCCCGGCGCCCAATGCCACGCAGTCACGGATATACGAGAATGTTCCTGTGGCCTCGAGGCTGTTTGCAGATTGGAGACCTACGGCGATGTTGTTCTCAAAGAAGAAGCATCTGTCCACCACGCCTCGTCGAAGAAGTCGGAACCCACGAGTCTTGCGATCACCTTGCGCCCCACGACAGGGGCCAAGTTCGCATCCTGCATCACATCGCTGACGGTGGCCTATGCCGGCATGGCTGCCTCCTGTGCTTCGATGTCGATGGTGATCCAGCGCCCGGCCGGGATGTCGGCCAGTTCGCCATTGGCGCTGAACCAGATGACCCGGGCGCCGTCGGTCTAGGTCGCGGTGATGTCGGCGATCGGCTAGCCGGCTGCATCGCGCGGTGCTGCAATCTTCGACGCTGCCGTCCACGACCTGCTGAACAGCGCATGGTTCCGGGGCAAGTCTGCAACCTATCAAGGGATGATGCGTCCTCACGTCGAAGACATTGCCGCGAAGTATCCGAACGCTCCCGTGCGCGGGGTGAAGCCCAATCACATCGAGATGGATCTGGACAAGCTAGACCCCAATCCGGCCAACGACCGGCTCAAGGTTTGGCGGGCGCTGCTGACCCCCGCCAAGATCGATCCGAACCCGGCTCTGACCGTCAAGCGGCGCACGGTGCGGGTGATCGGCTTCGCAGCATGGGACAGCGACGAAATCGCCACGTTCCGGGCGCGGTGGCCTGTCGTGACGTCAGCAAGGGCCGCGTTCGAGCTGCTTTTGGACCGCTGCGCGCGCGAACGACGCCGTGATGATCGGGCCGAAGAACATCAGGTCTGATGGCATCCTGACGTTCGTGCAGTCGAAGACCGGCGGGCGGGCCTATGTGCCGTGGTCAAATCCTCTGCCCGAGTTCGCAGAAGGTTGGGAGGATGAGAGGGAAGTTGCAAAGCAGGCTATCACCGGCACCGGCGAGACGTTCCTAGCGGTTGCGAGTAAGTCCCCCAGTGTGAAGGGGCTTGGCGATCTGATCGCGGACGCGGCGCGGGCGACTGGCCTGAAGGACCGCTCGGCACATGGGCTGCGGAAGGCACGGCTTACGGAGATCGCGCAGGCCGGCGGCACATCTCACGCGATCATGGGATGGGGCGGGCACACGTCGCTGTCAGAGGTGGAACACTACACGAAGGCGGCGCAGATGCGGCGTCTGGTCGGGAGAGAACGGGGCAGGAACCTTGTATCACCCGGATGAAGTGATACACTTTCGAGCGTTTCGGCCAGCAAATGTCGGGAATGAAAATAGTAGTGGCAGCCCGTAGGGGAGTCGAACCCCTCTTTTCAGGTTGAAAACCTGACGTCCTAACCGATAGACGAACGGGCCACTTTCTGTCCGCTGCCAGACTTCCCTGGCGGCGTGAGCGGTGTTTAGGCAAAGCCGCCGGAGGGCGCAAGCGGAAAAATGGGGCTGTCTCGAAAAAATCCGCAGCTCGCGGATTCGTCGGAAAACCGGCAGTTCTGCGGGCGTTTGGCGGCGGCCTCGGCTGGCCTTGCTCGCTGGCATAGCCGGAACTGCCGCCGGTTCGCGCCAGATGGATCGCGGGCCCGCAGGGGCAAGCGCGCTTGCGACATTGCGCGTGCGGTTGTAGACCCGCGCCCGAACGAAAGGAAACGTCATGTCGATCACCGAGGATCAGGCCCGCAAGGTCGCGCATCTGGCGCGCATCGCGGTCGATGATGCCGCCCTGCCGGCGCTGGCGCGCGAACTCAGCGGCATTCTGGATTTCATGGAACAGCTGAACGAGGTCGATGTCGACGGCGTCGATCCCATGACGGGTGTGACGCCGATGCGGCTCAAGCGGCGGGAGGATGTGGTGACGGCGGGTGGCGTTCCCGAGCAGGTCCTGTCGAACGCGCCCGACGCGCGCGAGGGGTTCTTTGCCGTGCCGAAGGTGGTGGAATGACCGACGTGAACAAGCTGACGATTGCCGCCGCCCGCGATGCCATGCGCAAGGGAGAGGTGACCGCGGTAGAATTGACCGACGCCTGCCTGGCAGCCATCGAGGGCGCGGGCGCGCTGAACGCCTTCGTCCATCACACGCCCGACATGGCGCGTGACATGGCACGGGCCGCCGATGCGCGCATCGCGGCGGGCGACGCCACGGCCATGACGGGTATCCCTGTCGGCATCAAGGACGTCTTCTGCGTCAAGGGCGTCCCCAGCCAGGCCGGCAGCCGCATCCTGCAAGGCTTTACCCCCGAATACGAATCGACCGTGACTCGCAACCTGTGGGACGCGGGTGCCGTCATGCTGGGGAAGCTGAACCAGGATGAATTCGCCATGGGCTCGACCAACGAGACCAGCTGCTATGGGCCGGCGATCAATCCGTGGCGCGGCGCTGACGGCACGCAGCTGACGCCGGGCGGCAGCTCGGGCGGCTCGGCCGCTGCGGTGGCGGCCGATTTGTGCCTGGGCGCGACGGGCACCGATACGGGCGGCTCGATCCGCCAACCCGCAGCCTTTACGGGCACGGTGGGGCTGAAGCCCACCTATGGCCGGGTCAGCCGCTGGGGCGTGATCGCCTATGCCTCCAGCCTGGACCAGGCCGGGCCGATGACGCGGACGGTCCGCGACGCCGCGATCATGCTGGGCGCGATGGCCTCGGCCGATCCGCAGGACAGCACCTGCGTCGACCTGCCCGTTCCCGATTTCGAGGCCGCTCTGACGGGCGACATCCGGGGCAAGCGCATCGGCATCCCGCGCGAATACCGCGTCGACAACATGCCAGCCGAACTGGACGCCCTGTGGCGGAAGGGCGCCGATATGCTCCGCGACGCCGGCGCCGAGATCGTCGACATCAGCCTGCCGCATACGAAATACGCCCTGCCCGCCTATTACGTCATCGCCCCGGCCGAGGCGTCGTCGAACCTCGCCCGCTATGACGGGGTTCGCTACGGCCACCGGGCCAAGCTCTCGCAGGGCGACGGCATCACCGAGATGTACGAGAAAACCCGCGCCCAAGGCTTCGGCCCCGAAGTGCAGCGCCGCATCATGATCGGAACCTATGTTCTGTCGGCCGGCTTCTACGACGCCTATTACAACCGCGCCCGCAAGGTCCGCGCGCTGATCAAGCGCGACTTCGACCAGGCGTTCGACGCAGGCATCGACGCGATCCTGGCCCCGGCCGCGCCGTCGGCCGCCTTCCCGCTGGGTTCGGTCGACAAGGGCGACCCGGTGCAGATGTACCTGAACGACGTGTTCACCGTGACGCTGAACCTGGCGGGCCTGCCCGGGATCTCTGTTCCCGTCGGTCAGGATGCGCAAGGCCTGCCGGTCGGCCTGCAGTTGTTCGGGCGCCCCTTCGAGGAAGCGGAACTTCTGAACCAGGCGCTGGTTCTGGAACAGGCTGCAGGTTTTGTGGCCAAGCCGGATCGCTGGTGGTAACCTCGCCGAAACGGCATGTCGGAGGCAGGATGCGTGGCTGGGTGGCGATTGGGGTGCTGGCACTGGCCGGCTGCGGTGAACATCAGGGCTGGAACCCTAACTACCAGTTCGGTTCCAGGCCGTACGGCGATTACCTCGCCCATCGAGAGGTCACGCTGCTGACCGGCCGCGACCCGGTTCAGGGCATCCCCGTGGCCCGTCCGGCGCTGGCGCCGACGCCGGCCGAGATTGCCGGCATGGACCCAGTTCCGGTCCCGCCGACGATGCGCCTTCGCCGCATCGCGGTTCCAGCCGACGACGGCCCGACCCTTGTGCCGCCGCCCCGCCCCGAACCAGCCGAACCCATCGCCGTCGTCCCCGCACCGTGAGCGACGATACCAGCCGGTTTCCCAGCCCGAACCACGGCGACCGGCGCGGCCATCGGCCCTCGCTGATCGTGCTGCACTATACCGGAATGATCGACGCCGCCTCGGCCCGCGCAAGGCTTTGCGATCCCGTGGCCGAGGTCAGCGCGCACTGGCTGGTCGACGAACAGGGTCGGGTCGAGGGGCTGGTATCCGAGAGCCGCCGCGCCTGGCACGCGGGCGCCGGAAGCTGGCACGGCGCCGACGATATCAACAGCCGCAGCATCGGCATTGAGCTGGTCAATCCCGGCGACCGCCCCTTCCCGGCCGCGCAGATGGCGGCGCTTTGCGACCTTCTGCGGGCGATCATGTGCCGCTGGCAGATCGGTGCCGAAAGCGTCATCGCGCATTCCGACCTCGCTTCCGGTCGCAAGTTCGATCCCGGCGCCCGCTTCGACTGGGAAGGGCTAGCTCGCGAAGGCCTCGCCCTCTTCGACCGCGCAGGACCCTCGGATGCAGCGCCACCGCTTGGTCCCGCCCTCGAACGCCTCGGCTATCGGGCAACGGACCCCACCGACAGGTTGCAGGCCTTCCGTCTCCGCCACCGCCCTTGGGCCGAGGGACCCGAGGATGCCGGCGACCGCCGCCTGGCGCATCTCCTTCTGCAGCAGTCCGTGGATCACCACAGAGAAACGGCGACCAGCAGCGCCCCCACTTGACGCCCGGCACCTTCCCCGCCATACGACCCCAGCGCGGAGGGCTGGATGACCGCGGCGATCGAGACCGTCGAGGAAAGTCCGGACTCCATGAGGCAATGGTGCCGGGTAACGCCCGGCGGGGGCAACCCCAGGGAAAGCGCCACAGAGAACAGACCGCCTGCCCACGGACCTTCGGGTCGCGGGCCGGCAAGGGTGAAACGGTGGGGTAAGAGCCCACCGGGGGGCTGGCAACAGTCCCCGCATGGCAAGCCCCACCAGGAGCAATGCCGAATAGGGATCGCGCGCGGGTTCGCCCGCAGGGCCGCCTTGCCCCAGCAGATCCGGGTAGGCAGCTAGATCCGGCCGGTAACGGCCGGACCAGAGGAATGGTCATCCAGCCGCGCAAGCGGTGGACAAAATCCGGCTTACAGGCCCTCCGCGCAATTCCCGATCCCATTCAGGCCTGCAATCATCAGACGTTCTTGCCGCTCTTGCCGCGCGCTTCGGTGGCCGTGGCGATGGCGCTTGCGGCTTCTCCCTGCATCTTCTGGGTGAAGGCGACCATCTGCGCGGCGTAGGCCTCGGCCCAATCGGCAAAGCCTTTGCTGTCGGTACCGCCGGTCATCGACATGGCCTTGCTGCGCATCTCTTCGCCCTGCTTCGTCATTGCCTCGAACTGGGTCTCCCACGCGGTCTGCATCTGCTGCCACTGGCTGCGGACCGTGTCACTGGCGCCCTCCATGTGGGCGCGGATCTGGCGATTGACCTCTTCCTGCCGCTGCATGGCCGTCTCTTGCCATTGGCGAGCCTGCTCCAGCGCCTCTTCGTTGTTACGGCTCATGGCGACCTGCCATTCCTCCATCCGCTCCTCGAAGGTCCGGGTGTTCTCGGCCAGGGTGTTCAGCATGTCGGACAGTTTCATCATGGCGTTCTCCCACTGATCGGGCCATGAAAAAGGCCCCCGGACGCAAGCCTGCGTCCGGGGGCCCTGTTTGTCAAACGGCCTGCGACTCAGCCGCCGGTCTGCACCGGGCTGTCGGTCGGCAGGCCACGCTGCGCCTCGATCTCGCGCCAGCGGGCGACGGCGGCGTTATGCTCCTCCAGCGTCCGGTTGAAGGCATGGCCCCCGCTGCCGTCGGCGACGAAGTAAAGGTAGTCGGTCTCGTCCGGGTTCAGCGCGGCATTGATCGCCGCCCGCCCCGGGTTCGCGATCGGCGTCGGCGGCAGGCCGTCGATGCGATAGGTGTTGTAGGGCGTGTCCTCGTCCAGTTCGGACCGCCGCAGCCCGCGGTCGAGGATGCCCTGCCCGTTCGTGACGCCATAGATCACCGTCGGGTCGGTCTGCAGGCGCATGCCCTGCCGCAACCGGTTCACGAAGACGCTGGCGACCTGGGGCCGCTCGCCGGCCACGCCGGTTTCCTTTTCCACGATCGAGGCCATGATCAGCGCCTCCTCCGGCGTCTCGTAGGGCAGACCGAACGGGCGCGCTTCCCATTCCTCGGCCAGGATCTCGTCCTGCCGGGCGGTCATCTGTGCCAGGATCTCGTTGCGATTGCCGCCTTTCGACAGCTGATACGTGTCCGGTGCCAGGCTGCCCTCGGTAGGGATGTCGTCGACTTCACCGACCAGGAAGTCGGCCGCCTGCAGGGCTTCGACCACCTGCCAACTGGTGACACCCTCGGCCATGACCAGTGACAGGCGCACGTCGGCCAACTCCTGCGCCGCAGAGATCTCCTCCGGCGCCTCCTCGATGGCGGGATCGAACCGCGCCATCTCCTCGTAGGCTCCGGTCTCGGGGTTCATGTCCCGCAGCAGGATCGTGTTCTGCCGCACGCCGACGCGCACCACCACCTCGGTTCCGCAGGTCGATGGCCCGCCGGCGGTCACCGTGTCGACAATGCCCTCCATGCTAGTGCCCGGTTCGACCAGGAAGCTTCCGAACTTCAGGTCGCGCGCCTTGCCCATCATGTCAGCGCCCGCCCGGAAGATATAGGCGTTCGAAATCGCCCCCTGCTCGGCCAGCCGGTTGCTGACCGCGTTCAGGCTGGCGCCCGGCGCGATCTGCACACATTGCGCCACCGCGCTCGGCCCCGGTCCGGTGAATTCGCGCTTGGCCCAGGCCACGGCGGCGGCCGCGACGATCAGCAGCACGATTAACAGCGTCAGGAAGTTCGAGGCGATGTTGCGCCAGATCATTCCGCGACCCGTCCCAGGATCAGGCAGGCATTGGTGCCGCCGAAGCCGAAGCTGTTGGACAGCGCCACGTCGACCTTCCGGCGCACGGCCGCATTCGCGGCCAGGTCCAGCTTCGGCTCGACCGCCGGGTTGTCCAGGTTGATCGTCGGCGGGCAGATCTGGTCGCGGATCGCGAGGGCGCAGAAGATCGCCTCGACCGCGCCCGCAGCGCCCAAAAGGTGCCCGATACTGGATTTCGTTGACGACATCACCGCATTCGACGCATGATCGCCCAACAGCCGCTCCACTGCGCCCAGTTCGATCGTGTCGGCCATGGTGCTGGTGCCGTGCGCGTTGATATAGTCGAGTTGATGGGCCTCCAGCCCCGCCGAACGCAGCGCCGCTTCCATCGCGCGATAGCCGCCGTTGCCGTCCTCGGACGGTGCGGTGATGTGGTAGGCGTCACCCGACAGCGCGTAACCCAGCACCTCGGCATAGATTTTCGCGCCGCGCGCCTTGGCGTGCTCGTACTCCTCCAGCACGACCACGCCCGCGCCCTCGCCCATGACGAAGCCGTCGCGGTCGGCGTCATAGGGCCGGCTGGCCGCCGCGGGATCGTCGGCGCGCTTGGTGGACAGCGCCTTGCACGCGTTGAAGCCCGCGATCCCGATCTCGCTGATCGGGCTTTCCGCACCGCCCGCAATCATCACGTCGGCATCGCCGTACCTGATCAGGCGGGCCGCGTCCCCGATGGCATGCGCGCCCGTCGAACAGGCCGTCACCACCGCGTGGTTCGGCCCCTTGAAGCCATAGCGGATCGACACCTGACCCGAGATCAGGTTGATCAGGGCGCCCGGAATGAAGAACGGCGACACCCGCTTAGGTCCCCGCTCCTTGATCAGCACCGCCGTATCCGCGATCGAGCTCAGCCCGCCGATCCCCGACCCGATCATCACGCCGGTGCGCAACCGGCCTTCCTCGTCTTCGGGCAGCCAGCCCGCATCCGTCACCGCCTGATGCGCCGCTGCGACGCCATAGAGGATGAAGTCGTCCACCTTTCGGCGGTCCTTCGGCTCCATCCAGTCGTCGGGGTTGAAGGTGCCGTCGCTGCCATCGCCGAAGGGGATCTCGCAGGCATACTTCGTCACCACGTCCTTGGAATCAAAGCGCGTGATCGGCCCTGCGCCGGATTGCCCGGCCAGAAGCCGTTCCCACGTCGTCTCGACGCCCGAGGCCAGAGGCGTGACCATCCCCATTCCGGTGATAACAACCCTGCGCATTGGCGTTTCCTTCAGCTGCTCGCGTTTTTTGCGGTGATACACGGGCGTTACGTTTCACGCAACGCCACGAAACCGCGACCGGCGCTGTTCGGGCGGGACGCTGCCGCAGGTGTCGTCAGCGGGGGGTCCGGGGGCCGGCCCCCCGGCCGTCGCGGGACGCAAGCCTAGATCAGCCCCTCGTCCCGGAACGCCGGCCGCAGGTCGGTCTCGGGGCGTGCGCCGACATGGGCGATCACCTCGGCGGCCGCTATGCACCCCATGCGGCCCGCCACCTCCAGCGGCAGCCCTTGTGCCAGGCCGAAGATCAGGCCGGCAGCAAACTGATCGCCCGCTCCCGTCGCATCGACCGGTACGATCCGGTGGACCGGCGCCGTTACCCGCTCGCCCCCGCGGATCAGGACCGCATCCTCGCCTGACCGCGTGCAGATCACCGTCCCGCAATCGGCCGCCGCCAGCCGCAGCGCCTCCTCCAGGTCCTCGACCTGATAGAGCGACTGCCACTCGTGGATGTTGCCGATGACATAGTCCATCTGCCCCGCCACCAGCCGCCGAAAGTCGTCGCGATGCCGGTCCACGCAGAACGGATCCGACAGCGCGATCCCCGCCTGCCCCCCCACCCGGTGGATCTGGTCGGCAGCCTTCAGGAAGGCCTCCTTCCCCTTCGGCTTGTCGAACAGGTAGCCCTCCAGGAACAGCCAGCCCGCCCCATCGAAGACGCCCGGATCGACCTCGGCCGGCCCCAGCTCCGCCGAGATGCCAAGGTAGGTGTTCATCGACCGCTCGCCATCGGGCGTCACGAAGATGATCGTGCGCGAACTGGGCAGACCCGCCCCCGCGACCGGCGCATTGACGAACCGCGTTCCCGCCCCTTCCGTCTGGCTGGCATAGAGCCGCCCGATCTCGTCGTCCGCCACGCAGCCGATGAATGCCGTCCGGATCCCCAGCTTGCCGATCCCCGCCAGCGTGTTCGCCACGCTGCCGCCCGCAATCATCCGCGCCTGGTCGCGCCTGGTCGAGTGGTCGTCGGCCTGCGCCGCCATCAGGAACTCCGACCGCTCGCGGTCCACCAGTTGCATGATGCCCTTGGTGATGCCCAGGCTCTCCAGCCGGGCCTCCTCGGTCGGCGCGATGATGTCCATCACGGCATTGCCGATCCCGATCACATAGGGGTCGCTCATGCGGTCTTCTCCTCATACGGGCACAGGTCGCAGATTGGGCAGATCCCGCAGCGGGGCTTTCGCGCCTGGCAGATATAGCGGCCATGCAGGATCAGCCAGTGATGCGCATGCGTCTGGAAACGGGCGGGCACGTTGTCCTCGATCGCGCGCTCTACCTCGTCGACGTCGCGGCCGGGGGCGACGCGGGTCCGGTTGCCGACGCGGAAGATATGCGTGTCGACGGCTTGCGCCGGATGCCCGAAGGCGCAGGACAGGACCACGTTCGCAGTCTTGCGACCCACGCCGGGCAGGCTCATCAGGGCGGCGCGGCTGTCGGGGACGTCGCCACCGAACTCCTCGACCAGGATGCGCGACAGCGCGATCACGTTCCTGGCCTTCTGCCGGAACAACCCGATCGTCTTGATATACTCGGTGACACCCTCGAGACCCAGGGCCAGCATCCTTTGCGGCGTGTCGGCCACCGCGAACAGCCCGCGCGTGGCCTTGTTCACGCCGACGTCGGTTGCCTGCGCCGACAGCGCGACGGCCACGACAAGTGTGAACGGGTTCACGAACTCCAGCTCGGTCTCGGGCTCCGGATTGCCCTCGGCCAGGCGCGAGAAGATCTCGACCTGAGTGGCGAAGGGCAGCGCAGGGGGCAGACGTTTCTGGATGGCCATGGCAGTCTGCTTTTGACCTCACCAAGCCGGCATTGCAACCCGGGCGGCGACCCGGCAGTCCGGAAGCCGTGACGAAACAGTGACTTCCCTTCCCCAGGGAACTGCGACAGCTTGCCACGCGTTGAAAGCGCGCCCGGAATCAGGGCCGCCATGGTAATCGGGCGCGGCGCATCGTCCCGCCCGCGACAAGGAAAGGGAGATCGATGACACTCCGCCGCACGACCGTTCTTGCAGTTTCAGGCCTGATGATCCTTGGCGCCTGCGCCGACCCGTCAATGACCGGAACCTCGCCCACCGCCGCCCCCGCCTCGGGGATGAGCCGCACACAGCAGGGCGCCTTGGCCGGTGCCGCCGTCGGCGCATTGTACGGCGCGACGCGGGACAGCGACAGCAACAACCAAGGTCGCGACGCCGCCCGCGGGGCGATCCTGGGTGCCGCTGCCGGTGCGGTCGCCGGCAACATCCTGGACCGCCAGGCCGCTGCGCTGGAACAGTCGATCTCGAACCCGAACGTCCAGATCGTGAACCATGGCAGCTACCTGCAGGTGATCCTGCCCGAAGGCATCCTGTTTGCCACCGACTCGGCCGCCGTTTCGGGTCCGGCGCAGTCCGACCTCTACGCCGTGGCGCGGAACCTGAACCAGTATCCGAACAGCCGCGTCGAGGTCATCGGACACACCGACAGCACCGGCACCGCCGCCTATAACCAGGACCTGTCGCAGCGCCGCGCACAGTCCGTCGCCGGCATCCTGGCCGCCGCGGGCGTGTCGTCGAACCGTCTCGTCGCTGTGGGTCGCGGGCAGACGCAGCCGATCGCCTCGAACGACACGATACAGGGCCGCGCCCAGAACCGCCGGGTCGAGATCATCATCCGTCCGACGCAGTAATCGTCGTCATGATCCAGACAGGGCCGGGCCGCCATGCCCGGCCCTTTTCCTTGGGGACCCTCCCATGCCGTTCGAGAAGATCGAGGCCGCCCGCCTGTCCGACGCCGTCATCCGCCAGATCGAAACCCTGATCCTGCAGGGCGTCCTGCGCCCGGGCGAACGCCTGCCAGGCGAACGCGAGCTCGCCGACCGGATGGGCGTCAGCCGCCCTTCGCTGCGCGAGGCGCTGGCAGCGATGCAGGCAGATGGCCTGCTGGTCACCCGCGCGGGGGCGGGCGTCTTCGTGGCCGAAGTCCTTGGCAGCGCCTTTTCGCCCGCGCTCGTGCGGCTGATCGCGCGCCATCCGCAAGCGGCCGACGACTTCCTGACCTTTCGCAAGGACCTTGAAGGACTTGC
The DNA here is from genome assembly GCF_026162625.1 of Paracoccus beibuensis. Lineage (GTDB taxonomy): Bacteria > Pseudomonadota > Alphaproteobacteria > Rhodobacterales > Rhodobacteraceae > Paracoccus > Paracoccus beibuensis. Next base: position 203,051 of record NZ_JAOTBD010000003.1, on the reverse strand, counting down.
GGCGGAACGCGCGGCGCAGGCGGCGGGTCCGACGGATCTCGAGGTCCTTGACCGGATCGTGCAGGCGATGGTGCAGGCCACTGGTCAGGCCGATCCCGAGGCCGAGGCCGCCCTGGACGCGGATTTTCACATGGCCATCGTCGAGGCAAGCCACAACCTGATCGCGCTGCACATGATGCGCGCGATGCAGGATCTGCTGCGCCAGGGGATGCTGTTCAACCGCGCCCGAATCTTCGCAAACGCCGATCTTCGCCACCGGATCCTGGACCAGCACCGCGCGATCAACGACGCGCTCCAGGCCCGCGATGGGCAACGAGCCCGCGCGGCGCTGGAGGATCACCTCGACCTGGTGGCCAGCAGCCTCGCCCTACAGCGACGCACCGACGATCAGGCCACCGTTGCGGGTTTGCGCTTGCGAAACCGCGCTGAACCCTGAGGCGCGGACTGCAGCCGGACCGTCAAGCCTCCAAGCCTCCAAGCCTCCAAGCCTCCACAGCGGGCACCGCAAGGCGATCAGATTGTCAATGCCAGTGCTGATCGGCCAGACGATCGCTGCCGGGATGAACAAACCTACGCATAGCCTGAACAAAAAAGGCCCCGGCGCAGAACGCGTCGGGGCCGTCATGGCGACGGGTACGTGCGGTCAGTTCAGCCGACGTGCCACGTCTTCGATCGCTTCATCGATCCCGGCCGAGCGCTGGCCTGCGCGAACCTGAGCCGCGAGGATTTCCGAGGCCGCAGCCACGGCAGTCTGGACCGCACGGTCACGGACGGCGCGGACGGCGTCGTTCTCGGCGCTGCCGATCTGGTCCTGCGCGGCCTGCAGACGACGCTCGATGGATTTGTCCAGGTCTTGGCGCGCCTTCGCGGCCTGGGCCTCGGCTTCGCGCTTGGCGTTAGCGACGATCTGCTCGGCCTGGGTCTTCACCTCGCGCTGGCGGCGCTCATAGCTCGCATAGATCTCCTGCGCTTCCTCGCGCAGGCGCCGGGCCTCGTCCAGATCGCCACGGATGGCGTCCGCGCGCTTGTCCAGCAGCCCGCCCAGCATCGCGGGGACGCGGTAATAGACCAGGATCGCGATGAAGGCGATGAAGGCCAGCAGCACGATGAAGTTCGTGTTGCGCAGCGAGAAGAAGGGGCCGGTCGCCGCGGCGGCAGGTCCTGCCGCCAACAGGGTCGTGGCGGCGATTGCGATCACGCGGTTCATTGCAGCGCCCCTTTCATGCGGCCATCGACGGCGGCGCCCACCGCAGCATCGTCGGTCCTGCCGCCGAAGGCGGTGACCAGTTCTGCCGTGACATCGCGGGCCACCTGACGCGCGTCGGTCTCGGCCGAGGCGCGGATTTCGCGGATGCGCGTTTCGGATTCTGCGGTGCGGGCGGCAATCTCGGCATCGGCCTTGGCGATCGCCGCGTCCAGCTGTGCCTGGATCTCGGCGCGGTTCTGCGCGACGATGGCCTGCGCCTCGTGGCGGGCATCGGCCAGCGCCTTGTCATAGGCGGCCTCGGCCTCGCGCGCCTTGTGCTTGAATTCTTCTGCGGCCATCAGATCACCTGTGACGGCGCCCTGGCGGTCCGACAGCACCGCCGCGATCCGGGGCAGAGCCACGCGCGACAGCACGAGATAGAGAACCACCAGCGTGACGACCAGCCAGAAGATCTGGTTGCCGAAGGTGGCTATATCCAGCTGCGGAAGGCCCGCGGCTTCTTCGGCATGTCCCACAAGCTCGACCCCGGGGGTCGGCACGTGAGCGCCGGCGGCATGGGTCTCGTCGACAACGACGGCCACGCCCTCAGTGGTTTCGACCGCGGTGGTGGCGGCCTCTTGCAACAGGCTGAACATATCCTACCCCATGGCCTTTGAACGAACGATGGGGTGGGGGTCAGGCCCCCACCCCGCCGCAAGGATGGCGAGGGATCAGACCGCGAACATCAGCAGAAGCGCGACGAGGAACGAGAAGATCCCCAAGGCTTCCGCAAAGGCCATGCCGATGAACAGCGTGGCGGTCTGGCCGGCGGCGGCCGACGGGTTGCGCAGGGCGCCCGACAGGAAGTTGCCGGCAACGTTGCCCACACCGAGGGCGGCAAAGCCCATGCCGAACGCGGTCAGACCGACGCCGATGTACTGGCCCAGTTCTCCGATATTGCCTTCCATGGTATTTCTCCTTGCGGTTGGAAGATTGGCGATCTTGGTGACGCGGTCCCGGCAGGGGACCGCCCGGGGCGCTGGCCCTGCCGTCAGTGCGACGGGTGCAGCGCGTCCTTGAGGTAGACGCAGGTCAGGATGGTGAAGACATAGGCCTGCACGAAGGCGACGAGCACCTCGAAGGCATACATCCCGACAACCGCGATGATGGCGACAGGGGCGACGGCGGCGATGGCCGCGAAGCCCGCGAAGACCTTGATGACGGCGTGGCCCGCAATCATGTTGCCGGCCAGTCGGATGGACAGGCTCAGCGGGCGCACGAAATAGCTGATGACCTCGATCACGGCCAGGATCGGACGCACGGCCAGCGGGGCCGAGCGGACCCAGAAGAGATCCAGGAAATGCGCGCCGTTCTTCACGAAGCCGATGATCGTGACGCCGAAGAACACGGCCAGCGCCAGAACGCCGGTGACGGCGATGTGCGAGGTGACGGTGAAGGCCATCGGGATGAGGCCCAGCAGGTTCGCGAAGACCACGAACATGAACAGCGTCAGGACATAGGGGAAGTACTGCAGGCCGTCCTTGCCGGCGATGTCCTCGATCATCTTGTGAACGAGGCCGTAGGCCATCTCGGCCATGGACTGCGCGCGGTTCGGGACAATGGCGCGGCCACGGGTGCCAAGCACCAGCAGAGCGATGGACGCCAGCGCCGTCAGCGCCAGCCATAGCGTGACGTTGGTCGGCGTGTACCAGTGCACCTCTCCGGCGCCGAACAGCGGCGAGACCACGAACTGGTCCATCGGATGGAATTCAAGGCCGCCGCCAGTCGCTTCCGTCGCCACGATCAATCCCTCTCGTCACTTTCCGGCGTTTCGCCGGATTTCCTGTCAAGCTCGGACGCGGTGCGCATCAAGGACTTGATGCCGGCCGCGAGGCCGAGGAAGATAAACACGACCATCAGAATGGGCGTCGTGCCCAGCAGATAGTCCAGCCCGTAACCGATCGCGAAACCCAGCCCGAGGCCGGCCACAAGCTCGATCACCATGCGCCAGGCGAGGTTCGCCTGTTCGTACTTGCCCATCGGGTTCGGACCCTTGGGCTTGGGCGCCTTCTCGGCCAGCTTCGCCTCCAGCGCGCGCAGCCGGGCGGCATCCGCTGCCCTGTCCGCGTCGTCCTGGGGCCCACCGGCCATTCTCACGCCCCCGTCATCGTTGGGCGCTGTCTAGGGGCAAGCGCCGGTCAAGTCAAGCAAACGCGGCCGCCGCTCAACCTATTGTAATTACGGCTATTTGCGAAATTCCGCTTTCGCTGCCGCGGGTTGCATTCACCCGGCGCCTCCTGCATCATTCAACCGTCCGGTTGATCATCCCCGGCATGAAGGCGCCCCGATGACCTCACTTTCCCTGCCGGATCGGCTGGATCTCATCTTTGCGGCGCTGGCCGATCCGACCCGCCGCAGGGTCCTGTCGATGCTGCTGGAAGACGACATGGCGGTCAGCGATGTCGCGCAGCCCTTCGACGTCAGCCTTGCCGCGATCTCGAAGCACCTGGCGGTGCTTGCGGCCGCCGGCCTGATCCGGCAAGAGCGGCGCGGCCGGATCACCTGGTGCAAGCTCGACCCCGACGGGATGCGGGCAGCGTCGGTCTGGATGCAGGGCTTCGGGCAGTTCGACCCGATCGACCTGGACGATTTCGAACGGTTCCTGCGGACCGAGTTGAGGGAAAGCGATGACCAGGACGCCTGACGTGCTCTGCATCGGGGCCATGCTGTGGGACGTGATCGGCCGCGCGCCGCGACGCATGGCGCCCGGTGCCGACGTTCCCGGCCGCATCAGGCACCTGCCCGGCGGCGTGGCGCTGAACGTCGCCGTGGCGCTGGCCCGCTGGGGCCTTGCGCCCGCCGTTCTGTCCGCCGTCGGCCGCGACCCCGAGGGCGAGGCCCTGATCGCAGAGGCCAGCCGCCTTGGCGTCCTGACCGACCGCCTGACCCGGGACGCTGGCCTGCCGACCGACTGCTACATGGGTATCGAGGACAGCGAGGGGCTTATCGCGGCCATCGCCGACGCCCACAGCCTGGAACAGGCGGGCGCGGCAATCTTGGCGCCGCTCGATGCGCTGGACTGGGCCGGACCGGTCGTTCTGGACGGCAACCTGACGCAGGACCTGCTGGACGTGATTGCCCGCGACCCGCGGCTGGCGCGCGCCGACCTGCGCGTCGTCCCGGCCAGCCCCGGCAAGGCCGAAAGGCTGGAGCCGCTGATCGCCGCCCGCCGCGGCTGCTTCTACCTCAACCGCCTCGAGGCCGAGATCCTGGCCGGGCGCGCCTGTCCCGACGCCGCCAGCGCGGCCGAGGCCGTCGTGGCGCGGGGCGCAGCCCGTGTGCTGGTCACCGACGGCCCGAACCCTGCGGCCGAGGCCATCGCCGGCGGCATCACCCTGACCCATCGCCCGCCCGCCGTCACCGTCGCGCGCGTCACCGGCGCCGGCGACTGTTTCCTGGCCGCGCACCTGGCGGCCGAACTGAACACCCAGCCGCGCGACGCGGCCCTGGCCCGCGCCGTCGAAGCGTCGGCCGCTCATGTTTCCGGAAAGGACGTTCCTTGAGCCACAGCGCCCCCCTCACCTTCGCCCCCGAAGTCGCCGACGCACTGGATCGCGGCCTGCCCGTGGTCGCGCTGGAATCGACGATCATCACCCACGGGATGCCCTGGCCGCAGAACCTGGAGATGGCCGAGAAGGTCGAGGCGACGATCCGCGACAGCGGCGCCGTCCCCGCGACCATCGCCGTCATGGGCGGCCAGATCCACATCGGCCTGACGCCCGACGCCCTGCGCGCGCTGGCGCAGACCCCGCCCGCCGAGGCCATGAAGCTGAGCCGCGCCGACCTGGCGGCCTGCCTGGCCAACGGCCGCACCGGCGCCACCACCGTCGCTGCGACCATGATCTGCGCAAACCTGGCGGGCATCCGGGTCTTTGCCACCGGCGGCATCGGCGGCGTTCATCGCGGGGCCGAAACCAGCTTCGACCTGTCCGCCGACCTTCAGGAACTGGCGCAGACGCCGGTGACGGTGGTGGCCGCCGGCGCAAAGGCGATCCTCGACCTGCCGAAGACGTGGGAGGTGCTGGAAACCCTTGGCGTGCCCGTCATTGCCTTCGGACAGGACGAGCTTCCGGCCTTCTGGTCGCGCACCTCCGGCATCAAGGCGCCCCTGCGCATGGACCGCCCCGAGGAAGTCGCCGCCGCCGCCGACATGCGCGCCCGCCTCGGCCTGCGCGGCGGCCAACTGGTCGCGAACCCGATCCCCGAGGCCGCCGAGATCCCGCAGGACCAGATCACCCCGGTGATCGAGCAGGCCTTGGCCGAGGCAGAGGCGCAGCGGATCGCCGCCAAGGAGGTCACGCCCTTCCTTCTGTCCCGCATCTTCGAACTGACCGAAGGCCGCTCCCTCGCCTCGAACATCGAGCTGGTGTTGAACAATGCCCGCCTTGCCGCGCGCATCGCTGCCGCCATGGCGGCCTGACCGGATCAGATCGGCCGCATCGACGGGAACAGCGCCGCCAGGTCGAAACTGTCGGCGTTGTTCAGCTTGTCGGCGTGATTCTCGATGAAACGATCGGCGGCAACCTGCCCCGCCGTCTTCATCGACGCCAGAAGGCCCGGACCCGGCAGCAGTTTCGACCGCGCCGTCAGGTCGGTCATCAGCGCGTCGTCGTCGATCAGGTGGACCAGCACGTTCTTCATTGTCCCCTCCTCCACCTTGCCCTGCGCGAACAGCCGCTTGACGAAGTTGATCGCGCGCAGCTGCGACATCAGAGAGCTGTTGAAGCTGACCTCGTTCACGCGGTCGGCGATCTCGACCGGGCTGCGCGGCAAGGCCTCGCGCATCAGCGGGTTGATCGCCACGATCAGGATGTCGCGCGGCAGGCTGGAGCGGTAGAGCGGAAAGAGCGCCGGGTTGCCGGTAAAACCGCCGTCCCAGAACGCCTCGACCTGACCGGTGTCCGGATCGAAGATGTCGACCGCGCGAAAGAGCGTCGGCAGGCAGGCCGAGGCCATGACCGCATCGGGCGTCGCCTGCGCGCCGGTAAAGACCTTGATCCGCCCGGTGCGGACGTTCGTCGCGGCGACATAGAGGCTCGGCCCGCCCTCGCGGCCGAAGTCCGGATGGGGAAGCCCGCGCAGCAGCGCGTTCAGCGGGTTCACGTAGAACGGCCCATAGTCATAGGGGCTGAACAGCCGCGTCAGGTTGTCCAGCCAGGCCGCCGGCGACAGCATCTCGGTCCAGCGCTGCATGCCTCGCGGCATGGGAACCAGCGAATGCAGCCAGCGCACCACGCGGTTGTCGCTCATCTGCCCGATCTGTGACCACATGACGTCCAGGTTTTCTCGCGCGGCCCGACGCCCGCCAAGGCCCTTGTGCGCCCCAAGCCCCGCCTTCAGCGCCGCGCCGTTCAAGGCACCGGCCGACGCACCGCTGATCGCCGCGATATCCAGCCAGTGCTCGTCAAGAAGCCGGTCCAGCACGCCCCAGGTGAAGGCGCCATGCGCCCCGCCGCCCTGCAGGGCAAGGTTGATGCTCTTGTGCTTCATCGGCCGCCCTCGCATGATGCAGTCGCAGCATGATACGAGCGACCCCACTGAAAACAAGCCCAAGGAAATTGCTGCAATGCAGCAACCGGCGTTGCGGTTGCCCTCAGTCCTCGGCGTTCGCCTCGGCCCGGCTCTTGCCGGCGACGTCCAGCGCCAGGGTGGCCGCCATGAAGCGGTCGAGGTCGCCATCAAGCACGCCCTGCGTATCGCTGGTTTCTTCGCTTGTGCGCAGGTCCTTCACCATCTGGTAGGGGTGCAGCACATAGGACCGGATCTGGTTGCCCCAGCCCGCATCGCCCTTGGCCGCGTGCTGAGCGTTGATCTCGGCGTTCCGGCGGTCCAGCTCCATCTGGTAGAGGCGCGACTTCAGCGCGGCCATGGCGTTGGCGCGGTTCTGGTGCTGCGACTTTTCCGAGCTGGTGACGACGATGTTCGTCGGAAGGTGGGTGATCCGCACGGCCGAGTCGGTGGTGTTCACGTGCTGGCCGCCCGCGCCCGACGACCGATAGGTGTCGATGCGGATGTCGCGGTCGGGGATGTCGATCTCGATGTTGTCATCGACGACGGGATACACCCAGACGCTGCTGAAGGACGTGTGCCGCCGCGCCGCGCTGTCATAGGGGCTGATCCGCACCAGGCGGTGCACGCCCGATTCCGACTTCAGCCAGCCATAGGCGTTGTGGCCGGTGATCTTGTAGGCGGCGCTGCGGATGCCGGCCTCGTCGCCGCCGGTTTCGGACAGAAGCTCGACCTCGTAGCCCTTCTTCTCGGCCCACCGCACGTACATGCGCGCCAGCATCGACGCCCAATCGCAGCTCTCGGTGCCGCCGGCGCCTGCATTGATTTCCAGGAAGGTGTCGTTGGCGTCGGCCTCGCCGTTCAGCAGGGCCTCCAGCTCCTTCTGCGCCGCGAGGTCCGCCAGCGCCTTCAGGTTCGCCTCGGCCTCGGCCACCAGGTCGGCGTCGCCCTCTTCCTCGGCCAGCTCGACCATTTCGGCATTGGCCGCCAGGTCGCCCTCGATCCGGCGATAGGTTTCGATCGCATCCGACAGCGACTGCCGCTCGCGCATCAGCTTCTGCGCGCGGGCCGGGTCCGACCACAGGTCGCCATCCTCGATCATCGCGTTCATCTCTTCCAGGCGATGAGGCGCCGTGGTCCAGTCCAGCCGCTGCCCCAGCAGCGACAGAGAGCGGCGGATGGCCTCGATGGCAGAGAGGGTCTCGGCGCGCATGGACAGGCTCCTTCGGTCTGGCGTCAAGTCCGGTGTGATAACGCGCCCCGCCAGCTTGGGCAAGGGCAGCGCGGTGGCAACCCATGTCCCCCGCGAGGCGTTCTCCGGGAAACGGAGGAGCCATGCAAGACCTGCTGTCCCAGACCTTCCAGCCCCTGCACTCCATGAGCCTCGCGACCGCGACGGCACGACTGGTCCTGGCGCTGATCCTCGGCGCGCTGATCGGATGGGAACGGGAAAGTTCGGACCACGAGGCGGGGCTGCGGACGCACATGATGATCTCCATGGCTGCGGCGCTGTTCACCGTGATCGCGATGGAGCTGACCCACATGCGCGCCGACAGCGACGCGACCCTGCAGATAGATCCGCTCCGCCTGATCGAGGCCGTCACCTCGGGCGTCGCGTTTCTTGCCGCCGGCTCGATCATCATCACCAGGGGATCGGTGCGCGGGCTGACGACGGGCGCCTCGATGTGGCTGGCGGGCGCGATAGGCTTGTCCTGCGGCACGGGCAAGGGAATGCTCGCGGTCATCGCCGCGGCCTTCGGGCTGATGGTGCTGCGCCTGCTGCGCTCGCTCGCCCGGCACAAGCGGTCGCAAGCGACGGATGGCAAGTAACGGCGCGGAGCCGCGCGCCCTGCGGGGGGTGCGGGGGGCGGCCAGCCCCCCGCCGTCGCGGGACGCAATCCGCGTCAGTAGAGGCCGCCCGAAGACATCGTGCCAAAGTCCGTCCGCTTGGGAATGACCCGCCGTTCGCCCGTCGAGGTCGTGATCGCCGTAGCCGCGCTTTCGCCCGCCTCCCACGGCAGGATCACCGTCTCGTCGCCAAAACCGGACACGACATAAGGCGCCAGCCAGTCCGGGTCCATGCCTTCGCGGAAGTACTCGCTGATGACGTTCGGGCCGGTTGCGTTGTCGGGAAGGCGCTGGCCCGTGATCCGGTCGATCTTGACCCAGTACCCGCCCTCGGGCACCCTGAACTCGGTGCCGCCGAACTTTGCCACGGCCTCGCGCATGAAGTCGTTGAAGACCGGCACGCAGAGCGTCCCGCCATAGGCGCGCTCGCCCAGGGACCGCGGCTGGTCATAGCCCAGATAGCAGCCAGCCACGATGTTGCTGGAATAGCCGATGAACCACACGTCCTTGGCGTCGTTCGTCGTCCCCGTCTTGCCCGCGATCGGCACCGGCAGGTCGACCCCTGACCCCGAGCCGCGTTCGACCGCGCCCTCCAGCATCGAGGTCAGCTGATAGGCCGTCACCGCATCCATCACCCGCTCGCGGTTGGTGTCGATGACCGGCGCCTGCCCCGCAGGCATCGCCTGCATCGCGCAGGTCTCGCAGACGCGCTGGTCGTGGCGATAGATCGTGCGCCCGCGACGGTCCTGCACCCGGTCTACCAGCGTCGGCTCGACACGCTCGCCGCCATTGGCGAACATTGCATAGGCGGCGACCATCTTGAACAGCGTCGTTTCCTGCGCGCCCAGGGCGTTGGCCAGGAACGGCTTCAGGTCGTCGTAGACGCCGAAATCCTCGGCATAGCGGGCCACCTGCTCCATCCCGATATCGTCGGCGATGCGGATGGTCATCAGGTTGCGCGACTGCTCGATCCCTGTACGCAGGGGCGTCGGACCATAGTGGCGGCCCGAGGAGTTCTTCGGCTCCCACAAGCCCTGCGGCGTGTTGATGCGGATGGGTTCGTCCACCACGATCGTCGCGGGGGTATAGTTGTTATCCAGCGCGGCGGCATAGACAAAGGGCTTGAAGCTGGACCCCGGCTGACGCTGCGCCTGCGTCGCCCGGTTGAAGACCGAGCTTTCATAGGAAAAGCCACCCTGCATGGCCAGGACGCGACCGGTGTTGACGTCCATCGCCATGAAGCCGCCCTGCACCTGCGGCACCTGCCGCAACGTCCAGCGGATGAAGCTGCCGTCGCTGTCGCTGGTCATCGCGCGCACCAGCACCACGTCGCCCACGTCCAGCAGGTCGTCCGCAACCTGCGCCCGCGGACCCAATTGTCCGGTTTCGCGGTCCAGCGGCCGGGCCCATTGCACGTCGGCTGCGGGAATCGAGTGGCCGTCGGCGTCCTCCTCGATGCCCTCGATGCCGATGCGGGCGTCGCTGGCACCGACCTCCAGCACCACGGCGGGATGCCAGCCGGGGATGTCGCGCGGCAGGCGCAGATCCCACAGCGCGCCGCGCCATGCCGCCTCGTCATTCAGCGCCTCGGCGGGGATCTGCTCTCCGGTGCCGCGCCAGACGCCCTGGTTGCGGTCGTAATCCTCCAGCGCCTGCTGCAGTGCGGTCGCCGCCTCGGATTGCAGTTCGGGATCGACGGTGGCGCGGATCGTCAGGCCCCCGCCGAAGAACTCCTCCTGCCCGAACTCGCGGCTCAGCTGGCGGCGGATCTCGTCGGTGAAATAGTCACGCGGCGGCAGCTGGCGCTGGAACGACGGAAAATCGCCGTTCTGCACCGATTTCAGCGGCAACCGGGCCTCGGCCTCGTAGGTCGCCTCGGTGATGAAGCCATTCTGCCACATCTCGCGCAGGACATAGTTGCGCCGTTCGGTCACCCGCTCCTTGGCGCGGACGGGGTGATAGCGGCCGGGGGCCTGCGGCATGGCGGCCAGCATCGCGGCCTCGTGCGGGGCCAGTTCGGACAGCGAGTTGTTGAAATAGGTCTGCGCGGCGGCGGCGACGCCGAAGCTGTTCTGGCCCAGGAAGATCTCGTTCAGGTACAGCTCCAGGATCTGGTCCTTGGTCAGCGTACGTTCCAGCCGCGACGCCAGGATCAGTTCCTTCACCTTGCGCTCGACGCTGCGGTCGCTGGACAGAAGGAAGTTCTTCATCACCTGCTGCGTGATCGTCGATGCACCGCGCACGTTCGACCCGCCAGAGGCCAGCGCCTGCCAGGCCGCACTGACGATCCCGCGCAGGTCATAGCCGGGATGGCTGTAGAAGTTCTTGTCCTCGGCGCTGATGAAGGCCTGCTTGACCAGGTCGGGGATCTCGTCGATGGGCACGAACAGGCGGCGTTCCTCGGCGAATTCATCGATCAGCTGGCCTTCCGCCGAATAGATGCGGCTGATCGTCTTGGGCGAATATTGCGCAAGCGTCTCGTGGCTGGGCAGGTCGCGGGAGTAGATCCAGAAGATCCCGCCGATGGTGAGCGCGGCGAAGAAGGCCGCCGTCACGACCCAGGAAAAGATTGCCCCGAAGAATGAAAGTATGATGCGCAGCACGGGATTTCGCCTTTCCAAGCCTTGCGCCGTCTATAACCGCACCACCCTGCCCGGTCAAAGCAACTGTCGGTGTCAGCGGCGCAGAAGCGCGGCCCGCGCCTGTTCGTCGCGCCACCATCCGGTGACGGCCTCGGCCACGGCATCGACCATCCGGGCGCGCCAGTCGGGATCGGTCAGGTTGGCCAGGTCGTTTTCGTCGGTGATGAAGCCCAGTTCCAGCAGGACCGATGCGATGTCGGGCGACTTCAGCACCGAGAACGCGGCGCCCTGCACCGGCCGTCCGTGCAGGCCGATGCCGCGCAGCGCCATTCGCGACGTCAGCTGCCGGGCGAAGGCCTCGGAACGGGGCTGGGTGTCGGTGCGGGCGAAATCCATCAGCGCGACGGCCAGGGCATCGTCCTGGCTTGTCAGGTCCATCCCCAGCAGCAGGTCGTCGCGCTGGTGTCGCATGATCAGCTGCCGGCTGGCACGCCCGTCCGAGGACGAGGACCAGACATAGATCGTGGCCCCCGCCGCCTGCCCCTGGGGCAGCGCATCCGCATGCAGCGAGACCAGCAGGTGCGCCCCCGCCTGCCGGGCCGTCGTCATCCGTCCCTCCAGCGGAACATAGACGTCGCTGTCGCGGGTCATCGCGACCGTCACGCCCCGCGCCTCCAGCGCGCTGCGCAGTTCGCGGCCGAAGGTCAGGACCATGTCCGCCTCGGTCTCTCCGCCCGCCTGCGCGCCGGGGTCGAACCCGCCGTGGCCCGGGTCCAGCGCGACCACAAGGCCGTCGGCCCGCGGCGGGGCCTCGGGCAGGTCCGCGGGGTCGGGCAGGTTCCGCAGGGCCGCCGCCGCCGAGGGGCGGGGCGAGAAGTCGCCTTCCCCGACCGGCACCAGCGCCACGCGCAGGACCGCATCGGCACCCTTGGTGGACATGCCGGCACTGGCGACCGCGAAGGGGCGCGGCAGTTCCATGACGATGCGCGACCAGCCCCGGCGGAAGCTGCCCCAGCGGATCGCCGGCATCCGGGCCTCTCCGAACAGTTGGGACGGGTCGCCGCCGGACAGGTCCACGTCCTTCAGGTCGATCACCAGCCGCGCCGGCTCTCCGACCAGGAAGGTGCGCCAGGCCACCGGGCGGTCCAGCGTCAGCCGCACCTCCAACGGCATCGGGCCGAAGAGGCGGTGCCACCACCCCGTTCCCGCCTCGGTGACGGCCGAGGCGCCAAGACGCAGGCCCGCAGGCTCTTGCGCCACTGCCTGCAAGGGCAGCAGCAAGGCCAGGACCAAGGCGCTCGCCCTCATCTGGCCGCCATGAACGCGGCCAGTCGTTCCAGTCCCTCGATGATATCTGCCGTTGCCCGCGCGTAGGAGAAACGCAGCGTCCGGTCCCCGCGATCGGGATCGAAATCCAGGCCCGGCGTGACAGCGACGCCGGCCTTTTCAAGAAGTTCCGCGGCGAACTTCACGGAATCCGCGGTCAGGTGCGACACGTCCGCATAGATATAGAACGCCCCTTCCGGCGGCGCGATGCGGTCGAACCCGGCGCGCGGCAAACCCTCCAGCATCAGGCGCCGGTTCCCGGCATAGACGGCCAGATTTGCCTCGGCCTCGGGGAAGCAGTCCAACGCCGCCAGCGCCGCCACCTGGCTGGCATGGGGCGGGCAGATGAACAGGTTCTGGGCCAGCCGTTCCACCGTGCGGACCATCTCCGGCGGAACGACCATCCAGCCCACCCGCCAGCCGGTCATCGAGAAATACTTGCTGAACGAGTTGATGACGACGACCTCGTCGGTCACCTCCAGGGCGGAATGGCAGCGGTCGCCGTAGGAGAGGCCATGATAGATCTCGTCCGAGATGACGGCCATGCCGCGCGCCTGCGCCGCATCGGTCAGCGCCCCCAGTTCCGGCACCGTCAGCACCGTGCCGGACGGGTTGCCCGGCGACGCAAGGATAAGCCCCGCCGCGTCGGGCAGATCCGCGGGACGCGGCTGATAGCGGTCCTCGGCCCGCGTCGGAATGCCCACGGCTTCCAGCGACATGGCGCGCAGGATCTGGCGATAGCTGGGATAGCCCGGAAACCCCATCGCGACCTTGTCGCCCGCGTCGAACAGCGCCGAGAAGGCGAGGATGAACGCCCCGCTGCTGCCGGATGTAACCACTACCCGCGCGGGGTCGAGGTCGACGCCGTACCAGCGGCGGTAAAGGTCCGCGATGCCCCGCCGCAGCGCCGGCAGGCCAAGCGCGACGGTATAGCCCAAAGGCTGGGACAGCGCCTCGGCCAGCGCGCGGCGGGCGCCTTCGGGGGCGGGCGTGCCGGGCTGCCCCACCTCCATGTGGATGATGTGACGGCCTGCCGCCTCGGCGCGGCTGGCAGCCTCCATCACGTCCATCACGATGAACGGGTCCACTTGTCCGCGCAGGGAAGATCGCATGGCTCGGCCTCTTCTTTTTTCGAATGGTGATAGCGCGGGATGCGCCCATGCTCCAGTCATTTGGGCAGCGGATTTTACCGGTTGGGTGTCACGCGGCTGTGTCGGCGGTCTTCTTGCCTTCGCGGTCGGCGCGGTCCAAGCTGCCGCGCGACCACGAACCGAAGGGGCCCGTTGCCATGAACCGCCTGTCCGCCGCGCTGCTGCTGAGCGCCGCCCTCGCATCGCCCGCGCTGGCGTTCGATGTCAAGGCCATGTCCGAGGATGAAAAGGCCGCCTTCGGCGAAGCCGTCCGTGACTACCTGATGGAAAACCCGCAGGTGCTGGTCGAGGCGATCACCGTCCTGGAAACCCGGCAGGCCGAGCAGAGCGCCCAGAACGACGTGGCCCTTGTCGAGGCCCATCGGGACGCGATCTTCAACGACGATCACAGCTGGGTCGGCGGCAATCCCGATGGCGACCTGACGATGGTCGAATTCATCGACTATCGCTGCGGCGTCTGCCGGCAGTTCAACCAGGAAATCTTAGACGCGGTCGAGGAAGATGGCAACATCCGCCTGATCCTGAAGGAATTCCCGATCTTGGGCGAGGAAAGCGAGCTGTCGAGCCGCTTTGCCATATCGGTTCACCAGATCGCGGGGGACGATGCCTACAAGGCGGCGCATGACGCGCTGATCACCCTGCGCGGCCCCGCCACGATCGAGGCGCTGCGCGTCATCGCGGACGATATCGGCCTCGAGGCCGACGGCATCCTGCAGCACATGAACACCGAGGCCGTGACCGGCATCCTGCGCGAGAACCGCCAACTGGCCGAAGCCATGGCGATTCAGGGGACGCCGACCTTCGTGATCGGCGACCAGTTGCTGCGCGGCGTCCCGCGGGTGGGTGTGGCCGAAACCATAGCCCAGATCCGCGAGACGATGTAGTCACGCCAGCGCGGCCCGGACGGCATCCGCCAAGGGCGAAGAGGGCCGTTCGATCAACCATGCAAGCACGGCGCCCTCCCCGTCCAGCGCCCCGTGGCATCACAGCCCGCGACGGCCGGGGCCAACGGTTCAGTCAGGCGCCTTGAACACGGTCGCCGAGTAGTCGGCCCCGTGAAGGCGGACATAGGGGATGTCGTGCCGGGCCTGACGGCCGATTCTCAGTCGGCGGAACTGCGGGAATAGACGTCCTCATAGCGGATGATGTCGTCTTCGCCGAGATAGCTGCCGGTCTGCACCTCGATCAGGACCATCGGCACCTTGCCCGGATTCTCCATCCGGTGGACGGCGCCGAGGGGGACATAGATCGACTGGTTCTCGGTCACCAGCGTCACCCGGTCGTCCACGGTGACACGTGCAGTGCCCGACACGACGACCCAGTGTTCCGACCGATGGACGTGGCTTTGCAGCGACAGGGCTGCGCCGGGCTTGACCACGATGCGCTTGACCTGGAAGCGGTCGGCCAAGGCCAGCGTCTCGAACCAGCCCCAGGGGCGATGGTCGCGCGGAAAGCTTTCCGCCTGCCTGGCCCGCTTGGCCTTCAGCGCGCTGACGGCCTGGCGGACATCCTGCGCCCGCGACCGGTCGGCCACCAGCACCGCGTCGGCGGTCGCCACCACCATCAGGTCGGAGAGGCCGATGCCCACCACCTGCAGATCCTCGCTGTCGGACCGCAGCAGGACGTCGCAACAATCTATGGCGGTCGACCGGGCATCAGTCACGACGCCCGTCTCGGACGGCGCCTGGCCCAGTTTCTCTCGCCACACGGCGTCCCAGCCGCCAAGGTCCGACCAGCGCCCCGAGAAGCGGACCACCGACAGGTTGTCGGCCTTTTCCATGACCGCATAGTCGATCGAATTGTCATCGGCCTGCGCCCAGGGCTCTCGTGCTAGACGGAGGAAGCCCAGGTCGGTCTGCGCCTGGTCGAGCGCCGCCTGGACCGGCTGCAGATAGGCGGGCGCATGGGCGCGGAAGGCGTCGATCATCGTGCGGGCGCTGAAGAGGAAGATCCCCGCGTTCCAGAGGAAGTTCCCGGCGGCGACCATGTCGGCAGCCGTCGCCGCGTCGGGCTTTTCCACGAACCGGTCGAGCGGCTGCGGGCCTGCGCCCGTCGAGGCGAGTTGAAGATAGCCGTAACCGGTCTCTGGGCGGTCGGGGGTGATCCCGAAGGTGACGATGCGGCCTTGGGCGGCCAGGCCCGCCCCCTCGGTGACGGCGGCCGCGAACGCATCGGCATCGGGAATGACATGATCCGAGGGAGCGACCAGCACCAGCCGGTCCGGGTCCTCGGACGCGACCATGAGGGCGGCGGCAAGAATCGCGGGCGCTGTGTTCCGGCCGGCGGGTTCAATGACAATGGCGCCGGGGGCGACGCCCGCCTGCTCCAGCTGCTCGGCCACGATGAACCGGAAGTCGGAATTGGTCATTACCACCGGCGCGTCGAAAAGCGGTCCCGACAGCCGCCGGGCCGAGGCCTGGAACAGCGTCTCGTCCCCGACGAGGGCGGCGAACTGCTTGGGAAAGCTCTTGCGCGACACGGGCCACAGCCGCGTCCCTGATCCGCCAGCCATCAGAACCGGAGTAATCTTTCCCATCGCAAAACCTTTCATGCCTTTGTCTGTCGTCGCGCCGGCACAAGCCCGACTGACGCGGCCACTCAAGGCCCTGCAGTCGCGCCCGTCAACCGCGGCACGGCAGCGGGCGCCACATGCGGTGGTTTTATCTGCAAGCTGTTGCGGACAGAAGATACAAGCGGGTGCCGTTGCGGTGATTTCCCGAAAAGTTTCAGGACCCCCCCGCGCCGGGGCGCAGGGGGTCAGTGCTGGAAAACTTGCCGTCGGCCGCTGCCGCGACAGCCGTTCAGCTGTCAGGCGTGGTTCTCACAGGACCCCACTTCGAGTTCGGCTTGGACGTCGGGGGCATCGGCCTGTTGTTAGGCACGGTCGTGAAGTTCGGCCGCTGGCCTCCGCGCGGCCCGACCTCCGGGGAGGTGCCGCCGTCTCTGCCGGAACTCTGTCCGGGTTTCCTTCCACCCATGCTGGATCTCCTTCTGTTATCCACAGGGAAGCCCGAATGTCGGGGATGAGCCTGTGGAGACCAGAGGCACCCATTGAACCTGCGACTTTGACGTGGTCCGATAATAGGGCCACAAAAGGTCGGCAGGTTTGCCTCGCATGTGCCTTGGATCATGCAAGGCGGCCGGGGCGCGAAGGGTCCTGCTTCGCGCCCCAACCCAATCCCTCAGCTGCAGCCGCTGGTGCCGCCGCAGGTGTTGCACTTCATGCAGGTCCCGTTGCGGACCAGCGTGTAGTTGCCGCATTCGCCGCAGGGATCGCCCTCGTAGCCCTGCATCCGGGCCTTGGTGCGCAGGTCCAGCCCGACCTCGGCCATGCCCGTTGCCACGGCGGCGGTCGCCGTGCCGGCCTGCAGCACCATCAGGTCGTGCGGCAGGCGCTTGCGCAGGTAGCCGGCGCTGCTGATCTGCTTCAGCATGGTCAGCGATTTCAGCTCGGACTGCTCGGTGACCGGGGCCTGACGGCCCTCGCCCTCGCCGCCGCCCATCTCGTCGAAGCGCGCGCCTTCGGGGGCCACATGTGCCAGATCGGTGCGGTCCAGATAGCTGACAGCAAGTTCGCGGAACACATAGTCGATGATCGAGGTCGCGTTCTTGATGCTGTCATTGCCCTGCACCATGCCCGCCGGCTCGAACCGGGTGAAGGTGAAGGCGTCCACGAACTCCTCCAGCGGCACGCCGTATTGCAGGCCCACGGACACGGCGATGGCGAAATTGTTCATCATCGCCCGGAAGCCCGCGCCTTCCTTGTGCATGTCGATGAAGATCTCTCCCAGACCGCCATCGTCATATTCGCCGGTGCGCAGATAGACCTTGTGCCCGCCGACGATGGCCTTCTGAGTGTATCCCTTGCGGCGCTGCGGCAGCTTTTCGCGGTGGCTGCGCACGATCTCCTTGACGATGACGCGCTCGACGATCTTCTCGGCCAGCACGACCGCCTTGTCATGGTTCGAGCCGTGGACCAGCGCCTCCTGCGCGTCGTCGTCATCCTCGACCAGCGCGCTTGCCAGGGGCTGCGACAGCTTGGAGCCGTCACGATAAAGCGCATTGGCCTTGATCCCCAGGCTGTGCGACAGCTCATAGGCGGCCAGCGTGTCATCGATGGTGGCGCTGGAATGCATGTTGATCGTCTTGCTGATCGCGCCCGAGATGAAGGACTGCGCCGCCGCCATCATGCGGATATGGCTTTCGACCGACAGGTAGCGCTTGCCGGTCTTGCCGCAGGCGTTGGCGCAATCGAAGACCGACAGATGTTCGGGCTTCAGATGCGGCGCCCCTTCCAGCGTCATCGTTCCGCAGACATGATCGTTGGCCGCGTCGATCTGCGCGCGGGTAAAGCCCAGGTGGCGCAGAAGGTCGAAGGCCGGGTCGGCCAGCTTCTCGGCGGGAATGCCCAAGGTGCCGCGGCAGAAATCCTCGCCCAGGGTCCACTGGTTGAAGACGAAGCGGATGTCGAAGGCTGAGGCCAGCGCGGCCTCGATCCGGGCGATCTCTGCCGCGCCAAAGCCGTGACCGGCCAGCGAGGAATGGTTGATCGCCGGGCAGTTGCCAAGCGAGGCGTGGCCCACGGCATGGCCCACGATCTCTTCGATCTGCGCCGATGGGTAGCCCAGCTTGGCCAGGGCCGCGGGGACCGACTGGTTGATGATCTTGAAGTAGCCGCCGCCGGCCAGCTTCTTGAACTTGACCAGCGCGAAGTCGGGCTCGATCCCCGTGGTGTCGCAATCCATCACGAGGCCGATCGTGCCGGTGGGCGCGATGACCGTGGTCTGGGCGTTGCGGAATCCATGCGCCTGCCCCAGGGCCAGCGCCTCGTCCCAGGCCGCGCGGGCCAGGGCCGCCAGCGCCGGGTCGGGGCAGTTGGCCGCATCCAGCGCCACGGGGGCGACGTTCACGCCCTCGCATTCGGTGCCATGGGCGGCGGCACGGTGGTTGCGGATCACCCGCAGCATGTGGTCGGCGTTGCGGGCATAGCCGGGGAAGGCGCCCAGTTCCGCCGCCATCGCGGCCGAGGTGGCATAAGCCACGCCGGTCATGATCGCCGACAGCGCCCCGCACAGCGCGCGGCCCCCGTCGCTGTCATAGCCCAGACCCATGTTCATCAGCAGGCCACCGATATTGGCATATCCCAGACCCAGCGTGCGGAAGTCATAGGACCGCTGCGCGATCTCCTTCGACGGGAACTGCGCCATCAGCACGCTGATCTCCAGCGTCACGGTCCACAGCCGACTGGCATGGACATAGGCATCCGCGTCGAAGCGGCCCTCGGTCCAGAAGGTCAGCAGGTTCATCGAGGCCAGGTTGCAGGCCGTGTCGTCCAGGAACATGTATTCGCTGCAGGGATTGCTGCCGCGGATCGGCCCGTCCTCGGGGCAGGTATGCCAGGCGTTGACCGTGTCGTGGAACTGGATGCCGGGATCCGCGCAGGCCCATGCGGCATGGCCGATCTGGTCCCACAGCTCGCGCGCGCTGACGGTCTTGGCCACCTTGCCGTCGGTGCGGCGGATCAGCTCCCACGGGGCATCCTCGCGCACGGCGCGCAGGAAGGCATCCGTCACCCGAACCGAGTTGTTCGAGTTCTGGCCCGACACGCTGACATAGGCCTCGGAGTCCCAGTCCGTGTCATAGGTCGGAAACTCGATTCTGTCGAAGCCCTGGCGCGCGTATTGCAGGACCCGGTTCACATAGGTTTCCGGGATCATCGCGCGCTTGGCCGACTTGATCGCGGCCTTCAGCGCCTCGTTGGCGGCAGGGTCGGTGGCGTCCTCGGCCCGGCCGTCCCAGGTGCGGATGGCGGCGAAGATCGCGTTCAGCTCGCGCTCGTGCATCTTCGATCCGGCGACAAGGCTCGCGACCTTCTGCTCCTCGATGACCTTCCAGTTGATGAAGGCCTCGATGTCGGGGTGGTCCATGTCGCAGATGACCATCTTGGCCGCCCGCCGCGTGGTCCCGCCCGACTTGATCGCGCCCGCCGCGCGATCGCCGATCTTCAGGAAACCCATCAGGCCACTGGACTTGCCGCCGCCCGACAGCCTCTCGCCCTCGCCGCGCAGGCTGCTGAAGTTCGTGCCAGTGCCGCTGCCATACTTGAACAGGCGCGCCTCGCGGACCCACAGGTCCATGATGCCGCCGTCGTTCACGAGGTCGTCGCTGACCGACTGGATGAAGCAGGCATGCGGCTGCGGATGTTCATAGGCGCTGGAGGACGCGGTCAGCTTGCCGGTCTTGTAGTCGACATGGAAGTGTCCCTGCCCCGGCCCGTCGATGCCATAGGCCCAGTGCAGCCCGGTGTTGAACCATTGCGGGCTGTTCGGCGCCGCCATCTGGCGGGCCAGCATGTGCCGCATCTCGTCCAGATAGGCGCGGGCATCCTCTTCCCTGCTGAAATAGCCGCCCTTCCACCCCCAATAGGTCCAGGCCCCCGCCAGCCGGTCGAACACCTGCGCAGCGCTCGTCTCACCCACGTAGCGCTGGTCCTCGGGCAGGTCCTGCAGGGCGGCATCGTCAGCGACGCTGCGCCACAGGAACTCGGGGACGCCGCGCTCCTTGACGGGCTTCAGGCGGGCCGGCACCCCCGCCCTGCGGAAATACTTCTGGGCGATGACGTCGCTGGCCACCTGGCTCCAGCCCAAGGGGACCTCGACGCGGTCGTTGCGGAAGACGGTGGTGCCGTCGGGGTTGCGTATCTCGCTGACGGTTGTGGTGAACCCGATGCCGCCATAGGCTCCGCCGGTTTCCGTAGTGAATCGCCGTTCGATCTGCATGCCAATCCCCTGTTGAACTGTCGCCCGCCCCGCGGTCACCTGCGATTGCGCGAAAGCATGCGCCTGGCTTACGCCGAGGATGCGCCCGGGCGGCCCCGGCGATGGCTTTCGGTTCGGATCGCACTTGTGGCAGGGCATGAGACCTCTACCACATCTGGTGCCGTTCTGGCGTCTTTCCACAAGTTGACGGCGCAGCGGCAGCAGTTCAACAGGTATTTTTACAGTTAACGCGTGCTTGGCCGTTGACAGGGGGCGACGCTGCAGGGCCGCAGATTCGCGCACAGATGACGCCAGGTCATCGGCCCCCAGACACGCTGGAGCGAAATTTTTCCTGCCGCCTCAAGCCAGTGTGGAAAGTCGTTCAGCGACTTTCCACAGGCTTATCCCGACCTCATCCGCAGGTTGCACACAGCGGTTGCAAATCCGCCACATTCCGACCGCTTCAGCGGAATTTTCGCAGACCAATGTCGGTGACGATCATATCCAGCGGCTCGTCAAAGGGCTCTGCCGAAATCGCGGGCAGTTCCTGGCAGGCATAGGCCAGCCCGATGGCTGCCACCGGTCCCGATTCGCGCAGCACCTCCAACGTGCGGTCATAGAAGCCGCCGCCATAGCCCAACCGGTTGCCTATCGCGTCGAACCCCGCAAGCGGCACGATCAGCACGTCGGGGCGCATCTGGGGCGCGTCTTCGGGCGGATGAGAGGTCCCGAAGGTTCCCGGCACAAGGTCGCGCCCGTCCCACAGGCGGAACAGCAGCGGGCGCGCGCGGCCGGGAACGACGGGAAGGACCACCGGGCCGTCGTGCGCGCCCATGGCGGGCCGGGGGTCGGCCTCGTCCCGCATCGGCCAGTATCCAGCCAGGACGGCCCCGGAATAGGGCCGCAGGGCGTGCCGCAGATGCCGGTCCAGGGCCGCGTCGTCGCCCCCCTGCGCCCGCGCCGCCAGCGCCTGCGCCCGCAATCCCTCTTTCGCCGTCGTCATAGCAGCACCACCGTCGCCAGGCCCAGGAAGGCCAGAAAGCCGATCACGTCGGTCATCATCGTCACGAACGTCCCCGAGGCAAGCGCCGGGTCCGCCCCCAGCTTGTTCAAGGCCAGCGGGATCAGGATGCCCGCGAGCGCCGCCACCAGAAGATTGACGATCATCGCGATCCCGATCACCAGCGACAGGCCCGGCTCCTGGAACCAGAGCATCGTGATCGCAGCCATGATCACGCCGAAGATGGCGCCGTTGAGAAGCCCGACCATGACCTCGCGCCGGATGACCCGCAGCGCGTTCGACCGTGACAAGTCGCGCGTCGCCAGGCCGCGGACGGCCACGGTCAGCGTCTGCGTGCCGGCATTGCCGCCCATCGAGGCGACGATGGGCATCAGGACCGCCAACGCCACAAGCTGCGCGATGGCGCCCTCGAAGATCGCGATCACGCTTGCGGCCGCCAACGCGGTCACGATGTTCGCACCAAGCCAGGGCACCCGCTGGCCGACCGTCTGCAGGACCGTATCGTTGATGCTGGATTCGTCGCCGACGCCGGCCAGGCGCAGGATGTCCTCCTCGTGCTCCTCGTCCAGGATCGCCATGGCGTCATCGATGGTGATGACGCCGACCAGACGGTCGTGCCGGTCGACCACGGGCGCAGAGATCAGGTGATACTGGTTGAAGACATATGCGACGTCGCCCTCTTCGGCATAGGCGCTGATGGTGCGGAAGCTGTCCTCGGCCAGGTCGCGCAATGTCGCGTCGCGGCGCGACGCCAGCAGCCGCCCCAGCGTGACATAGCCCGTGGGGTGACGGCGCGGGTCGACCAGGATGACGTGATAGAACTGCTCTGGCAGCCATTCCTCGGACCGGATGAAGTCGATGGTGTGGCCCACGGTCCAGTGTTCGGGCGCGGTCACCACCTCGGACTGCATCAGGCGGCCGGCGGAGTATTCGGGATAGGCCAGCGACTGCTGGACCGCGGCGCGGTCGCCCGCATCCAGCGCCGCCAGGATCTGGTCCCGTTCTGGCTGGTCCAGGTCCTCGACCAGGTCCACGACGTCGTCGCTGTCCATCTCGCGGACGGCTTCGGCCAGAACCTCGCGCGGCAGTTGCTCGATCACGTCCTCGCGGATCGACTCGTCGATCTCGGACAGGATCTCGCCGTCGATCTGCTCGGCATAGAGTTCGAGGAACACCCGCCGGCGCGGCGTCGCAAGCCGCTCGATCAGGTCGGCGATGTCGGCCGCGTGCATCGGCTCCAGCGCGGCGTTCAGCGTCTGAGTGTCGCCGGAGTCGATGGCCTCATCGATCTCGGCCAGAAGCTCGGGAGTAGGGCCGAAGTCGTCCTCGTCCTGGTCGTACTGGGCTTCGTTGCGCTGGCTGTCCTCGGCCATCATGCCCCCGTCGCTTGATCTTGAAACATCGCGGGTCAGCCCGCCAGAAGCGCCAGCGCCTCGCGGTGGAGGCGGGCAGAGGCGGCGGCGATGACCTGGCCGCCTTCGGCTGCGGGACCGCCCTGCCAGTCGGTGACGACGCCCCCCGCCGCCTCGACCACGGCCAGCGGTCCGGCGATGTCATAGGGCTGCAGGCCGGCCTCGATCACCAGGTCGATCTGGCCAAGCGCCAGCAGCGCATAGGCATAGCAGTCGAGGCCGTAGCGCGTCAGCCGCACCCTGTCCGCCACGCGCCGGAAGGCGGCATGTTCGGTCGCGTCGCCGACTTCAGGAAAGGTCGTCATCAGGATGGCGTGGTCCAGCGCGACATGGCCCCGCACCCGCAGATCGCGGGTGCCCCGGGGCCCGGACAGCAGCGCGCGGCCAAGCCCGCCCTCGAACCGCTCTCCGGTATACGGCTGGTCGATCATCCCGTATCGCACGCCCTGCCCGTCGGACAGGCCGATCAGGACGCCCCAGCTGGGGGCGCCGCAGAGGAAGGCCCGCGTTCCATCGATCGGATCGAGGATCCAGGTCAGCCCGGTTGTGCCGGTGCTGCGTCCGAATTCCTCGCCCAGGATGGCATCGTCCGGACGTTGTCGCGCCAGCACGTCGCGCATCGCCGTTTCGGCGGCACGGTCGGCTTGCGTCACCGGATCGAAATCCGCGGGACGCTTGTTGTCAGCCACCAGGTCGGCGCTGCGGAACAGCGGCAGGATCGCGGCACGCGCCGCATCGGCCATGTCGTGGGCGGTGCGGATGATCTGTGCAGCGTCCTGCATTCGGGCCCCCTGATGTTGTCACACGGGGTTTAACCCGTCACGCCAGCGGGGGCCAGCAGCCTTTCGGTAATGTCGTCCGACGGTCACGCAGCGCCGGACGACACGGATGTCATTCGCCTTCTGGCGATCCGGGCGGTCAGGCCGCGACCGAAAGGACGCGCGCTAGTTCGAAGATCTGGCGGCGCTGCGCCTCGGGCATGGTGTAATAGGCACGCACCAGCTGCAGCGCCTCCTTGTCGGCGAAAATGTCGCCTTCGATCATGCCGGGCAGATCACCCTCCTGCAGCCCTTCGAAGAAGAAGCTGACGGGGACGTCGACCGCCTTGGCGATATCCCACAGACGAGAAGCCGAAACCCGGTTCATGCCGGTTTCATACTTCTGAATCTGCTGGAACTTGATGCCGACCTTGTCGGCCAGCTGTTGTTGAGTCATTCCAATCATCCAACGGCGATGGCGGATACGCTTACCAACATGAACATCTACACTGTGCTTCATTGCCGCAACCCTTTGCAATCTAAGAGAGCGGTATCTCAGAGCCGCACACTTATCGAGTGTCAACTTGGTTAACCGCTCCTATTCTGTCCAAAAGGACAGGTCTTGAGGGCACCTTAACGGTCATCCTTCCGGCTGGTTTGACTTCAAGCGCCACGTCGTGAAGCTTTGGGGGCGGAACTGCGGAGGCGCTAGTGACAGAATTGATTCGTTTGGCACGGGTCGAGGCTCTGGGGACGGACCCCGTCGTGACCAGCGCAATGGCTCCCCCTGCGGGCAGCGACCGGGTGCTGGTCAGGATGGCCGCGGCGGCGTTGAACTTTGCCGATCTGTTGAAAGCCCACGGAAAATATCAGGAATCGGCCGATGCTCCGTTCGTGCCCGGACTGGAGGGGGCGGGAACCGTCATCAGCGCGCCTACCGGCAGCGGGCTTGCCCCCGGAACCCGCGTCGCCGTGTCGGCACCCGGCACCCTGGCCGAGGTGGTCGCGGTGACCCCCGACGCGGCGCAGGCCATCCCGGACGCCATGAGCTTCGAGCAGGCGGCGGGGTTCCAGGTGGCTTATGGGACAAGTCACCTGGCCCTTGCCGGACGGGGTGCATTGCAGCCCGGCCAGACCCTTGTCGTGACGGGCGCGGCCGGAGGCGTGGGCCTGACGGCGGTCGAGATCGGGCGCGCGATGGGCGCGCGCGTCATCGGCGTCGCGCGTGGGGCCGACCGGCTGCGGACCGTGACGGAAGCCGGCGCGGCCGAGGTGATCGACAGCGCCGCCTGCCCTGACCTGCGGGCCGCCCTGCGGGACCTGGGCGGGACGGACGTGGTCTATGACGCAGTCGGCGACACGACCGGAGAGGCGGCCTTCGGCGCGCTGCGTCCCGGCGGCCGCTTCCTGGTAATCGGCTTCGCCGGCGGACGCCCCTCCGCGCTGCCCCTGAACCATGCGCTGGTCAAGAACATCGCGATCCACGGCTTCTACTGGGGCGGCTATCGCACCCTCGACATCACGGTGATGCGCGACAGCATGTCGGCGCTTTTCACGATGTTCGCCGAAGGCCGCCTGCACCCCGTCGCGGGCGCCGTCCTGCCCCTTGAGCGCGTGGCCGACGGCTATTCGATGCTGCGAGAGCGCAGAAGTGTCGGAAAAGTCGTCATCACCCTGTGATGGTGGACGATTTGACGCAGTCCCGGCATTGAATTGTCGTCGATCTCGGCCAATATTCTGCCTAGGCCGGGCGGGAACCGGCAGCCTTTCAGGGGAGACTTCGATGGCAGATTACAACACTTACCGCACCGCGCAGGGCGTCGGCACCCGCAGGGCGGTGGTCGATGAGGGCCTGCGGGCCTACATGAACAAGGTTTATGGGCTGATGGCGGTCGGGATGGGTGTGACCGCCGTCGCAGCTTACGGCATCTCGGCCGCGGCCGTGACGCCGGACGGGCAGCTGACCGGCCTGGGCGCCGCGATCTATACGTCCCCGCTGCGCTGGGTGATCATGTTCGCCCCGCTGCTGATGGTCTTCGCCTTCGGCGCGGCGATCAACCGCCTGTCCGTGTCGGCCGCGACCGGCATCTTCTATGCCTTCGCCGCACTGATGGGCCTGTCGATCAGCTCGATCTTCCTCGTCTATACCGGCGTGTCGATCGTGCAGACGTTCCTTGTGACCGCGATCGCCTTCGCCGGCCTGTCGCTTTGGGGTTACACGACGAAGAAAGACATCTCGGGCTGGGGCAGCTTCCTGATCATGGGCCTGATCGGCCTGATCGTGGCGTCGATCGTGAACATCTTCATGCAGTCGCCCGCGATGCAGTTCGCGATCTCGCTCATCGGTGTGCTGATCTTCGCCGGCCTCACCGCCTATGACACGCAGAACATCAAGAACACCTACCTGCAGATGGCCGGTTCGGACGCCGACTTCATCGGCAAGAGCGCGATCATGGGCGCCCTGCGCCTCTATCTCGACTTCCTGAACCTGTTCATGTTCCTGCTGCAGTTCATGGGCAACCGGGAATAATACGACCGTCCTTCCGGTTACGCATCAGCCCGTCGAGCCACCTGGCTCGGCGGGCATTCTTTTTGGCGTGGGTCGGTGCCGCAGTCGGCCGAACGATCAGCCTGCCTGCCCTTCCCTGGACATCTGGCAGATGGTGGCGAAGATTACGTCGATGCCACGCGCCAGCTGGGCATAGTCCGTCCATTCTTCCGGCGCATGAGATATCCCGCCCCGGCTGGGAACGAAGACAAGGCCGGTCGGGGCGACGCGCGCCATGATCATGGAGTCATGCCCGGCACCGCTGACCATGGTCCGGTGCGACAGCCCCAGCGCCTCGGCCTGGCCCACAAGCGCCGCGTGGATCTTGCCTGACATCGGCGTGGGCGGCGCGAAGAGCTGCTGTTCCACGTCGCAGGTCAGCCCATTGCCCGCCGCGCGGTCGACCGCCGCGCGGGTCATCTCGATCAGGCGGACCACGTCGGCCTCATCGGGCGCGCGCAGATCGACGGTGAAGGTGACGAGGTCGGGGATCACGTTCGCGCCCCCGGGCAGCACCTCCAGCTTGCCGACCGTCAGAACGGCACCCCGGCCGACCTGCCGCGCAAGATCGGGCAGTTGCGACAGGATCACCACTGCGCCCGTCAGCGCGTCCCGGCGGGCATCCATGGGCGTCGTGCCGGCATGGCCCGCGCGACCCCTGACGGTCACCTTCAGCTGCGCCAGCCCGACGATCCGGTCGACGATGGCAACGTCCCGGCCCTCGGCCTCCAGCGTGGGTCCCTGCTCGATATGCAGTTCAAGAAACGCATGGATCGCCCCCGGCGCCAGGGCCGCCCGGCCCGCCTGCTTCGGGTCCAGCCCGAACGCGGCCATCGCCTCTGCCGCGGATATGCCGTCGTCGTCGCGCAGATCCGGCAGGCTGGACGCGTCCAGCTGCCCCGTCAGCAACCGCGAACCCATGAGGCCACCGCCGAAACGGGCGCCTTCCTCCTCGATCAGGGCCACCACCTCGATCGGGCGGACCGGCACAAGGCCGCGATCGCGGAACAGGAACGCGGTTTCCAACCCCGCGACAACACCGGCCGGACCGTCGAAGCGCCCGCCGTTCGGCACCGAATCCAGATGCGACCCGACAAGGATCGGCGCCAGGTCGGGCTGCGTGCCCTCGATCCGGCCGAAGACGTTGCCGATCGCGTCCTGGCGCACGGAAAGGCCCGCCTGCAGCATCTGCTCGATGACGAAATCGCGGGCACCGGCATATTCCGCGCTATAGGTCAGCCGCGTCGTCCCCTGCCCCGGCGTGGCCGTGAAGCGGTCGATCCCCTCGATCAGCGCCTCGACGCGTGGAACATCGGCAAACCCGGTCATGCGATCAACCCCACGAAGATGCCTGCCAGAACGACCGAGACCATGGTCACGGTCACGAACCCGGCCACCAGCATCGGTGGCAGCAGGTGCGCGGTCAAAACCTCCCGTTCGGTCGCGTCGTCCGTCAACGTGTCGATGACATCCTTGGTGATGATATAGTCGGCCGGAAAGCCGTAAAGCGCCGTCAGCGAGCAGGCAAAGGCCATCGCCGGCGTCACGCCCAACAGGCGGCCGGTGATGAGCGATGCGAGATACATGCCGACAAGGCCGATCGCGATGATCGCCACCAGCGGCACGGCAAGGTCCATCAGCATCTCGGGCGTGGCGCGCTTCAGGCCGTCGAAGATGAAGACCATCAGGATCAGGATCGTGAAGCCGAAGGCGTTGGACTTGCGCAGCGGCTCGCGTTCCAGGAAGCCTGCCGAGGTCGCAATCACGCCGAAGACGAGACACAGAACGAAGGGACTGATCGCAAAGACGGGCTTCACCAGTTCCGACACGCCCCAGGCGGCAAGGGCCACGGCACCCAGCCGCAGCAGCTTGAAATAGACGGTGTCATAGGCCGCGGGCATGGCCCTGAACAGGCGCGGCGGCTGCGGCGTCTCGACCGTCTCGGCCTGCGGGCCGCCAGAGGTCCAGCGCCCCTCGCGCTGCAGGGACAGGACGCGCCGCCCCTCGCGCTTGAGCATGATCGCCGTCAGCGGATAGCCTGCGAAGCCCTGCATGACATAGATCAGGATCGCCAGCACCGACAGCGCCTGCAGCCCCGCATCGGCCGCCGCCTGCGACATGATCAGCGAGGCGACGACACCCCCAACCAGCGGCGGCGTGCCCACCACGACCGTCTGCCAGTCCAGCACCAGCAGGCCTACCGTGAACAGAAGCGCGATGATGCCGCCGATGCCCGCCAGCGCGATGACCACCGTGCGCCACTGCAGCCCCAGTTCCTTCACCGACAGCAGCGTGCCCATGTTGGTGATCAGAAGGTACATCGCCAGGAAGACGATCGGCGTCTCGAACCCGGCCGTCTGAACGATGTCCTCGGGGAAGAAGGTCCAGTACCCTGCCAGGAACAGGACCGCGCAGACGAAGACCGAGGGCAGCCAGGACCGGGTCCGGGTCGAGACGAGGTCGCCGATCCACAGGATCAGCGCAAGAAGCGAGAAAGCCAGCAGTTGCGGCATGGGTCCAAGCCTTTCCGGTTAGATAATTTCGCGGTGCGCGGCGGCAGGATGCGGGATCGCCAAGCCGCGCCGCCCGATCCGGTAACTTTGATCCATCTGGATATAGTTCGCAATGCGGAATTGTGGCTTCCCGCCCGAACCGCCAGAATGGCGCCAAGCGGAGGGGACGATGATCCGGGACGAGATGCTTGCCGACCTGCTGCAGTCGGACCTGCAGGAACTGTTATCGGTCAGCTATATCGTGCTGGCCAACAACCAGGTGACAAACCGCCATATCGAGAAACGCTATCGCATGCCCGTCCAGTGCTGGTCGGCGCTTTACGTGGTCGACCGCTTCCCCGGACTTCTGGCGCGCGATGTGCAGCGGCTGCTGCCCCGCCCGCAGAACACGATCAGCCGCGCCGTGTCGCTGCTGCAGGCGCGCGCCCTGATCCGGACCGAGGAGGACCCGCAGGACGGCCGGGCCAGGCGCCTCTATCCAACCCCCGAAGGGGCGACGCTTCTGGCGCAGATCCTGACGACCGCCCGCGCCCGCCAAGCCGAGGTCTTCGGCGTGTTGACTGATGATGAGCGGCGGCAGTTCGCGGCGCTCTGCCACAAGATCGCCGCCGGTCCGCTGCTGACCCGGTCCGACGTGATGCCGGACTAGGCCAGCCGCACCGGAATACCCTTCGCGGCCGGCGTCTTTGACAAAAGGTCGTGGCGCGACAGGGGCGACAGCGGGTTCAGTTCCGGGAAATAGCCCGCGATGCAGCCGCGCGGCAGCTGATAGGGCACGATCCGCAGCCCGTCCACGCGGCGTGGGATGTCGTCGTCGGCGGCACCGGTCAGGGCGATCCGCTGGTCGGGATGCAGCCCCTCGGCCTCGATATCGGCGGGCGACATCATGATCAGCATACGGTCGCCGTCGATGCCGCGCAGCCGGTCGGACATGCCATAGATCGTGGTGTTGAACTGGTCATTCGACCGCAGCGTCATCAGGCGATAGAGGCCGTCGCCCTCCGCCAGCCCCGTCGCGTCCAGATCGGCGGGAACAGTGAACTGCGCCTTCCCGGTTTCGGTCTTCCAGACGCGTTCCCGCGCGGGGTTGCCGCGATAGAAGCCGCCGGGCTGGTTCATGCGCGCCTCGAAGTCGTGGAACTTGTCGGGATAGGTCGCCTCGATCAGCGACCGGATCTCCGCGTAGTCGCCCACCCAGTCCGACCACGCCAGCCGCGGGTTCGGGTCCAGCGTCGCCGCGGCAAGACGACACACGATATCCACTTCGGACTTCAGGTGCGGGCTGGCCGGTTCGCGCTTGCCGATCGAGCCATAGATGTGGCTGAAGCTGTCCTCGATGGTGACCTGCTGGCTGGTGCCATTCTGCAGATCCTCCTCGGCGCGGACCAGACAGGGCAGCAGCCAGGACGATTTCCCCGGCATCAGGTGCGTGCGGTTCAGCCGCGTGGCGACATGAACGGTCAGCGGCATGTTGCCCCAGACCTCGGTCACGCGGTCCTGGTCGGGCACGGCGCGGGCCAGGTTGCCACCCAACCCGACATAACCCTGCGCCTCGCCCGCCAGCAGCGCCTCGACAAACTCGACGGTGTTCCAGCCGGGGTCCTGCGGCGGTTCGATCCCGAACAGCTCGCGCAGCTTGTCGTTCGGGACCAGCTTGGGTTTTTCGGTGATGCCCACGGTGCGCTGGCCCTGCACGTTGGAATGGCCGCGCACAGGGGAACAGCCGGCACCCGGGCGGCCGATATTGCCGCGCAGCAGCAGCAGGTTCACCAGCGCCGCGATGGCATCGGACCCGTGGACATGCTGCGTCACGCCCATGCCATAGATGCCCATGACCGCCTTGGAGCGGGCATAGAGCGTGCCGACGCCCTCCATCTCGGCACGGGTGATGCCGCTGACAGCCTCCAGTCGATCCCACGGGGCCGCGCGGACCCAGTCCATCCAGTCGTCCAGCCCGCTGCAATGCTCTGCCAGGAAGGCGTGGTCCAGAACGCCACCCTGGTTGTCCTCCAGCGCCAGCACGTGC
This sequence comes from Paracoccus beibuensis, assembly GCF_026162625.1. Taxonomy (GTDB): domain Bacteria; phylum Pseudomonadota; class Alphaproteobacteria; order Rhodobacterales; family Rhodobacteraceae; genus Paracoccus; species Paracoccus beibuensis. The sequence goes on along the minus strand of NZ_JAOTBD010000003.1, from coordinate 172,354 downwards.
TTGGCGATGCCGGTCAGGACGGCGATGTCGCCACCGGTGCGGACCTGCAGATAACGGTCGGCGATCTCGGTCGGCGCGCCAAGGCTCATCTGCCAGGGATTCTGCGGGTTCGCGAACTCAAGCAGGCCTTTTTCCCGCAGGGGATTGATGGCGACGATATGGCAGCCACGTTCGACCGCCTTCTGCAACGGGTGCAGGATGCGCGGGCTGTTGCTGCCGGGGTTCTGGCCGACATGGATGATCATGTCGCAATGTTCGAAATCCTCCAGCACGCAGGTTCCGACCGAGGTCCCGATCACCTTCTTCAGCCCGACCGAGGTCGTCTCGTGGCACATGTTCGAACTGTCGGGCAGGTTGGAATGCCCGTAGGCGCGGGCATAGAGGCCATAGAGGTACGACGCCTCCAGCCCGGCCTTGCCGGACACGTAGAAGGTCACCTTCTTCGGGTCCAGCCGCCGCAACTCGGCCCCGATGGCCGCGAAGGCCTCGTCCCAGCTGGTCTCGACATAACGGTCGCTGGCGGCGTCATAGCGCAGCGGGTGGGTCAGGCGGCCCTGACGTTCCAGGTCATGCGCGTCCCAGTCGGCCAGTTCGGACACCGTGTGGTCGCGGAAGAACTCCGGCCCGCAGCGGGCCGTGGTCAGGTCCCACAGCGTCGCCTTGGCGCCGTTTTCGCAGAACTCGGCGACATGGGGATTGGGCGGCTTGGCCCATGCGCAGGAACTGCACATGTAGCCTGCGGGCTTGTTCTGCCGCTTCAGCGTTTCCAGGGCACCCGGGCTGCTGCGCGCGGTCCTGGCGACCTTCGCCATGCCTTTCGCCGAACCCCAGCCCCCCACCGGTCCGTCATAGCCCGCGACGGGCATGTCGGTTCCGTTTTCCTCGGACAAGTCCTTGGCCATGGGATCACCTTCGGTCTTGGGCGCTGGGGCGCCGGTTCAGGTCGGGCCGGCGAACGGATCGGGCAGTTCCGCCAGCAACTTGTCGGGGGTCATCGGGAAGTCCCGCAGCCGCACGCCGCAGGCGTTGTAGATCGCGTTGGCGACCGCCCCGGCCGCGCCGCAGATCCCCAGCTCTCCCACGCCCTTGGCCTGCAGGGGCGAGGCCGCGGCATCGCGTTCCTCGATCAGCAGGACCTCCATCTCGGGGATGTCGCGGTGGACGGGGACGTGGTATTCGGCCAAGTCGTGGTTGGTCAGGTGGCCGTCGCGGTCATCGAACTGCAACTCCTCGGTCAGGGCCATGCCGATGCCCCAGACCATGCCGCCCAGGCATTGCGACCGCGCGGTCTTGGCGTTCAGCACGCGCCCGAAGCCGAAGGCGCCGGTCATGCGGCGGACGCGCGTCTCGCCGGTGAAGGCGTTGACGGCAACCTCGCAGAAAAACGCGCCATAGGTGGCCTGCTTGACCTTCTCCATCAGCTCGCCCGGCTCGATCCGGCCGACGCGCGCGATGTCGCCGTCCATCAGGTCGGTCACGGGGCGCGGCTCGCCCCCCTCGACCCAGACCATGCCGTCGCGCAGCTGCAAGTCGTCGGGCGCGCAGTTCAGGCCGCGCGCCAATTCCGCCCGGATTTCCTCGCAGGCGCGAAAGACGGCCGATCCGGTCGAGCTTGCGGCCCAGCTGCCGCCCGATCCCGCGCCCTGCGGGAACAGGCTGTCGCCCAGGTGCACGGTCGTGCGGTCGATGGGCTGGCCCAGCATCTCGGCCGCGATCTGGCCCAGGATGGCATAGCTGCCGGTGCCGATGTCGGTCTGATCGGTCTCGACCAGCACGGTGCCGTCGGCGCGCAGCGTCACCCGCGCCTCGGCCTTGGCCAGGATGTTCACCCGCGCGGCCGAGGCCATGCCCATGCCGATCCACCATTCGCCCTCGCGCCGCTGACAGGGCAGCGGCATGCGGCGGTCCCAGCCAAACGCGCGCGCGCCTGCGTCCAGCGCCTCGACCAGCTTGCGCGAGGAATAGGGCTTGCCCTGCCCCGGCACTTCGTCGGGCACGTTGCGCTTGCGCAGTTCCACCGGGTCGAGGTGCAGCGCGACCGCCAACTCGTCCATGGCGGCCTCCAGCGCGGGCATTCCCACGGCCTCGCCGGGCGCGCGGACCGATCCCGCTGTCAGCCGGTTGATCCGAGAGATGTTCAGCGCCAGCCGCCGGTTCTCTCCGCCGTACAGGAACTCGGTCGCCTGCAGCACAGGCTCCGAGAAGGACTCTTCGGGCAGGTTCGACACGAAAGCCTCGTGCCCCAGCGCGGACAGACGGCCATCGGCATCGGCCCCCAGGCGGATGTGCTGGACGGTTTCAGACCGGCGCATCACGGCCTGGAACACCTGCTGGCGCGTCATCACGACCCGGACGGGGCGGCCCAACTGCCGCGACGCCACCGCCGCCGCCACCGCTTCGTGAGAGATGCCCAGCTTGGACCCGAAGCCGCCGCCAACATAGGCCGACACGATCCGCACGTTTTCTGGCGGGATGTCGACGCTGTCGGCCAGCTCCTTGACGTTGTATTTCACCATCTGCAGGCTGCCGTGCAGCGTCAGGCGGTCGCCGTCCCATTCGGCGATGGCGGCATGCGGCTCCATCGCGGCGCTGGCATGGCCGGGCGTGGTATAGGTGACGTCGACCACATGCGCCGCGTCCTTCAGCGCGGCGTCAAGATCGCCCGACTCCACTGGGTCCTTGGCGGGTTCGGCCTTGTCGGGCGACGGCATCAGCACGGCCTTGCCGGTCTGGTCGTCATAGTCGATCTTCAGCGCCTTGGCGGCATGGGTCGCCTGCTCGAACGTTTCGGCCACGACCAGCGCCACGGGCTGCAGCGGGAATTCGACCTGCCGGACGTCCTGCATCGGCGCCTCTCCGGCGCCGCCTTGCGCCGCGCGGCGCAGCATCTCGGGGGCCGAGAACACGGCCAGCACGCCCGGCATGCCCAGAACGGCATCGCGGTTGATCGCCCGCACGCGACCCTTGGAGATCGTCGCGCCGACCAGGACGCCTTCGGCGCAATCGGGCCGGTCGTATTCGGCGGCATAAGGCGCCTGACCCGAAACCTTCAGCGGGCCGTCGGGGCGATCCAGCGGCTGGCCGATCACTCCCTGCCGGGTGTGGTCCAGCAGGTTGCGTTCGTCGGGGTTGTCATAGCTGTCCTTCATGGTCACTCCGCAGTCGCTTCGGCCAGCACGGCAGCCAGGGTACGGCGCGCCAGCGGGATCTTGAAATCATTGCCGCCCTGGCCCTGTGCGCCTTCCAGCAGCAGGTCGGCGGCCTTGTCGAACAACGCCTTCGACGGCCGCTCGCCCACCAGAAGCGTGTCGACGCGCGGGTCGGTCCAGGGCTTGTGCGCGATGCTGCCGAAGGCCAACTGCGCCTGCACGATGGTGCCGTCCTCGATGCGCAGGACCGCCGCCACAGACACCAGCGCAAAGGCATAGGACGCCCTGTCGCGGACCTTGCGGTAGATCTGCCGCCCCTCGACCGGCGCGGGCAGCAGGACCGAGGTGATGACCTCTCCAGGCTGAAGGACGTTGTCGCGCGACGGGTCGTCGCCCGGCAGGCGGTGAAACTCGCGCAGCGGGATGCGGCGGCTGCCGCCCGGCCCTTCGATCTTGACTTGCGCATCAAGGGCGGCTAGCGCCACGGCCATGTCGCCGGGATAGGTCGCGATGCACGCGTCCGAGGTGCCGAGGATCGCGTGGTTGCGGTTGATTCCGCCAAGCGCGGCGCATCCCGACCCCGGCCGGCGCTTGTTGCAGGCCGACCGGTTGTCCATGAAATAGCTGCACCGCGTCCGCTGGCAAAGGTTCCCCGCCGTTGTCGCCTTGTTGCGCAGCTGCGGGCTGGCCCCGGCCAGGATCGCCCTGGACAGCAGCGGCCAGCCTTGGCGGACCTGCGGATCGGCGGCACAGGCCGCGTTGGTGACCAGTGCGCCGATGCGCAGGCCGTCGCCCTCCGCCGTGATCTCGTTCAGGCCTATGCGCGTGATGTCCATCAGCGCCGATGGCGTCTCGACCTCCAGCTTCATCAGGTCCAGCAGGTTGGTCCCGCCGGCGATCAGGCAGGCAGGTGCGCCCACGGCATCCGACAGGCTGGCAGCGCGGGCATAGTCGAAAGCCTTCATGACGTGGCCCCGCTTTCCATGACCTCTTTGATGGCGGCCAGGATATTCGCATAAGCCCCGCAGCGGCACAGGTTGCCGCTCATCCGCTCGCGGATCTCTTCGTCGTCAAGACGCGCATGACCGGCAACGTCGACAGAAACGAAGCTGGGCCAACCCTCTCGGATCTCTTCGATCATGGCGGCCGCGGAACAGATCTGGCCGGGCGTGCAATAGCCGCATTGGAACCCGTCATGCGACACGAAAGCCTTCTGCAGGGCCGACAGGCTGTCTGGCATGCCGAGGCCTTCGATGGTCGTCACCTCGTCGCCGTCATGCATGACCGCCAGCGTCAGGCAGGAGTTGATCCGCCGCCCGTTCACCATGACCGTGCAGGCCCCGCATTGGCCGTGGTCGCATCCTTTCTTGGTTCCGGTCAGGCCAAAATCGCGACGCAGGAAGTCGAGAAGGCTGCGGCGCGGATCGCCTTTGTAGTCATGCGAGACGCCGTTGACGGCAATCCTGGCTGCGGGGGTTTGCGCCATCGGCTGCTCCTTGGACCGCTTGCTGGGTTTCCGAACGCAACGTGGAATGGCGCGCGGCAGTTCCCTGCCCCGCCGATTGTCAGGACACGAGGGCGGTCCCCTGGACGCGACGCGCGCTGTGCTGGGCGATCATCGCGCAGATCAGCAGCTGCGCCATGTGGAAGATCAGCACCGGCAGGACCGTGGCCCCCACCGTCTCGGCCGGGAACAGCGCAGTCGCGATGGGCAGACCCGAGGCCAGGCTTTTCGTCGAGCCGCAGAAGAAGAGGACGGATCGATCCTCGGCCGGCATCCGCGACAGGCGGCCGATCAGGGCGATGGCGCCGAAGACCACCGCCAGCATGATCAGCGCGACGGCGATCAGCGCCACCAGGCTGGCGGACGGGATCTGCGACCAGAGTCCGGACACCGTTCCGGCGCTGAAGGCCGAATAGACGATCAGCAGGATCGCGCCCCGGTCCACGACCAGCGTCAGGATGCGATGCCGCTTGACGGATGCGCCGACCCAGGGGCGCAGGATCTGGCCGATGATGAACGGCAGCAGGATTTGCGTGCCGACGCGGAAGATGGCGTTCAGGTCGATGCCGCCGTCGCCCGCCTGCAGCAGCAGCGCCACAAGCATGGGCGTCAGCACGACACCGACCAGGTTCGACAGCGACGCCGCGCAGATTGCCGCCGGCACGTTGCCGCCCGAGATAGACACGAAGGCGATCGAGCTCTGGATGGTCGAGGGCAGGACGCCCAGGAACAGCAGCCCCAGCGTCACCTGCGGGCCCAGAAGCCTGCCGAAGACCGCCGCGAACCCGATCGCCAGGATCGGGAACAGCAGGTAGGTCGCCGCGAAGGTCAGGCCCTGCAGGCGCCAGTTCAGCAGTCCCGTCCTGACCGAGGCAGGGTCCAGCTTCGCCCCATACAGGAAAAACAGCAGCGCGACAGAGCCATAGGTCACATGCCCCAGCCCCTCGGCCGCGATGCCGCGCGCCGGCAGGATCAGTCCCAGAAGAACCGTGCCCAGCAGCATCAGCATGTAGCTGTCGATCCCGATCCGCTTGAGGAATTTCATCCGCCTGCTCCTTCAGAAACCAAGGGCCATGCCGTCCTTGCGGCTGTCCGACCCACCCTCCAGCATGCCGGTCGCCGCGTCGACGCGGATCGCCTGCGCGCCGCCCATCGGGCCGGTCAGCCGCTTGATCTTGTGTCCCCGTCCGGCAAGGTCGGCGCAGATATCGTCTGGCAGCGTCGGTTCGACCTGCAGGATGCCGTCGGTCGCAAAGACGCGCGGCTCGTCCATGGCCTGCTGCAGATCCAGCCCCCGGTCGATGACCGCCGACAGGAAGGCCGCGTGGCCCGCCGCCTGATACTGCCCGCCCATGACGCCGAAGGGCATGACGATGCGCCCCCCCTGCGTCACCATGCCGGGAATGATCGTGTGCATCGGCCGCTTGCGCGGCCCGATGGCGTTCGGGTGCCCGGGGACCAGCCGGAACGATGCACCGCGGCTTTGAAACAGCACGCCCGTCGCAGGGTCCAACCGGCCGGACCCGAACCCGTGGAAGATCGAGTTGATGAACGAGACGGCGTTTCCCTGCGCGTCGACCACGCACAGGTAGATCGTGTCCTTGTGCTCTGGCTCGTCCCACAGGGCGGGTGGCAGGGCGCGGGCCATGTCGATCCGGGCGCGCAGGGCCTGGATTGTCCGATCCGACAGAAGCGTTTCGGTCAGGTCGCGGCAATGCTCCGGGTCGCCCAGCAGCGCGTCGCGGTGGTGATAGGCCAGCTTCGTCGCCTCGGCTTGCACATGCAGGCGGTCGGCGGGCGACAAGGCGGCCATGTCGAAGCCTTCGATGATCTTCAGGATCAGCAGCGCCGCCAACCCCTGCCCGTTCGGCGGACATTGGTGGATGTCGAAGCCGCGATAGCCGGCGCTGATCGGCGTGACCCACTCGGCCCCCTCGGTCGCCTCGGCGAAGTCATCAGTCGTGTGCAGCCCGCCAAGACCGCGCAGATGGGCGACCATGCTGGCTGCGGTCGGGCCTTGGTAGAAGGACGCCGCGCCGTGGGTCGCGATTTCGGCAAGCCGGTCGGCCAGCAGCGGTTGAGCATGACGCGCGCCGGCGGCGGGCGCCCGTGCATCGGGCAGGAAGACTGCGGCCGCATCGGGATCGGCCCCGATCAGCGACGCGGCTTCGGCCCAGTCCCGTGCGACGCGTGGCGTCACCGGATAGCCGTCGCGGGCATAGCCAATGGCGTCCTGGAAGAGGCGGACCAACGGCAGCGAACCCAGGTCCGCGTGCAGACGGCACCAGGCCGAGACCGCACCCGGAACCGTCACGGCGTGGGGGCTGGTCTGCGGGATCTCGGACGTCAGGCCCGCAGCCTGCAGCGCCTCGACCGTCGCGGCGGCGGGGGCGCGGCCCGAACCGTTCAGCGCCCGCACCACCCCGCCCCTGGGCGCGTAAAGTACGAAGCAATCACCGCCGATCCCGGTCATCAGAGGGTCGACCACCGCCTGCACCGCACTGGCCGCGATGGCCGCGTCGACGGCGTTGCCGCCTTCGGTCAGCACCGCCAGTCCCGCGGAGGTCGCCAAGGGATGCGAGGTCGCGATCATCGCGCGCGCCGCAAGGGTCGCGGGCCGGCGGCCGGACAGGAAGTCGAATGTCGTCATGGCGTCCCTCTGTCGCGGCTGAATCACGTGGCATCGACCGTGCGACATGTATACAGATGATGGTGATCGGAACACAAGCGACGGAGCGACCTTATGTCCGCGACACGGTCCGCCGAACAGATACACGCCGTCCTGTCGGCCGAGATCGTGACGGGCGTCCTGCGCCCGGGCGACCCTCTCGCGGAGACGGCACTCGGCGCGCGCTTCGGCCTATCGCGCACGCCGGTGCGCGAGGCCTTGCAGCGCCTTGCGGCCGAGGGGCTGATCGAACGCGGGCCGCGCCGCGCCTTCCTGGTCCGCCGCATGTCGCCCGACGCGCTGCGCCACCTGTTCGAGGCCCTGGGCGAGTTGGAGGCGCTTTGCGCGGGACTGGCCGCGCTGCGCATGACCTCGGCTGAACTCGCGGTGCTGCGGCGCATCCTCGACGGCGACGGGTCGGGCACGGATTATGCCGACCTGAACATCCGGTTCCACGATGCGCTGCGGCAAGGGGCGCAGAACCACGTGCTGGCCGACCTGCTGGAGGATCTGAACCGCCGCAGCCTTCCCTGGCGCAACGCGCAGTTCATGGAGCGGGCCGACAGGATCGGATCGTCGCGCGCCGAACATCGCCAGATCCTCGAGGCTGTGACGGCGCGCGATGGGGACCGCGCGGCGGCGCTGATGCGCGCGCATATGGGCGCCTCGCTTGGCACCGTGCTCGAGATCATCGCCGGGCGTGGCTGAGGCCGGCCGCTATTCCGCCGGCTGCGCCTCGGGGCGCGGATGGCGGCGCAGGTTCTCGACCAGGACATAGATCACCGGCGTCAGGAACAGCGTCAGCACGAAGGCCAGCGACAGCCCGCCCACAATCACCGCGCCGATTGCCCGTCGGCTTTCGGCCCCCGCCCCCGTCGCCGTCGCCAAAGGCACCGCCCCGAGCACGGTGGCGATGGTCGTCATCATCACCGGCCGCAGCCGCGTGACCGCGCCTTCGCGCGCGGCCGTCACCAAGTCACGGCCCTCGTCGCGCAGCTGGTTGGCGAACTCGACGATCAGGATGCCGTTCTTGGCCATGATCCCGATCAGCAGGATCATCCCGACCTGGGAAAAGATGTTGACCGATGCCCCGGTCAGCAGCAGCGTCGCCACCGCGCCCGCCAGCCCCAAGGGCACCGTCAGCATGATCGTCAGGGGCGTGCGGAAGCTTTCGAACTGTGCGGCCAGAACCAGGAACACGATGGCCAGCGCCATGGCGAAGACCGTGGCCACTCCGCCCTGGTTTTCCTGGAAATCCTCGGCCTGCCCGCGCCAGGCCAGCAGGGCACCTGCGGGCAGGTCGGCTGCGGCGGCCTCGACTACGGCCATGGCGCGGGCAAGGTCCGTGCCCTCGACCAGGTCAGCCTCGGTCTCGACCGAGATCAGGCGGTCATAGCGGTCGATCTCGGGGACGGTGGCGCCGGTGGTGATGTCGGCGAAGGCCGACAGCGGGATCAGGTCGCCGCGACCGTTGCGGATCATCACCGACAACATGTCGCCGACGCTGTCGCGATCCTCTGGCAAGGCCTGCAGGATGACCGGGTACTGCCGCCCATCGTCGGCATATTCGCCGACCGTCCGCGACGCGAACAGCACCTGCAGCGTCTGCGCCACCGTTTCGCTGTCCAGCCCCAGGTCCTGCGCCCGGGTGCGGTCGATGGACAGCGACGCGCCCGGCTGGTTCGCGGCGAAGTCGACCTCGACCCCCGCCACTCCGGGCGCGCCCTGCAGTTCGTCCGCAAGGTCGCTGGCCCACGCCGCGGCGCGCTCCAGGTCCGGCCCACCGATCATCCAGCTGATGCTGCCGCTGCCGCTGCCGATGCCAAGCCCGCCCGAGGGTTGCAGCCAGGACGAAATCTCGGTCATGGCCGAGACCTGCGGGCGCAGCTCGGCCATCACCTCGTCAACCGAGACGTCGCGCTTGTCCCAAGGGACAAGGTTCACGAACACCCGGGCCCGCCGGGTCTCGCCCCAGATGCCGACCACGGTGGTGACGTTCTCGACGACGCCCTGCTCGCGCAGGGGCGCGATCATCGCCTCGACCTTGCGCGCGGCCGCGTCCGTATAGGCAAGGTTCGACCCCTGCGGCGCCGTCAGCATGATGCGGAACGCGCCGCGATCCTCGTCAGGGGTCAGCTGCCGGGGCAGCGCCTGATAGACCGACACTGCCGCTGCGACCAGGAATGCCGTTCCGGCAAGGATCGCCACGGGCCGGGCAATCATCCGCGCCAGGATCGCGTCATAGCCGCGTTCCAGCCAGTCGATCGCGCGGTTGACGCTGCGGGTCAGCCAGTTCGGCTTGTCCTCGCGCGGCATGACTCGGGCGGCCAGCACCGGCGACAGGGTCAGCGCGACGACGCCCGACACGGCAACGGCGATGGCCATGACGATCCCGAATTCCGCAAACAGCTGGCCCAGTTCACCCTCCATGAAGCTGACCGGCAGGAAGACTGAAATCAGCACGGCCGTCGTCGCGATGACGGCGAAGCTGACCTGGCCCGCGCCGCGCCGGGCGGCCTCGGCCCGGCTGGCGCCCATGGCGCGGTGGCGCTGGATGTTCTCCAGCACCACGATGGCGTCGTCAACGACCAGGCCGATCGCCAGGATCAGCGCGAACAGGGTCAGGATGTTGATCGAGAATCCCAGCGCCAGCATCCCCAGGCCCGCCCCCAGCGCCGAGATGGGGATCGTCACCACCGGCACCAGCGACAGCCGCATCGAGCCGAGGAACAGGAAGATCACCGCCGTGACCAGTGCCACGGCCTCGGCGAAGACCTTCACGACCTGCGCCAGCGAACTTTCGATGAAGACCGCCTCGTCCGATGTGACGCGCAGCGACATGCCCGGGGGCAGGGTCGGGCGGATGCGCTCGATCTCGGCGCGGATGGCGCGGGAAATGGCGACGGTGTTCGACTGCGCCTGCGGCAGCACGCCCATCCCCAACGCGACCACGCCGTTCGAGCGGTAGATCGTCTCGGTTTCCTCGGCGCCCTGCTCGATCCGGGCGATGTCGCCAAGACGCAGGGGCCGGGTTCCGTCGTCGCGCAGGACCACCTGTCGGAACGCGTCGGCCGAGGCGAAGCGCGTCTCGGCCAACACCTGCAGCTGGCGGGCGTCGGTCTCGATCTCTCCGGCGGGGAGTTCCACGTTGTTGGCCTGCAGCGCGGCGATGACATCACCGGTCGTCAGGCCATAGCCGGCCATGCGGGACTGATCCAGCCAGATCCGCATCGATGGCGCCCGCTCGCCATAGATCGCGGTGTTGGCCACGCCGGGCAGGCGGGCCAGGCGGTCGATGATGAAGCGGTCGGCATAGTCTGACAGCTGAAGCGGCGTCATCGTCGGGCTGGACAGCGACAACCGCATCACCGGGTCGCCCTCGTCGTCGTTCTTCTCGACCCTGGGCGTGCCGGCGCCTTCGGGCAGGTCGTTCAGGACCCGGTCCACGGCAGCGCGCACGTCGTTGGCGGCGCTGTCGATGTCGCGCGACGGATCGAAAGTCAGCACGCTGCGCATCCCGCCCCGGTCAGAGTTCGTGCGCATGGACGTGACGCCGCTGACGCCCGCAAGCGCGCCCTCGATCACCGTTGCCAGCTGGTTGTCCACCACCTCGGGTCCCGCACCGGTATAGTCCACGCGGACGCTGACCTCTGCCGCGTCCACCTGCGGCAGTTCGCGCACCGGCAGGCGGGTCATGGCGACGGCGCCGATCAGCACGATCAGCAGGTTCAGGACCGTCGCAAGGACCGGCCGGCGCAGCGAAAGGTCGGGCAGGCTCATCCGCCCGCCCCGGAACTGGCGGTCTGGGTCCGGGGCGTCGCATGGATGGCGGTGCCGGGCGAGACGCGATGCAGGTTCGACACGATGATCGGTGTGCCGGGCTCCAGCCCGGCCACGACCTCGACCAGCCCGTCGATCTGCTGGCCCACCTCGATCTCGGCATGCTGTGCCTGGCCGTCGCGCGCGACCAGAACAAGGTGCCGGTCGCCGTCCACGGTCAGCGCGGTTTCCGGCACGGCGGGCGCGCGGCGTTCATCCAGCACCAGTTCCACCTGCAGGAACATCCCGCCGGCCAGCGCACGGTCGCCATTGTCCATCTGCGCGCGCAGGGCGATGGACCGCGTGGCCGGATCGACGCGGGTGTCGATGCGGGCGATCTCTGCCGGAAACACCCGCCCGGGCCAGGCGGCCGAGCGCAGCTGCACCGCCTGCCCCTGAGCCAGCCGCGGCAGCAGCGTTTCGGGCACGGCGAAGTCGACCTCTATCGCCGAAAGGTCGTCCAGCGTGGTGATTGGCGTGGCGCTGTCCAGAAGCTGCCCCTCGACCAGGTCGGTGAGGCCCGTCACGCCGTCGAAGGGTGCTGTCACGCGCCGATCCTCCAGCGCCAGCTGGGCGCTGTCGCGCTCGGCCTCGGCCCGCAGCAGCGCCGCACGAGCGGTCTGAAACGCGGCGTCTGACGCGCTGCCGCTGCGGTTCAACTGCTCTTGCCTGGCAAAGGCAGCCTGCGCTTCGGCCAGCGTCGCCTCGGCCGCCATCAGGTCGGCCTGTTCCGCCCGGTCGTCCAGCGCCAGCAGCAGGTCGCCCTGGGCGACCGCGCCCCCCGGGGTAAAGGCGATGCGGGTGATGCGGCCGCTGGCCTCGGATGTCACGGCAATGGCGCGGCGGGCACGGGCGGTGCCGACGGCGCGGACACTATCGGTGAAGCGGGCGGTCTCGACGGGGATGGTCTCGACGGGCACGGTCTCGGACAGGGTCTCGGCGCGGACCTGCGGGTCGGGTGCCGCCAGCAGGCGGTCGGACAGGTGCAGCCCCGCAGCGGCCGCCCCCACGATCACGATCGCGCCTAATGTTGTCTTTAGGATCCGCATCGTCAGCCTTCCAACAGCACTGCGCCCGGTGCCGGCGCCTTTTGGCAGAGTGCCCGATCAAGCCGCCGCCGCAAATGAAATCCTGTGTGATCCGCCGTCGCGGCGTTGACAGACGCTGCCTCGCCGGGCATCCGCAGGGCCGACAAAGGGGGGCCCGCGCCATGAGCACCATCGACGATCTGACGCTTGCCTGCAAGGCCGCACGCGCGGCCGGGGACCTGCTGCGCGACCATTGGGCAGCGCGCGACCAACTGACGATCACCGCCAAGCGCGCGGGCGACTATGTGTCGCAGGCCGATCACGGGGCCGAGGCGATGCTGAGGCGCGACCTTCTGGACGGCTGCCCCGGCGATGGCTGGCTGGGCGAGGAAAGCGCGGGGCTTGCCGGCCGCCGCCGCTGGATCGTCGATCCGCTGGACGGAACGACGAACTTCCTGCGCGGGATTGCGCATTGGGCCGTGTCCATCGCGCTGGAGGAAGACGGGCGGCTGGTCCTGGGCGTCGTCCACGATCCCCTGAAGAACGAGATGTTCAGCGCCCGCATCGGCGGCGGCCTGCACCTGAACGACGCCCCGCTTGCGGCGGCGGCACCGCCAGGCTTCGACGCTGCGCTGTTCGGGACCGGCCTGCCCTTCGGGGACATGCCCGACATTCCCGACCACGCCGCCGACCTGGTTCGCGTGCTGCCCCAGTCGGCAGGCGTCCGGCGCATGGGGGCCGCGGCGCTGGACCTGGCCTATGTCGCGGCAGGACGGCTGGACGGGTTCTGGGAACGCCGCCTGCGGCCCTGGGACATCGCCGCAGGCCTGGTCCTGCTGCGCGAAGCCGGCTGCCGGGTCGAGGGCTGGGCGCCCGAGGACCGCCCCGAGGACAGTGGCAACGTCATCGCCGCGCCACCGGCGATCTTCGACCGCTTCGCCGCCACCCTCCGTCAGTCCGGCGAAACCACGCGGGCATAGAGGTCGCCCGACATGCCGTCGCGCGGCAGGCTGCGAAGCCACGCCCGCACCGCCCCGGCATCCCGCCAGTCGGGCCAGAGGAAGCGCGCATCCTCTCCGGCGACCGGGTTGAAACGATAGTCGCCAAGCCGCGTCAGCCGGTCGATCACCGCCAGCGAGCGTTCGGGTAACCCCGGCAGGTATTCCACCGACACCAGCGGCAGCGGCTGGCTGAGACCCGCCAGCACGTCCAGCTCGAACCCCTCGACGTCGATCTTGACCAGATCCGGCAGTCCATGTTCGGCGATCAGCCGGTCCAGCGTGGTGACCTGCACCCGCTGCCGCCGGTCCCAGCGGACATGGCCGAAGCCCGGCGCCTCTGCCGCGTCGGCCGCGAAGCTGGCACTGAGCGATGACACCGTCGGGTGCAGCGACGACACGGCCATTTCGGCCACGGTCTCGGACTGGCCCACGGCCTTCTGCACCAGAACGATGTCGCGCGGCAGGCTGCGCTGAAGGAAGCCCGCGAAAGGCTCCTGCGGTTCGCAGGCGACGACGCGCGCGCCCGCCGACCGCATGGCCCGGGCGCGGCTGCCCACGTGCGCGCCGATGTCGAAGGCCAGCTGGCCGGGCGACAGAAGGCCGCGATAGAACGTCCTCAGCTGACGCTGACGCACGGGGTTGTAGTAGATCGCAAGCGAGCGGATCAGGCCAAGCCAGGTGCGCAGTCCCATGTATCCCCCAAGCAGATGCGGCCTGGGCCACGTCGAGAAACCGAAACAGCGCCTGGGATGTTCCCGATTGCAGCGCCCAAGCGCCGCGACATTCCGCCACGCCGCGAAACCGTTGCAGGAACTGGCACGTGTATCAGGATGTTAGGCTGAAACCTCTTCGTGTTCCCCGGGCTTGAAGGTCGATCCATGCGTATCTTGCCTCCGCTTCCCAGTGCTGCTCCGTCCGTCGATCCCTTTGCCCTTGGAACCGCCGAGCGTGTGTCGCGCATGGTGTCGGACCTCAGGCTTGGCGTGCCGGTGGCGCTGCTGGGACAGCCCGAGGCCGCGCTGGTCCTTCCGGTCGAGACGCTCTCGGACGAACGGTTCGCGGCGCTTGGCAGGCCGTGCCAGCTGGTCGTGACGTCGCGCAGGGCCGAAGCGCTGCGCCACCGCCCGCACGAGGGCGAGGTCGAGCTGCTGCCCGTCCCCGCCGACGCGCGCTTGGACTGGATCCGGGCGCTTGCCGATCCGTCGCGCCGCATGGCCGCATCCGATGCCGTGCCGCAAGCGCCACAGCAGCAGCCGACATCGCTGCACCGCGCTGCGATCCGCCTGGTCAAGGCGGCCGAGCTTCTGCCCGCCGCCGTGGTGCTCACGGGCCCCGATGTCCTGCAGACCGCCATGCGCAACACCCTGGGCGTCCTTGGCGCTGACGAGGTCCTTTCGCACCTGCTGTTGCCCCGCAGCCCGCGCCCGGTGTCAGACGCGCGCGTGCCGATGCTGGCGGCGCGGAACGGGCGGCTGCACGTGTTCCGCGCGACCGACGGCGGACCCGAGCATTACGCGGTCGAGGTGGGACAGCCCGACCGGCAGACGCCTGTGCTGGTGCGGCTTCATTCTGCCTGCTTCACGGGCGATGTCCTCGGCAGCCTGAAATGCGACTGCGGACCTCAGCTTCAGGCCGCACTGGCCGCGATGGAGGCCGAGGGGTCGGGCGTCCTTGTCTATCTCAACCAGGAAGGGCGCGGCATCGGGCTGGCCAACAAGATGCGCGCCTATGCCCTGCAGGATCAGGGGCTGGACACGGTCGAGGCGAACCATCGGCTGGGGTTCGAGGATGACGAACGCGACTTCCGCACCGGCGCGGCCCTGCTGCGTCAAATGGGGATCGGTCGCGTGCGCCTGATGACCAACAACCCGGCCAAGATCTCGCGCCTTGACGGCGAAGGTATCGAGGTGGTCGAGCGGGTGCCGCTTCAGGTCGGCCGCGGGCCGGACAACACCCGCTACCTGGACACCAAGGCGCGCAAGTCGGGGCACCTGCTGGCATGACCGCCCTGGCGCTGTGGTGCGTGGCCGAGGGCCTGGCCGAGATCTGCGATGGCACGCTTGGCGACGGCGTCCTTGTCCAGACGATGTTCACCGGCATCAGCCGGGGAACCGAGCGGCTGGTCCTGTCGGGCGCCGTTCCAGCGTCCGAGCAGAACCGCATGCGCGCCCCCTTCCAGGAGGGAGACTTCCCGTTCCCGGTCAAGTACGGCTATGCCGCCGTCGGCCGCGCCGTCGAGGGGGACCTGGCGGGCCAGGCGGTCTTTGCCCTCTTTCCCCACCAGTCGCGGTTCCGGCTGCCTGCGAACGCGCTGATCCCGGTGCCTGACGCGGTTCCGCCCGAACGCGCCGTCCTGGCCGCCAACATGGAAACCGCGCTGAACATCCTTTGGGACAGCGATGCGGGCGCCGGCGACCGCATCGCCATCGTCGGGGGCGGGCTTGTCGGCCTTCTGGTCGCGTCGCTGGCCGCGCGCCTGCCGGGGGCAGAGGTCACGGTGATCGACCCGCTTCCCGCCCGCGAAGCGCTGGCCCGCAAGCTTGGCTGCGACTTCGCCGCGACCGGCGATGGCTTGCCGGACCAGGACGTGGTGATCCATGCCAGCGCCACCCAGGCGGGGCTGGTGGCGGCGCTTCATCTGGCTGGCCCCGAGGCCACGATCGTCGAGGCCAGCTGGCACGGGCAGGCGCAGGTGGCCCTGCCCCTTGGCGGCGCGTTCCACAGCCGCCGCCTGCGGGTCGTCAGCTCTCAGGTCGGATCCGTCCCGCCCGGGCGCGCGCCCCGCTGGACCTATCGCAGGCGGCTGTCCAAGGCGCTGGCGCTGCTGGCGGACGACCGGCTGGATGGGCTTGTGTCGGGTGAGACCGCCTTCACCGATCTGCCCGCCGCCTATCCGGGGATCCTGTCCGATCCCGCCACGTTATGTCACCGCGTCAGATACTGATTATCCTGAAGGAGCGCCAATGTTCGCAGTCGAAGTCCGGGACCACATCATGATCGCCCATTCCCTGCCCTCGCCCACCTTCGGGCCGGCGCAGGGCATGCACGGCGCCACCTTCACCGTCGACGCCGCCTTCTTCGCCGAGGCGCTGGACGACGAAAGCCTGGTCGTCGACATGGGCCTGGCGACCGAGGCGCTGGCCGAGGCGCTTGCGCCGCTCCGCTACAAGAACCTGGACGAGGTCGACGCCTTCGGCGGCACGTTCACCACGACCGAGTTTCTCTGCAAGCACATCTTCGACCAACTCGCGGGCAAGGCACGGTCGGGCGGCCTAGGCGATCCGGCGCGGCTGAAGCGGCTGCGCGTGACGCTGCATGAAAGTCACATGGCGCGGGCCTGGTTCGAGGGGGATCTCTGACGATGGGCTTCTCGGCCGAGTGGCTGGCCCTGCGCGAACCCGCGGACCTTGCGGCGCGGGACGCTGCACTGCTGGCCCGCGCCGTGGCTGCTACCGGACCCGAACCTGTGATCCTGGACCTGGGCTGCGGCACCGGATCGACCGTCAGGGCGCTGGCGCCGCACCTGCCCGGCCACGCCCGCTGGCATCTGGTCGACAACGATCCGCACCTGCTGAGGCAGGCAGCGGCCGAGGCCCCCGGCCAGGCGCAGCTGCACGAGCAGGACCTGGCGGACCTGGACGCCCTGCCGCTGGAGGGCGTGACGCTGGTCACCGCCTCGGCGCTGCTGGACCTGCTGCCCGCGGCCTGGATCGAGGGCCTGGCCGCGCGACTGGCGGCGGCGAAGCTGCCCTTCTATGCGGCGCTCTCCTATGATGGCATCATGGCGTGGGAGCCTGCCTTGCCGAAGGATGACGACGTGACCCGCGCCTTCAACGACCACCAGCGCAGCGACAAGGGACTGGGCCCGGCGCTCGGCCCCGATGCCGCGACGGTGGCCGCCACCATCTTCCGCGCCGCCGGGTTCCAGACGCAGCAGGCCATCAGCCCGTGGCGCATCGGGACAGAGGGCGTCCCGCTGCAGCGGGCGCTGGTGGACGGCATCGCGACGGCGGCGTCGCAGGCCGGCCAGCCGATGGCGCTGGAATGGGGCCGCACCCGCGCCGGGATGGCGACCGACAGCCGCTGCCTCATCGGGCATCTGGACCTTTTGGCGCTGCCACCCGGCGCCCCCTGACCAACCTGGAGAGGACGAGAACATGCAGGCCGTCGACGTCACCCCCCGGGTCTGGGACCGCATCCTGTCGGTTCGCAGCGGCCGGGCCTGCGCCTGCTGCGGCCGCTTCTCGGCCGGAGAGCGGGCGGCGCTGGACCTCTATGGCCCCGTCGCCCGGCGCGACCTGGGGCCGGTGACGGTGGCGCAGATCGGGCAGTCGCTGGACGGGCGGATCGCCACCGCCTCGGGCGATGCGCGCGACGTGTCGGGTCCGGACGGGCTGGCGCATCTGCACCGGCTGCGGGCGCTGGTCGACGGTGTCGTGATCGGGGTCGGCACGGCGCTGCACGACCATCCGCGCCTGACCGTGCGGCTGTGCAGCGGCCACGACCCGGCCCGGATCGTGATCGACCCGCGCGGCCGTCTGTTCGACGACGCACCGATGCTGGCCTCTACCGGCACCCGCCGCGTCGTCGTGCAGGGCGTCGACCGCCCCCGCCCCCAAGGCGTCGAGGTTCTGCGCCTGCCCCTGCGCGACGGGCGGCTGGACCCGGCCCAGATCCTGGACGGGCTGCGCGCAATCGATCTGGGGTCGCTGCTGATCGAGGGCGGCGGCACAACGATCGCGGGGTTTCTTGAACCGGGTCTGCTGGACCGCCTGCAGGTGTCGATCGCGCCGCTGATCATCGGGGCGGGTCCGCAAGGCCTGACCAGCAGGACGCCCATCGACCGCCTGAAGGACGCGCTGCGCCCCGACACCCGCGTCTTCGGGCTGGGCAGCGACATCGTCTTCGACTGCGGCATTGGCGATCTGGCCAGCCGCGGTACGCAGCCGGTCCATGTCAAGCAGCCGCTGACGCAGGTGGTCGCGACCGGCTAGAAGGACCAGCGCCCCTCGCCCAGGGCGGGGGCGGCGCCTTGGGCGACGGTGGCGTTGCGCGACAGGGTGATGGGCGTGCGCAGGCCCGCGATCCCCTCGGGCGCGACGACCATGCCGCGCGCCTGCGCCTGCGGGTCTGACAGCGCCTCCGATACCCGGTTGATCGGACCGGCGGGAACGCCAGCCGCGGTCAGCGCCGCGATCAGGTCGGCACGGTCGCGGGCGGCCGTCGCCTGCGTCAGGCGCGCGCACAGATCCTCGCGTCCCGCGACCCGCTGCGCGTTGGTCGCCAAATCGGGATCGGCGGCAAGACCGTCCAGCCCCAGCGCCAGGCACAGCGCGCGGAACTGCCGGTCGTTGCCGCAGGCGATGATCAGATGGCCGTCGCGGGCGGGAAACACCTGGTAGGGCACGATGTTCGGATGCGCGTTTCCCAGCCGCGACGGCTCGACGCCGCCCAGCAGGTGGTTGGCCGCCTGGTTCGCCAGCACACCAAGCGCGCAGTCGAAGAGCGCCAGGTCGACGTGCTGCCCCTGCCCCGACCGTGCCCGCTCGGCCAGCGCGGCCTGGATGCCGATGACGCCATAAAGGCCGGTGAAGATGTCGATCCAGGCGACGCCCACCTTCTGCGGCTCTCCCTTCGGGTCGCCGGTCAGGTCCATGATGCCGCCCATCCCCTGGATCAGGAAGTCGTATCCCGGCTGGCTGGCGCGCGGCCCCGTCTGCCCGAATCCCGTGACCGAGGCATAGACCAGCCCCGGATTGCGCGCCGCCATGCTGGCATAGTCCAGCCCGAACCGCGCCAACCCGCCCGCCTTGAAGTTCTCGATCACAACGTCGGCCTGGTCAATCAGCCCCTTCAGGCGCGCAAGGTCGCCCGGATCGTTGAAGTCGCAGGTGACGCTGGTCTTGCCGCGATTGGTGGAGTGGAAATAGGCGGCGACGGTTTCGGTGGTGCCGTCGGCGCGCGGGCGCTGGATGAACGGAGGGCCCCAGCGGCGCGTGTCGTCGCCTTCCGGCGCCTCCACCTTGATGACCTGCGCGCCCAGATCGGCCAGGGTCTGGCCGATCCAGGGACCGGCCAGGATGCGCGCAAGCTCGACGACCTTCAGCCCGGTCAAAGGTCCTTCAGGCAAAGGCCTGCAACCCCGTCTGCGCCCGCCCCAGGATCAGTGCGTGGACGTCATGCGTGCCCTCGTAAGTGTTGACGGTTTCGAGGTTCTGGGCGTGACGCATCACGTGATATTCGATCTGGATGCCGTTGCCGCCATGCATGTCGCGGGCCACGCGCGCGATATCCAGCGCCTTGCCGCAGTTGTTGCGCTTGATCAGCGAGATCATCTCGGGCGCGAAGCGGCCCTGGTCCATCAGCCGCCCGACGCGCAGCGATGCCTGCAGGCCAAGCGCGATCTCGGTCTGCATGTCGGCCAGCTTTTTCTGGTAAAGCTGCGTGGCGGCCAGCGGCCGGTTGAACTGCTTGCGGTCCATGCCATAGCGGTGGGCGCGGAACCAGCAATCCTCGGCCGCCCCCATGACGCCCCAGCTGATGCCGTAACGCGCGCGATTGAGGCAGCCGAACGGGCCCGACATGCCGCTGACGTTCGGCAGCAGCGCGTCCTCGCCAACCTCGACATCCTCCATCACGATCTCGCCGGTGATGGATGCCCGCAGGCTCAGCTTGCCGCCGATCTTGGGAGCCGACAGGCCCTTCATGCCCTTCTCCAGCACAAAGCCGCGGATCTTGCCGTCATGGGCGTCCGACTTGGCCCAGACCACGAAGACATCCGCGATCGGGCTGTTCGAGATCCACATCTTGGACCCGTTCAGGCGATAGCCGCCGTCGGTCTTCACAGCGCGGGTCTTCATGCCGGCGGGGTCCGACCCGGCGTCGGGTTCGGTCAGGCCGAAGCAGCCGATCCATTCGCCGCTGGCAAGCTTGGGCAGGTATTTCCGGCGCTGCTCCTCGGAACCGTAGGCGTGGATCGGGAACATCACCAGGCTGCTTTGCACCGACATCATCGACCGATAGCCGCTGTCGATCCGCTCGACCTCTCGGGCGACAAGGCCGTAGGCGACATAGGAGGCGCCGACCCCGCCATATTCCTCGGGGATGGTGACGCCCAGCAGGCCGCTGGCGCCCATCTCGGCAAAGATCTCGGGGTCGGTATGTTCATTCAGATAGGCCTCCTGCACGCGGGGGGCCAGCTTGTCGGCGGCAAAGGACGCGGCAGTTTCGCGGATCATCCGCTCGTCTTCCTCGAGCTGGTCGGTCAGCAGGAACGGGTCTTCCCAAGTGAAGGCGCCGCCCTTGTGGTCCACGGTGGTCTTGTCCAGCATGATCGGCCTTCCTGCATCGAATGACTGTTTTCCGTGGTCTAGTCCATTCCGATCCGAGACAGAAACGGTATTTCCACATGAGAACATGCATCCTATGAATGTTTGATGCGCCAACGCCGGTTCCTGCCATCCCTGTCCCAGCTGATCGCCTTCGAGGCCGTGATGCGTCACCGCTCCGTCACCGCCGCCGCGGATGAGCTGCACCTGACGCAAAGCACCGTCAGCCGGTTGATCGCCTCGCTTGAGCGCCAGCTGGGCAAGCCGCTGTTCACCCGTGACCGCAAGCGCCTGACGCCCACGCCCGAAGCGCAGATCTATGCCGCCAGCGTCACCCAAGGACTGGACGTGATCCAGCGCGCCAGCATGGGGCTGATCGCCAACCCAGGGGGCGGCGCGCTGTCGCTGTCGGTGCTGCCGACCTTTGCGACGCGCTGGCTGGCGCCGCGGATCGGGCAGTTCCTGGCCGACAATCCGGGCATCTCGATCAACCTGTCGACCAAGATCCAACGCTTCAGCTTCACGGCCGAGTCCTTTGATGCCGCGATCCATTTCGGTGCCGACGACTGGCCCGACGCGCGGCACATGAAGCTGTTCGACGAACGCCTGACGGCCTGCGCCTCGCCCGTTTTCCTGGCTCGTCACCCGATTGCTGGGCCTGACGACATGGCGGGCCTGCCGATGCTGCAGCTGGAGACGCGCCCGCAGGGCTGGCGGGCGTGGTTTCGCGCCCAGGGCGGCGCGGGGGGCGCGGTGTCCGGCATGGTGATGGACCAGTTCTCGATGATGATCCAGGCAGCGATCAGCGGTCTGGGCGTGGCGTTGCTGCCAAGCTACCTCGCGCAACCCGAGATCGACGAGTGCCGCCTGATGCCGATCCTTCGGCCTGCAGTCCCCGGCGACGGCGCCTATTGGCTGGCCTGGCCCGAGCGCGGCGACGGCAACCCGGCGCTGGTGCGGTTCCGCGCGTGGATCGCAGCCCAGGTGGCCGCTGACCGGCAGCAGGGGAGCGGCGCCGCAAAATATTCTTCACTGACAACCCCCTAACGTGAAACCGGCCAGATTCTGCCGAAAAACAGGAACACATCGCCGATCCGACTGTTGCACGTGCCCAATCCGACAACACAGGAGACGACGATGAAACAGCGTCTGACAAAGATCCTGGCGGCGTCGCTGCTCTGCTCGACAGCGGCACCGGCGCTTGCACAGGAAACCGCAGAAGGCATGGGTCAAGAGACCGGCTCCGACTATTGTGCACAGCTTGAACGCATCGCGGACGAATACAGCGACCGCCTGCAGCAGGTGTGGCTGGACGAGGCGCGCCCGGTGATGGAGGCTGGCGACGACGCCGCCTGCGAACCCTATGTCGTTCAGGTCAACGCCGCATTGGAGCAGGGCGAAGACGCCGACATGATCGAAGGACGGATCGTGGTGACCCAGCCCGACCCGACCGTTTCGGTCCAGCAGCCCGCACCCGAGGTCAGCGTCACGCAGCCCGAACCGCAGGTGGACGTGACCGTGCCGCGCCCGCGGATCATCGTGCGGCAGGCTCAGCCGACCGTCACCATCGACATGCCCCAGCCGACGGTGACGATCGACCAGCCCGAGCCCGAGATCATCGTGCAGATGCCCGACCCTCAGGTCGCCGTCTCGACCCCTGAACCGCAGGTTAACGTCGAGCAGGCCGAGCCGACCGTGAATGTCGAACAGGGCGAGGCCCAGGTCGATGTCGCGCTTCAGGACGCGCCCGAGGACGCCGACGGCGCCGAGGTCAACGTCGAGCAGGGGACGCCCCAGGTCCGGCTGAACGAACAGGGCGAAGCGCAGGTCGACCTGGAGCAGATGCAGCCCGAGGTCGTCTATGAATCCGCCGAGCCGATCATCGAGTTCACCCAGCAGGAAGAACCTCAGGTAGAATTCAATGAAAGCGGAGAGGCGAATGTCAGCGTCGAGGAGCAGGCGGGCGAACAGGCCGCAGCCCAGAACGCCGATCAGCAGGCCGACCCGCAGGCCATGCAGCAGCAGGCCGGCGAAACCGCCGCGACCGACTGGCGGCAGGGCCGCGAGCCGATGACCCCGCCGCAGACGGAACTTGCCGGCTATGTCGTGGTCGAGCAGAACACGATCTCGGTCGAGGAACTGAACGGTGCCGAAGTCTTCGGCCAGGACGACTCGAGCATCGGCAACGTCGAGGACGTGCGCCTGTCCGAAGATGGCGTGGTCGAGTTCTTCATCGTCGACGTCGGCGGCTTCCTGGGAATCGGCGCCCATACCGTCGCGCTTGGCCTTGACGAGGTGACCGTGCTGCGCAGCGAAGGGGGCGACGAAATCCGCGTCCATGTCGACGCCTCGCGGGAACAGCTGGAACAGATGCCCGCCTACGAGGCCTGATGACTGAAACGGGGCGCCACTGGCGCCCCGTCCTCAGATAATCCAATCATCACGTGGTAAAGAGCTTGGCCTGATGTGCGTTGAAGAGACGACCCCGAGGGATCACTCGTCGCCCGGCGGATCGATGGCGTTGCGCAGGATCGCCCGCGCCCGAGAGATGCGGCTTTTCACGGTCCCGATGTCGCAGTCCAGGATTTCTGCTGCATTGAGGTAGCTTTCGCCGATCACGCCGACCAGCACGATCGCCTCGCGGTAATGCGTCGGCATCGCGTCCAAGGCCTGCCAAAGCTCGTTGTTGCGCAGGTGCCATTCCTGCGTTGGCTGCGTGCTGGGCCCGATCGAGACGCAGTCGGCCGAACCGGTCGGTTCCCTCGCCGCCTTCTTGCGGTTCGTATAGAAGCGGTTGCGCATGATGGTGAAAAGCCACGCGCGCATGTAGGTGCCGGGGCGATAGCTGTCCGCGTGTTCGATCGCGCGCACCAGCGTCTCCTGGACCAGATCTTCCGCCTCGGTCGGGTTGCCACACAGCGACTGGCCGTACGCATGCAGCGCCCGGACGTGGTCGAGTAAGTCGTCTGACATGCGTTGCCTTCCGTCAGCCTGTCCGTCTCGCGATCTTCGCTTGGCGAAATTGTTGTCACGTGTGCCAATGCACGGGAACGGCGTTGGGTTCCGCAGCGGGCGCCCCTTCTGCCGTTCGGCGAAAGCCGCCCGGCAGCGGCAGCTTGGTCCTTCGGCAGGAACATTAGGGGGCGGTTCCGGTTACGCGGCGGACACCTTCGACAGGAGCCGATTCATGACCCGCTATCCCAAGCCGCCCTTCCCCAAACAGACGCAGGAGCTGCCCGGAAGCTTCATGCGCATGGACCCGGTGCCCGACCATGGGGAGGACGGCTGGCGTGGCGCAGGTCGCCTGGCCGGCAAGACGGCGCTGATCACCGGCGGCGACAGCGGCATCGGCCGTGCCGTGGCGATCGCCTATGCCCGCGAAGGTGCAGATGTTGCACTGTCCTATCTGTCCGAGGACGAGGACGCGCGGTCGACCGCCCAACTGCTCGAGGCCGAGGGACGGCGCTGCCTGTGCTTCGAAGGCGATATCGCCGACGCCGCCCATTGCCGCAAGATCGTCGACGAAATCATCGGGGCGTGGGGCCAGCTGGACATCCTGGTCAACAATGCCGGTCACCAGAACCTGTTCGACAGGATCGAGGACATCCCCGACGAGGAGTGGCGCCGCACCTTCGCCACGAATATCGACGCGATCTTCTATCTGTGCAAGGCCGCCATGCCGCACCTGAAGGAGGGCGCGTCGATCATCAACACCGTGTCGATCAACTCGGACCAGCCCAGCCCGTCGCTTCTGGCCTATGCCTCGACCAAGGGGGCAATCCAGAATTTCACCATGGGGCTTGCGCAGATGGTCGCGGACCGTGGCGTCCGCGTGAACTGCGTGGCGCCCGGCCCGGTCTGGACGCCGTTGATCCCCGGCAGCTTCAAGGCCGAAGCGGTGTCGGAATTCGGCGCCAACTATCCCATGGGCCGTCCCGCGCAACCGGTCGAACTGGCATCCGCCTATGTGATGCTGGCAGAGGACATGTCCAGCTATGTCTCGGGCGCGACCATCGCCGTCACCGGCGGCAAGCCCTTCATCTGAGAAAGGTACAAGAATGCGCAAGGAACTGATGACGATGTTCGGCCTGGGGCTGCTGGCCGGACTGGCCGCACCGTCGCTGATGCGGCGCATGCCGGTCAGCGACCCCCACGGGCCACGCCACCGCGTCCGCGACGCGGGACCCGAAGAGATGGCCAGCCCGCCCCGGGACTGGGACCGCGTGGACGAGATGTCGGACGAATCCTTCCCGGCCAGCGATCCGCCGGCGACCTATTGATGGTGCGAAGCAAAGGAATATCACATGAGCAAGGACCCTCCTCCGACCGACCGCGGCGGTGCGCCCGACAACCCCGACATGCTGCGGCGAGAGATCGACCGCGGCGCGGCGGCCGACAAGGTCGACTATCCCGACCCTGCCGCCTCGCCCCTTGGCACCGATGCCGAGGCCGGGGGCACCCCGGTCACCCCTGCCGAGGCGCATGTCGCAGCAAGCGACCAGCGCCGCCGAGAGGAACGGGCCGGACGAGAGACGCAGAACGTCCAAGCCCCGAGCGGGACCGGGTGGCTGTGGCCGGTCGTGCTGCTGGTCCTGGTGATCCTTCTAGGGATCTGGGCACTGGTCTAGGCGTGACCCTCTTCATCCTTCAATCCATCCGATGCCTTGGGCGGGGCGAACCCTGGCGCCTCGGCCTGTTGCAGGGCCTCGGCCAGTCGCGCAGCCAAGGCGCGAACCTCGTCCGACAGCGGCGTCATCGCGACATCCGCCTGCATCTCGCAAAGCGCCTTGTTCAGGCGCCTCTCCTCGTCCACCGGTTTACCCACCATTCAACACCCTTGGGCCAACAACTCGACTAACATAAGTCAATTTCTGGAAAATACGATCCCTCGACGGCTGCGACCATTTGAACCAGTGGAAAAGTGGCCGCAGTCGCAAGGCAACAAGATCCGTGCAAACCGTCCTGCAGAGGTCCGAAAACATGACGAACAGCGACCAAGACGCCGGCGTGCGCGATCTTCAGCGCGAATTCGCACCGCTGCGGCAGAGTCTTCAGCAGATGCCGCTGTCAGAAGAGGTTCGTGCCCTTGTCGCGCGGCTGCGCCTGGCGTTGCAGGCCCTGCCACGCAACTAGGCCCGCAGGCCGGCTGTCAGCGCCGCCGCCCGCGGTCCGACCGGGTCAGCATCCGGCCCAAAAGGACAGTGGCGCCGCCGAAAACCGCCAGTCTGACCATGGTCTTCGTCACGTCGTTCCCGCTGGTGCGCAACCCCCCGTCGATGCCGCCCGCGATCCTTGGCGGCTCGTGCAGATTCCCGTCGGAAATTGCCGACCGTGGCGCGCGCGCGAAATAGCCCCGCAGAAAGCCGCCCATCAGGTGCGTGCTCAGCTGCGGAGAGATCGCGTGGCCGACGCGCACCAGCGCGGTGACGGCGCCGACCATGGTGGTGGCCCTTGGCCGGTCAGCGACGCGGCAGATGGCGCGGGCCACGCGCCGCGCGTCCAGCAGCGGCGGGGGTGCCGACAGGCGGCGGCCGGTATAGTTCGCGCCGTGGCCGATCCCGGGCGTATCCACGAAGGACGGATAGATGTCGCAGACATGGATGCCGGGTTGGTCCTGCAACTCGCCACGCAAGGCCTCGGAAAAGCCGCGAAGGCCGAACTTGCTGGCCCCGTAGGCCGCGGCGAAGGGCGTCGAGGCAAATCCGCCAAGCGAGATCACGTTGACGAAGACCCCCTGCCCCTGCGCACGAAAGATCGGCAGGGCGGCATGCGCCTCGTTCATGTGGCCGATCAGATTGGTGCGGATGACACGCTCGTGCGCCTCCATCGGGACTTGGTCATAGCGGCCGACGGCCCCGACGCCCGGGTTGCTGACCCAGACGTCGATCCCGCCGCCGAAGTCGCAGGCGGCCTCGGCCAGCGCGCGGACATGGTCGATCTCGGCGATGTCGACCTGGACCGCCAGCGCGGCGGCGCCTTTGGCGCGGCAGCGGCGGGCGACGGCTTCGGTCGCGTCCAGGTCGCGCGCCGCAAGGACGAGGATCGCCCGTTCGGCGGCAAACGCCTCGGCCGTGGCCTCGCCGATGCCGCTGGAGGCGCCGGTGATCACGACGACGCGGGGGCTTTGCGCATGGTGCATTCTACGCTCCTTCACTGGCCGCCCGTTGGTGGGCGGCGTGTCTGCGGGATGAACCGGCGACCCGGCCGCATGTTCCCGGGGCGGGGAACAACTGCGCGGCTTTGCGGTTGGTGACACCTCCCCGCCCGATGCCAAGGGGCCGACGGCCCGGCATCTTCAGAACAACCCCGGAGCCATCATGCACAGACGCAAGACTGACATCGTGACGATCACCGGGCTGGCCGCACTTGCCATCGGCGCGGCCGCCATCACGCGGATGATGAACGAAGCAAAGGACCGGCCGCCTGACAGTGCGCCGGGACGGACGGCCAAGCAGTCGCGGTTTGGCCGTTATGTCGTCGCGGGGCGCACCGTGACCATCGACGCGCCGCGCGACCGCATCCACGCGGTGTGGCACGACCCCGAACAGTTGGTGCGGTTCATGCAGGACCTCCGCGCGGTCGAACGCGGCCCCGGGGACGAGATGACGTGGGTCATCGCCACCCCCGGCGGTGACGCCCGCGTCCGCACGCGTCTGGTCGAGGATCGCCCGGGCGAGGCGCTGGCCTGGCGGTCGGTCGAAGGTTCGGATTTCGACATCGAGGCCAAGGTGCAACTGCGCGACGCCCCCGCGGGCCGCGGCACCGAGGTCGAGGCCCATGTGGCCTGGCGCCCGCATTGGGGCGTGGCCGGCCAATGGGCTGCCAAGCTGCGCCGGGTCGATCCCCGCACCCGCGGCCGGCACGAGCTGAAGCGGCTGAAGATGCTGCTGGAAACCGGCGAGATCGCAACAAACGCCAATCAAAGGAACGCCTGATGCGCGCACTCACCTGGCACGGCAAGCATGATGTCCGGGTCGAAAACGCCCCCGACCCCGAAATCGTCAACCCCCGCGACGCGATCATAGAGGTGACCTCGACCGCGATCTGCGGGTCGGACCTGCACCTTTACGACGCCGTCATTCCCGGCGTCGCCAAGGGCGACATCCTGGGCCACGAGTTCATGGGCCGCGTCGTCGAGACGGGTCCGAAGTCGACCCTGCAGAAGGGCCAGCGCGTCGTGGTGCCCTTCACGATCAGTTGCGGCAGCTGCTTCTTCTGCAAGGCAAGCCTCTATTCCGCCTGCGACAATTCGAACCCGGTCGAAAAGCAGGACGCATCCGAGATGCTCTATGGCCACGCCATGAGCGGGCTTTTCGGATATTCGCACCTGACGGGCGGTTATCCGGGCGGACAGGCCGAATATGTCCGCGTGCCGTTTTCCGACGTGGGCCCGATCGTCGTTCCCGACGGCGTCCCGGACGAACAGGTGCTGTTCCTGTCCGACATCCTGCCCACCGGCTGGATGGCGGCCGAAAACTGCGACATCCAGCCCGGCGACACCGTCGCGGTCTGGGGCTGCGGTCCGGTGGGCCTCTTTGCGGTCCAGTCGGCGCTGCTGATGGGCGCGGGCAAGGTCATCGCCATCGATCATTATCCGCACCGTCTCGAACTTGCGCGCCGCCTGGGGGCAGAGGTCATCGACTTCAAGCAGACCCACGTCCTGGAAGCCTTGATGGAGATGTCGGGCGGGCTTGGCCCCGACGCGGTGATCGACGCCGTTGGCATGGAAAGCCACGGTTTCGCGCCCGACAACCTGCTGGATTCCGCCAAGCAGAGGATCGGCATCGGCGCCGACAGCGCGCATGCGCTGCGCATGGCGCTGATGGCGGTACGCAAGGGCGGGCGCGTGTCGGTGCCCGGCGTCTATGGCGGCATGGCCGACAAGTTCCCGCTGGGGGCGCTGATGGAAAAGGGCCTGCAGATCCGCACCGGCCAGACCCATGTCCAGCGCTACACCAAGGAGCTTCTGCACCGGATCATGGAGGGAGAGATCGACACGACCTTCCTGATCTCTCACCGCCTGCCGCTCGAGGAAGCCGCGCTCGGCTATCGCAACTTCCACGACAGCCAGGACGAGTGGACCAAGGTCGTACTGACCCCCTGACGCGGGAACATCGGCGCGCCCCGCCGGTTCTTGACCCATTCCGAAAGGAGGACACAATGGCACATGCAGACAAGAAGGGCTTCGGCCCTGGACAGCAGGACCAAGGCAAGGGCGACGGCACCGGCGGGCTTACCCCCGCCGACCCCGGCACCCGTCTGCCCGAGGAAGCCCTGACGAACCGCGACACCTCGCAACATTCCGACCAGCGCGGGCTGGATTCAGCCCATGTCCAGAACGAACAGGGTCATGCGAACGTGGACAACCATGGTCCCGGTCGCGGCGAACCTGGCGCTGCCGCCGACAAGGACAAGCTGGCAGACGAACGCCCGAGCGAACGGGAGGACGAGGCATGAGCAACAAGCATCCGAAGACGACCGACCCGTCCGACAAGGACCTTCGCGAGGATCCGGGCATCGGACGGTCCAAAGGCGCGACCCGCAAGGACCCGCCGATCGAGGGCGAGAACACCTTCACCGGCGACATCGCCAATGACACCACGCCGCAAGGGGGGATTGATCCCTCTCAGCGCGGACGGACCAACAAGTAAAGGAGCGCCCGACATGGCAACGACCGTGGGAACCGAAGACACGATCCAGGACCTCGTCAAGAACCTGATCCTGCTGGAACGCGACGCCATCGCGGCCTACGAGACGACAATCGAGAAGCTGTCCGACACCACCATCGCCAGCCAGATCGAGAACTTTCGTCAGGACCACCTGCGGCACCTCGAGGTGCTGAACGAGATGGCTGCCGAAACGGGTGCCGAGGCGCCGCTGGAAGGCGACATGAAGCAGATGCTGACCACCGGCAAGGTGACGCTGGCCGGATTGATGGGCGACGGTGCCATTCTCAAGGCGATGAAGACCAACGAGGACGACACGGTCACCGCCTATGACCGTGCAGCCGCCCACCGCGACGCGATCCCAAAGTCGCGGAGCTTCTTCGAGAAGGCCTTGGCCGACGAACGCCGGCACCGCGAATGGATGGAGCGGACGGCGGAAGCCCTCTGATCCAGTTGCCCCGACGACCATGCCGGCGCCTGATGGGCGCCGGTTTCGTATCGGGCGGTTCCATGCCCATCAGGGACCATGAGGGATGAGGTCCGGCAGCCCCATCAGGCGCGACAGCCGCATCGCGCCCTGCCCTGCCCTGCCCTGCCCTGCCCTGAACGGGTAACGTCCGGAACATGCCGCCATCACATGGTGATGATCGAGGGGAAAATTCCTGTCCTCACGTCGATGCAGCGTCGTCAGTCGGAGCTTCCGCAGGTGAGCGATTTTCTCCCCAGATCTGCCAGAAGCAGAGACTTGCAATTCTCGGGCCGCTTCGGTGCTGGACGCAGGCTCTCACTCCTGACGCCCCATGGTGTCGACCCGCTTTGACGACACTTGCTGACGCTCCGCTCTCCCTAGGAAAGCGCCGGCCACTTGCAACCGGCAGCGCACCATTCGAGGTGACCGCCGCAGTTCATCCATCAGCCGACAGCAACCCGGCCGACGAAGCCGCAGGTTCCATCTCGACGCTGGCGCGCGTGCGGGGCAGCGCGCCCTTCTGGTCGGCCTGCAGGTAGGCAAGCAGGCGTTCGCGGATCTCGCAGCGCAGGTCAAAGGCGCGGCCGGCGTTGCGGGCGCTGGCCAGCACGCGGACCTCGACGACCCTCTCGCGGAAATCGGTTACCTGCAGCACGAAGGTTTCTCCGTTCCACAGGGCCGAGGCGCGGACGATCCGCTCGGCCTCGGCCCGCAGGTTGGGGATCGAGACGTCGTAGTCCACGTAGAGCATCACGACGCCGATCAGCGTCGCATCGCTGCGGGTCCAGTTCTGGAACGGTGTCTCCATGAAATAGTTCAGCGGCACGATCAGCCGCCGCTTGTCCCAAGCCCTGACGACGACATAGGTCGCGGTGATCTCCTCGACATTGCCCCATTCGCCTTCGACGATCACCGCGTCGTCGATGCGGATGGGCTGCGTCAGCGCCAGCTGGATGCCCGCCAGAAGGTTGCGCAGGACGGGCTGCAGCGCCAGGCCGACGACGATGCCCGCCGCCCCGGCCGAGGCCAGCAGGCTGACGCCGTATTGCCTGACGCCGTCGACGGTCATCAGCGCGGCGCTGATGCCGATGGCGATGATCAGCACGTCGCCCACGCGATGCAGGATGCGGGTCTGGGTCACGTGCTTGCGAGCGGTCAGGTTATCCTCGACATCCAACCGGAACCGGCGCAGGTGCAGCGCCATCCAGATGTCCAGCGCGGCGCGGAACACCATCGTCACGCAAGCAATGAAGGCCAGCAGCAGCAGGTGGCGCAGCAGCCGCGTTTCCGGCGCGGGAAGCGGCGCTGCATTGGATGCAACAGACACCGCGACGATGATCAGCGCAAGCTGCACGGCGCCGCGGGTCCGCGCCAGAAGCGGTCGCCAGAAGACGCCCCGGCCCGAAAGAAGGCGCAGCGCCAGGCGCTGGATCAGCAGCCAGGCGATCCAGGCAAGGACAAGCGAAAGGGCGAAGACGAGGGCGGTCTCGGTCCAGAGGGTCATGCAATCTCCGTCATCGTGTCGGGCTGAAAGCCTCGCGGGTCGAACAAATCCTGCCGCATCGGGTTCCACGCCCGGGCCGCATCCTGTCGGCGCATTTCCGCAACCGCCTGCTGCGGCATGTTTTCCGGTGCAACCATCGGCTTCGACGGCGGGATGTCGGAACATTCGTCGCATCCGGGCGCTTGGGTAGGGGAAGACACGGCCCGTCGGCGGGCGGACGCAAGGCGGAAGGCAAATCGATGACCCGCAGACAGGATCAGGGGGGAACCGCGACATGGACGACCGAGGTGCTGGTAATCGGCGGCGGCTTCGCAGGGCTAGAGGTCGGGCGCGCCCTGGGTCGCGCCGGGATCCCCACGATGATCGTGGACCGGCGCAATCACCACCTGTTCCAGCCGCTGCTCTACCAGGTCGCGACGGCCGCGCTGTCGGCGGCCGACGTGGCCGAGCCGGTGCGCAAGATCCTGCGCCGGTACCGCTCGGTGCAGGTGATCCTGGGAGAGGTCGAGCAGATCGATGCCACGCTCTGCCGGGCGCGGCTGGGTGGGGGCGAGGTGATCTCGTACCGGCACCTCGTCCTGGCGCCGGGGTCGGGGCACAGCTATTTCGGCCACGATGACTGGGCGGCGCACGCCCCCGGCCTGAAGACCATCGAGGACGCCCGCAGCATCCGCTCGCGGCTTTTGGTCGCCTTCGAACGGGCCGAGCGCTGCACCGACCCCGAAGAGAAACGCCGGCTTCTGACTTTCGCGATCATCGGCGCCGGCCCGACCGGGGTCGAACTTGCCGGCTCGATCTCGGAACTGGGCCGGCTGACCTTGGCGCGAGAGTTCCGCACCATCGACCCCGCGTCGATCCGCATCATGCTGATCGAGGCGGGCCCGCGCATCCTGTCCGGTTTTCCCGAGGAGATGGCCGATTATGCCCGCGACCGGCTTGCGCGGCGCGGCATCGAGATAAGAACGAAGACGCCCGTCGAACACATCGGCCCCGAGCAGATCCGGATGGCGGGGCAGAGCATCGATGTCGGCCTGATCATCTGGGCCGCCGGGGTGCGACCGTCGCCGCTGGCGGCCCAAGTGGCGGAAACCGATCGGGGCGGCCGCGCCGTCGTCGACGCGCGTCTTCTTGTTCCGGGCTTCAGCAACGTCTTCGTTCTGGGCGACGCGGCGGCCTGCCCGGACGCCGAGGGGAACCCCCTGCCTGGCCTGGCGCAGGTCGCCCAGCAGCAGGGCCGGCATCTTGGCCGCGCCCTGGTCGCCCATATCCGCGACAACCGCCCCCTGCCCGAGTTCCGCTATCGCAGCCGGGGCAACACCGCGATCATCGGTCGGCACGCCGCCGTGTTCGACCACCACCGCTTCAAGCTGCGCGGCTGGATCGCCTGGCTGGCCTGGGCGCTGATCCACGTTTATCTGCTGGTCGGCTTCCAGAACCGCGTGCTGGTCTCGACGCAGTGGCTGTGGCGCTACCTGACCGAAGATCGCGGCGCCCGCGTCATCGACGGTGAGGTGGCCGAGAAGGCAGCCCTGCAAAAGGGGCCAAGCTCTGACGCCTGAACGGTCGATGCCGGGCTTGGTCGGAACATTATCGACATGGGCAGGTTCAGCGGGTCACCGCACATAAAAGGATACTTTCCGATGCGCCAGATCCTTCAGACAACTTGCATCGCGCTGCTTGCGTTCACCGCACCTGCCGTCGCGCAGGACAGCCCGCGGCCGAAGCCCGCTCGGACCGAAGGACTTGGCGGATCGCCAGCCGCGGCAGGCGCCGTCGTCGGCGGAGGCGGAGGCGAGATGGATGCCCGGACGGAAACGGACACCCGGTCGGACACCGAGGAAGAAGAGCCGCGCGAGGATGACGGCGAAGCGATCGACGAGGATGCAGAGCCGCAGCAGTGAACTGCCGCCCTTCTCGGCATCGGCAACGGACGCCTGCCGGGGTCGCCCCGGCGAGCGTCATTCGTCCTGGGGCTTGGCCATCTTGCGGTGCAGCCCTGCCAGAACCGCCTTGGGGGTGATGTGCGACATCGCCGCCTGAGCCTTGTTCTTCCACCCCGAGACGACTTCCGGCTTGCCCGACATCATTGCGTCATAACCCGCGCGCGCGACCATCAGCGGGTCGTCCTTCGGCGCCTGCCCGACCTGCGTGTCGCACATCCCGGCGCGCTGGAAGAACTGGGTGTCCGTCGGACCGGGTTCGAGGCAGGTGACCGTCACGCCGGTGCCGTCAAGTTCTCGGACCAGCGCCGCCGCAAGCGAATTCACATAGGCCTTCGTCGCGTTGTAGACCGCCTGATAGGTCCCCGGCATGTTGCCGGCGATCGAGCCGGTCATCAGGATGCGGCCAGACCCCCGCCGCACCATGCGCCCGGCAATCTCATGGGTCAGCATGGTCGTGCCAAGGACGTTCGTCCCCAGCACCTGCAGGATGTCCTCGGGCTGCTGATCCAGGAATGATTGGCCAAGCCCGCGTCCGGCATTGGCGAAGAAGAGGTCGGGGACACGCGCGCCCAACCTCTCCAGCAGGGCGTCGACGCCTTCCTGGACCGACAGGTCGGCCGACAGCGTCTCGATGGCGACGCCGGTTTCGGACAGGTCGTCCATGCGGGTGACGCCGCTGTCGTCCGACACGATCAGCAGGTCATACCCGTCCTCGGCGGCCAACTGCGCCAGACAGCGCCCGATGCCAGTCGACCCGCCGGTCACGAGCGCCAGTTTGTCCTGTGTCATTGCGTCTTTCCTCTTGTGATTCTGGTCGGGCCACCGGTCGGGCGGCCCACCCGAGACCTTTTGATGGATCAGATCTGTTGGGACTGCGCGCCGCTCTTGGGCTTGGCCTTGCCGAGGTTCGGCTTCTCGCCAAGCGGCTGGAAGACGCGCGTGGTGAATTCGCCCTTGCCATCCATCGATGTGCCCTGCGACCAGCGACCCTGCGCAGGTTCGCTGCCATCCGCCTGGAAGCCCAGGTAGGCATAGCTGAATTCCTGCGCCTCCATGTCCTGCGGGAAGCTGTTCGGGATCGGGAAGTTCCCTTCGGCGCCGCCCAGATCCTCGAGCGCGGCCATGAACTGGTTCTGGTGCATGGTGTCGCGGGCGATCAGATAGGCCAGCATGTCCTTCATGCCCGGATCGTTCGTCATGTTGTAGAGCCGCACGGCCAGCGTCCGACCGGTGGCTTCGGCCGTCACATTGGCGGTCATGTCGGCGGCGATGTTGCCGCTGGCATAGATGTGGGACATGTCGAAGGGCACGCCGTCGCTGTCCACAGGCATGGCCGACAGCCCCGCCGACAGAAGGTTCTTGAGGTTGAGGCCCCCCAGGACAGCGCCGTTGATCGG
Source organism: Paracoccus beibuensis (assembly GCF_026162625.1). Lineage (GTDB taxonomy): Bacteria > Pseudomonadota > Alphaproteobacteria > Rhodobacterales > Rhodobacteraceae > Paracoccus > Paracoccus beibuensis. The sequence goes on along the minus strand of NZ_JAOTBD010000003.1, from coordinate 137,878 downwards.
ATCGCCGGCGGCTTCCTCCTGCATGCTCAGTGGCGCACCTTCCAGGTTCAGCGCGACGGCGGTGGCCAGCATCTCGATATGGCCAAGCTCTTCGGCGGCCGTGTTCATCAGCAGGTCGCGGTACTTGGGGTTCCCGCGCGCGCCGCAGGCCTGGAAGAAGTATTGCATCGCGACACGCACCTCGCCCTCGACGCCGCCGATGGCCTGTTGCAGGGCCCGGGCGAACAGCGGATTCGGCGTCTCGACGCGGACCGGGTATTGCAGCTTGTTGTCGGTATAGAACATTGTGGAACTCCGTTATGACAATATGCGGCGCGGCCGCCCGTCCGGGCGGGACCGCGACGACCTGTCCGGCACCATCGTGGGTCCAGGGTCATCGGGCGGCTGAACCGGCCAGACCCGCCTTTGTTCCCGCCGCATCCGTCGAAGCGCCCGCCTTGCAGTAGATGTCGTCCAGGACGTCGGCCAGAACCGTCAGTCGCTCGGCCTCGGGGTCAAAGCCCGCGCCCTGCCGCAGACGCCGCGCCCAGTCCGCGCCTGCACGCCCGCCCCAGTCGTCCGGCGGCGCGACCAGCTGGTGCGACGAGGTTCCCTGGTGGTGCCACGTCCCGAAGTCGAAGAAAGAGCCGTCGATATTCGCCACCGCGCCGCCGCCGTTCGTGCCGAAGGCGTCCATGCCGATGATTGCATCGCGCCCGGCCGGAAGGTTCCATGAACAGGCCAGACGGATCACCGTTCCCTGCGGCGTTTCCAGCGTCGCCAGGACAAAATCCTCGACCACGTGCGGATCGTCGGGCAAGGGCTGGCCGCCAGCGCGGGCATGGGCGGACAGGCAGGCCGCGCCGTCCGCATCCAGCGACCACAGCGCCATGTCGACCAGGTGGATGCCCAGGTCGATCAGGCAGCCCCCGCCTGACAGCCGCCGGTCGCGGAACCACGGCTTGTCGGGTCCATAGGCGTTGTGGAAGGTCAGGTCGACCGTGTGCACCTGCCCCAGATCGCCCCCGCGGATCAGGTCGCGCAACGCGACGAAAGCCTGTGTGTGGCGATAGCTGAGGTCGGTCGCGAGCAACCGGTCGGCCTTGCGCGCGGCCTGGACCACGGCAGCGGTTTCGGCGGCGTCGCGGCCCAAGGGCTTCTGGCAGAAGACGGCCGCCCCGGCCTCCAGCGCCTCGATCGACTGCGCGGCATGCATGGCCGAGGGCGTGGCGATCACCACTCCGTCGGGTTCCTGGTCCAGCAACGCGCGCAGGTCGTGGCCGGTCGCCGCATCCGGCGCAACCTCGGCCGCGGCGCGAACCGCGTCGGCGTCGGGGTCGGCCAGTGCCACGATCTCGATGTCGCCGGCATCGGCCATCGCCTGCATCCGGTGCCTGCCGATCCAACCGAGGCCGAGGAAGGCGATGCGCGGGTGCGTCAGAGCTGCGGGGCGGGCAAGGGTGCTCAGTTGCATTGGATCAGCGCCTTCACGAAGTTTCCGGGTTTGTCGCGGGTGGCGTCCAGCGCGGTGCCAAGCTCCTCCAGCGGATAGGTCGCGGAATAAAGCGGGCGCGGGTCCAGCCGCCCCTCGGCAACCGCGCGCACCGCGTCGCGCATGCCGCGCAGCACCACCTGCGGGTCGCGCTCGTGCGCGTTGATGACGTCCATGCCCTTCCAGTTCCACATCTGCATGTTGACCTGCCGCGGCCCGTCCTGGTGATAGCCCGCGATGACCAGCTGCCCGCCTTCGCAGACCAGTTCGGCGGCCAAATCCAGCGGCCATTGCTTGCCCACGACCTCGATCACGGTGTCGCACATCCGCCCGCCGGTCAGGCGCTTGACGTCCTCGATGATGCGCCAGTGGTCGTCCATGACGATCACCTGCTCGGCCCCCACGCCGCGGGCCAGCTGCAGAGAACTGTCGCGCCGGGAAATCGCGATCACCCGCGCGCCGGCCTGCGCGGCCTGCCGCACCAGCAAGGCACCCAAGAACCCGATCCCGATGATTGCGACGGTGTCGCCGGGCCGGATTGCGGCGCGATGAAACACGTTGACGGCGCATCCGAGCGGTTCGGCCGGGACGGGCTGGCCCGCAAGGCTGGCGGGCAGCGGAATGACATCGGCGGCGGGCACGGTTTCATGCGTGGCAAAGCCGTGCTGCCCGGCGAAGGCCACGCGCTGGCCCGCTTCCAGGTGGCGCACCTGCGGACCGACGGCCTCAATCACGCCCCAAGCCTCGTGTCCCAGCGCACCGGGCTCCAGCGGGAAGTCCATCCACTCGGGTCCCGCCCAAGGCCCCAGGTTCGAGGCGCAGACGCCGCAGCCCTCGATCGCAATGCGCACCTCGGCCGCGTCGGGGTCGCGCGGAGTGATGGGCACGATCTCGACGCGACCGGGTTCGACGATGCGGGCGGCACGTGGGGTGCCGCCTGCGGCTTTCGATGCGGTCCAGGTCTTGGGGTGGGCGTTCATCATCTGCGTCTCCGGGTCGGTGTGTCGGGTGGGGCGGCGCCTCTGCGCCACCCCGACGGTCCGAGAACAAGAAGCTGGAACAAATGTTCCAACCCGAGGTTGCGGGGGCATGATGATGTCTCTGATGAAGACATTGAAGAAGATCCCCGCGCCCTGCGCGTGTGAGGAAACGGGCCGAGACAACAAGGAGATGGGCAACAATGACGACGACATTGATCACCGGCGGATGCGGCTTCATCGGGCGGCATGTGGCTGCCGAACTGATGCAGGCCGGTCACGACACCATACTCTATGATGCGCTGATCGAACAGGTCCACGGCGAAAATCCCGAACAATCGGCCGACCTGAAGCCGCTTCTGGACAAGGGTGCCCGGTTGGTCCGCGGCGACATGCGCGACGCCGACGCCCTGCGCCGGGCGCTGCAGGGCGCCGATGCAGTGATTCACCTGGCCGCCGAGGTAGGTGTCGGGCAGTCCATGTACGAGATCGCGCGCTATGTCGGTGCCAACGACCTGGGAACGGCCGTGCTGCTGGAAGCCATCGCCGAGCATCCGGTGAAGAAGATCGTCGTGGCATCGTCGATGAGCGTCTATGGCGAAGGCTACTATGCCACGCCGGAAGGCACGCTGCACGAAAACGTCCGCCGCCGGAACGCCGACCTCCGCGACGGCAACTGGGAGCCCGTGACCTCGGACGGCACCGCCCTGACGCCGATGCCGACGACGGAAAGCAAGCGGGTCGACCTCGCGTCCATCTATGCGCTGACCAAGTATCAGCAGGAACAGGCCGTGCTGATCTTCGGCGAAGCCTATGACATCCCCGCCACCGCGCTGCGCCTCTTCAATGTCTTCGGCGCGGGTCAGGCGCTGTCGAACCCCTATACCGGCGTTCTGGCGAACTTCGCCTCTCGCATCGCGGCGGGCCAGTCGCCCACCATCTTCGAGGACGGCGAACAGAAGCGCGACTTCGTCCATGTCCGCGACGTCGCCCGCGCCTTCCGCCTGGCGCTGGAAAGCGAGGCAGCCAACGGCCATGTCATCAACGTCGGCTCGGGCCACGCCTATTCCGTCTCGCGGGTGGCGCGCCTTCTGGCAGAGGCGATGGGGTCCGACCTGCAGCCCGAGATCCTGGGCAAGTTCCGCTCCGGCGACATCCGCAACTGTTTTGCCGACATCACCAAGGCGCAGAACCTGCTGGGCTTTTCCCCGCAGCACCGGCTGGAGGACAGCCTCGGTCCATTCGTCGAATGGGTCAGCCAGCAGCCCTCGGTCGACAACGGCAGCCGGATGCGCGCCCAGCTGGAGGAGCGGGGGCTGGTCACATGAGCGCCGATTACGGCTTTGTCGAATGGTTCAGGCCCGGCGAATACGACCGGGTCGAGGCGCTGCTGCCCGCGCTTGTCGCATCGGGCGCGCGCCACCTTCGCACCCATGTGAGCTGGGCCGAGTACCATTCCCCCGGCGGGCAGGAATGGTTCGACTGGCTGCTGCCGCGCCTGGCCCGCGACATCGAGTTGCTGCCCTGCGTGCATTACACCCCGCCATCCCTGTCGCGCACCGGGCGCAGTTCGGGCGCGCCCAAGGTGCTCAAGGACTATGCGGACTTCATCGACATGCTGCTGACCCGTCACGGCCAGCACTTCACCCATGTCGAACTGTGGAACGAGCCCAACAACCTGCTGGACTGGGACTGGCGCGAGGACCCGGACTTCGACCTCTTCTGCGAGATGGTCGGCGGCGCGGCCCATTGGGTGCAGCATCGCGGCTGGAAGGCGGTGCTGGGCGGACCCGCGCCCTTCGATCCCTACTGGCTGAACCTGATGGGCGAACGCGGCGTTCTTGGCGTCGTCGACGTGGTGGGCTTCCACGGTTTTCCCGGCACCTGGGACAGCGAGGCCGCGTCCTGGCGCGGCTGGGACATGCATCTGGGCGAGATGCGCCGCATCATGGATCTGCACAACCCCGACGCCCGGATCTGGATCACCGAAACCGGCTATTCCACCTGGCGCCGGGACGAGATCGAGCAGGCCCGCCGCTTCGTCCAATCGCTGCAGACGCCCGCCGACCGAGTCTACTGGTATGCGTGGGCGGACCTTCCCGCCGATGTCGCCGTGCAGGAAGGCCTGTGGTTCGACCCGCGCCATTACCACATGGGCGCGGCCACCGCCGACGGGCAGCTGAAACTGCTGGGCCGCCTGCTGACCGAAGGTGGCGTCGGCCGCCTGCAGGAGCTGACCCAGCTGGCCAGCCCCACCGTCGCGCGCACTCGGGACAGCGTGCTGATCACCGGCGGCGCGGGCTTCATCGGGGCGAACCTGGCCGATGCGCTGATGCGCGACGGCCAGCAGGTGACTGTGCTGGACAATCTCAGCCGGCCGGGGGTCGAACGGAACCTGCGCTGGCTGGCCGACCGGCATGGCGACCGACTGCGTGCGGTGCCTGCCGACCTGCGCGACCAGCCCTCGCTCGGCGGAATCGTGGACGGGGCAAGCGCGGTCTTCCACCTGGCAGCGCAGACCGCCGTGACGACCAGCCTTGCCTCGCCCCTGGAGGATTTCGAGGTGAACGCCCGCGGCACCCTCAACCTGCTCGAAGCCGTGCGCGCGACGGGGCGTCAGGTGCCGGTGATCTTCGCGTCGACCAACAAGGTTTATGGCGCGCTGTCCGACCTGACCGTCACCGACAGCGGCGACCGCTGCGGACCCCTGGACAACAGCATGGCGGCGCATGGCGTGGCCGAGGACCGTCCGCTAGATTTCTGCACGCCCTATGGCTGCTCCAAGGGCGTCGCCGACCAATATGTGCTGGATTACGCCAAAAGCTATGGCATCCCCGCCGCCGTCCTGAGGATGAGCTGCATCTATGGCCCGCGCCAGTTCGGGACCGAGGATCAGGGTTGGGTCGCGCATTTTCTGATCCGTGCGCTGGAAGGTCGGCCGATCACCGTCTTCGGCACCGGTCGTCAGGTGCGCGACGTGCTGCATGTCAGCGACGCGGTTGCGGCCTATCGCACGCTACTGGACCGGATCGACAGCCTGTCGGGCCACGCCTTCAACCTGGGCGGCGGGCCGTCGAATGCCGTCAGCTTGCGCGAAGTCCTGTCCGAGATCGCGATGATCACCGGTGAGGTGGCCGACGTCAGCTTCGAGGACTGGCGGCAGGGCGACCAGCCTTGGTTCGTCGCCGACACCCGCGCGCTGCAGGCGGCAACGGGCTGGAAGCCGCGCGTCGACTGGCGTGACGGATTGGCGGACCTGGCCCAGTGGCTGGCGCATGACCGCGGCCTGCCGCTCCGCCGCGAAAGGCGGTCGGCATGAAGGTCCTGATGACACTCGATGCGGTCGGCGGCGTTTGGCAGCACGCGCTGGACTTGGCTGCCGGGCTGCACGCCCGCGACGTGCGGGTCGTGCTGGCGGGGCTGGGGCCACGCCCCGACGCGGCGCAGCTGGCGCAGGCGCGGGACATTGGCCCGGTCGAATGGGGCGAGGCGCCGCTGGACTGGCTGGCCGCCCACCCCGAGGATCTGGCCCCCGTCGCCCGGTGGCTTGACGGGCTGGTGGCCAAACATGAACCGAACCTGCTGCACCTGAACCTGCCCACGCAGGCGGTCGGGCTGACCTCTGGCCTGCCGGTGCTGGCCATGTCGCATTCCTGCCTAGCCACATGGTTCGCAGCCGTCAGGGGCAGCGACGTGCCGCCCGACATGGCCTGGCAGCGGGACATGACGGCGCGCGGCCTTGCGCATGCCGACATCGTAGTTGCCCCCAGCCGGTCGCATGCCGATGCTCTGGTACGCTGCTATGGCCCACTGCCGGGGCTGACGGTCGTCCACAATTCCAGCCGCGCCGCACCCGTCGCGGGGCCGCGCCAGGATCTGGTCGTTGCCGCTGGTCGCTGGTGGGACGACGGCAAGAACGGGGCGACCCTGGACGTGGCGGCGGCGTCGACCCGCTGGCCGGTGACCATGATCGGCGCCACGGACGGCCCGAACGGTGCCAGCATCGCCCTGACACATGCGCACCAAGCCGGTACGATGCCGCATGCAAGGACGCTGGCCGCCATCGGCCGGGCCGGAATATTCTGCGCACCGTCGCTTTACGAACCGTTCGGCCTTGCCGTGCTGGAGGCCGCGCGCGCGGCCACGCCGCTGGTGCTGGCCGAAATCCCGATCTTTCGCGAACTCTGGGACGGGGCCGCCGTCTTCTTTCCGCCGACCGATGCGCCTGCGCTGTCCGCGTCGCTGAACCGGCTGACAGTCGATCCGCAACGGCGGGCGGATCTGGGCCGCGCCGCCCGCGCCCGCGCCGACTGGCTGACGCCCGACGCGCAGGTGGACGCGATGCGCCGCCTCTATTGCCGGCTGGCCGATGCCGCCGCCCCAGCCATTGCCACAGGATGAACCCAATGCGCTTTTTATTCTATACCCACTCTCTTGTGTCCGACTGGAACCACGGCAACGCCCATTTCCTGCGCGGCGTGATGCGCGCCCTGAACGCGCGCGGCCACCAGACGCTGGCGCTGGAACCGGAAAACGGCTGGAGCCGCCAGAACCTGCTTGCCGACCGGGGTGAGGCCGCGCTGGCAGAGTTCTCCGCCGTCTTCCCCGACCTCGACTGGCAGACCTATGGCCCGGACCACGATCACGACCCGTCGCTGCAGGATGCCGACGTGGTCGTCGTCCACGAATGGACCGACCCGGCGCTGATCGCCCGCATCGGCGCGCACAGGCGCCAGGGCGGTCGCTATCAACTGCTGTTTCACGACACGCACCACCGCGCCGTCAGCGCGAACGAGGAAATCGCCGGCATGGACCTGAACGGCTATGATGCCGTGCTGGCCTTCGGCGAGGCGCTGCGCGAACGCTATCTGGCCGCGGGCTGGGGGCGGCAGGTGTTCACCTGGCACGAGGCCGCCGACACGACGCTCTTCCGTCCCATCCCCCAGATCCTGCCGCAGTCGGACCTGATCTGGGTCGGCAACTGGGGCGACAACGAACGCAGCGCCGAGCTTGAGCAGTTCCTGATCGGCCCCGCCGAGGACCTGCACCTGTCGACCACCGTCCACGGCGTGCGGTATCCCGATCACGCGCTGGACCGGCTGGCGCAGGCCGGGATCGACTATCGCGGCTGGCTGCCCAACGCGCTGGTGCCGCAGGCCTTCGCGCGCCACCGCGTCACCGTGCATGTCCCGCGCCGCCCGTATGTCACCGCCTTGCCGGGCATCCCGACCATTCGGCCATTCGAGGCGCTGGCCTGCGGACTGCCGCTGATCAGCGCCCCTTGGAACGATGCCGAGGGGCTGTTCCGCCCCGGCGACATGCGCTTTGCCCGTGACGGGATCGAGATGCGGCACCACCTGCGCGAACTGCTGAACGACCCGGCCGCCGCCGATGAACAGGCGCGCCAGGGCCTGCAGACGATCCTGGACCGCCACACCTGCGACCACCGCGTCCAACAGTTGCTGTCGATCCTGGACAGCCTGGATGCCCCCCAACCGCAGGAGGCCGTGGCATGACCCGCGTTGCATTCTATGGCTCCAGCCTGCTTTCCAGCTATTGGAACGGTGCGGCGACCTATTACCGGGGCATCGTCAAGGCGATGAGCCGCCACGGCTTTGACGTGACCTTTCACGAGCCCGACGCCTATGACCGCCAGTCCCATCGCGACATCGAGGTGCCGGACTGGGTGCGCGTCAACGTCTGGCCCGCCACCCCCGAAGGTCTGCGCGACGCCGCGGCGCAGGCGGCGAATGCCGACATCGTCGTCAAGGCGTCCGGGGTGGGCTATGCCGACGACGAAATCCTGACGCAGGTCATGGCCGCCGCCCGTCCCGGCGCGCTGCGCATCTTCTGGGATGTCGATGCGCCGGCCACGCTGGCGGCGATGCAGCAGGACCCGGGCGATGCGCTGCGCCGGATGCTGCCGGACCTGGACGTGGTGCTGACCTATGGCGGCGGCGACCCGGTGGTGCGCGCCTATCGCGACCTTGGCGCCCGCGACTGCGTGCCGATATACAACGCGCTGGACCCGGACACGCACCACCCCGCCCCGCCGCAGGACCGTTTCCGGGCCGACTTGGGGTTCCTGGCGAACCGCCTGCCGGACCGCGAGGCCCGCGTGGCCGAATTCTTCCTGCGCCCCGCCGCGATGCTGCCGCAGCGCCGGTTCCTTTTGGGCGGCTCGGGCTGGAACCAGGGCGATCTGCCCGGGAACGTGAACGCCATCGGCCATGTCGGGACGGCGGATCACAACGCCTTCAACACCACGCCCCGCGCCGTCCTGAACGTGGCGCGCGACAGCATGGCCGCCACCGGCTTTTCTCCCGCCACCCGCGTGTTCGAGGCCGCAGGTGCCGGCGGCTGCCTGATCACCGACGCCTGGGAAGGGATCGAGCTGTTCCTCACCCCCGACAAGGAGGTCCTCGTGGCCCGCGACGGTCAGGACGTGGCCGATGCGCTGGCCGACCTGACGCCGGAACGCAGCCAGGCGATCGGCCAGGCCGCGCTGAAGCGGGTGCTGGCCGAGCACACCTATGACCGCCGCGCCATCCAGCTGCGCGATCTGCTGCACCGGATGCGCCCCGAAATCCTGACCGAGGAGGCCCAATGACCCCGCAAGACGAGATCATCATCTTCGGCCTGTCGCTCAGCTCGTCCTGGGGCAACGGCCATGCCACCACCTTCCGCGCCCTGCTGCGCGGGCTGAAGGCCCAGGGCCGCCGCGTGCTGTTTCTGGAACGCCGCCAGCCCTGGTACCTGGAGAACCAGGACCTGCCCGACCCCGACTTCTGCGAGCTGGAATTCTATGACGACATCGGCGCCGTGCTGGACCGTCATCGCGGCCGGCTGGAAAAGGCGGGGGCCGTCATCGTCGGATCCTATGTCCCGGACGGCCGGCAACTGATCGACGCGCTGCACAGCTTGCCGCTGCAGCAGCTGTGCTTCTACGACATCGACACGCCGGTGACGATGGGGATGCTCGAACGCGGAGAGGAACAGCACCTGGCCCGCCGCCAGGTGCCGTGGTTCGACTGCTACCTCTCCTTTTCGGGCGGGCGAGTGCTCGACCGGCTGCACGACCAGTTCGGTGCCCGGAACCCGGTGGCGCTCTATTGCTCTGTCGACGAAGCGGCCTATCAGCCGATGGATGTGTCGAAACGGTGGGACCTTGGCTATCTGGGCACCTACAGCCCGGACCGCCAGCCGGGGCTGGAGGCGCTGCTGATCGAGCCTGCCCGCCGCCTGCCGCAGATGCGCTTTGTCGTGGCCGGATCGATGTTCCCGCCCGACATCGACTGGCCCGCGAATGTCGAACGGATCGACCACCTGCCCCCCGCGCGCCATGCCGAATTCTACAACGCGCAGCGGTTCACGCTGAACATCACCCGGGACGCGATGCGCAGGCTGGGCTGGTCGCCCTCGGTCCGGCTGTTTGAGGCTGCGGCCTGCGGCACGCCCATCATCTCGGACCGCTGGCCGGGGCTGACGGACCTGCTGCCCGACGGCCGCGCCGTCGTGCTGGCCGATACCGCCGATGACGTGGTGGCGGCGCTGACGGGCGCGGCGGACCCCGGCGCCATGGCGCGCACGGCCCGCGACATCATCCTGACCGACCATACCGGCCGGGCCCGTGCGCGCGACCTGATCGCCGCGCTGGACCGCCAGACCGCTGCCACCGCCTGAAAGGAGCCATGAGCATGCAGAAGATGACCTCGTTTCAGCCGACCACCCTGGTCGCCGGCGGTGCCGGCTTCATCGGATCGCACCTGTGCGAAACGCTTCTTCATCGCGGCCACAAGGTGATCTGCGTCGACAGCTTCCTGTCCGGTCGACGCGAGAACGTCCTGCCGCTGACCAATCACCCGGCCTTCACCCTGATCGAGGCCGACGTGACCGATCCGCTTGGGGTGCCGGGCCCGGTGGACGAGGTTTACAACCTTGCCTGCGCGGCATCGCCCCCGCAATACCAAGCCGATCCCACGCACACGATGATGACCAACGTGCTGGGCACCGGCCACCTGCTGGAACTGGCGCATATCAAGGGGGCGCGGTTCCTGCAGGCCTCGACCAGCGAGGTTTATGGCGACCCCGAGGCACATCCCCAGTCCGAGGACTACTGGGGCAACGTCAACTGCACCGGCCCCCGAGCCTGCTATGACGAGGGCAAGCGCGCGGCTGAGACGATGTGTTTCGACCATGTCCGGTCCGGACGGGTCGACGCGCGGGTCGCGCGGATCTTCAACACCTATGGCCCGCAGATGCGTCCTGACGACGGGCGGATCGTGTCGAACCTGATCTGCCAGGCGCTGCAGGACCAGCCGATGACGATCTATGGCGACGGCACGCAGACGCGGTCGTTCTGCTATGTCTCGGACCTGGTCGAGGGGCTGATCGCGCTGATGGAGGTGCCCGTCGCCCCCGACGGCGCGGTGAATTTGGGCAACCCCGGCGAATTCTCGATCCTCGAACTGGTCGGGATCATCCGCGAACTGGTCCCCGGCACCGCGCGTCCCGTCTTCAGCCCCCTGCCGACGGACGACCCCCGGCGTCGCCGACCCGACATCACCCGCGCGGGGCAGCTGCTGCGATGGCAGCCCCGCATCCCGTTGCACGAGGGGCTGCGCCGCACGATCCCGTGGTTCGCCGCGCATCTGGCCGCTGTTCCGCCCGTCACCGCCGCACCCCTGGCAGAGGAGGCGCGTCCATGAGTTCCCGCAACACCCTGTCTGCACGCATCCGCGACCTCGGCCCATGGTTTCACAACCTGCGGATCGAGGGCATGCAGACCGCGCCCGACCATCCCCTTGGCGACTATCCGCGGTTCAAGTGGCAAGGGTTCCGCCATGTCATCCCCGAGGATCTGAGCGGCAAGACGGTCCTCGACATCGGTTGCAACGCGGGCTTCTATGCCATCGAGATGGCGCAGCGCGGTGCCAAGGTGACGGCCATCGACGCCGACCCGCACTATCTGGCGCAGGCCCGTTTCGCCGCCGAGGCGAAGGGCGTCGACATCGACCTGCGGCAGATGGACGTCTACGAGGTCGCCAAGCTGGGCCGCCGTTTCGACCTGGTGATCTTCATGGGCGTCCTCTACCACCTGCGCCACCCGCTTCTGGCGCTGGACCTGATCTACAAGCATGTCGCGGGCGACATGATGCTGTTCCAGTGCATGCAGCGGGGCTCGATGAACCTGCCAGAGGTGGCAGAGGATTATCCCTTTCAGGAGTGGGACATCTTCAACGATCACGCCTGGCCGCGCCTGAACTTCATCGAGCATCGCTATGCCGGCGATCCCACGAACTGGTTCATCCCGAACCGCGCGGGCATGGAGGCGATGCTGCGCAGCGCCGGCTTCGTCATCGACGACCAGCCCGAACCCGAGGTTTATCTGTGCCATTGCGGCGACGATCCTGGCCACCCCCTGCCATAGGACGCGCCCATGCAGCACCGCCGCACGATCCGGGCCGCCGCGACGCTTGGCTTCGCGCTCAGCGGGTTCTTCGACGGCATCCTGCTGCACCAGATCCTTCAATGGCATCACCTGCTGAGCCTGGTCCCCGGCATCGACGACATCCGCCAGCAGGTCCTGTGGGACGGTTGGTTCCACGCCGCGATGTACGGGATCGCGCTTGTGGGGCTGATCGGCCTTTGGCGCGCCCGGCGCGATAGCGGGCTGACACCGCTGCGCGTGGGCGGTGCGATGCTGGTGGGCTTCGGCGCCTGGCACGCGGTGGATGCAATTCTGTCGCACTGGTTGCTGGGCATCCACCGGATCAAGCTGGACAGCGCCTATCCGCTTCTGTGGGACCTGGGCTGGCTGGCGGCCTTCGGCATCCTGCCACTGATGGCGGGCCTGCATCTGCTGGGCCGCGCCCGGTCGGGTCCCGGCGGCGGCCGCACGCTCGTCGCCCTTCTGGCGCTGATCAGTATCGGCGCCGGAGTCTGGGCCCTGCGACCACCGCCCGGACTGCCGTCGACCGTCGTCGTCTTCGCGCGCAGCGTCTCGCCCGAGCAGATGATAGCCCAACTGGCCGGCGCAGGCGCAACGATCCTCTGGGCAGAGCCAGCCGCGCGCGTCGCGATCGTGGACCTGCCATGGGGTGCGGGCTTCGGGCTCTACGCGCAGGGCGCGCTTGCGGTCGGAGGAGCAGGCCTGCCGGCGGGCTGCTTTGCATGGTCCAAACCGAACCGTCACGCTGGCGCCTGAGGTGCAGGTCAGCGGTGGCTATCGCTGGTGCAGCCGCGTGCCTTCTAGGCAGAGCGCGCGGTTGTTCGGCTTCGGACGACGCACGTGATCCGGCGGCTTCGGGAGCCTTGCTGCGGATGAGGACGACGCCGGGCGATCTGGTCGGTCACGATCGGCGACGCATCAGGCGGATGAAGGGCATCCGATTCGCTGAACACCCGCCGGGAAGGACTCCAGGCCCGAGGGCGATGGTGCCAACGAAGAACTGCGCCGCAGCGACGAACACACAACATTTGACGCACGAGGGAGGACGTCGCGGAAGTCGCCCCGAGAACGGCGACAGGCGACAGGCGACAGGCGACAGGCGACAGGCGACAGGCGACAGGCGACAGTGCTTGCTCAACCTGCCCGATGTCCAGCAAGTTCTCGTCTTATCCGACGGGGCTTCAATGGCACCTGCAGAAAGCGGATGCGGTCGATGCCTCGGCACTGGCTTCTGGAGATGGTATCGACGCGCAAGAGCATCTTGGGCGCAGGCTACACGTCGCCTCCTCCTGACTGCTGACAGAGAAAGGCCCCGCGCATTGCGGGGCCTTTCAGGTGCAGAATTCGCGCGTTTCAGACGCTGGTGCTGCGGTTGGTGCTTTGCGACGTCGCCTTGTCGCCGTCATTGCGGTTGTTCGAGGACATCTCCTCGGCCGCCGCGTTCTTCACGTCCGAGACCGAAGACTTCGCCTCTTCCATGCCCGCATTCACGGCGCGCTGGATCTTGGTCTTCTCCTCCTCGTAGATGGCCTCGGCCTCTTCGAACAGGTGCTCGCTGTAGCTGCCGAACAGCTCTTCCTCGCGGCGGGTGCGGGGCAGCAGCGTGGCCAGACCCGCGCCGACCAGGAAGGCTGCGGCGCCGAAGATCAGCGGTTCGGCCTCATAGCCTTCGGACACGGTCCGCGAGCTGTCGTTGAATCGGCGGCCGGCAGCGTCGCGGGCGCGGATGGCGCGGTGGCGTGCGTCCTGAACGCGGCGGCGCGCTTCCTCGCTGAAGCCCTCGGTGCCTTCGCTCAACCGGTCGCGCATCTGGCGCGCCCGGTCCTTCATGTGGTCGGTCATGCTGCTCTCCTGATGAACTGTATCGTGCAGGCGGCTGCGTGCACGGCTGATGGTGCGGCGGGCCCAGCTGGGCTCGGACCGGTGGGCGGCGCCCGAGGACGTGGCCATGCCCGAGGACGTCGTCATGCCCGACGACGTTCCCGCGCCTGAGGACGTCGTCATTCCCGAGGACGTGGCGACCCCCGACGGCGAGGCAGACATCCCCGACGGCGCCAGGCCCGGGCTGTCCGCATGCGGGCCCGATGTCGTGGCGCGACCATAGCTGGACGGCGACACGAAGGACTGACCTTCGGCATGGCCGGTGTCCGTCGAAACGGGGCCGCGATAGCGCGGACGGGACGGCTGGTGACGGCTGTGCATCGCGCGATGCGTCGGGTCATAGCCGCGCCCGAAGATCATCCAGGCCAGGCCCACGCCGGTCAGCGCAAGCGCCACCGGGTTCGACCGCGCGGCGTCGCTTGCCGCGTTGGCCCACTCGGACCCGTGTTCGCGGACCTGCGCGCTGACCCGGCGGGAAAGACCATCCCAGGACAGCTCGTCCTGAAGCTCGTTCAGGGTGTCGCGCAGGGCGTTGCGGTCACGCTCGATCTCCCGCTCGATCTGCTCGGGGCTTTCCGAGTCATTTGTCATGATAGGCCTCCTTGATCGCGTGGGCGTCGCGCTGGACGCTGTCCACCGTGCGGGTGGGCATCAGCGAGCGCAGCTTGAGGTCGTTCAGCCCCTTCTTCAGCAGGATGAAGGCAAGGATCGCCAAAACGACGCCAACGATGACGGCGCTCCAGATCGGGCCGAGGGAGGTCTCGGCCAGTGCCGCGACCAGGGCGGCCACCAGGACGTTCAGCGTCACCAGCGCGATGACACCAGCCACGGCGATGAAGCCGATGCCGTGCCCGGCGCGGCTGATGTTCTCGCTCACCTCGGCCTTCGCCAGCGCGATCTCCTTGCGGACGAGGTCGCTGGAAAGGCGCATGACGTCGGAGACCAGCGATGCGGGTCCTTCGCTGCGCGGAGGCGTGTCCGTGCGGTCGAAATCAGACATTGCGGTCCCCCCCGTATCCCGGCTTGGTCGAGCCCGGGCCGGTACCGAGCGGGCTGCTGCCCGATCCCTCGCCAGCCGTGCTGCCGGTGGTTCCGGCCGCACCGCCGGGGTGGCCGGTCTTCGACCCCGCTCCGGATGTCGAGGAGGTTCCGGTGTTAGACCCGGTGCCGGAGGTCGAGCCCGTGCCGGACGTCGAACCCGATCCGGTTGACGAACCCGTGCCCGAGGACGAACCCATGCCCGAGGGGGAACCCGTGCCGGAGGTCGAGCCCGTGCCGGACGGGGTGCGCGTGCCGCTGCTCGAGCCGGAACCCGCGCCCAAGCCTGCGCCGCTCCCGGCGGTGCCCGCCGTGGCCGCGGCGCCCGGACGGCTGACGCCCCCACCCATCGGGCTGCTGCCCGTGGTCCCGGACGGGGATCCGGTCAAGCCGCTGCCCGCAGTTCCGGACGAATATCCGGTGGAGCCGCTGGCGCCGTAGACGGACGATCCGCCCGAATAGCTGTCGCGCCCGAAGTGACGCCCGGGCTTGCCGGCCAGCAGGAAGCGCGCCGCCGCAAAGCCCGCGATGGCGGACACGCCAAGGAAGGTTCCCGGACGTTCCCGTGCGAATTCGCGGACGCTGTCGATGACATTGGCGGATTCGAGGCTGTCGGCGAAGCCTTCGGCATTCTCGGCGGCATAGTCGAACATGCGCGCAAAGGGCGAATCCTCGCCGACCTCGGACTTGGCCGACCGGAAGGCCGAGGCAAGATTGTCGACGCGATCAGCGAAGTTTCCGCGCATGTCCTCGCTGCGACGCGAGACCTCGTCCTTGACGCCCTCGGCAAGGCGATTGACCTGCGACCCGGCTTGGTCCTTGAGGTCTTTCACGGTCGAGGAGGTTTGGTTGGCTCTGGCCGTGTCAGATGTGTAGTCGGCACTCATGTCGGTCCTCCTGAGGTGTTCAGGTTGCATGGGCATCGGGCGGTGCGGACCGTTCGACGCCGTGGAACATCTCAACCAAGTCGGGCCGTTGTTGTTCCCGGCAGGAGACAAACGCCCACAGACGATCACGCGCGCATTTTCTGCGGGGTCGTGCGAAAATCGCTGTATACAAGGCGCCGCGAATGACCTTCGATGGCCGCGCAGCTTGAAAGACGACAAAGCAGGGAAAAACGATGATGAAGACCAAAGCCATTCTGTGCGGCGCGCTGAGCATCGCCGCCTTGACGGCAGGCGCAGGTGCGGCGCTGGCCGACGATGCCGCCTGCCGCGCGATCCGCATGTCGGACCCGAACTGGACCGACATCAACGCCACCAACGGCGTGGCCAGCGTGGTGCTGGAAGCCTTGGGCTACGTCCCCGAGGTCAGCTTCCTGTCGGTTCCCATCGGCTATGAATCGATGAAGAACGGTGAAATCGACGTCTTCCTGGGCAACTGGATGCCCGCGCAGACCGCCTTCATCGAGGATCTGGAAGCCGCCGACGCCGCCGAGGTGCTGAACACCAACCTGACCGGCGCCAAGTTCACGCTGGCGGTTCCGACCTACATGGCCGACCAGGGCATCACCAGCTTTGCGGACCTGGACGCCAATGCCGAGGCGTTCGACAGCAAGATCTATGGGATCGAGCCGGGCGCGCCCGCGAACCAGAACATCGCCCGGATGATCGCCGCCGACGACTTCGGCCTGGGCGACTGGGAGCTGGTCGAGTCGGGCGAACAGGCGATGCTGGCGCAGGTTTCCCGGATGGAGCGGTCCGAGGACGGCATCGTCTTCCTGGCCTGGGCGCCCCATCCGATGAACACGAACCATGACATCACCTACCTGGCGGGCGGCGACGAATATTTCGGGCCCGACTTCGGTGGGGCCGAGGTCCGCACGCTGGCCCGCACCGGCTGGTCCGAGGCTTGCCCGAACGCGGCCAGGCTGCTCACCAACATGACCTTCGACATCGAGATGGAAAACGCCCTGATGGGCGAGATCCTTGACGGTGCCGACGCCAAGGCCGCCGCAAAGGAATGGCTGGCTGCCAACCCCGACGCGCTGACCCCGTGGCTCGACGGCGTCACCACGCTGGAGGGTGAGCCCGCAGAACCCGCCGTGCGCGCAGCACTCGGGTTGTAAGGCCGCCGGAATGAGCCGACCGAATATCCTGATCCTCATGGTCGACCAGTTGAACGGGACGCTGTTCCCGGACGGGCCGGCCCCCTTTCTTCACGCGCCGAACCTGCGGGCGCTGGCGGACCGCTCGGTCCGCTTCGCCAACAGCTATACGGCCAGCCCGCTTTGCGCCCCGGCCCGCGCCAGCTTCATGTCCGGGCTTCTGCCAAGCCGCACGCGCGTCTATGACAACGCGGCCGAGTTCGCATCCGACATCCCGACCTATGCGCATCACCTGCGCCGGGCGGGGTATCACACCGCGCTGTCGGGCAAGATGCACTTCGTCGGTCCCGACCAGATGCACGGGTTCGAAGAGCGGCTGACCACCGACATCTACCCCGCAGATTTCGGCTGGACGCCCGACTATACCAGGCCGGGCGAGCGGATCGACTGGTGGTACCACAACCTGGGCTCGGTCACCGGGGCTGGCGTGGCCGAGATCACCAACCAGCTGGAATACGACGACGACGTGGCGCACCAGGCCACGCAGAAGCTTTATGACCTGTCGCGGCGGCTGGACGACCGGCCCTGGTGCCTGACCGTCAGCTTCACGCATCCCCACGACCCCTATGTCGCGCGCCGGCGGTTCTGGGACATGTATGACGATTGTCCGGCGCTGGACCCCGCGGTCCCGCCCCTGCCCTTCGAGGACCTGGACCCTCATTCGCAGCGCCTGCTGGAGGCCTGTGACCACAACGCCTTCGACATCACGCCCGAAGACGTCCGCCGTGCCCGTCAGGGGTACTTTGCCAGCATCTCCTATGTCGACGAGAAGATCGGAGAGATCCTGGACGTGCTGAAGCGCGGCCGGATGGAGGAGGACACGATCATCCTCTTTGTCAGCGACCACGGCGACATGCTGGGCGACCGAGGGCTGTGGTTCAAGATGAGCTTCTTCGAAGGCTCGGCCCGCGTGCCGCTGATGATTGCCGCGCCCGGCTGGCAGTCCGGGCTGGTGACTCACCCGGTCTCGACCATGGACGTGGTGCCGACGCTGGCGGGGCTTGCCGGGCTGGACATCGCACCGCTGGCGGCCTGGACCGAGGGCGAGGACCTGGCCCCGCTGGCCACGGGAATCGGCGGTCGTGGCCCGGTAACGATGGAATACGCCGCAGAGGGGTCGATCACGCCGCTGGTCGCGCTGCGGGACGGCCAGTGGAAGCTGGTCCTCTGCAAGGCCGACCCGCCGATGCTGTTCGACCTGGGCGCCGACCCCGACGAGCTGGTGAACCTGGCGGCCGATCCCGACCATGCCGACACGCTGGCCCGGCTGACTGGTCTGGCCGCTGACCGCTGGAACCTGTCGGACTTCGACACCGCCGTTCGCGAAAGCCAGGCACGGCGTTGGATCGTCTACGAGGCGTTGCGGAACGGGGCCTACTATCCATGGGACCATCAGCCGCTGCAGAAGGCGTCCGAGCGTTACATGCGCAACCACATGGACCTGAACGTGCTGGAGGAGAACAAGCGCTTCCCCAGGGGCGAATGAAAAGGTGCCCGGCCAAGCAGGCCGGGCACAATGCTTAGATGTCGAAGTTGCTGGGCAGCACGATCATGTCGCGGATCGTGACGTTGCGCGGGCGCGTCAGCATGAACATCAGCGCGTCCGAGACCTCGGTCGGCTCGATCAGGGCGCCGGCGTCCTTCATGCGCTGCAGGCGCTCGGGTTCCCAGTCCGACAGCAGGGCCGAAATGACCGGACCAGGCGAGACCTGGCCCACGCGGATGCCGTGGCCCATCAGCTGGCGGCGCATGGTCTGCACGAAGCACGTCACCGCCCATTTCGACGCCGAATAGACCGGCTCGACATGGATGGGCGCGTGCCCTGCGATGGAACAGGTGACCAGGATGTCGCCGGTCTTGCGTTGGGTCATGTGCGGCGCGACGGCATGGACGTTCTTCATGACCGCGTTGACGTTCAGGTTCAGCATCCGGTCGATGGCGGCCGGGTCGGTGTCGACCAGGTCGCCACCAATATAGCTGCCGGCGTTGCAGATCATGATGTCGATGTGGTCGACCTTTTGCAGGATCTCGGGCACCATCGCGTTGCAGCTGTCCGCGTCCAGAAGGTCGGTCACCTGCGCGATGGCGCGCTGGCCCAGTTCGGCGGTCAGCTGGTCCAGCGCGTCCTTGTTGCGGTCCACCAGGACCACGGTGGCCCCGGCATCCAGCAGCGCACGCGTCGTGGCCAAGCCGATCCCCGAGGCCGCCCCGGTGATCGCGGCGATCTTGCCGTCGAGTTCGATGGACATGTCAGTCTCCTTCAGCTTGCGGGAGGGCCCGCGAATGATGTGGCGTTCAGACGGCCAGGAAGCCGCCGTCCAGCGGCAGCACGGCACCGGTAACCATCGCTGCATCGTCCGACAGCAGCGCTGCGATGCTGCGGGCGACGTCCTCGGCCTCGGCGAATCGGCCCATCGGGTGGCGCGACATCATCGGGGCGGACTTGGCCGGGTCGCTCCAGGCGGCCGCCGCCAATTCGGTCATGGTGACGGTGGGGGCGATGGCGGTGACGCGGATGCCGTGGGGGCCAAGTTCCTTGGCCATGACGCGGGTCGCACCCTCCAGCCCGGCCTTGGACGCCGCATAGCAGACGTGGTCGGGAAAGCCGCGATGGCCGGCGATGCTGGTCACGTTGACGATGGCCCCGCCGCCGCCGACGGCGATGCGGGCGCGGGCGAATTCCTGCGCGCAGACCAGCGCCGTCCGCAGGTTGATGTTCATGACGGCGTCATAGCCGTCGTCGGTCATGTCCAGCAGGCTTTCCAGCACGTTCGTGCCGGCGCAGTTGACCAGGAAGTCGCAAGTCCCCGCCTGCGCCATCGCGTCCCGCGCGCCCGCGGCGCTGGAGAGGTCCGCCGCGACCCCAACAGCGCCGGTCTCTCGGCCAAGGCTGTCGAGGTCCCCCTGCGTGCGGCTGATCGCGAGGACCTTCGCCCCCCGCGCCGCCAGCAGCTGGGCCGTGGCCCGGCCGATGCCCTTGCCCGCGCCGGTGATGATGACGGATTTTCCTTCGAATTGCATCTGATGCCTCATGATGTGGACAGGTCGGGGTCAGCCGGCAAGCGCGGCATCGGTCGCGGCGCGGATGTCGCGGGCGGTCGCCTGCAGCGCCAGGAAGGCGCTGAAGCGCGCAACATGCAGCGCCCGCACCCCTTGGTCGGGGTGGTAGGTCACCTGCACAGCCGACATGGCTGGCATCGCCGTCGCAAGGTCGGGGAACGCGCCTGCCGCCACCGCGCCGAGCATTGCCGATCCCAGCAGCACAGGTTCCTCGCTGGCGGTGGCGTCGACGGGCAGGTCGGTGGCGTCGGCCAGGATCTGGCGGATCAGCCGATGGCGTCCGGCGCCGCCGCTGATGGCGATGCGTTCGACACCCGCGCCATGCGCCCGCTGCGTCTGGACAATCTGGCGCAGGCCATAGCTCAACCCGCAGATTCCCGCGACATAGAGGTCGACCAGCGAATCGACGTTCGTATCCGCCCCAACCCCGGCGACGACCGCGCGGGCATGGGGATCGGCAAAGGGTGCGCGGTTGCCCAGAAACTCGGGCACGACATGCAGATGCGCGGCAAGCCTGGCCGCCTGAGACGCGCTGCCTGCACGCGCCAGCGCCGCGTCGGCCAGCCATTCGGGCAGCGACTTGCCCTCGGCCTGCGCGGCGGCCAACGCGTGCGCGTGGGCCGGGTGCATGGACACAAGGTGATCGATGGCCGCGCCGGCGACGGATTGCCCGCCCTCGTTCAGCCAGGCGCCGGGCACCATGGCCGAGAAATAGGGCCCCCAGACGCCCGGCACGAAGGCCGGTTCCCGCGTCGTCGTCATCGTGCAGGACGAGGTGCCGAAGACATAGCCAAGGGACGCCGTCGGATCCTCGGCCCCACCGCGCGCGCAGACGGTGCCGACGCCACCCGCATGGGCATCGATCAGGCCGGCTGCCACCGCGATGCCCGGGCGCAGGCCCATCGCCTCCGCTGCCTCGGCCGTCAGGCCCTTGGCAAGTGGTGTCCCGGGTTCGACCACCTCGGTGCCGATACGGGTGAAGCCCTCGTCCGCCAGTTCGGCCAGGCCGATGCTGCGGAAGTAGTCGGCGTCCCACCGCGCCTCATGCGCCAGATAGGTCCACTTGCAGGTCACTGTGCAGGTGGACCGCGCCTCGCTGCCGGACGCCTTCCAGGTCAGGAAGTCCGTCAGGTCGAAGAAGTGCCGCGCCGCCCCAAAGACCTCGGGCCGGTTCTCCTTCAGCCACAACAGCTTCGGCGTCTCCATTTCCGGAGAGATGCGCCCGCCGACATAGCGCAGGACGTCATGCCCGCCGGCGTTGATCCGGGCGGCCTGTTCAACCGCGCGGTGGTCCATCCAGACGATGATGTCGCGTTCAGGATGCGCGGCATCGCCGACCCCCAGCGGCCCGTCGCCGCGCACGACCAGCGAGCAGGTGGCGTCGAAGCCGATGCCTTCGATGCTGGCCGCGTCGACGCGCGACCGCTGGACGGCCTCGCGCACGGACTGGCAGACGGCGGTCCAGACCTGTTCGCTGCTCTGTTCGGCGATGTCGCCGGACGGGCGGTGCAGGTCGATGTCGCGCTTGGCGCTGGCCAGCATCGCGCCGGCGGCGTCGAAGACCCCCGCCCGCGCCGACCCGGTGCCGACGTCGATGCCGACGAAGTGCCGCGACATCAGCGCCATTCCCGGCCGATATAGATCGCCAGCAGGATGATCAGGCCCTTGATGACGTCCTGCATGTAGGGGTTGATGCCGACAAGGTTCAGGCCGTTGTTCAGGATGCCCAGCAGCACCGCGCCGATCAGCGTGCCCAGGATCAGACCGCGCCCGCCGGCGATGGCGGTGCCGCCCAGGACGACGGCGGCGATGGCGTCAAGCTCGAAGCCCACGCCGGCATTGGGCTGACCGCTCATCAGGCGGCCGGTCAGCACGACCGAGGCCAGCGCCGCCGTCACGCCGGAAATGGCGAAGACCGCCAGCTTGACCGACCGCGTGCGGACGCCCGACAGGCGGGCGGCGGTTTCATTGCCGCCGATGGCATAGACGTGGCGGCCGAAGGGGGTGCGCTGCAGCACCACCCACGCCACGGCATAGATGACCAGCATGATGATGACCGGCACCGGGATGATCCCGACGCGCCCGACGCCGAACCACGATACCCAGCCCGGCAGACCGCTGATCGGATAGCCGCCCGAATAGATCAGCCCCAGGCCGCGCGCGATGCCCATCGTCGCCAGCGTCACGATGATCGAGGGCATCTTGCCCCAGGCCACCATGAACCCGTTGAAGAGGCCAAGCCCCAGGCCGACCAGCAACGCGGTCAGAAGCCCGATCCCTCCGGGCAGGCCCATGTTGACCATGATGCCTGCGGCCATCGTGCCCGCCAGCGCCATGACGGCGCCCACCGACAGGTCGATCCCGCCGGTCAGGATGACGAAGGTCATCCCCACTGCCAGGATGCCCACCACCGACACCTGGCGCAGCACGTTCAGGATGTTGTCGACGGTGAAGAAGTTGTCGCTGGCAAAGCCCATCAGGACCGATACGACGATCAGCCCGACCAGCGGCAGGGCCAGCGGCGAATGGAGCAGCCAGTCGAGGGCGGCCCTGCGGCCCCTGCCCGCCGACGCGGCGTCTAGGTTGGCGTCATGCGACATGTTGAACCCTCCCGGTGGTTGCGTGGGTCATGATTTCTTCCGAATTGATGGCGCTGCCCTGAACCGTCGCGACGATGCCGCCCGAACGGAAGACGCAGACGCGGTCGGACATGCCGATGACTTCCGGCAGTTCCGAGGAAATCATGATGATGGCATAGCCGCGCGCGGTGAAGTCGCGCATCAGCTGATAGATCTCGGCCTTGGCGCCGACGTCGATGCCGCGCGTCGGTTCGTCGAAGATCAGGATCTGCATGTCGTGGTTCAGCCAGCGGGCGATCACGACCTTCTGCTGGTTGCCGCCCGACAGCGTGTCGACCCGCGCCCGCGGTCCCTGCGCCTTGACGCGGACCTGCGACATGGCGTCCTCGGTGCAGGCCAGTTCCTTCTTGAAGTCGATGAACCAGTGGCCCTGGCGGTACTTTCCATAGTTGTTCAGCGACACGTTCTGCAGGATCGAGAATTCGGTCACCAGCCCCTGCTCCTTGCGGCTTTCGGGCAGCAGGCCGATGCCGTGGGCCAGCCCGTCGGCCGGGTCGCGCAGGCGCTTTTCGACGCCGTCCACGCGGACCTTGCAGCGAGCCGCCGGATAGGCGCCCAGGATCGACAGCACGGTTTCCGTGCGTCCCGATCCGACCAGTCCGGCGAAACCCAGGATCTCGCCCGCGCGCAGCTGGAACGACGACACGGGCCCCCCGCGGCGCAGCTGCACCTCCTCGACCTCCAGCACGACGTTCGCGCCGGGGTCGGCGGCGGGCTTCGGGGGAAAGCTGTTCTCGATGCGGCGGCCGACCATCATCTCGACCAGCTGGTCGATGTCGGTCTCGGCCACGGTGCAACTGCCAACCTGTTCGCCGTCGCGCAGGACTGTGATGCGGTCGCAGATCTCGAATATCTCTTCCAGGTGGTGAGAGATGAAGACGATGGCCACGCCTGCCGCGCGGAGTTCCCGCATGACCTTGAACAGGTGCTCGACCTCGACCGGAGTCAGGGTGGCGGTGGGTTCGTCCAGGACAAGGATGCGGGCGTCCAGCGACAGGGCCTTCGCGATTTCCACGAACTGCTGTTCGGCGACCGAAAGGCGCGCGACGGGCACGTCCAGCGGTAGGTCGACCTCCAGCTTGCGCAGGATCGCGGCGGCGCGTTGCCGCATCGCCTTGCGGTCCAGAAGGCCAAGCGAAGTCTTCATCTCGCGCGCGAGGAACATGTTCTCGACGGCGTTCAGATAGGGGATCAGGCTGAATTCCTGAAAGACGATGCCGATGCCGGCGGCAATCGCCTCGTCGTAGTTGGCGAAGTGGCGTTCGCTGCCGTCGACGATGATGGTGCCGCTGCTGGGCTGGATGATGCCCGACACGATCTTCATCAGCGTGGATTTGCCTGCGCCGTTCTCACCCAAAAGCGCGTGCACCTCGCCCGCGTTCACCTGCAGGTCGACGCCGTGCAGGACCTCGATCCGCCCGAAGCTCTTGCGGATATCCTTCATTTCAAGCATGTCGCCCCCCTGCCGGTCGGTGATGCCGCGCCCGGTGGGGGCGCGGCGGGTTGAAAGCGGATTACCAGCTGAAATCGGCGGCGCTCTCCGCATCGACGACCTGGACATCGATCGGCACCTCTTTCGGAACCACGCTGGCGCCCCAGTGCTGGGCAAGCGCCATCCCGAGGCCAACGCGAATCTGGTCGCGCGGGAACTGCGCGGTCGTCTCGATGAACGGGCCGCCGTCGGCGATGGCCTGCACCGCTTCCGGCGCGCCGTCGACCGAGGTCAGCTTGATGTCGCGGCCCGAGCCCTGGATCGCGGCCAGGGCGCCCATCGCGCCACCGTCGTTGACCGAGAAGATGCCAGCCAGGTTCGGGTGCGACTGGATCATGTTCTCGACCACGCCGAGCGCGACCGAGCGGTCCTGGCGGCCGTTCTGGGTGTCGACCAGGGTGATGCCCTCATGCTCGGCCAGCGCTTCCTTGCAGCCCTCGACACGCTCCAGGATCGGAACGACGGGGATGCCGTCCAGGATCGCGACTTCGCCCTGCCCGCCAAGCGCCTCGGCCAGGTAGTTGCAGGACTGGTAGCCCGCGTCGCGGTTCTTGGAACCGACGAAACTGTCCACGGGGCCGTTCGCGTTGGCGTCGACCGCCACCACGACCACGCCCTGGTCCTTGGCCATGCGCACGGCGGCTTCGACGCCGGCGCTGTCGGTCGGGTTCAGCAGCAGGATGTCGATGTCCTGCTGCAGCATGTCCTCGACGTCCGAGATCTGCTTAGCCACGTCATGGCCCGCGTCGGTCACGATGACCTCGGCGCCGATCGATGCGGCGGCCTCGTTCAGGGCCTCCTGCATGGACACGAAATAGGGGTTGTTCATTTCCTGGAACGTCATGCCGATCTTCAGCTGATCGTCCTGGGCGGCGGCGAAACCGGCCGAGGCGGCAACGCCGAGCGCGGCAACGGATACGGTCTTGAGCAGGGTCTTCATGAGGGTCCTCCCGTTGATGAAGCTGGTGATCCCCGGCGGCGGTTGCGCAGGGGGAATGGGTCGGGGCGATCAGCTGGCCATGCGGATCGTGCGATTGGCCGCGAAGGTCGCGCGGAACTCTGACGGCGACATCTTCTTCAGTTTCAGAAAATGCCGGTTGAAGTTCGACAGGTTGGAAAAGCCGACGTCGTAGCAGATGTCGGCCACCTTGGCGTCGGGGTCCGACAGCAGCATGTGGCAGGCCAGGTCGATGCGCAGCTGGTTGCGATAGCGCACCAGCGTCGTCCCGGTATGGCGCTTGAAGGACCGCGAAAAGGCGCTCTGGCTCTGGCCGGTCAGTTCGGCCAGTTCCGTCTCGCTCAGCGGTTCGTGCAGGTTTTCCCGCAGATGGCCGATGGCGCGGTTCATGTCGGATTCCTCGGCCCGCTCCAGGTCCAGAACGAAGCTGAGGCTGGCCAGCGTCTGCGACTTGGGAGCGTTCGCCAGCAGGTCGAGAATCTGGAAGAACAGCCCCAGCCGGCGGACACCGCGCACCTCGATCAGGTCGCCGATCAGCGGACGGACGGCGCGGCTGGTGGCGTCGTCGAACAGGATGCCGCGGCGGCTGCGTTCCAGAAGGTGACGCACGGCCTCCATCTCGGGGAAGGCCTGGCGCGCGTTCTCGATGAAGCTTTCGGGGAACTGGATCACCTCGGTCCGCTGCGGCACGACCTCGTCCATGCCGATGGCGCTGATCCAGTTCTGCGGCAGGTTCGGGCCGGTCATGATCAGCTGGCCGGGGCCGAACTCTCCGACGTGATCGCCGATATAGAACTTGCCGGTCGTCGCCACGACCAGGTGGATTTCGTATTCGGGATGAAAGTGCCACCGCACCGTCCGGAACGGATAGCCATGCTTCCACGCGGCGAAGGATTCACCCTTGCGGATATGCACCAGTTCCAGATCAGGTTGCATCTTCCCCCCTTCCGCACCGGCGCGGCCCGCTTTCGCGGTGCCGTCCCCCTGTCGGCGCCGACTCGGAAAGTATCACCCTATGGGCAGAGCAGGCCACGACTGCAGCCGCTTTCTTCCGATACTTTTTTTACATCAGACAGCCGGATTTCATCAGCCTGGAATTTGCGCACACGCGGAAGGCGAAGCCGCAATTGCAAAGGCACGCTGCGCTGCAGCGTGCCTTTGGGTGTTCATCCAGTCGGATAGCGGTTCGGCACCGGCCCAAAAGTGCTAGTGCAGGCTGCGCAACTGCGGATAGGCCCGGCGGAACACATCGTACTTTTCTGCATAGCGCGCAGAGAGGTTGGGATCGGGCGCGACCTCGCCTGCGATCTCGGGCGCGGCGAAGATCCGGTCCGAGACTTCACCTTCGGCACAGGCCGCTGCAAGACGCGCCGCCCCCAATGCGGCACCAAGATCACCGGATCGGGGCTTAAGCAGCGTCAGCCCAGTCACCGCCGCGATGATCTGCAGCCACTGGTCGGACCGTGCCCCACCGCCCACGACATAGGCGGCGTCCATTTCCGACCCGGCGGCGCGCATGGCGCGGTCGCAGTCGGCGAAGGCCATCGCCACGCCCTCCATCACCGACTGCACAAGGTCGGGCAGACCGGTCCCGCGCGTCACCCCCCAGAAGGCCGCCGTCGCGCCCGGGTCGTTGTGCGGCGTCCGCTCGCCCGACAGATACGGCAGGAAGCCTGCGCGCGCGGGCGCGGTGACCTGCGCGGGCAGCAGCCCCGCCAGGTCCGCGACGGGTCGGCCGGCGATCTCTGACAGCCATGTCAGGCCGTCGGTCGCGGACAGGAACACGCCCATCTGGTGCCAGGTGTCCGGCACCGCGTGGCAGAAAGCGTGAACCGCGTCCTGCGTGTTCGGTGCAAAGCTGTCTGTTGCGGCAAAGAGCACGCCCGAGGTTCCCAGCGACAGGAACCCGGTCCCCGGCGCCACGATCCCCATTCCGCATGCGGTCGCGGCATTGTCGCCGCCGCCACCCGCCACCGGCACCTGCGGCACGCCCCACCGCTGCGCCAGTTCGGCGCGCAGCGTGCCGGACACGGCCGAGCCTTCGACAAGGGCAGGCATGTGCCCGCGCGACAGGCCCGTCGCGGCCAGCAGCTCGTCCGACCAGTCGCGGCGCTTGACGTCCAGCCAAAGCGTGCCGGCGGCGTCCGACATCTCTGACACGTGGTCGCCGGTCAGCCACAGCCGGACATAGTCCTTGGGCAGCAGCACCTTGGCCGTGCGGGCAAAGATGCCGGGCTCGTTCTGCGCGACCCAGAGCAGCTTCGGCGCGGTAAAGCCCGCCATGACGATGTTGCCGCCGATGCCGCGGAAATCCGCCTTGCCCTCAAGTTCGGCGCATTGCGCGGCAGATCGGCCGTCGTTCCACAGGATGCAGGGGCGCAGCGGCCGGTCGGATGCGTCCAGCAGCGTCGCACCGTGCATGTGACCCGACAGGCCGATGCCCCGCAGCGCCGCCATTGCGTCGGGCTGCGCCGTGGCCAGTTCGCCGATGGCGCTTTCGCAGGCCGTGATCCAGCTGTCGGGGTCCTGCTCGGACCAGCCGGGCGCGGGGCGCGACACGGTCAGCGCGGCATGGGCCGCGCCGATCTCGGCGAAGGTGCCGTCCAGCAGGATCGCCTTGACGCCCGAGGTGCCGATATCCAGTCCAAGATACATGGAGATTCCCTTATTCGGCCGGCATTTCGATCTGGATCTTGACGTCGGTCTCGCGCCCCTCGACCGCGCGGTCGAAGGCGGCGATGCTGTCCTTGAACGGCACCGTCAGAGAGATCAGCGGCTTCAGGTCGACCTTGCCCGCCCCGATCAGCGAGATCGCGCGGTCATAGACGTTGGCATACCGGAAGACCGTTTCGACCCGCAGCTCCTTCGCCTGAAGGCCCACGATGTCGAAAGGCACCGGATCGACCGGCATGCCGACGAGGACGATGGCTCCGCCCGGACGCGCAAGCTGCGGCACGCCCAGGACGGCGGGCGCCGCGCCCGAACATTCGAACACGACATCCGCCCCCCAGCCGTCGGTCGCCTTGGCAGTTGCCTCGGCCGCGGGGGTTTCGCGAATGTTGATGGTCTCGATGCCGGGATAGGCGCCGATGATGTCCAGCTTGGGTTGGGCCAGGTCGCTGACGTAGACCTTGGCGCAACCGCCGGCCAGCGCGGCCAGCGCGGTCATCATGCCGATGGGGCCTGCACCGGTGACCATCCCGATGTCGCCGGGCTGGATGCGCGCCCGCATGGCGGCCTGCATGCCGATGGCGAAGGGCTCGACCATCGCGCCTTCCGCGAAGGACACGTTGTCGGGCAGCCGATAGGTGAAGGCGGCGGGGTGCACGATTTCGGGCGTCAGACAGCCGTGGACGGGGGGCGTGGCCCAGAATCGCACGGCCGGATCGACGTTGTAGATGCCCATCTTGGACGCCCGTGACGTCGGGTCGGGGATGCCAGGCTCCATGCAGACGCGGTCGCCGACGGACAGGTGGCGAACCTGGTCGCCGACCTCGATCACGATGCCGGACGCCTCGTGGCCCAGGACCATCGGCTCATTCACGATGAAGGGGCCGATCTTGCCGTGGGTGTAATAATGCACGTCCGACCCGCAGACACCGACGGTGCGGACGGCGATCCGGACGTCGGACGGACCCAGGTCCGTGTCCAGCGCGATGTCGCGCATCGACAGCTGACCCTTGCGTTCGAGAACCAGTGAAGTCGGCATGGGATCTCCTCCTTGAAGCCGGCGGTCCGGGTGGCGTGGTGCAGGACCGTTGGCGATGCAGCATCACCAATGCGGCACCCAGTAAACGGTGCGGGATAGCCGCCGCCGCATAAATTTCCCCGACAGTAAAAAAACTATTGGCCGGGTCAAGCGAACTGCATGCGCCCGGGCCGCAAGGTTGCGGTCAGGAACAATTGGCGCGCGTCCTTGTTAGCGCAGCCGGACGACCAGCCGCTGGTCACGACCGGATCAAATCTTGAGGAGAGCAAGAGGATGACAGCCCTCGCGGCGTACCAGAACATTTATCCGGACGCCGTGGCGTGCCGTTACAAGACAGCCACGCATGCGGCCTGAGCGCCGCACCAGCAGAAGGCCCCTGGCAAGTTCTCGCTGCACCGTGCTGACGGCGGCAGTGCTGGCGCTGTCGGGATGCGAGGGGGTGCAGTCCGTCCTCTCGCCCGCCAGCGAGGATGCGCGGATGGTCGCGGACCTCGCCTGGTGGATGTTCGCGACCGCCGCTTTCATCTTCATCGTCACCATCGGCATGCTGATCACCGGCATCGCCCTGCGCCACGGGCGCGAGGCGCGGCGGATCTCGTTCCGGAACGCGACCATCATGGTGGTGATCGGCGGCGTCATCGCGCCCATCGCCGCCATCGTCGCGGTCAGCCTGTCGGGCGTCATGATCGGCGATGAGGTCGAGGGCGAGGCGGGCATCGCAGGTCCCGTCATCGAGGTCCACGGCAAGCGCTGGTGGTGGGAGTTCCGGTACATGGACCGCGACGGCAACGTCGTCGCCACCACCGCCAACGAACTGCACCTGCCTGCGGGCCATCGCAGCACCCTGCGGCTGATGTCCGACAACGTCATCCACAGCTTCTGGGCACCGAACATCCAGGGCAAGACCGACCTGATCCCCGGCAAGGTGAACACGCTCTATGCCGAACCCGAGGCCGCGGGGCGCTGGCGCGGCCAATGCGCCGAGTTCTGCGGCCTTCAGCACGGCCTGATGGGTTTCGTTGTCGAGGCTCGTCCGGTGGACGACTTCGCCCGCTGGCTGGAGGCGCAGGCAAGCGATGCGGCGGTGACCGAGGGGCGCGGACTGCAAGTCTTCATGGACCTCGGCTGCGGCGACTGCCACGCCATCCGCGGAACGCCAGCCGATGGGCAGAAGGGCCCCGACCTGACGC
The DNA here is from genome assembly GCF_026162625.1 of Paracoccus beibuensis. GTDB lineage: Bacteria > Pseudomonadota > Alphaproteobacteria > Rhodobacterales > Rhodobacteraceae > Paracoccus > Paracoccus beibuensis. The sequence goes on along the minus strand of NZ_JAOTBD010000003.1, from coordinate 107,905 downwards.
ACCTGGCCTCGCGCCAGACGCTGGCGGCGGCGACCATCCCGAACTCTCGCGGGAACCTGGGCGGCTGGATCACCAGCCCGCAGGACATCAAGCCCGGCGCGCTGATGCCCGCCTTCGCCCCGCCGCCCGACGACCTGAACGCCCTGCTGACCTATCTGGAGGCGCTGGAATGACCGATGACAGCCCCGCGCTGGACCTGCGGGAACGCACGGACGACGAAAGCCGCCAGCGGCTGGCGCGGATCGAGGCCACATGGGCCTCGCCCAAGGGCTTTCTGGGCTGGTTCATGCCCGTGAACCACACCGCGATCGGGCGCCGGTTCATCGTGACATCTTTCGTGTTCTTCCTGCTGTCGGGCGTCCTGGCGCTGGCCATGCGGCTGCAGCTTCTGGTGCCGCTGAACGGCCTGCTGACACCGGAACAGTACAACCAGTTCATGACCGTTCACGGCACCGCGATGATGTTCCTTTTCGCGATCCCGGCGATGGAGGGGCTGGCGATCTACGTCGCCCCCCTGATGCTGGGCGCCCGCGACATGGCTTTCCCGCGCCTGAACGCCTTCGGGTACTATGTCTACCTGATCGGCGGAACGGCGTTCTTCCTGTCGCTGTTCTTCGGCATGGCGCCGAATGCGGGCTGGTTCAACTATGTGCCCCTATCGAACAAGGAATTCGCGCCCGGCTATGGCGTCGACATCTGGACCACGATGATCACCTTCATCGAGGTGTCGGCCCTGACCGCGGCGGTCGAGCTGATCGTCACGATCTTCAAGCTGCGTGCCCCCGGCATGTCGCTGAACCGAATGCCGATCTTTGTCTGGGCGGTGCTGGTCATGTCGTTCATGATGCTCTTCGCGATGCCTTCGGTCATCGTGGCGTCCGCGATGCTGATGATGGACCGGCTGGTCGACACGCAGTTCTTCGTGACCGAGGGCGGCGGCTCGCCCCTGCTCTGGCAGCACCTCTTCTGGTTCTTCGGACACCCCGAGGTCTATATCATCCTGGTTCCCGCCCTAGGCATCGTGACCACGATCATTGTCACCTTCACGCAGCGCCCCGTCTTCGGCTATACTGCGCTGGTGCTGGCGATGGTGGGCATCGGCATGGTGTCCTTCGGACTGTGGGTCCACCACATGTACACGACCGGCCTGCCGCTGATGGGGCGCAGCTTCTTCATGGCGGCGTCGTCGATGATCGCGATACCGTCGGGCGTGCAGATCTTCTGCTGGATCGCGACCATGTGGGGCACGAAGATCCGCTTCGCAACGCCGATGCTGTTCGTCTTCGGCTTCTTCGCGGTCTTCATTGCGGGCGGCCTGACCGGCGTCATGGTCGCGTCCGTGCCCTTCGACCGGCAGGTCCACGACAGCTATTTCGTGGTGGCGCATTTCCACTACGTGCTGGTGGGCGGCGCGGTCTTCCCGCTGACGGCGGGGCTGTACTACTGGTTCCCCAAGCTGACCGGGCGGATGATGTCCGAACGCCTCGGCCGGTGGAGCTGCCTGCTGATCTTCCTGGGCTTCAACCTGGCGTTCTTTCCCATGCACCAGCTGGGGCTGGAGGGGATGCCGCGCCGCGTCTACACCTATGTCCCCGAGATGGGCTGGCAGTTCCTGAACCAGCTAGCCACCGTGGGGTCGTTCGTGCTGGCGGCGGGCTTCGGGCTGACGCTGATCAACGCGGTCCGCAGCGTCTTCCGGGGCGAGGTCGCCGGCGACAACCCGTGGAACGCGACGACGCTGGAATGGGCCACGGCGTCGCCGCCGCTGAACAGCAACTTTCCGCAGCCTCCGGTCGTCGACAGCCACACGCCGATCTGGGACTGGCAGCAGGACGACGAGCGCCCCGTCGTCGGCGGGCTGCGCGACGACCGGCGCGAGACGCTGGTGACGACGCTTCTGGATGCGCGTCCGGCCATGGTCCAGGTGCTGCCCGGCCCGACGCCCTGGCCCTTCGTGTCCGCGGTCGCGGCCTCGGTCGGCTTCATCGGCCTGATCTTCAGCCCGTGGTTCTATGTCTTCGGCATCCTCGCCATCTTTGTCACCTTCGTGCTGTGGTTCTGGCCCCGCCACCCCTATCGGGAGAAGTGATCATGCATGTCCGCGTGACCGTCGATGCGTCCGAGCATCCGTCCTTCGACCCGCATCACCATCCGCTGTGGTGGGGCGTCCTCGGCGCCGTGGCGATCGAGGCCGCGGTGGTCGCCACGCTGCTGACCAGCTATTTCTATCTGGCGCTGCAGTCGCCCGCCTGGCCGCCCGAGGGCGTCGATCCGCCGGACCTGTTCTGGCCCACGGTAGTCCTGTGCCTGCTGCCGGCCAGCAGCTGGACGATGTGGTGGGCCGGCAAGGGCTCGGATGCTGGGCGCAAGCGGCAGCTGGCGATCGGAGTGACGGCCAGCGTGGCGATCGCGTCGCTGGCGCTGGTGGCGCGCTCGGTGCAGTTCACCGCCCTGGACATCCGGTGGGACGACCACGCATATGGCTCGATGCTGTGGACGATCACGGGGTTTCACTACACCCATGTCGTCTCGGCCATCCTTGGCACGGTGGTCGTGTCGGTGCTGGCCTGGCGCGGCTACTTCACGCCGGAACGGCAACTGGGGGTCGTGGTGGACACGCTCTACTGGTACTTCGTTGCCGCGGTGTTCCTGCCGATCTACCTGGTGCTCTACTGGGTGCCGCGGGTGCTGTCATGACCCGCAAGCCCGAAAGCCACCGGCTGCCCGAGACACGCGACGACGACAACAGCGACCTGATCCTGGCCCACCAGGAGGGGCGCGAGGCGTTGACCCCCTGGGTCGGCTGGTTCCTGGCGCCGATGGCCTGGGCGCTGCACCAGGGCGGCGGCTATGCGATGGCGCCCTGGCTGTGCGAGTTCCATGTCCGCTGGCCCTATCACGTGCTGACCGCCGTGGTGTTGACGCTCTGCTTCATCGGCTTCGGCGCGGCCCTGCATGCGCTGCATCGCGGCCGCAAGGTCCGCCCCCACCGCAGCGCCGAGCGTCTGCGCATGATGGCCCTGGTCGGCTTCATGCTCTGCGCTGCGGCCTGCGGGGGGATCCTTGTCGAATATGCCGGGTCCTTCTGGATCGACCTCTGCACGGGAGTCTGAAGATGAGAGTCCTTGCCACTGTCCTGCTGTTTCTTCCCACTGCCGCGCTGGCCCATGCTGACCATGCCGCGCCGGTCAATGACACCTGGGCAATTGTTCCGCTGGTTCTTGGTGGCGCGATCTATGCCGCGGGCCTGGCGCGGCTGTGGCGACAGGGCGGGCCCGGACGCGGGATCACCCGGACGCGGGCGGCGCTGTTCGCCGGTGGCTTCCTGCTGGCCGCAGTCCTGCTGCTGTCGCGCCTGTCCGACCTGACGAAGCTGCTGCTGACGGCACACATGATCCAGCATTTCGCGCTGATGCTGATCGCCGCGCCGCTGATGGTGCTGGGGCGGCCGGGGCTGGCGGCGCTGTGGGCCGCGCCGCAGTCCTGGCGGGGGCGGCTGGCGCGGGCGGGGACCGCCCTGCCCTGGCGTGGGCTGGCGCATCCGTTGGGCGCGTGGATCACCTATTTCGTCGTCCTCTGGGGATGGCACCTGCCGCCGCTGCACCAGGCGGCGCTGCGGTCGGATGCCATCCACGCGGTGCAGCATTTCTGCTTTCTTGGCGCGGCAATGCTGTTCTGGCACGCCGTGCTGGAGCGCCCGCGCGCCGAGAGCCGCGGCGGCGCCTTCATTGCCGTCTTCGCGACCGCCGTGCAGTCCTGCGCGCTGGCGGCCTTGCTGACCACGTCGCAGGTGCTGTGGTACCCGGCCTATGGCGGGGGCGCCTGGGGGCTGGACCGGATGCAGGACCAGCAGCTGGGCGGGCTGATCATGTGGGTTCCCTGCTGCGCGATCTTCATCGGCACCGCCGTCGCGCTGATGGCGCGGCTGCTGTCAGATTCCGACCGCCGCATGCAGAGGACCGCAAGGTGAAGACGCCGCTGCTCTTCTCGCTGGCGCTCGGGTTTTGCCAACCGGCAGGCCAGCTGTCGCAGGATGAGACGGCGCAGGCGCGCGCGCTGTTGACCTCGTACGGGTGCTGGTCCTGCCATGTCGTGCCGGGCATGCCCGGCCCCGCGTCGAACACCGGCCCGCCGCTGACGGGACAGGCGCAGAAGGCCTATGTCGCGGGGGTGGTGCCCAACACCGCCGACATGCTGACCGCCTTCATCATGGACCCGCGCCGCATCGACCCGCTGACCGCGATGCCCGAGCTTGGCGTCACGGAAAGCGAGGCGCGGCTGATCGCGCTCTATCTGCTGGACCACGGGGGGGCGCGATGAAACGCTGGCTGAGCGCCTTCCTGATCTCGACCGGCTCCATCGCGGCGGCTGGCGCAGGCGCGCTGCTTCTGGGCGAATTCTACAACCTGTCGGCGATCCGGCAGCACCCGGCCTGGGTCTATGGCGCCATCGCGCTTGGCCGCGACGCGGTGATCGCAGTCGATGCGGCTGGCATCGACATTCCCGATGGCTTCGCGCCGCGCGCCACGCCGCGCAACGCCGCGCTGTTCCAGGAAAACTGCGCCCGCTGCCACGGCGCCCCCGGCCTGCCGCCCGAGGATTTCGCGCTGGCCATGCTGCCCGTGCCGACAAGCCCCGTGGACATGGCGATGCACCGCTCTCCGGCAGAGATCTATCGCTTCGTCAGCGAAGGCCTCAAGATGAGCGGCATGCCCGCTTGGCAGCAGCGCATGTCCGAGGCGCAGATGTGGGACGTCACCGCGCTGGTCGAGGCGCTGCCCGACCTGTCGCCCGTCGAATACCAGGCGCTGCTGCGCGAGGCCGGCGACAGCGCCGCGCCAGAATTCCCCAAGACCTCCGACGGGTTCCTGAATCCCGACCGGGGCCGGCGACTGATGCAGCAATACGCCTGCCGGTCCTGCCACATCATCCCCGGCCTGGTGGGCCGCGACGTGCGGGTCGGTCCCCGGCTGGATCGCGCGGGCTCCCGCCGCTATGTCGCGGGGGTGCTGCCCAACACGCCCGAGAACATGGTCCGCTGGATCATGAACCCGCAAGAGGTCGATCCGCTCAGCGCGATGCCCGACCTGGACGTGCCCGCCGACGTGGCGGCCGACATGGCCGCCTATCTCTATCAGCTGTCGCCGCCAGACCTGCCCGGCCCCCCGGAAGCCGAGCGATAGCGCCTGACCGCCGGGGCCGCCGTCACCCCGTGGATCAGGATCGAGGCCGCGACCATCGCACTGGCCACGTGCCAGTAGATCATGTCGCCCGTCTTCTCTGCGGCATCGAGGCTGTAGAACATCGCGGCCACGCCGATGGGCGCGAACCAGCCCGCGAACATGAGGTCGCGCCGGCGCAGGCCCGCCCCCAGCATCGGGGACAGCGCCGCCACCACCGGGGGCCGGCGCAGCAGCAGGATTCCTCCGACCAGCACCAGCAGCGGCCAGCCGATACCGGCCCACCCGCCCCAGGGAATGGCCAGCCCGAACAGGGTGAAGATCGGCACCGTCAGCAGCTTGCTGATGGTTTCCTGCACCGACTGCTCCTCGAAATCCTCGCGCCGATTGGCGAAGAAGCAGAAGCCCGCGCCTGCGGAAAAGGCGGCAAGAATGTCATCGACACCGACCACGCGCGCCAGCGCCAGCGCCACCAGCGACAGCGCGATCGTGAGGCCGTGGAAGGAATGCTGCTCGGCCAGCTTGTGGCGGTCCGAGATCTTCAATGTCTGCGCCACCAGCCAGCCCGCCGCCAGGCCCAGAAGGGCAGCGCCCAGAACCTCCTTGAACAGGATCAGCGCCACCCGGGCCGCATCCAGGTCGTGCCGCTCCAGGATCACCGTCAGCGGCAGCATGACGAACAGGTAGCCCAGCCCGTCATTGGCGCCCGATTCCAGCGACAGGGTGCTGCGCAGCCGGTCCGGCAGGATCCCCTCAGCGAAGGGACCCGTCACGATCGAGGTTGCCACGACCGGGTCCGTCGGCGTCAGGATCGCCCCGATCAGCAGCGCCGTCGCGGCGCCAGCCCCCAGCCCCCCCCAGGCCACCAAGCTGGACATCGCCCACATCCCCGCCATCCCCAGCGTCAGCAGCAACGCAGTCGGCCGCGCCGCCCGTCGCCAGCTTTCGGGCGGGGTGCGGATCGCGATGCCCAGTACGCTGACCGCGATGGTGATGCGCGCGGCCTCTTTCAGGATGGTGTGGAGATGCGGCCAGTCCTGCGGCTGAATCCAGCCGGCAACCGCCGGTCCGGCCAGGATGCCCGCCGTTGTCGCCAGGATCGGGGTCGAGATCCACGACCGCTCCAGCATGGCCGAGACCATTCCCAGCACCAGCGGCACCGCCGCGAGCAACAGCATCACCTGATAGATCGTCTTCACGACGCACCTCTCCATGTCCGCCTGACCAACCGCAGCATCCCGTCGATGTTCCGATGCGCCCCCGCGGGAACCCGGTCCGCAGTCATCAGAGTTTCATGTGTATGTCGCGGGGCAGTCATGTTGGCCCCGTAGGTCGCGCGACGAAAGGTGTCGGCAATGCCCCATATCCGTGCCAGCGGTCTGGCAAAATCATTCGATCGCACCCGTGTGCTGCATGATATCGACCTCGACCTGCCCGAGGGCGCGTTTCTTGCGCTGCTGGGTCCGTCGGGCTGCGGCAAGACCACGCTTCTGCGCCTGATCGCGGGGCTGGAGGTCCCGGATGCGGGGCAGCTGCATTTCGGCGACCGGATGATCCTGGGGCCGAACCGCTTCGTTCCGCCCGAGGATCGCAATCTGGGAATGGTCTTCCAGTCCTACGCGCTCTGGCCGAACATGACGGCGCGCGGCAATGTCGAATTCGCGCTGAAGGCCCGCCGCCTGCCCGCGGCCGACCGGAACGCCCGGGTCGAAGAGATGCTGCGGGCCATGGGCCTTGTCCACCTTGCCGACCGCCGCCCGCACGAGCTGTCGGGCGGGCAACGCCAGCGGGTGGCGCTGGCCCGATCGCTGGCGTTGCGCCCGTCGCTGCTGCTGCTGGACGAGCCGCTGGCGAACCTGGACGCGCATCTGCGCCACCGGATGCTGGCCGAGTTCCGGCGCCTTCACGCCGCGACCGGCACGACCTTCGTGCTGGTGACCCATGACCAGGACGAGGCGATGGCCGTCGCCAGCCACATCGCGGTCATGGACGACGGACGCATCCAGCAGGTCGGCACGCCCGAGGATCTCTATCGTCGTCCGGCGACGCCCATGGTCGCCCGGTTCATCGACCACGGGATCACGCTGCCGGTGACGGTCGCCACGGTGCGCGATGGCCGGTGCGACCTGACGGTTGGGGACGGCGCCCTGTCCCTTCCCGGCAGCGCGCGGCCAGGCCGCGGCTGGCTGTGCCTGCATCGGGCGGACCTGCGCCAGGCGGAGGGGCGGGGCCACCTGCAGGCCGAAGTCCTGTCACAGACCTTCCTCCACGGCCGCTACCTGACCCATGTCCTGCCGCAGGGCCTGGAGGTCGATTCGCTGTCCGTGGCTGTCGACCGGCCGCTGCCCGTCCAGAGCCGGATCGGCATCGACATCACCGGCGGCTGGGTCATCGACCGCGACCCCCAGGGCCCGCGGCGGACCGCCCCGGCTGCCATGGTGCACGCCCATGCCTGAGCTGCACGCGATTTCTGGCGTCGGCGTCAAGGGGCCGGCCTGCTTCCTGCTTCAGATGGAGGGGCGTAACCTGCTGCTGGACCTGGGGCGCGGCCCCGACGGCGCGACGCTGCCCGAACCTGGCGGCCTGCCGCCCATCGATGCCATTCTCTTCAGCCACGGCCACGCCGACCACACCGGCGGGCTGGAGCTGTGGGAAGGGCTGGGCAAGCCGCCGCTGTACGCAACGACGCCCACCATCGCGCTGGCCCGCGACCCTGCGCTGCAGCAGGCGACGGCGCTTGATGGGGTGACGCAGATTTGCGGGCTGCCGCTGCTGACGGGCGCCGCGGGCCATGCCCCCGGCGCCGTCTGGATGCGCATCGGCGGCGAAGGCGGGCTTCTCTATACCGGCGACATCAGCGCCGAGAGCGTGCTTTTCCAGTTCCAGCCACCGCCCGCCGCACGGGCGCTGGTGCTGGACGCCTCCTACGGGGCGGCGGGCGAGACGCTGCGGCGCCAGACCCAGACCATCCTGGCGCTGGCCGACCAGCCGGTGCTGTTCCCCTGCCCCGCTGGCGGCCGCGGGCTGGAGATGGCATGGACCTTCCTTCGGCGCGGCCTGCCCGTGTCGATCTGCGCGTCCCACCGCAAGGTCATCCGGCGGCTGCTCGACTTCCCTGAATGGCTGACCGCCGGCAGCGTCGTCGCGCTGGACCACCTTCTGCAGCATGCCGGTGAACTGGAAGACGACTCGGCCATCGCGGGGATCATGATCGCGGCCGGTCCCAATGCCGAGCGCGGCACCGCTGCCGTGCTGGCGCAGCGGATTGCGCAGGACGGCGGTGGAAGGATCGTCTTGACCGGCCATGTCGCCGAAGGCAGCCCGGCCGAGGATCTGCTGTCGCAGGGCCGCGCGGAATTCTACCGTTGGAACGTCCATCCCTCGTTCAGCGGGGCCAACGACATCGTCAGGGCCTGCGCCCCCCGAACGATGATCGCCGCCTTCTGCGACCCCGGCACGCTTTGCCGGCTGCGGGCGGCCAGCGGCTGGCCCATCGCCCCCGGCGGAAGGCTTGCGTGGTGAGCCTTCTCGACCATCCGCACTTCCACCTTCTGCGGCACGGCCAGACGGCGCTGAACGCCGCCGACCTGGTCTGCGGCGCAACCGACGTGCCGCTCGGCGAACTGGGCCAGCGGCAGGCCCGGGATGCCGCGCTGGCCTGGCGGCACCTGCCCGTCGGGCGGCTGATTGTTTCGACCATGCTGCGCGCGCGCCAGACGGCGACGACCATCGCGGACCAGCGCCCCGGACTGCGGATCGAGGAAGCGCCGCTGCTGGCCGAACGCGACTGGGGCGTCTGGGAGGGTCAGCCCCGCGCAGTCCTCGTCCGCGCCGCGACACCTGACGGCGGCGAAGGCCTGCAGGCGTTCCGCAACCGGATCCGCGCCGGTGTGGCCGCCATCGCCGCGCCGGACGCGGGCGAGGACCCGCCCCTGATCGTCGCTCATTCCGGCACCGTGCGCGAGATCTTTGCCCTGCTGGACCTGCCCTTCCGGCGTCCGGGCAACTGTGCGCTGATCACCCTGTCCCGCGACGATGCCGGCCGATGGTCCGCCACGCAGCCGCGAACGGCTCCCGACACCTCCAGTTTCAACCCCAAGAGGATCGCATGACCCGCACCATTCTTCTGTCGACAGCCCTGACCGGCCTGGCCCTGTCCGCCCAGGCCGAGACGCTGACCGTCTATACCTCGCAGCCGCAGGAGCAGATGACGGACGTCATCGCCGCCTTCAACAAGGAGCACCCAGAGATCGCGGTCGAGCTGTTCCGGTCCGGCACGACCGAGGTGATGGCCAAGCTGCAGGCCGAATTTGCCGCCGGCGGATCGCCCGCCGACGTGCTGTTGATCGCCGACGCGGTGGCGATGACACAGCTGAAGCAGGAAGAGCGGCTGATGGCTTACCCCGAGGCCCCGACCGACGGCATCGCGCCCGCGCTGCTGGATGGCGACCGGATGTTCTTCCCCACGAAGCTGATCACCACCGGCATCGTCTATAACACCGATCTGGTCGACACGCCGCCGACCGCGTGGGCGGATCTGGCGAAACCAGAGGTCGCCAACCAGACGATCATGCCTTCGCCGCTCTATTCCGGTGCGGCGGCGATCCATGTCGGCACGCTGGTCCAGCAGCCGGACATGGGCTGGGACTTCATGGAGGCGATGGCCGATGGTGGCGCCGTGGCGGGCCAGGGCAACGGCACCGTGCTGGAAGCCGTGGCGCGGGGCGAAAAGGCCTATGGCGTTCTGGTCGAATACATGGCGATGAACGCCAAGGAGCAGGGCTCTCCGGTCGACTTCGTCTTTCCATCCGAAGGCGTGACGGCGGTGACGCAGCCGGTGGCGATCATGGCCGGCACCGACGCACCCGATGCCGCGAAAGCCTTTGTCGACTGGCAGCTGTCGCAGGCCGCGCAGGCGCAGTCGGTCGGACAGGGCTATTTCCCGCTGCTGAAAGGCATGGAGGTGCCGGCAGGCTATCCCGACCCCGCCACGCTGACGATGATCGAGGCCGACAACCCCAGGCTTCTGGCCGACGGCGAAGAGGTCAAGCAGAACTTCGCCGACCTCTATGGCGGCTGAACTGCGCCTTCTTGGCGACCAGAGGACCGGCGGTGGCGAGCGCCTGCTTGCCATCGCCCTTTGCGCCTATGTCGGGCTGATCACGATCTGGCCGCTTGGGCAGCTGCTGCTGACCGCGTTCCGGCCGGGCGACGAAGGTCAGCTGCTGGGCGTCATGCGTGACACGCTGTCGTCGCGGGCGACCGGCCGGGCGTTCTGGAACACGCTGACCCTGTCGCTGATGTCGGTCGCGGTGTCCGTGACGCTTGGGGGCGCGCTGGCGCTGGCGGTGGGGCTGTTGCGGATGGCTTTTCGCGCGGCGCTGTCCTTCCTGATCCTGATGCCACTGATCATCCCGTCCCAGGTGACCGCGTTGGCCTGGATCGAGCTTCTGGGCACGCAGTCCCCCATCCTGTCGCCACTGGGCCTTGCACCCGCGCCGGGCAGCGGCAACCCGCTCTATTCCGGTTTCGGGATCGCGCTGGTCATGGGGATCGAGCACATGCCCCTGGTCTTCATCGCCATCCGCGCCGCGCTGAAGTCGCTGCCCGCCGACCTGGTCGAGGCCGCGCGCATCGCCGCCATCGCGCCCCGGCTGGTGCTGGCGCGGATCATCCTGCCAGTCACCCTGCCCTCGGCGCTGGCGGGGGCGCTTCTGGCCTTCACGGCGGCGGTCGGCAACTTCGGCGTTCCGGCGCTGCTGGGCATTCCGGGGCGCGTGCCGATGCTGACGACGCTGATCTATCAGCGGCTGAACGGTTTCGGACCCTCGGCTGCGGGCCAAGTCGCGGTGCTGGCGCTGATCCTGACGCTGATGGCGGTGGCGGCGCTGGCGCTGCGCGGCCTACTGATGCGCCACCTGACCATGCGGATCGAGGACGGGCGCCGCTTCCGGTCCGGCCGCCGCGCGCCTCTCTGGGCTCAGGGGCTGATGTGGGCGGCTGTGCTGGTCATCGCCGTGCTGCCGCTGACGGCGCTGGTCCTGACCTCGCTGGTGCCCGCAATCGGCGTGCCCTTTTCGGTCGAAGTCGCAAGCCTCGAGCAGTATCGCGCGGTCTTGGCCAACGATGCCGTGGCGCGGGCCTTCGCCAATTCGCTGATGCTGTCATGCGCGGCGGCGTTGATCTGCGCGCTGGTGGCGCTGCCGCTGGCCTATCTGGCCACGCACCGTCCCGGCCCGGCGGTGGCGGCCATCGATCTGCTGGCCGAGGCGCCCTGGGTCGTGCCCGGCACGGTGGTCGCGCTGGCCATGATCCTGGCTTTCCTGCCCCCTCTGCCGGGGATCGGGGTGTCGCTCTATGGTACGGCGGCGATCATCCTGATCGCCTATCTGGCGCGGTTCCTGCCGCTGGTGCTGCGGCCCGTGGCGGCAGCGGCGCAGGGCGGCGACCCGGCTTTGGACGAGGCCGCGCGTATTGCGGGTATCGGCCTCTCCGTCCGCCTTGGCCGGATCTTCGCACCCTCGGTCCTGCCCGCCGCGCTGGCAGGCGCAGTCCTGATCGTGATGACCGCCATGAACGAGCTGACGCTGTCCGCGCTGCTGTGGTCGTCGGGGCAAGAAACGATCGGGGTCATGGTCTTTTCCCTGCAGTACGAGGGGAACTCGACCGCCGCGGCCGCCGTGTCGGTGCTGTCGACCTTGCTGCTGTTCGCGCTTTGCGCACTGGCCGACCTGCTGGGGCGGCGCGGCGGCGACGTTCTGCCGTGGCGCGGCTGACGCTCAGCCGGCCTTGGGCAGCTGTTCCTGCCGCCACGCCTCGGGCGTGGTGCCCACCTTGTCGCGGAAGATCCGGATCAGGTGCGAGGCGTCGCAGAACCCGGTTTCGGCGGCGATCTGGCTGATCGTCCGGTCCGACCTTCCCAGCAGCAGCCGCACCTGCGACAGCCTGACCCGCAGGAACGCGTCCGAGGGCGACATGCCCAGCTTTTCGGTGAAGTGCCGCTCCAGCTTGCGGCGGCTGACCTGCAGACGCTCGGCCATCTCGGCGACCGATGGCGGGTCGTCCAGGTTCTGCTGCACCATCAGCAGTGCGCGCCGCACCAAGGGGTCGCGGCTGGTCAGTTCCAGCGGCAGGCCAGGCTGAGGCTGGTCAGCGGCCATTGCCTCGTCGATGATCATGATGTGCAGGCTTTTCCGCGCGGCGGCGCGGCCGATGTGACGCTCGACCAGCAGGGCCGCCAGATGGGCGGAACTGGCCCCGCCCGAACAGGTCAGCCGGTCGCGGTCGACGACGAAGATGCGGTCCGACACCGGCACCAGCCCGTCGAACCTTTCCAGAAAATCGTCGTGATGAAACCAGCTGACGCAGCAGCGATAGCCGTTCATCAGCCCCGCCCGGTGCAGAAGGAACGCCCCGGTGCAGACGCCGACCAGCGCCACGCCCGCCCGTGCCGCGCGATTCAGGAACGCCTCCTGTTCCGGGTCCAGCCGTTCGGCCTGGTCGATCAGCCCGCCGACCACCACGACATAGTCGAAGCGCGACGGGTCCCCCAGCCGTTCGTCGGGCGTCACTGCGATGCCGCAGCTGGACCTCACGGGGTCACGGCTGGTCGACAGCACGCTCCAGCTGCAGCGGATCGGGCGCGAACGGTCGCCTTCGTCCGCGGCCAGCCGCAGGACGTCGATGAAGTTCGCGAAGGCCGACAGCGTGAAGCGTCGGGCGAGGATAAAGCCGACGCGCAGGCCGGGGGCGGAATCAGATGATGGCATGGCGCAAAGATAACATGAACATGACGCAGTTCTACAGTGAGTCGGCGTCATGTTCTGTCACAAAGCGCGGAACCGTCACCGCCCGAAGGACCCGCGCCATGTCACATTTCTCTGCGATGTCCCTGCTCAGGAACGCGCTGACCGGCCACAAGGGCTGGCGCGAACAGTGGCCCGACAGCCAGCCCAAGGCCGAATATGACGTCGTCATCGTCGGCGCGGGTGGCCACGGCCTGGGCGCGGCCTATTATCTGGCCAAGGAACACGGCATCACCAATGTCGCGGTGATCGACAAGGGCTGGCTGGGCGGCGGCAACACGGGCCGCAACACGACCATCATCCGGTCGAACTATCTGTATGACGAAAGCGCGCGCCTTTACGATCACGCCCTGGACCTGTGGGAGAACCTCTCGCAGAAGCTGAACTACAACGTCATGTATTCCAAGCGCGGCGTGATGATGCTGGCGCACAACGTCCATGACGTGCAGTCCTTCCAGCGCCACATCCACGCCAACCGCCTGAACGGCGTCGACAACCGCTGGCTGTCGAAGGAGGAGGCCAAGGCCTTCTGCCCGCCGCTGAACATCAGCCCCGACGCGCGCTATCCGGTGATGGGCGCGGCGCTGCAGATGCGGGCGGGCACGGCGCGCCACGACGCGGTGGCCTGGGGCTATGCCCGTGCCGCCGCCGCGCGCGGGGTGGACATCATCCAGAACTGCCCGGTCATCGCGATCCGTCGCGGGCCCGACGGTGCGGTGCAGGGCGTGGACACCGCCAAGGGCTTCATCAAGGCCAGGAAGGTCGCGGTGTCGGCCGCCGGCAACACCAGCGTCGTCATGGACAGCGCGGGCGTACGGATGCCGCTGGAAAGCTTTCCGCTGCAGGCGCTGGTCAGCGAGCCGGTGAAGCCTATCTTCCCCTGCGTCGTGATGTCGAACACCGTCCACGCCTATATCAGCCAGTCGGACAAGGGCGAACTGGTCATCGGCTCGGGCACCGATCAGTACACCAGCTATAGCCAGCGCGGCGGTCTGCCGCTGATCGAGCACACGGTGGCGGCCATCTGCGAGGTCTTCCCGATCTTCAACCGCATGCGGATGCTGCGGAAATGGGGGGGCATCGTGGACGTGACGCCGGACCGCAGCGCGATCCTGGGCAAGACGCCGGTCAAGGGCCTGTATGTCAACTGCGGCTGGGGCACGGGCGGCTTCAAGGCCACGCCGGGCGCTGCACATACGCTGGCCTGGACCGTCGCCAAGGACGAGCCTCACCCGATCAACGCGCCATTCACCCTTGAACGCTTCACCACCGGCCGTCTGATCGACGAAGCCGCCGCCGCCGCCGTCGCGCACTGAGAGGCCCCCATGCTGCTGATCCACTGCCCCTATTGCGACGCCACCCTGCCCGAGGCCGAGTTCGCCTATGCCGGCGAGGCGCATATCTCGCGCCCCGCCGATCCCTCGGCGCTGTCAGACGAGGAATGGCGCGATTACCTCTTTATCCGCACCAACGCGCGCGGGCCGCACTTTGAACGTTGGCGGCACATCCACGGCTGCGGGCGCTTCTTCAACGCGGTCCGCGATACCGTCAGCGACCGTTTCCTGATGACCTACAAGGCCGGTGAGGCCCGTCCCGACCTGACCGTGAAGGAGGCCGCCGAATGAGCCGCTATCGCATCCCCGGCATGGGCCGCGTCGATCCCGCGGCGCCGGTCAGCTTCACCTTCGACGGCCGCAGCTATCAGGGCCTGCGCGGCGACACCGTCGCATCCGCGCTGCTGGCCAACGGCGTGCACCTGATGGGCCGGTCGTTCAAGTATCACCGCCCGCGCGGCGTGGTGACGGCAGGCTCCGAGGAACCCAACGCCCTGATCGGCACCTCGCGCGGCCCGGGCCGGTTCGAGCCGAACACCCGCGCCACCGTGCAGGAACTGCGCGCCGGCCTGACGACGGAAAGCCAGAACAAGTGGCCGTCGCTGAAGTTCGACATCGGGGCCGTGAACGACCGCGCCTACATGCTGTTCTCGGCAGGCTTCTACTACAAGACCTTCATGTGGCCGCGCAGCTTCTGGGACAAGGTCTACGAGCCCTTCATCCGTGCCGCCGCGGGCCTGGGCAAGTCGCCGGCCGAGGTCGATCCCGACAGCTATGCCCACCGCAACCTGCATACCGACGTGCTGGTGGTGGGCGGCGGCGCCGCGGGCATCTCGGCCGCGCTGACAGCCGCGAAATCCGGCGCCCGCGTCGTTCTGGTGGATGAAAATCCCGAAATGGGCGGATCGCTGCTGTCTGACCCGTCGGTGCGCATCGACGGTCGCGGGTCGTGGGCTTGGCTGGCCGAGCAGCTGTCGCAGCTTCGCGCCGCCGGCGTGCGCCTGATGACCCGCACCACGGCCATCGGCTATTACCACCAGAACTTCGTGGGTCTGGTCGAGCGCGTCACCGACCACCTGGACCAGCCGCCGCACGGTGCGCCGCGCGAACGCATGTGGCATGTCCGGGCCGAACAGGTCGTGCTGGCGCAGGGCGCGCTGGAAAAGCCGCTGGTCTTCGATGGCAACGACCGTCCCGGCGTCATGCTGGCCGGTGCCGCGCAGACCTATCTCAACCGCTACGGCGTCAAGGTCGGCGACAATGCCGCCGTGGTGACCAGCCATGACAGCGCCTGGTACGCCGCCTTTGACCTGGTCGATGCCGGAGCCCGCGTGGCGGCCATCGCCGACACCCGCGACAGCGTGCGCCCCGACCTGGTGGAGGCTGCCCGCAAGCGCGGCATCCTGGTGCTGACCGGCCACACCGCCACCGCGACCGAAGGCCGGTTGCGCGTCAAGTCCGTCCGCGTGAACCCGGTGCGGAATGGCCAGGTCGGCGCCGGGCGTAAGATCCCTTGCGACGCGCTGCTGATCTGCGGCGGCTGGACGCCGTCGCTGCACCTCTTCTCGCACACCAAGGGCTCGCTGACTTGGGACGCTGACAGCCGGACCTTCCTGCCCGACCACAAGACCGAGGCCTGCCAGATCGCCGGCGCGGGACGCGGTCTCTGGGGCTATGGCTTCGTGCTGGAGGACGGCGTGAAGGCCGGCATCGCCGCCGCGCAGGCGCTTGGCCGCAGCGCCGACGCATCCGACGCGCGGGTCGAGGGTGACCGCCCCGGCACCGGCATCAGCCAAAAGGAATTGCCGACCGACCGCAGCCCCGGCAAGGCCAAGGCCTTCGTCGACTACCAGAACGACGTCACCGCCAAGGACATCCGCCTGGCCGTCCGCGAGGGCATGCGCTCCATCGAGCACGTCAAGCGCTATACCACCAACGGCATGGCGACCGACCAAGGAAAGATGTCGAACATCAACGGCTTGATGATCGCCGCCGACGCCCTGGGCAAGGAGCCCCCGCAGGTGGGCCTGACGACCTTCCGCCCGCCCTACACGCCGACCAGCTTCGGCGCCTTCGCGGGCTATCACAAGGGCGCCACGTTCGAAATCACCCGCAAGACGCCCATCGACCCTTGGGCCGAGGCGCAGGGTGCGGTGTTCGAGCCGGTGTCGCTGTGGCGCCGGGCTTGGTACTTCCCCAAGGCGGGCGAGGACATGCACGCCGCCGTGGCGCGCGAATGCCGCGCGACACGGGCATCCGTGGGCATGTTCGACGCCTCGACCCTGGGCAAGATCGAGGTCGCTGGTCCCGATGCGGTCGAGTTCATGAACCGCATGTACACCAACCCCTGGACCAAGCTGCAGCCTGGACGATGCCGCTATGGCCTGCTGCTGGGCGAGGACGGGTTCATCCGCGACGACGGCGTCATCGGGCGCATGTCGCCCGACCTGTTCCACGTCACCACCACAACCGGCGGTGCCGCGCGCGTCCTGAACATGATGGAGGACTACCTCCAGACCGAATGGCCGGACCTTGACGTCTGGCTGACCTCGACCACCGAGCAATGGGCGACGGTCGCGGTGAACGGCCCCAACGCCCGCAAGGTGCTGGAGAAGCTGGTCGAGGGGTTGGACCTGTCGGACACAAACTTCCCGCACATGTCGGTGGCTGAATGCACGGTCGCGGGCCTGCCCGCGCGCCTGTTCCGCATCAGCTTCACGGGCGAACTGGGCTTCGAAGTCAACGTCCCCGCGCGCCACGGCCTGCAGCTGTGGAAGGCGATCCATGAGGCCGGCCAGCAATACGACATCTGCCCCTATGGCACCGAGACGATGCACGTCCTGCGCGCCGAAAAGGGCTATATCATCGTGGGTCAGGACACCGACGGCACCGTCACGCCGCAGGATGCGGGCCTGGACTGGGCGATCGGCAAGGCCAAGAAGGACTTCGTCGGTAAACGCTCGCTGTCGCGTCCCGACATCGTCGCGCCGAACCGCAAGCAGCTGGTCGGCCTGCTGACCGAGGACGGCAGGAAGCTGGAGGAAGGCGCCCAGATCGTGCTGGACCCGAGCCAGAGCCTGCCGATGACCATGGCCGGTCACGTGACCTCATCCTATGACTCGGTGGCGCTGGGGCGTCCCATCGCGATGGCGGTTGTGACCGGCGGCCTGTCGCGGATGGGGGAAACGGTGCACATCCCCATGCCCGACGGCACGATCCGGGCCACCATCACCTCGACCAACTTCTATGACCCGGCCGGCGAACGGCTGAAAGCCTGAGGAGCGAAAGACATGACCACGCAACGCCACGATTTCGATCCCACGCCCTTCCTGGTCGAGGAACTGCCTTGGGCGCCGCGCTTCTCGCTGCGCGTCCGCCCCGAAAACCGCGCGGCCCTGGCCGGGGCGCTGGGGCTGGAGCTGCCGACTGCGGTCGGCCAGCGCAGCACCGCAGGCGGCGTCGAGGTCCTGTGCCTGGGCCCCGACGAATGGACGATCCTCGCGCCCGACGCCGCGCCGCTGGCGGCCGGATCGGGCGCCGCCTATGCCCAGATCCCGCACAGCCTTGTCGAGATCAGCGACCGAGAGATTACGCTGCGCCTGTCGGGTGCGCAGGCGCTGACCGCGCTGACCACCGGCTGCCCCCGCGACATCGATGCGATGCCCGTGGGTCAGGGCGCGCGCACGCTGTTCGACAGCGCCACCGTGATCCTGTGGCGCGACGACCGGCAGGATTTCCGCATGGACGTCTGGCGCAGCTTCCTGCCCCATGTCCGCGCCCTTCTTGACCAGGTGATGGTCGAGCTGAAATCGGGCCTCTAAGGCCCGCCTTCCCCCAGAACCTGTCCCGCCTTGGCCCCGCCGGTCGCGGGCGGCCCCGCTTTGCCGAAAGGAACCCCATGCTCGACTTCAAGACCCCCGCCATCTCGGATACCGCCATCGCCGGTGCCATCGGCCGCGAACTGGTCCGCCAGCAGGACCAGATCGAACTGATCGCGTCCGAGAACATCGTCTCGGCCGACGTGCTGGCCGCGCAAGGCTCGGTGCTGACCAACAAGTACGCCGAGGGCTATCCCGGCAAGCGCTATTACGGCGGCTGCGAATTCGTGGACGAGGTCGAGGACATCGCCCGCGACCGCCTGAAGCAGTTGTTCGGCGCGGCGCATGTCAACGTCCAGCCGCATTCGGGCGCGCAGGCCAACCAGGCCGTATTCCTGGCGCTGCTGCAGCCGGGCGACAAGATCATGGGCCTGTCGCTGGCCCATGGCGGCCACCTGACCCATGGCTCGCCCGTCACCATGTCGGGCAAGTGGTTCGATGTCGCCAGCTACGAGGTCGAGCCGCACACCCACCTGATCGACATGGCCAAGGTCCGCGACAAGGCGCTGGCCGAGCGTCCGAAGCTGATCGTGGCCGGTGCCTCGGCCTATCCGCGCCACATGGATTTTGCCGCCTTCCGCGCCATCGCGGACGAGGTCGGCGCCTGGCTGATGGTGGACATGGCACATTACGCGGGCCTGATCGCGGCGGGCGAATACCCGAACCCGGTGCCCCACGCGCATGTCGTCACCTCGACCACGCACAAGACGCTGCGCGGTCCGCGCGGCGGCGTCATCCTGACCAATGACGACGACCTGGCGAAGAAGCTGAACTCGGCCGTGTTCCCCGGCAACCAGGGCGGGCCGCTGATGCATGTCATCGCCGCCAAGGCCGTGGCCTTCGGAGAGGCGCTGCAGCCGTCGTTCAAGGACTATGCGAAAGCTGTCATCGCCAACGCACGCGTGCTGGCCGAAACGTTGACGGCGGGCGGCATGGGCATCGTCTCGGGCGGCACCGACTGCCACATGGTCCTGTGCGACCTGCGCCCGCTTGGCGTGACCGGCAAGGTGGCCGAGATCGCGCTGGAGCGTGCGGGCCTGACCTGCAACAAGAACGCGATCCCCTTCGACCCGGAAAAGCCGTTCGTGACGTCGGGCATCCGGCTTGGCAGTTCGGCCGGCACCACCCGCGGCTTCGGCGAGGCCGAGTTCCGCCAGATCGGAGAGATGATCCTGCGCGTCCTGAAGGCGCTGGCCGCCAATCCCGACGGCTGCACCGAAACCGAAAGCGCCGTGCGCGCCGAGGTCAAGGCGATCTGCGACCGCTTCCCGATCTACCGCTGAGGCATCATGTTCATCTCGGTCTTCGAGGTCTTCAAGCACGGCATCGGCCCGTCGTCGTCGCACACGATGGGGCCGATGGTCGCCGCCGCGCATTTCCTGGACGACCTGCGCGGCGGGGCCGAACAGATCCCGGGCGCGGGCGAACCTGCGAGGCTGCGGGTGACGCTGCACGGCTCGCTAGCCTTCACCGGCAAGGGCCATGCGACCGACCGCGCCGTGATGCTGGGCCTGCTGGGGCAGCGTCCAGACAGTTTAGACCCCGATGCGGCCGAGGGACTGATCGCGGATTTTCACACCAGCCGGCAGGTCATCCTGCCGGGCCTGCCGCCGCTGGCCTTCGATCCGCAGCACGATCTGGTCTTCGACTTTGGCCCCGCGCTGCCGCTCCATGCCAACGGGATGACGTTCGAGGCCTTCGACGCGCGGGGCAACCGTTGCTTGGCCGAGGTCTACTACTCGATCGGCGGCGGCTTCGTGCTGACCCAGGCGCAGCTGGTGGCCGAACGCGAACAGGCGGGCAAGCCCGTCCAGCGCACGAACATCCCCTATCCCTTCGCCGATGCTGCGCAGATGCTGGCGATGGGCCGGTCCTCCGGCAAATCCATCGCCGCCATGAAGCGCGCCAATGAGGAAGCGCAGGGCGCGACCGACCTGGATGCGCGGCTAGACCGGCTGGCGCAGGCGATGAACGCCTGCATCGACCGGGGCCTGCGCGAAGAGGGCATCCTGCCCGGCGGTCTCAAGGTCCGCCGCCGCGCCGCCGGCATCCACCGGTCGCTGGAGGCCGAGAAGTTCCGCAACGACCGCCACCCGCACCTGATCAACGACTGGCTGAGCGTCTACGCCATGGCGGTGAACGAGGAAAACGCTGCCGGCGGCCGCGTCGTGACAGCGCCCACGAACGGCGCCGCGGGCACCCTGCCCGCCGTGCTGCGATACTGGCAGGACCATATCGGCGCGACCGACGAGGCGCGGCGCGACTTCCTGCTGACGGCAGCGGCGGTCGGCGGGATCATCAAGGCCAACGCCTCGATCTCGGGCGCCGAGGTCGGCTGCCAGGGCGAGGTCGGATCGGCGGCCGCGATGGCGGCGGCGGCGCTTTGCGCGGTCTTGGGCGGCACGAACGAGCAGATCGAGAATGCCGCCGAAATCGCGCTGGAACATCATCTGGGCATGACCTGCGACCCCGCCGGCGGTCTGGTGCAGGTGCCCTGCATCGAACGCAACGCCCTTGGCGCGATCAAGGCCGTGTCGGCGGCAAGCCTGGCGCTGCGCGGCGACGGGCAGCACTTCATGCCGCTGGACAACTGCATTCGCGTGATGCTGCAGACCGGGCGCGACATGGACAGCCGCTACAAGGAGACCTCGACCGGGGGCATCGCCGTCAACCTGCCAGAGTGCTGACGGCTCGGTGGCTGTTTCCGGCCAGCCAGTCGGCGAACAGCCGCGCCTGCGCCAAGACGCGCGAATGGATCGTCATCAACAGGCCGACCGGCGATGGCAGTGAACCCTCGAACAGGGATCAGCCTGCCGTCGTCCAGCATGTCGCTGACGAGCCTGTCCCAGGTCACGTGAACGTCATCCTGCACCGGCTGCAGCAGCGGCAACCACCCGGTTTTCGGCAGTAACCTTAGATTGCGGTTGTGTCCGACAACGGCTCGACTTGGACTCAAGGCGGATTTCGAAGCCTGCGTGGCCACCGATGCGCCCGCGCAGGTCGTTATTGGTGGCATGGCCAATTCCGCATGGCGCGCAAGCCGCTGCAGGAAACCGCCGTCAGCCATGCGATGGACGGCAAGGCCGGCCTGAAGAACCAGCTGAACCGCGTGGCAAAGCCTGACGCGGGTTCGCTGCTGGTCTTCAACGACCCGTCGAGCTGGAACCACTTCCTGCCGGATCGCACGCTGATGTTCCGCGTGATCCCAAACAGCCCGACCGAGACCGGAATGACCACCACTTGGCTGGTCCACAGGGGCGCGGTCGAGGGCGACGACCGTGATCTCAAGCGCCTCACAAAGGTCTGGATCGCCACCAATGACAGGAACCGCGAAATGTCGAGACGCAGTTCCAGGGCATCCTCCATCACGGACGAGGACATCGAGGACGGCTGTATACTGGCCCGCGGTACGAAGCCCGTCGGGCAGGTCACGCTGCACCTTCTAAGCGCCTGCCTAAGAAGTCGGTGCTCGACCCGGTTTGAGGAACATGGTTCCTCGTCGGGGGGGGGCCAGGGCGGGGGTGATGATACGGGGCACGGACGAGCCGAGCGGGTCGCTGTTCAGCTGTGTTGATCTGGAGGAGCGCATATGACGCCGCCGGATCCGTTGCCGACCGGCGTCATCCCGCAGGTCGCCCGAAAGGCGAGATATTCGGCGGTCGATGGGCGAACCACCCGGCACAAGGCTACGACCTGTCCCCGAAGCGCCGGAAGCGGATTGAGGAGCCCTTCGGATGGGCAAAGTCCGTCGTCGGCATGGCACAGACCGTCTCCTGCGGCGTCGCACGGGTGAGGTCCCGCTTCATCCTGACAATGGCGTGCGGATCTCGATCCTCATGGCAGGCGCCTTTCAAGGGTGCAGGGGCAATGCCCTTGCCGGGTTCAGGGGCTCGCCCCTCCAGCCTGGGGCCAGACTAGAGTAGCTTACGTATTCAACAATGAGCAGAAACGTTCCTGCTGGCCAACAACCTTGTCCGGCTGCCACGACTGCTGAGCGTATGAAGACGAAAGGCGGCATCGGCCGCGCACACCATTTGCCCCGACAGGCCGGAAGCTCAACGCAGCCGGGCCGGTCTCAAGAAAAACGCTCCGCCTCGGCGACTTCTGCAGCAGCCTGGCAACCCTGCCACCTCGAACGTTCCGCAACGCCCCCGCAGGTGATCGCGGGGGCGTTCATCGCGCCAAGCGGCTCGACCCGATGCAGCCGAGCCGCTATGATCGCGGCATGGAGAACCAGAACCGGCCACGGCTGCTGTCCAGCGGCAATCCGCAGATCGCCAAGGGCGACGGCGACGCGCCGGTCGCGGCCTATCTGGAGGCAATGCCCGGCTGGAAGCGCGCGATCGGTCGTCGGCTGGACCGGATCGCGGTGGCGACGCTTCCCGAGGTGCGCAAGGCGGTTCGTTGGAACACACCCCTCTATGGGAAGGAGGATGGGTGGTTCTTCGCGATGTACTGCTATCGCGACTATCTGCAGCTGACGTTCTTTCGCGGCACCGACCTCATCCCGGCTCCGCCTCGCCCGTCCAGGGTGGAGGGGGTGCGTTACCTGCACATCCGTGAGGATGATGCCCTGGACGAAACGCTGATCGCCGAATGGATGGCGCAGGCTGTCAGGCTGCCGGGAGTCGCGCTCTCGTAGGGGGATGGCGGTGCGTCCGCCACCCGTGTCAGCCGAAGGACGCGACGGGACTGCCGAACACGAATTCGTCCGGCGTGATGCCAGGGCCCGGACGCCCTGACAGGGGGATGTGGCCGCCTTCCGGGGGCCGTTCGCCTCGTCATGATGGCCGCTGATACGGACTTCGGCCAGCCGGACGTCCTGGCAGAGCGACGGCTTGAAGGTCGCGCCGATGTGGGTGCAGGCGGCGGTGATATCGCCGGCCCAGGCGTCGTCACGGGTGTGCGGCGTCGACCGCAGCTTGCGAATGCTGCGGAAGACCGGCATCGGCTGCAGGCCGCCGATCCGGGTGCCGTTTATGCCGAAGCAGTCGCATATCCCGCTGCCGATCGCGGGCAGGACGCTCGACAGGCTTCAGGCGCCCTCGTTCGGGTGGAGGGCGTGGTACAACTGCCAAGGCGGCGTGAAAGCGCCTCAGCTTGTCGATCTTGTTCCTTTCCGCACCGTTCACCTTTCCGCACGAACCGAAAAAGTTCGCTTTGATCCTGAAGGTCAGGCCGGCACGCTCCGGCCCGGCGGTTCAGCGCGATCATTGCCTTGTCGGCCGAGACACCCTGCTCCGATAGATGCCGACGAAATGACGTTCAGGCAGGTCGATCGTGAGGCCCGGATCGCAGCCAGAGGACCCTCAGCCAGTCTGCTGGCTTCGATCTCCACGACAGGGGGCATCGGATTCCGCTGATGCAAGTGCAGGCCCGCTGACGGTCCCGCGAACCCGCCGTCGACAAGTGCGAGGTCGACGGCAAGATCCTCGGTCAAAATTCCGGGCAGGTTACCCCGGAAGGATCGCAGAGCACGCAGCGAGCCCGCGATGGGTGCATGTCCGATGCGGTGGAGGTTGTCCTGAAGCGTCCTCGTCATGATCATTGATCAGGTCCATCCAAATCGTCTTGATCTGCATGCGCCAAGAACCTCTGACGGGGCCGCTTTAGGGCAAACCGACGGTGCCAGGTGATCGGGCGTCACCGACGACGTTCAACCCCTCGCCGGGCGTCACCTTCAGCACCCACGGATCGCAGCCGCTTGCCGGTCAAGGAGCGACATAACCTCCGGCCTCTGCCGAAAGATCGTGCTGCGCCGGGTCGTTCTGGAAGAACAGCCCGCCAGTCCGGCTGGCCCGTTGCGGCAGATAGTCCAACGTCACCTCGCTGGTCTCTATGATCCGGTTGCCATCGGTCAGGCTGCCCTTGATCGTCAGGCTTGCCGCCGTGGTGTTGCCGCGGTTGAACGCCG
This sequence comes from Paracoccus beibuensis, assembly GCF_026162625.1. Lineage (GTDB taxonomy): Bacteria > Pseudomonadota > Alphaproteobacteria > Rhodobacterales > Rhodobacteraceae > Paracoccus > Paracoccus beibuensis. The sequence continues at coordinate 83,794 of NZ_JAOTBD010000003.1, read as the reverse complement.
TGAACTCGACCAGGTACCCGCCGCTGACCTGCCTCGGCATTCCGGGGCTGACGACGACATCGGGGGCCGTGGCCGGGTGCGTCAGCCCGTGCCGAATCATGAAGCCGACGGTGCCCGCGATGATCGCCGCACCAAGCAGCGCAACCGCCCATTCCAGCGCGGATGTCCGTTCGGGAAGATCGCGATCCTTGGCCATCAGAGCACCAGTCGCGCCACGGCGCCGCCGATGGCGCCGGGAAAGGACAGCACGATCACCGTGCTGAGGACCTCTTCAGTCGAGGACGCCCCGGTGCGGCCGAACAGCCAAAGGACAGTCAGGCTGACCAGCGCCACGATTACGTAGCCGACGCATGTGAACCGCCCGAAGACGTGGATGAAAGACCGGCCGCCCCGGGCGGTCCCGCCCCTGAAGCCGACCGAGTAAACCAGCGCGTGCATCAGGGTAAGCGACAGGACCAGCAACCCGATCTCTTGCCAGACAGACATCTTGAACGCGATCAGCACCATCTCCTCGGTCGGGGCGACGTTGAGCGACAGGTATAGCGCGCCGGCCCCCATCAGGAATAGTTCGCCAAGGTAGGACGGCTCGCTTTCCTCGCGGTCGCTCTCTGACGTGTCGCCCATCTGGCTGCGGGCCAGCATGGCGCCGATGCTGGCGGGGAACATCTGCATGGCAATCTTTCCGACGACCTGTCTGGACGGCATGTCGGTAGTGATGACGGAGAACAGGAACAGGATGACGGTCGAGGCGACAGCCGCCACCAACACCGACACCAGCACGTCGGCCAGATCGTCCCTGAAGCGGTCGGTCCGCCGGAAGCCACCAAAGCGCGACAGCCCCATCAACAGCGGCAGCATCGCCAGCAGCATGACCGAGATCCGCCACGGCTCCAGCGTGAAACCCAGCCACCACATCTCCATCGTCATCAGCATCGGCAGCGAGAACAGCAGCGCGCCGGCGAATGCCCGCCCGAGACCCGCGCAGAACTTGCGGGTGTCGGGGACGCTGTGCTGGAGGTCGGTCGAGGTCGCGGCTGTCATGGCCGTCACTCGGCCAATGGGCAGCGCAGGGAACTGGTGCCCTGATACGCATGCGCGCCTGTGCAGGGGGCGGATAAGCCTTGGAACATGTTCGTTTGCATCGTCCCTCCTTGGCCAGACCCGGCAAGGGATAACGCTTCATGACGCAGGATGTTCCTCTGGCACAGGCGCTTAGCGCGCGCTGCCGGACTGGGAAGCGCCCGGGGGTGACGTTGCCTGATGTGTCCTATCGGAGCAGATTGCGTCTCTGAGATAAAGTCGCGCGACAACGTTTTTCGGCGCGCACGCGGCAGAACCTTCATCCGTGCTGCCCGGCCACCGGATCACATGCAGAGCACCAACCAAGGGAAAAGCACGCACAGGTTGCATGGGGAAACCGGCCGGGCGACTAAACTCGTAAAACAGCAACACTTCGCCGCCCGACCTGTGAACCTCTTTTGTCTGAGGTTGAAGGGCAAGTCACCCTATCCTTTTGGACATGTCTGAATCGTCAACCCATCTTAACCTTCATCCCGACGCCCAGCGGCACGTTCATGCCGGCAACGTGGGCGTGCGGACGACAGGTGGGACTTCAACCTTGGGCGCTGTAACCGGCCGAGGCGGACATCAACTGGCGCGTGTAGGGTTCGCGACCGCGACCTGCCCGCAAATCGCCCACGCCCATGATCTCGATGATCCGGCCATGCTGCATGACCGCCAGCCGGTCGCACATGTGCCCCACCACCGAGAGGTCGTGGCTGACCATCAAGTAGGTCAGGCCGTGTTCGGCGCGCAGGTCCGACAGCAGGTTCAGGATCTCGGCCTGGACGCTGACATCCAGGGCGCTTGTGGGTTCGTCCAGCAGCAGCATGCGCGGCTCGGCAGCCAAGGCGCGGGCGATGGCCACGCGCTGGCGCTGCCCGCCCGACAGCTGGTGCGGATAGCGGAAGCGGAAGCCGCGGCCCAGGCCCACGTCGTCCAGAAGCTGCTCGATCCGCTGGTCGATTCGGTCCATGCCCTGCAGGCGCAGCGTTTCCGCCAGGACGGCATCGACGGAATGGCGCGGGTGCAGGCTGGCGTAAGGGTCCTGAAAGACCATCTGCACCGTCTTGAAGAACGCCCGGTCGCGACGGTCGGTGGACAGCGGCTTGGCGTCGACCTCGATCCGGCCCGACCAGGTGGGGATCAGCCCCGCAATGGCACGCAGGATCGTCGACTTTCCGGAACCGGATTCGCCGACCAATCCGAAGCTTTCGCCCTGTGCGACGGTGAAGCCCGCCCCCTTGACTGCGTCCACCCGGTCGGGCGGTTGCCCGAACCAGACGTCCAGATCCGCAACCGTCAGCATGACCGGCGCCGCCAGAGCGAATGCGTGCATGCTGCCATGTCAAAGCCCTCCGGGAAATTCGGTATCGGCGCGGTCGGCGACAATGTCGCCGTCGCGCCAGCTGTCCTGCCGCTGCAGGACCGGCAGGCGGTCGACCGGCGCCTCCAGCCGTGGCAGGCTGTCCAGCAACCCGCACGTATAGGGGTGGCGCGCATGGTGCAGGTCGCGGGCCGGCAGCGTTTCCACTACACGACCGGCATACATGATCAGCACGCGGTCGCAGAACTGCGCGACCAGGTTCAGGTCGTGGCTGATGAAGATCAGCCCCATGCCGCGGTCGCGCACCAGGCCGTCCATGATATTCAGGACCTCGGTCCTGACCGAGACGTCCAGCGCGCTGGTGGGCTCGTCCGCGATCAGGATCTGCGGTTCGGGCGCCAGCATCATGGCGATCATGATGCGCTGGCCCATGCCGCCCGACACTTCGTGCGGATAGGCGTTCATGACACGCTCGGGGTCGCGGATCTGAACAGCCTCCAGCATCTCCAGCGCCTTTTGCCGCGCCCGGTCGCGCGGCGCGTTGGCGTGCAGGCGATACGCCTCGATGATCTGCTGGCCGACCGTCATCACCGGGTTCAGGCTGAACTTGGGGTCCTGCATGACCATGCTGATGCGCCCGCCCCGGATCTTGCGCATCTGGCGGTCGGGCAGGTTCAGGATCGGCTGTCCTTTCAACTCCATGCGCGCAGCCTCGACCCGGCCGGGGGGCCGGACGAGGCCGAGGATCGCCCGGCCGGTCATCGACTTGCCGCTGCCGGATTCGCCGACGACGCCAAGCCGTTCGCGACCCAGGTCGAAGCTGATGCCACGGACGGCCTGGAATTCACCCTGGCGGGTCGGAAAGGTCACCCGCAGGTCGCGGACTGACAGAAGCGGTTCGGTCATGACTTGTCCCCCTTCGGGTCCAGCACGTCGCGCAGCCCGTCGCCTAGCAGGTTGAAGGCCATCGAGACGGTGAAGATCGCGATGCCGGGCATTGCCGCGACCCACCAATAGTCCAGGATATAGGTCCGCCCGTCCGAAATCATCGCTCCCCATTCCGGCAGCGGCGGCTGCGCACCAAGACCCAGGAAGCCCAGACCTGCCGCCGACAGGATGATCCCTGCCATGTCCAGTGCCACCCGCACGATCAGCGAACTGACGCAAAGCGGCCAGATGTGCCGGATCAGCAGCCTCAACCGCCCTGCCCCCTGCAGGCGCGCGGCGGCGATGAAGTCGGCATTGCGGATGGTCAGCGTCTCGGCCCGGGCAAGGCGGGCATAGGGCGGCCAGGCGGTCAGCGCCAGCGCCAGGACCGCGTTGCCGATGCTGGGACCAAGCGCCGCGACGAAAGCCAGCGCCAGGATCAGCTTGGGGAAGGCGAGGAAGATGTCGGTGATGCGCATCAGCACCTGGTCCACCCAGCCTCCCGCAAAGCCCGCGACGGTGCCGATGAACAGACCGATGATCGGCGCGATCAGCGCCACGGTCCCCACGATGAACAGCGTGATCCGCGATCCGTGGATCAGGCGCGACAGGATGTCCCGGCCAAGCGCATCCGTGCCGAGCCAATGCGCCGCCGATGGCGGCTGCAGCCGGTCGGCCAGGTTCTGCGCGTATGGGCTCTGCGGCGCAAGCAGCGGCGCGAAGATGGCCATGCCAATCAGCAGGACCAGGATGATCAGGCCCAGCATCGCCAGCTTGTTGCCCCGGAAGGTCAACCAGCCCTGGTACATCGCGCCAAGCCGCGCCTGGCGGCGGGTCTGCGGTGCGTCCGACAGCAGCCAGTCGCGGCGAGAGACGGCGCTCATTTCGACCTCGGGTCAAGGACGCGATAAAGGATGTCGCTGAGAAGGTTCAGCAACACGAAGCAGACGCCGATGACGACCGTGCCGCCCAGGACCGCGTTCATGTCGCCGGACAGAAGCGCGCGGGTGATATAGCTGCCAAGCCCCGGCCAACTGAAGATGATCTCGGTCAGGACCGACCCTTCCAGCAGCGACCCGAAGGACAGCGCGATCACGGTGACCAGCGGGATCGAGATGTTGCGAAAGGCGTGCTGCCAGATCACGGCGCGTTCGGAGAGACCCTTCACCCGCGCCGTGATGATGTATTCCGCCGACAGCTGTTCCAGCATGAAGCTGCGCGTCATGCGGCTGATATAGGCGAGGCTGTAATAGCCCAGCAGGCTGGCCGGCAGGATGATGTGGCTGAACGCGTCTTGGAAGGCCGGCCAGTCACCGGCCAGCAGGCTGTCCACCAGGATCAGTCCGGTGACCGACGGCACCATGCCGTCATAGATGATCCCCTGCCGCCCCGGTCCTCCGACCCAGCCCAGATTGCCGTAGAAGATCAGAAGGCCCATCAGCCCCAGCCAGAAGATCGGCATCGAATACCCGATCAGCGCCACGACACGTGCCACCTGGTCGAAGATGCCGCCCCGCCGCGCTGCCGCCATGACGCCAAGCGGCACGCCGATCACGACGCCGATCAGCGTACCCAGTACCGCCAGCTCGACCGTCGCAGGAAACACCCGCGCGATGTCCTGCGCCACCGGCTGCCCGGTCGAGATCGAACGCCCGAAATCGCCCGTCAGCACGTCGCCGATATAGCGCAGGAACTGCACAACCAGCGGCTGGTCCAGACCCATCGCCTGATAGGCGGCGTCGTATTGCGCCTGCGTGGCCCGGTCGCCCACGACCTTCAGGACCGGGTCGATGGGCATGACGCGGCCGATGATGAAGGTGACCAGCAGCAGGCCCAGAAGCGTCAGCGCCAGTGACACGAGGGTTCCCGCCACGCTGCGGGCGCGCCGCCGCCGCAAGGCCCGGCGTGCCGAGGGGTTTGGCCGGTCGTCGCCGGGGGGTGGCCCCCCGGCGGTCGTGCTGTCGGTCATGGCCACGGCCTATTCGCCCTTCGTCACCTGGCGGTAGATGACCGAGGTGACGGCCCCGCCGCTCCACCAGTTCTGGATGTTCTGTTGCAGCCCCACCTGCTCGACGCGCTGGAACAGCGGCACGATGGGCGCCTCGGCCTGGTACTGGCGCTGGATGTCCTTGTACATTTCGGCGCGGGTCTCGGTGTCCTGCTCCAGCGTGGCGGCGACGGTCGCCTCGTTCATCTCCTCGGGGACGGCATAGGCGTTGCGCCAGGCCAGAAGGCCCACGGCATTCGCCTCTTCGCTGTTGTCGGGGTTATAGGCGAAGGTCGCGGCATTGGTGTTCGGGTCGGAGTAATCCGGGCCCCATTCGCCTAGGAAGATCGGCACCTCGCGGGCACGATAGGCGTCCAGAACCTGCGCGCCGGTCATCTGCTCGATCTCCAGCGTCAGGCCGGCCTCGGCCATGCTGGCCTGCAGGGTCTGGGCCACGTCGATATATTCGCGCAGGTCGCGCACGCGGGTCGTGATCGTGCCGCCCTCGATGCCGGCGTCCTGCAGGATCTGGCGGGCCTTTTCCACGTCATAGGTCCAGGGCTGTTCCTCGAGCACGCCAAGGTAGCCGCGCGGCAGGAAGGTCTGGTGCGTGATGAACTGGCCCTTGAGGAAGCTCTGCTCCATCCCCTCGTAGTTCACGAGGTACTTCATCGCCTCGACCACCGCCGGGTTCGACAGCAGCTCGTCCTTCTGGTTCAGGCCCATGTAGAGGATGCGGCCACGCGGCTCATCCTCGATCTTGATGCCGTCGGCGGACGAGATCGCCTGCACATCCGTCGGGGTCAGGTTGCGCGCCACGTCGATGTCGCCCTGTTCCAGCAGCAGCCGCTGCGCGCTGGATTCGGCGACGTTGCGGATGATGACGCGCTTCATTTCGGGGGCGCCCTGCCAGTAATCCTCGAAGGCGGTCAGCTGAACCGCCTCGTTCGGGCGCCAGGCGGCCAGCTCATAGGCGCCGGAACCGGCCTCGTTCGTCGAGAGCCAGGCGTTGCCCAGATCGCCATCCTGCTCGTTGGCCATGACCGTTTCCCGGTCCACGATGCTGGCGACGTTGGCGGTCAGGCAGTTCAGCACGAAGGACGGCGCGTAGGGCTTGTCCAGCGTCAGGGTCAGCGTGTTGCCGTCGGCGGTGATCTTCTCCTCGACATTGTCGGCGGTAAAGCCGAACTGCGTCAGGATGAAGGCCGGGGTCTTGTCCAGCTTGACCGCGCGCTGCAGCGACCATGCGGCATCCTCGGCGCGGACCGGATTGCCGGAGTGGAACGGCACGCCCTCGCGTAGCGTGAAGGTGATCGAAAGCCCGTCTTCGGACACTTCCCAACTCTCGGCGAGGGCCGGCTGGAAGCCGGCCTCGGGGTCCAGGGGGTCGAAGTCCACCAGCCGGTCATAGGTGTTGTTGTTGACGTCGTTGCCCGAGAACTCGAAGCTTTGCGCCGGGTCCAGGCTGATGATGTCGTCGATCGTGTGGGCCACGACCAGCGTGTCGGCCGGCGTTTCGGCAAAGGCCGCGGGTGCGAAGGCAAGCGCCGTGGCCAGCATCACGGCCCGCGTCGTCAGGTGGAAAGTCATGTCGATGATCCCCGTTGTTCGATGTCCCCACTTGGCGCGGGGTTGCATGTCTTGCAGGTTGACCCATGCGCCACGGCCTTGCAAGGGGGACGCCGTGGGGTCAGCCGCCGCGCAGCCGGCTTTCGGTCAGCAACCCCTCCTCGTCCAGGATCGGGTGGGCGACGGCCACGAAATGCGCGTTGATGCGCTTGAGGTCGCGCAGGAAATCCAGGTGCAGGGACGACGTCTCGCGGCTTTGGCTGTGGCCCTCGCGCAGGCGGATCAGGTGGCGCTGCGCGGATTGGCGTTCGAAGTTCCGGATCTCGACCTTCTGCTCCATCATCTGCCGCGCCAGGACGCGGTCGCGGGTCATGAAGATGGTCTGGGCGATGCTCAGCGTCTCCTCGGTCATCAGGAACATCGTGTCCAGCTCCTGATACCCGGCGTCCGAGAACCGCAGGCCCAGGCCCACCTTCTTGCGCACCTCGGCCGCCAGCCCCTTTTCGATGATGTCGCCGACATGCTCCAGGTTGATGACATAGTCCAAGATGGCGATCGAGCGGCGCCGGTCGTCCTCGTCCGCGTCGCGCCCCAAGCGCGAGAGGTAGGTCTTGACCTGCTGCTGGCGCAGGTCGACCCGGTCCTCCAGCTTCGATACCTCGGCCAGGGGCGCGAGGTCGTTCTTGCGAAAGGCCAGCCGCGTCTGTTCCAGCATCCGCGCGACGTCGTCGCCGATGGCCAGCGCCTGTCGGCTGGCCCCCGCCAGCGCCAGCGGTGGAGTGTCCAGCGCCGCATCATCCAGCCAGCGCGGGGTCGGATCCTCGGTCGGGGCCTCGTCGGGCAGCATCAGGGCCAGCAGCCGCGACAGGCCGCCGGCAAAGGGCCAGACCACCAGTGCCAGCGCAAGGTTGAAGCCCAGGTGCGCCTCGACCGCAAGACCGGTGATCTTCAGGGGCGCCAGCGCCGCCGCCGCCGCGCCCGCGAAGGGAAGGACGGCCAGGCACCCGGCGCCGCGCACCATCAGGTTGCCCACCGTCAGCCGCCGCGCCGCCACCCCTGCCCGCTGCGTCACCAGCACCGGTGGGATCGCACCGCCGATATTGGCGCCCAGCACCAGGACGACCGCCAGCGCCGCCGGGACATCCAGCGACAGGATCAGCAGAACCGCCGCCAGCGAAGACGAGCAGACCGCGGCGATTCCCGCGGCAAAGACCAAGGCGACCGGCCAGGCCGCGTCCAGCATACCCAGGAAGGCCGCCATCTGCGGCGCCTCGCGCAGGGGCGCGGCCCCCCGGTCCAGCAGGTTGAGCGAAATCAGCATCAGCCCCAGCCCGATCAGCGCCCGGCCGCTGCCGCTGATCGCGGGCCGTTCCCGGCGTGCGGCCGCCATTCCGATCAGGATCAGCGCCGGCGCCATCGCCCCGATGCCAGCCGACACGATCAGCGCCGTCAGCGCCGTGCCCACATTGGCGCCCAGCAGCACGATCTGCGCCATGCGCCCCCGGATCAGCCCGCGATCGACGAAGGACGCCGTCAGCAGCGCCGTCGCGGTCGAGGATTGCAGCCCCAGCGTCGCCACCAGCCCCGATGCGAACGCACGCGGTCCCGTCCGCGTCCCAAGACCAAGCGCCGTCTTCAGCCGCAGACCAAAGGCCGTCGTCACGCCGTCCCGCACCAGCCCCAGCCCGAACAACAGCAGCGCGACGGCCCCGGCGATCTGCAGGAAGACAAGAACGGAGGCCATGCGATCACCTCTCTTCTCAGGAACGCGCGGTGCGCAGGATGCTGACACTTCTGATGAGGACGCAGAATCCCATGATCATCAAGACCTAAGATGCTTGCGCGGTTCCCCTGCCGGGCTTTGCCGCTTTTCTCATCCCATCGTCGCATCGAAGGGGCGGGAACATTAGAGCCTTGCTGAGGTTCTTGCCCTGTTCCCGGAGGAGGGAACGCCGCTTCACGGGAGAGCAGAATGACACTCAAGATGACGATGATGGCGGGATGCGCCATTTGCGCCCTCGCCACCGCTGCGCAGGCCGACTGCGCCGAGGACCTTGCCCGCATGACCGGAGAATCCGGCATGTCCGGCCAAACCACTGCGGCCGGCGAATCCGGCGGCATCTCCAAGGATGGCTCGCTGGCACCGCTCGAGATGCCGGACAGCGCATCGGGCGCGGCGTCGTCCGACATGGCGGCCGACAGCCCCGCTGACACGACCGCCGGCACCGCGCCAGACACTGGCATGGCAGCAGACGCCACTTCGGGAACAGGCGCCAGCGCGGCTTCTGGTGACATGGCATCGGGAGCGACCGGCAGCGATGCGTCGGCAGGCGCCGAAACGGCGTCCGACAGCATGGCGACCGGCACGACCGGCACTTCGGGCGACATGGACGCCAACACCTCGACGGCGACGACGGGCGGCGACATGGCTTCGGGATCGGACACGACCAGCAGCGGCGACATGGCATCGGGCAGCAGCGGGTCTTCGACGACCGCTCCGGCGGGCGACATGGCCGCCGATTCGGGTTCCGCGCCGATGGACGGCAGCACCGACATGTCCAGCGACACGACGGCATCCGACACGGGCGCGGCCGAGGGCGAGGCCATTTCGAAGGACGGCTCGCTTGCGCCTCTCGAAACCGAAGGCTCGGATGATCAGACCGACGTGGCGATGTCCGGTCAGGACGCTGCCGACCAGCAGGATGGAGCCCCGACCGCCGCGCAAGAGGCCGAGACCGCCGGCACAGGTTCCGAAACCGGCATGGCATCCGGATCCTCGGCCGATCGCGATGCGCTGATCGAAGAGGCCCGCACAGCCCTGGCCGCGGGCGACGAGGACGCCTGCCGCGCGGCACTCGACCAGGCCGAAGCCCTCTGAGCGACCAAAGAAAAACGGCACCAGATGTTCGTCCGGTGCCGTTCGTTTTTCCCACAGTTCGCTGATCAGGCGGCGTTACCCTGCGCGGCAGAATTCACGACAGTCTCGGCCAGCTTCGTCAGCTTCTCGTCCGTCGCCACCTCTTCTTGCAGCGTCTGGTCCAGAAGCTTGGCCGCATCGTCCATTCCCAGCTGCATCGCCCAGGTCTTCAGCGTGCCATAGCGGCTGATCTCGTAATGCTCGACCGCCTGCGCGGCGGCCAGAAGACCGGCATCGTGGGCAGGGCTGCCCTTGAACTCCTCCATGATCTCCTGCGCTTCCGAGATGATGCCCTCGATCGCGTCGCAGGTCTTGCCCTGGGGGCGCTTGCCGATCATCTCGAACACCTGCCCCAGGCGCTCGTACTGGTGCTGCGTTTCCTCCTCGTGCGTCTGGAAGGCCTGCTTCAGTTCTTCGGTCTGGGCAGCCCGCGCCATCTTGCGCAGCGACGTCGAGATCTTGCGCTCGGCGTAATAGATGTCCTTCAGCGTTTCGTGAAACAGGGTATCAAGGGTCTTGTCGGCCATGTCGGCACTCCTTTTTTCGAAATGGATATCAGACGTCGGCGCGTTCGCCGCTGGCCCGCAGGCCGATATATTGCTGGGTGACCCCCGGCAGCCCTTCCAGCAAGGCCGAGGCCATCGCCACTTCCTCGTCCAGGTTCTGGCGCAGCAGCGGCACTGCCGAGGACATGCCGCCCATCTCGGCCGATGCGATCAGCGAGGCGTAGGCGGCGATCTCGAAGTTCTCGAAGGCGACGTTGGCGAACGAGTTCTTGAGGATCTCGTCGCCGGCCACGGTATGGCCCATTGCGGCCATCGTGCCGCTCAGCGACAGCGACATGTCCTTCAGCGTCGAGGCGCTGGTCCCCGCGCTGTCAAGGATCTGCTCGATCCGGGCGATCTGGCCTTCGGTTTCCCGGATATGACGATCCAGAAGCGCGGCAACCTGCGGGTAATGCTCCAGCCGGTTGAGCTGCGGCTGCATGATCGAAAGAGCCTGCTTTTCCATGGCGTGGGCGTTGCGCAGACCGTCGATGAAGACGTCCCCGGCGGCGTTATCGGAAGGCATCGTGATGATCTCCTGCAAATGCGGATCCCTTAACCGGCACGCCGGGCGGATGTTCCCGCCTGACACGGCAGGAACATCGTCGGGCGACGGTGGTTGAAGGGCAGACGCGGACCGCGGAACCTCCGCACCTCCAGGAGCCGAGACAATGACAGACAGGTCTTTCCAAAACCCGTCCTCCGGACATGATCGCCTTGTCACGGCGGTCTTCGATCAACGCGACGACGCCGAAGAGGCGCGCAGGGCGCTGCTGGCCTCCGGGCTGTCCGGGCAGCATATCCTGGTCCTCTCCGGTCCGTCGGACGGGGCGTCGCTGGGGGCGGACGACGATCAAACTGCGCTGGCGCGAGTCCCGCTGCCCGATCAGGACCGTCATGTCTGTGCCGAGGCGATATCCCGTGGCGCGACGCTTGTGGTGGCGGACCTCCTGAGCGGCGCCGAGGCCACGCAGGCCATCGCGATCCTGTCGTCGACGTCCGCGGTCGAGATGGACCGCCGCGAGGCCGATTGGCGCGAAGGGGGCTGGAGCGGCGTCACCACCGACGCCTTGCCCAGTGGCATCCGCGGCACGACCCGCGACATGGCCTACACCAGCCCCCGCGACGATGACGACACCGACACCTACGAAAGCCCCTCGGTCCGCCCGCATCCGACCGGTGCAGAGGACCGCCGCCTGATCCGCGACACCAACGGTCAATCCCCTCGCGCCAGGCGCTATGTCGCAGAGGATTCGGGCTAATGCCCCGCCCGGAGGAAGGAGATACAATGAGGAACCGCAAGAAGAGGAACGCCGGCTGGATCATCGGAGCCGTGGTCGCCGCGGTCATCATCGCGCTGATCTATTCGTTCGCCGTTCACTCGCCATGACCGCCGGCGCAGCATACCGGCAGCAGCCGGGCCCGGTCTTCGACATCAATGGCGCGTCGCGTCGCCACCATCACCTGTCCCCCCTGCCGCCGGATCGGCAAGTGCGTCCCGGCGCACGTTGACAGCCACCTACATTCGCAAGATAAGCTGCAAGGCATGCGCCCACGTAATTCAACTGGATAGAATATCCGACTTCTAATCGGGCTGTTGGGGGTTCGAGTCCTCCCGTGGGCGCCACCTACCGCCAGAAGCCGGCGTCGAACCTCGGCTTGACGTTTTCTGGCACGGGCCTGAAGAGATGGGGGCAGACGTCAGCAGCCAGACTGCCATGACGGACAGTGGTGCTCTTTCATGCGACAGGTTCCTGTTGAACTGCAGAGCACGAAAAACAACATGGCGTAGTCGCGGCGATTCCAGTCGATCCCAGGAGCGGCGGCCGCGGTCATTCGGCGTCCAGCCGACTCGACGATCGTTGATCCGTCTTGGGGCACGGGAAGCGAGCAACCGGGCAAGCATATGTTGAGGTCCAACACCTCCGAACCGGCAGCTCCCCTTGATCGAGCGAGCCGGTCAGGCAAAGTTCCTCCGCTCTTCGGAGACCTTTCCTTGGCCCGAGGGAGCCGGGAAAACGCCAACCTTGCACCGTCCGGCCGAACCGTCGTTCGGCTGCGTCATCGCCAAGTGCATCGATACCTGTTGGGGACGGAGGCAGAAAAGGATGCGACGTCTTCAAGGTCGTTGTGGCTGTCGCCGCGTCTCCGGAAAATCAGGACGCCGTGAAGCCTTCCCCGCACGTCTACCGAAGTCGACTGCGCCCGACATCTTCTGCGGGTCCGCTCGTCCCTCATGGCACGCCTGACAGAGAGCAGCGGCAACTGGTGAAATCATGGGCATGACCCACCCGACCCAAGGGCAGAAGGCACGCCGGACTTGCGTCATTTCGTTCCTCGTGACATCCGGAATTTCTCTTGGGCGGGAACCATGAAAAAGCTTCTGATCGTTGTCGTCGAACCTGATCCCGACCGGGCGCAATCCATCGCGGACGGGCTGGGAGAGGCTGGCGAACATGACATCCGGATCATCGCCGAACAGACCTCGCTGGCGCGGCGGGTGGCGGAGCTGCGCCCCGACGTGGTGCTGATCGACATCGCCAACCCCTCGCGCGATATCCTGGAGGAGCTGGCGCTGGCCTCCGGCCCCTCGGAACGGCCGGTGGCGATGTTCGTCGATCGCTCGGACGAGCAGCTGACGCGCTCGGCGATCGAAGCCGGGATCTCGGCCTATGTCGTGGATGGGCTGCGGCCCGACCGGCTGAAGCCGATCATCGACGCGGCCATCGCGCGGTTCCACATGCTGCAGCAGTTGCGCGCCGAATTGGCCGCCACCCGGGCCGCGCTGGAGGATCGCAAGATCGTCGACCGCGCCAAGGCCGTCCTGATGAAGGCTCGCGGCATCGGCGAGGACGAGGCCTATGCCCTGCTGCGCAAGACCGCGATGGATCAGGGCAAGCGCATCGGAGAGATCGCGCAGCAGCTGGTGACGGCCGCCGGGTTGCTGGGCCGATGATCCCGCTTCGGCTTGGATACCTTCCGCTGATCGACGCGGCGCCGCTGATCGTCGCGCATGAACTGGGCTTCGCCGCCGAGGAAGGGCTGCAGCTGGAACTGGTCCGGCTGGGGGCTTGGGCCCAAAGCCGCGACATGCTGGGCGCGGGGCTGATCGATGCGGCGCACATGCTTGTACCGATACCCATCGGCCAGGCCCTGGGGCTGGGACCAAGCCTGCCTGCGCTGGACCTGGTGATGTTCCTGTCGCATGGCGGCCAAGCTGTCGCCGTCAGCCGCGCAATCGAGCGGCAGCTGCGCACCGACGGTCACGGCTTCGACTTTGCCGACGCCCGCCGCGCCGGGCTGGCGCTGCGGCGTGCGGTCGCGGGGCGGCTGCGCGTGGGTGTGCCGTTCATGTTCTCGACCCAGGTCGAGCTGATCCACCATTGGTTGACGGCCTGCGGGTTCACGCCCGCGGACCTGCAGATCAAGACGGTCCCGCCGCCGATGATGGCCGATGCCCTTGCCGCGAACGAGATCGACGCCTTCTGCGTGGGTGAGCCTTGGGCCTCGTTCGCGGTGGAGCGCGGGATCGCGGCCCTGCTGCTGCCCGGCCCGGCGATCTGGTCGGCGCCCCCGGAAAAGGGCTTGGTCCTGCGCCACGACTTTGTCGAGGAGCGGCCGGAACTGACCGGCGCGCTGATGCGGGCCCTGTGGCGCGCGGGCCGATGGCTGGACGAACCCGACCGTCGCGGCACGGCGGCCGAGATCGTGTCGCGGCCCGACTACCTCGACCTGCCGTCGGAGCTGGCAGAGCGGGGCCTGAGGGGCCTGCTGCTGATCTCGCCAGGGGGCGAGACACGCGACGTTCCAGGCTTCCTGGCCTTCAATGCAGGCGCGGCTAGCTTTCCGTGGAAAAGCCTGGCCGCCCTCTTCGCCGCCAAGATCGCGACCCGGCAAGGCCTTGGTGCGGAACCTGCGATGCGGAACGCCATGGCGCGGTTCCGCACCGACCTTTATCGCCAGCACCTTCGACCAGCCGGGGCCGCCCTGCCCGGCGCATCGCTGCGCGTCGAGGGCGCGATTGCCGAGGACCGCGTCGTCCCCGCCGAACGCGGTCAGATGATTCTGCGCGCCGACGGCTTCTTCGACGGCTTCGTCTTCGAACCTCCGGCCCCGGAACCGTCGACAAACTGACCACCGATCGGGCAATCGGCGCACCAGTAGCTGAATCGATGTGCGCCGTTCTGTTTTTGCCGCCATGGGCGGTGGCTGCCGGGGACAGGCGCTTGCATGCGGCGGCCCGGGCGGGGAATGTTCCGACATGGGCCGGGCGCAATGGCGCGCCAGATGCCTGCTCGCAACGCTGCGGCACGATCTCCGCGAGGACGCGGACCTCATGACAGCTTGACTGCGCGGTCAACCGCCCGCCCCAGCGGGTATCCCGAGCCGTGCCGTCCGATCACCGCCAGCCATCGGAGCATTCCATGTCCACCCTTCCGCAGCAGGCCCCGCGCCGCGCGCTTGCCCTGTCGACCTTCGCCTTCACCGTCTGTTTCGCCGTCTGGACGATCTTTTCCATCATCGGCATCCAGATCGACCAGCAACTGGGCCTGACCGATACGCAGTTCGGTTTCCTGGTCGGCCTGCCGATCCTGACGGGGTCGCTGACCCGCATCGTCCTGGGGGTGGCCACCGACCGGCTCGGCGGGCGCCTCGTCTATACGCTGACAATGCTGACCGCCGCTTTGGCCACCTTCATGCTGGGCTGGGCCAGCACCTACCCGCAGATGCTGGTCGCCGCCCTTGGCGTGGGCGTGGCTGGCGGGTCCTTCGCGGTGGGCGTCGCCTATGTGTCGCGCTTCTATCGGGACGCGCAGCAGGGCACGGCGCTTGGCATCTTCGGGGTCGGCAATGTCGGCGCCGCCGTCACCAAGTTCGCAGCGCCCTTCGTCATGGTCGCGGTGGGCTGGCAGGCAACCGCGCAGATCTGGGCCGTCGCGCTGGCGGTCACGGCGATCCTCTTCTGGCTGCTGTCCAAGGACGACCCCGTCACCGCCGCCCGCCGTGGCGAGGCGGCCCCCCAGCGCAGCCTGCGGGCCGAGTTCGCGCCGCTGAAGAACCTGCAGGTCTGGCGCTTCTCGGCCTATTACTTCTTCAGCTTCGGGGCCTTCGTGGCGCTGGCACTGTGGCTGCCGCATTACCTGATCGGCGCCTATGGCCTTGACGTGAAGACCGCCGGGATGGTCGGCGCTGCCTATTCCATCCCCGCGTCGATCTTCCGCGCCTATGGCGGCGTGCTGTCGGACCGAGTCGGCGCCCGCAAGGTGATGTACGCGACCTTCGCCGTATCGCTGGCGGCCACCGCGATCCTGACGGCCGGCGTGTCCCTGCCCGTCTTCCTGGTGGCGATCTTCGTGCTGGGCTTCGTGATGAGCCTCGGGAAGGCTGCCGTCTACAAGCACATCCCCAGCTATTATCCGCAGAACGTCGGCGCGGTCGGCGGGCTGGTCGGCATGATCGGCGGACTTGGCGGCTTCGTCCTGCCGCTGGTCTTCGGCTGGCTGAAGGACGCGACCGGACAATGGTCCAGCTGCTTCGTCGTCATCTTCGTGCTGGTCGCCGCCTGCGCGATCTGGATGCACGCTTCGGTCCGCCGCATGGACCGCCCCGCCACCCTGCAAGCCGCCTGAAAGGAGCTTTCGCCATGAAGAAGAAGCTTGTCGTCATCGGCGCCGGCATGGCCTCTGGCCGCCTGCTGGAGCATCTGTTCGACGCCGCCCCCGACGCCTGGGACGTGACCCTGTTCAACGGCGAACCGCGCGGGAACTATAACCGCCTGATGCTGTCGCCGGTCCTGTCGGGCGAAAAGACCTACGACCAGATCGTGACCCACGACGCGGACTGGTACGCCGCCCACGGCGTCGACTGCCGGTTCGGCGAACCCGTCGTCCACATCGACCGCGACGCCCGCGTGGTCCATTCGAACCACAGCAGCGCCCCATACGACGCGCTGGTAATCGCCACGGGGTCCGCGCCCTTCATCATCCCGGTGCCCGGCAAGGACCTGCCCGGCGTCGTCGCCTATCGCGACCTGGAGGACACGCAGGCGATGATGGCGACCGCCGGCAAGGATGCCGTCGTGATCGGCGGCGGCCTTCTGGGGCTGGAGGCTGCGGCAGGCATGGCCGCACAGGGCGCCCGCGTCACCGTCATTCACCTGATGGGCCACCTGATGGAACGTCAGCTGGACCCGGCGGCGGGATACCTGCTGCAGAAGGACCTGGAGAGCCGTGGCATCACCGTCCATTGCAAGGGCGCGACCAAGGCGATCCTGGGCGAGGATCGGGCCGAGGCCGTGCTGCTGGAGGACGGCACCGTCTACCCCGCCGACCTCGTCTGCATGGCCGTCGGCATCCGTCCCGAGACCCGCATCGCCGTCGACGCGCACTTGGAGGTCGAGCGCGGCATCGTCGTGGACGACGCGCTGCGCACCAGCGACCCGCATATCTTTGCGCTTGGCGAATGCGTGGAACATCGCGGGCAGCTGTTCGGTCTTGTCGCGCCGCTCTATGACCAGGCCAAGGTCCTGGCAAAGACGCTGCAGGACCACGCGGCCGAGTTCCGCCCCGTCCAGACCGCGACCAAGCTGAAGGTCACCGGCTGCGACCTCTTCAGCGCGGGCGACTTCGCCGAAGGCGAGGGCCGCGAGGATATCGTCTTCCGCGATCCCGGCCGCGGCATTTACAAGCGGCTGGTCCTGCAGGACAGCCGCATCATCGGCGTGGTCATGTATGGCGAGACCGGTGACGGCAACTGGTTCTATGGCCTGATGAAGGACGGCACCGACATCGCCGACATGCGCGACACACTGATCTTCGGCCCGGCCTTCCTAGGGGGTGCCGCACCGGACCCTATGGCGGCCGTTGCAGCCTTGCCGCCTGAGGCGGAGATCTGCGGCTGCAACGGCGTCTGCAAGGGAACCATCGTCCAGGCCGTGCAGAACGGCGCGGCCACGCTGGACGCCGTGCGCAGCTGCACCAAGGCCAGCGGGTCCTGCGGCACCTGCACGGGGCTGGTCGAACAGGTCATGGCACTGACGCTTGGCGGCGCCGTCGTCAGCGCGCCCGCGGGCATGTGCAAATGCACCGATCACAGCCACGAGGACGTGCGCCGCCTGATCAAGTCGATGGGGCTGAAGTCGATCCCCGCCGTCATGCAGGAACTGGGCTGGAAGACCGTCGGCGGCTGCCATTCCTGCCGCCCGGCGCTGAATTTCTACCTGCTGGCCGAATGGCCGCTGGACTATCGCGACGATCGCCAGTCGCGCTTCGTGAACGAACGCAACCACGCCAACATCCAGAAGGACGGCACCTATTCGGTCGTCCCGCGCATGTGGGGCGGCGTCACCACGCCCGCCGAACTGCGTGCCATTGCGGACGCGGCCGAGAAGTACGACGTGCCGATGGTCAAGGTGACAGGCGGCCAGCGCATCGACCTTCTGGGCGTCCGGAAAGAGGACCTGCCCCACATGTGGGCCGATCTGAACGCCGCCGGGCTGGTCTCGGGCCACGCCTATTCCAAGGGTCTGCGAACCGTCAAGACCTGCGTCGGGAAAGAGTTCTGCCGCGTCGGCACGCAGGATTCGACCGGCCTCGGCATCAAGCTGGAAAAGCTGATGTGGGGGTCCTGGACGCCCCACAAGCTGAAGCTGGGCGTGTCGGGCTGCCCGCGCAACTGCGCGGAGGCGACCTGCAAGGACATCGGCGTCGTCTGCGTCGATTCAGGCTACAACATCTCGATCGGCGGCGCGGCGGGGATGGAGGTCAGGGAGACCGAGCACCTGGCCTCGACCCCGTCCGAGGACGAGGCCATCGCCATCATCCTGGCCGTCACCCAGCTTTACCGGGAACACGCCCGCTATCTGGACCGGATCTGGAAGTGGATGAACAAGGTGGACCTCGACTGGATCAGGGCGCAGGTCGTCGATGACCTCGACAACCGCCGCGCCCTGGTCGAGCGGTTCGAGATCAGCCAGTCCGTCTATCGCCGCGACCCTTGGGCCGACCTGTCCACCCCGTCCGAAACCCCCAAATGGGGGCCCCTTGCCGATCTGACCCTGGAGGCCGCAGAATGACCCGCTTCGTCGATATCGCCTCGTTGGAGGACATCCCCCGGCAGGGCGCCCGCCTGATCCGCACCGCCGAGGGCTGCGTCGCCGTCTTCCGCACCGCCGATGACCGCCTCTTCGCGCTGGACGACCGCTGCCCGCACAAGGGCGGCCCCTTGTCCGAGGGGATCGTGCATGGCCACCAGGTCACCTGCCCGCTGCACAACTGGGTGTTCGATCTGAACACCGGCACGGCGCAGGGTGCCGACGAGGGCACAGTCCGCACCTGGCCCGTCCGGGTCAGCGACGGCCGCGTCCTGATCACGGCCGACCTTCTGACCCGCAGCCAGGCCGCCTGAAAGGACCGCCCATGACCAGGATCACCATCGAGGAAACCACGCGCGACGATGCCACCGCGATGATCCTGCGCGCCAAGAAGCGCGCAGGCCAAAGCTGGCAGCAGCTGGCCGATGCGATCGGCATGTCCTCCGTCTGGCTGCATTCCGCCGCAACCGGCATGAACGCCTTTCCCGAAGACAAGGCGCGCGCGCTGGCTGCGCTGCTGAGCCTGCCGGACAGCATGATCGAGCCGCTGACCGACAGCCCGCTGAAGGTCTGGGACCAGGCCGTCCCGACCGACCCCTGCATCTATCGCCTCTACGAAATCGTCGGCGTCTATGGCCCCACCGCGAAGGCGCTGATCAACGAGGAGTTCGGCAACGGCATCATGTCGGCCATCGACTTCTCGATGCACCTGGACCGCGAACCGCATCCCAAGGGCGACCGCGTCCGCATCACCATGTCGGGCAAGTACCTGCCCTACGCCAACTGGTAACGGCCGCCCCGGCCCCCTGCAGGAAGGACGACCCCGATGTCATACGTCACACCATCGGACTTCGCCAAGAAGATGATCGACGCCGGAGAGGCCAAGGTCTTCATGTCGACCAAGGACACGCTGATCCGCGCCTACATGGCCGGCGCTATCCTGGCGCTGGCGGCGGCCTTCGCCGTCACCGTCACCGTCAACACCGGCAACCCGCTGATCGGGGCGCTGCTGTTCCCCGTGGGCTTCTGCATGCTGTACCTGCTGGGCTTCGACCTGCTGACCGGCGTCTTCACGCTGGTGCCCCTGGCGCTGATCGACAAGCGGCGGGGCGTCACGCCCAAGGGAATGCTGAGGAACTGGGGCCTGGTCTTCTGCGGCAACTTCGCCGGCGCCTTCACGGTGGCCGTCTTCATGGCGATCATCGTCACCTTCGGCTGGTCCGAGGCCCCGAACGCGGTCGGCGAAAAGATCGGCCATATCGGCGAAGGCCGCACCATCGGCTATGCGGCGCATGGTGCGGCGGGAATGCTGACGCTGTTCGTGCGCGCGGTCATGTGCAACTGGATGGTGTCCACCGGCGTCGTCGCCGCGATGATGTCGACCAGCGTGTCGGGCAAGATCATGGCCATGTGGATGCCGATCCTGGTGTTCTTCTACATGGGGTTCGAACATTCCATCGTGAACATGTTCCTGTTCCCGGCCGGACTGCTGCTGGGCGGCAACTTCACCATCATGGACTACATGATCTGGAACGAGATCCCGACCGTCATCGGCAACCTGGTCGGCGGGCTGACCTTCGTGGGCGCGATGATCTATGCCACCCACCACCGCACCTCGCCCGAGCTTGACCGGATCACCGACGACCGCCCTGCGGCGGTCCCGGCAGAGTAAGGAACGGCCATGACCATGCACGCTCCTGCCCGCCCGGTTCGGACGACCTGCCCCTATTGCGGCGTGGGCTGCGGTGTGCTGGCCACGCCCCAGCCCGACGGCGGACTGGCGATCAAGGGCGACCCGGATCACCCGGCCAACTTCGGGCGCCTGTGCGTCAAGGGCATGGCGCTTGGTGAAACGGTCGGCCCGACCGGACGCCTGCTGACCCCCCGGATCGGCGGGCGCGAGGCGGAATGGGACGAGGCGCTGGACCTGGTCGCGCAGCGATTCAGCGAGACCATTGAAAGACACGGCCCGGATTCCGTCGCCTTCTACGTCTCGGGCCAGTTGCTGACCGAGGATTACTACGTCGCCAACAAGCTGATGAAGGGGTTCATCGGCAGCGCCAATATCGACACCAACTCCCGCCTTTGCATGGCGTCGTCGGTGGCGGGGCACCGGCGCGCCTTCGGCAGCGACACGGTGCCCGGTCTTTACGAGGATCTGGAGGAGGCGGACTGCGTGGTCCTCGTCGGCTCCAACTTGGCCTGGTGCCACCCGGTCCTCTTCCAGCGCCTTGCCGCCGCACGAGAGGTTCGGGGCACCAAGGTCATCGTGATCGACCCGCGCCGCACCGCCACCTGCGATATCGCCGACCTGCACCTGCGGGTCGCGCCCGGCGCCGATGCGGCCGTCTTCAACCTGCTGCTGGCCGAGGCGGACCGCCGCGGCCTGACCGGCGCCGCGCCGGTCGACGGGCTGGACGAGACCGTGGCCGCCGCGCGGCAGACCGATCCGGCGATGACCGGGCTTTCGCCGGACGACCTGGCACAGTTCATCGACCTGTGGTGCGCCAGCGACCGCGTGGTCACGGTCTATTCCCAAGGCATCAACCAGTCCGACAGCGGCACCGACAAGGTCAACGCGATCCTGAACTGCCACATGGCGACCGGGCGGATCGGGCGGCCCGGCATGGGGCCGTTTTCGGTCACCGGCCAGCCCAACGCCATGGGCGGCCGAGAGGTTGGCGGGCTGGCCAACATGCTGGCCTGCCACCTGGACATCGACGACCCGAACCACCGCCAGGCGGTCCAGCAGTTCTGGAATGCTCCCCGGATGCCCAGGACGCCGGGCCTGAAGGCCGTCGACATGTTCCGCGCCATCGAGGACGGCCGCATCAAGGCACTGTGGATCATCTGCACCAACCCCGCCATGTCGATGCCCGATGCCGACCGCGTCGCCCGCGCCATGGACGGCTGCGACTTCGTCGTCGTCTCGGACATGATTGCGCAGACCGACACGACGCGACTGGCGGATGTCCTGCTGCCCGCGACGGGCTGGGGCGAGAAGGACGGCACCGTCACGAACTCCGAACGTCGGATCAGCCGGCAGCGTCCGACGCTTGCCCCGGTCGGGCAGGCCCGCGACGACTGGCGCATCATCGCAGGTGTGGCGCAGCGGATGGGTTGGCATCAGGCCTTCGCCTGGACGCACCCCGCGCAGATCTTCGCGGAACATGCCGCGCTTTCGGGGGTGGCCGGCAGGCTGGGCAGCGACTTCGACATCTCCGACTGCGCGAAGATGGATCGCGGGGACTACGACGCGATGACGCCGTTTCTCTGGCCGCGCGCAGGGGCACGGCAGGGCGACCGTTTTTTCGGAGAAGGCCGCTACCACACGTCCACGGGCCGGGGCCGGATGGTGCCGGTCGTTCCCCGCCTGCCCCAGCCGACGACGACCGGCTTCGCCTTCAGGCTGAACACCGGCCGGGTCCGCGACCATTGGCACAGCATGACCCGCACCGGCACATCGCCCCGCCTGTCGCGCCACCTGGCCGAGCCCTATCTGGAACTGCACCCCGGCGACGCAGCGTCTCTCGGCCTCGCCCCGGCCAGCCTCGCCCGCGTAACCTCGGCGCGCGGAGAGGCGGTTCTTCGCGTTCTGGTCACCGACCGCGTCGCGCCGGGCCAGCCCTTCGCCCCGATACACTGGAGCGGGCCGACCGCCCCGACGGGACGCGTCAACGGCCTGACGCGCGCCCTGGTGGACCCGGTCTCGGGCCAACCGGCGCTCAAGTCCACGCCGGTCGCAGTCGCGCCTTTCCGGGCGCGTTGGTACGGCTATGCCGTCTCGCGCCGCCCGATAAGTCCCGATAGCGACTATTGGGCGGTGGCCACCCTGCCCGGCGGTTACCAGGCCGAGCTTGCCGGCCTTGCCGATCCCCCGGACTGGAGCGAGGCTGCGCAGCATCTTCTGGATCTCGACATCCCACCGATGGTCGTCCGCGACGACAGCCGCGGGATCGTCAGGCTGGCCTTCGTCAGGGACGGCCAGCTGCAGGCGGCGCTGTTCGTCTCGCCCGACCCCGTCGCCCTGTCGCGCAGCCACCTGGCCACGGCACTTTCGCAGGATATCGACGCGGGCCTTCTCGCCGGCCGCCCCGGCGCGGACCGGCCCGACGGCGGCGCCACCGTTTGCGCCTGCACGGGCATCGGGATCACGACGCTGGTGGCGGCCATCACCTCGCAGGGGTTGCTGTCCGTCGATGACGTCGGCCGCGCACTTGGCGCCGGTGCGAACTGTGGTTCCTGCCGCCCCGAGATCAAGGCGCTGATGGAGCGGCTGCGCGTCGACGCATGATCTGAGCGATCAGTTTGGCTGGTGCCGAGGCGGCCCGTCAAGACAAACGCGATGGTGTCCATCGCAGGACGTCGAACAAAGCGACCGTCCAAATTGGCATCGCCACCGCTGCAGCACCGGTCATCAGCTGTCCATCCCTACTTCCAACCCGCAGGCAGGTTCACGGGATGAAGGGGTTCATCAGCTTTGACGACCCACCGATGACAACCGCGATCTGCATGATCAGCAGAGAAATACGGCCGGCTCTCTGGATAAACGGGCAGCCGCCATTGGTCCGAGACTGATGGCAGACGGCGGACGACAATGGACCGCACGCTTCATGAGGGTGGGCTGGCGAGCCTTCAGGATGCACAACGGATCGGCTTCGGGACATAGACGTGCGGATTGATGCCTCGGATGAGGTTGCGCCACCTGGGGCATGTTGGTGCCGGTCGGGACCAATGGCTGCAACGACCTGCGTCACCGCTGAAGGTGCCGCAAGCCTTGCAGATCAATGTGCCCCGCGCGAACTGATAAGCGCGGGCACGGTCTTGATCAGGATCTGCAGATCGCGCCAATGCGCCCAACGCGATACGTAGCGACGGTCCAGACGGACGCGCTCGGCATAGGTCGTGTTGCTGCGACCGCTCACCTGCCAAAGACCAGTCAGGCCAGGACGAGCCGAGAGATAATAGCGGGCCGTAGTGCCGTAGTAAGCCAGCTCATCCTCGACAACCGGACGGGGACCGACCAGGCTCATCTCGCCGTTGAGAACGTTCAGCAGTTGCGGCAGCTCGTCCAGGCTCAGCTTGCGCAGCACGGCGCCGATCGGGGTGATTCGCGGATCGTTGGTCAGCTTGCGCTGGACGTTCCAGATGATCCGGTCACCCGGGTTCTTCTCGAAGTGCCGTTCCAGAACGGCGTCACCATCGACGACCATCGTGCGGAACTTCCAGCACTTGAACTCGCGCCCCTTAAACCCGACGCGGCGGTGCCCGTAGAGCAGCGGCCCGTTGTCAGCGCGTTTGATCAGCACCGCCAGACCCAACATCAACAGCCCCAGCAGCGGCAGCGCCGTCAGGACCAGCACGATGTCGATGGCGCGCTTGGTCGGGCCGCCGATCGGCCGCGCCCGGCGCCCGATGACCCTTGCCGTGCCAGCCGCCTTGCCCTGCTGGGCAGGCGTTTTGATCTTGGTCGCGTAGTCAACTTGAATGCTTTCAGAACTGAACATGAGCGTACCTTGAATGAACTGGCTAAAACTTAGTTAAGATTTGAGTCAGTTTCGTCACAGGCACAACCCGGAGGTGCCAGTAAAAACCCTTTATCTGCACGAACTTGCCGACCGCGCGTCCTGGCTGGTCAGGCTGATGCCATTCAGGATCGTTGTGCCAAGACAAGCGGCAAGGATGGAACGCTTGAACTTGCAGTTTGCGCAAAAGGATTCGGCTCATGCAACGCCACCGACCTCGCGAAGCGCCCGCACCTGGGTCGAGCCGCAAAGGCACGTCGCGCAGGATCACGACCCTTGAGGCTGCCGAAATCCCACCAGTGGCCGCATGCGTCCTAATCCGTGCCCGGAAACTCGTTCCGCTTCAGCAGCCTCGCCAGATGAGCCGTGTTCGAGGCGGCGGTCTGAAGAGACGACGCAACGGCGTCAGGCGTCTTGTCCAGATCGACGTAGTTCTTGCCCTGCATCGCTTCGCCGACCCAGTAGACGCCCGAGTTCGGCGGGATCGTGAAGCCGACATCGTTCAGCGCCTGGAAGCAGGCAGCATGGGTCGCGTGGGCCCCGTCCTCGTTGCCGACAACGGCCACCAGGGCGACCTTGCCCACCGCAGGCATCCTGTTGCGGTCGTCCACCTCGGACAGGAAGGCGTCAAGTCGTTCAAGAACCCTCTGCGCGATGCTCGACGGGTGGCCAAGCCAGATCGGCGTTCCCAGAATGAAGATGTCCGCCGCGATGATCCGCGACCGCAGCGCAGGCCAGGCGTCGCCTGGCCCCATGTCCGAGAGCACCCCCGGCTTGACGTCGTGGTCGGCGACACGCTCGACCTCTCCGGTGATGCCATGGGGGCGCATCGCCTCCAGCAGATCCAGGATCATCCGGTCGGTCGAGCTCTTCTCGTCGGAGCCCGAGCCGCGAAGCGAGCAATTGAGTGCGAAGGCGGTCAGTGGGGGCTGGTCGGTGGTTGGCATCGTCGACGCTCCGGGTTTTGCGGCAGGTCGTGCAGAAAGACACGCGCGGCCCATTTGTTCCAGGTCGAGTCCCCTGCGGGTGGAACCTACGCCGCCACTGGTCAAGCTCCGGAGGTCATGCGGGAGGCTCGCCTGGCCTTCCGGTATCGTCAGCAGGCACTGTTCACGCAAGCTGCCCGACCGTGCCCCGAGACTGATTTGCCGGAACCACTGTCCGGTGGGACACGCGTCGCATCCTGATGCTGATCGCTTCCAGCCACGGTATGGTGGCGACCTGTTGCGCCCGTGCCGCGATCCTTCACCGCACGATCGAACGCCGCGGCCACAGTGTCACGGCCGAAGCGGACCGGCCGGAGGCGGCGGTTCTCATCCGCCATTTGCGGCGCCTGCCGCTTGTCCCCGCATTGTCGCACCGCGTCTCCCAGTTGAACATGGCGCAACTGAGCGGTGGCGCGCACCCTACCGGGTCGAGGCGGGACTGGAACCGGGAGTGCCCGCCCGAGCGGCAGGCGGGTTCCAAGGCGTTTTCAGCCTTGCAGGATGATCTCGGCGATGGAACCCGCATGCCGCCAGAGGACGAAACGGCGCAAATGGGGCATTGCCGCCTTCGACCGAGCGCCGAAAGCCGAGCCACGCCACCCCCGCCCCGCGATGTCTGCCTGGCGGCTGCAAAGGCCGCGGGATATTGTGCCGCTGCCACCGTCATCCGGTTCGGCCTGATCCGTTGCGGGTGCCGGAACCTATCATGCGGAAAGTGGCTCGGCGCGACTCATCGTGATGTCGTCTTACTCCTATGGACCGCCACTGCATTATGCCTCCGCTTACCAGTGGCTGCCCGCCTTCTCCTGGAGCAGGCATCGCTGCGTCCGGACCAGTCGACGCCTGGGTCTTACTTGATCGGGTTCCGATCCGTCGCGGAGAGTTGTATCGGCCGACGTCGAACTTGAGATATCTTCGGATTGACCCCTCATGACTGTTCGCGCTTCCAAGGGCGGCAGAAGGACCTCATCACAGATACAGGTCCGGATCATCCGTCAGCTTCTGGACGATCGATGTCTGCCAGCCGTGCCCTCTTGGTCGGAGCGACCGGCTGTAGCGCCGGCCGAGCGGCACACGCCATTTGCAAAAAAGCCAGTCATACATCGAACATCCTAATGCACTCGACTACCACCTCCGGCCGTGGAGAGCTGGTTTTCGACAAGTTGCGTCAGCTCGGTCAGCGTAAAGGGCTTCGCAAGGAACGCCGAACCGGCGACGGGCGTCCGTCCGTCGACGAAGATGTCCTCGGTATAGCCGGACATGAAGATCACGCTTGCGGCAGGATGGCGTTCCTTTGCCCTCTGGACCCATGCCGGCCCGTCTAGACCCGGCATGACGACGTCGGTGACGAAGATATCTACCACCCGACCGCCACTTTCCAGGATCTCCAGCGCCTCCTCTCCGGAACCCGCTTCCAGGACGTCGAAGCCCTTTAGCTTCAGTGCCCGCGACGCAAAGGCGCGAACCGGCGCTTCGTCCTCGACCAGCAGGACGGTGGCGCGCGAATGCGCTTGCAGATGCGGCGCGGGACGTGGTGCTGCTTGGGGCAAGGGGGTGACGGTTGCCGCTGCATGGGCATGGGCCGGGAAGTAGAGAGAGAACGACGTGCCTTTGTCCACCTTGCTGTCGCAGAAGATGAAGCCGCCGGTCTGCTTGACGATGCCGTAGGCGGTGGACAGCCCTAGACCCGTTCCCTCTCCGGTCCGCTTGGTGGTGAAGAACGGTTCGAAGATCTTGTCCAGATGCTCGGGCGAGATCCCGCAGCCCTGGTCCGTAACCTTGATGCAGACGTAGCCGCCCGCGGGCAAGGTCACGCTGTCCCGGTTGAGCGGCGCCGACAGGTGCACGTTTTCGGTCCTGACGCTGATATCGCCGCCCTGGGGCATGGCATCGCGGGCATTGACCACCAGGTTCATGATCACCTGCTCCAGCTGGCGCTTGTCGGCGCGAATGGCGCGTAGCGCCGGGTCATAGGTGATCGCCAGGCCCACACGCTCTCCCACCAGGCGGTTCAGAAGGTGGGTCAGGTCGGCCAGCGTGTCGCGAAGGTCCAGTGTCTCGAGCCGGAGGGTCTGCTTGCGAGAGTACGCCAGCAGCTGTCCGACCAGCGCCGCCGCACGGTTGGCGTTCTGGCTGATCTGGTCCAGATCGGCATAGTCCGGGTCGCCCTTGTCGCGGCGCAGCATCAGCAGGTCGCAATGCCCGCTGATCGCCGTCAGAAGGTTGTTGAAGTCATGCGCCACGCCGCCCGCCAACTGGCCGATGGCCTGCATCTTCTGGCTTTGCACGAACTGCGCCTCAAGCGTCTTGAGCGCGCTGGCATCCGAGAGGACCGCGATCAGGCGGGCAGCATCCGCCGGGTCGCGGGCGACGGACAGCTGGAAGTGGCGGTCCTTCATGGCATTGGCGCGGCTGTCGGGGTGACGCAGGCGCAGCATTTCCGACCGGTTGACGGCGCGCCCGGCGCACAGGTCGGCCAGCCAATCCGCCAGCGGGCGCCCCGGCCCGTCCAGCAGTTCGGCCAGGTTCTGGCTGGTGCCGTCCTCGGCCAGCAGTCCCTCCATCACGTCGCGCGCAGCGGCATTGGCCTGGCAGATGCGACCATCGACAGTCAGGCGCAGAAGCGCCACGGGAATCGCGTCGAAGTCGTCCTGGGGCATGTCGTCATCCAGTGCGACATGACCATCGCCCGCATCGGCGGGATGAAGCGCCCAGACCTGCAGCGGCGCGTCGGGCCGGCAGCTGAGCGACAGAAGCTCGCCCCCCGGCAGCTCCATCTCGGCATTGCCGAGGCGCAGGGCGCGCGCCGTCATGTCGGACAGCTGCCCATGCGCATCGGCGCGGAACCGGGACATCAGCATCAGGATCTGGCGGCCGGTCATGTCGTCGAAGGCGCGCTGCGCGGGATTGTTCTGAAAGAGGACAAGGCCGTTGGCGTCGCAGATCCAGATCGGCTCGGGTGCGACGGCAACCTCGCCGCGGATGGCCTGCAAGGCACGACGCGCCGCCACGCCACGCGCCAGGTGTGCGACCGACACTGCGCCGCCCAGCAGGTACCAGGCCACCGCGACCGTCGAGACGACGACCGCCGCCATGCCCGTCGCGGCACCCGGCCGCAGCGTCAGCACCACGGCCCCCAGCACCATCGGCGCCACCAGCACCGGCAGCGCGGCAAGTGCGCTGCGCGGAAGCCCCGCCTGTTCGTCCAGATGCGCCATGCGAATCGTCCTTCTGCCGTTCGACGATCCAGCACCTAACGCGGCAGCCTTTAAGATAGCGTTAATCAGCGCCATCATCCGCGCCGCAGCATCGCCAGATAGAAGCCGTCGCCGCCCGTCAGCGGCGTCCAAAGCTGGTCCCCTGCCAACCGAAAGGCCGGCTGCCGGGCCAGGAATGACGCAACCTGGTCGCCGTTTTCGGCCGACAGGACCGAGCAGGTCATGTAGGCAAGGCACCCGCCCGGGGCGACGCTCGGCACAACCTCGTCAAGGATCTCGGCCTGCGTCGCGACGAGGCCGTCAAGCCGGGGGCGGTCCAGCCTCCACTTCGCATCGGGCGTCCGCCGCCACGTTCCCGACCCCGAACAGGGCACGTCCGCGACGACAAGATCGAAGCTGCCCTTCGCCTTGTCCGTCACCGCAACCCGCAGCCCGGCCCGCGCCGCACGTGCCGGAAGGTCGGCCATCCGGGCGGGGAACGCGTCATGCGCCGTCAGCCGGGCGTCGGGTTGACGCGCGCCGATGGCCAGCGTCTTGCCGCCGCCCCCCGCGCAATAGTCCAGCACCGAGATGCGCGGCACCAGTGGCAGCTCCGCACAGGCCAGCTGCGGGGACAGGTCCTGCAACTCGACCAGGCCGGCGCGGTAGGCCTTGGACCGGGCAACCGCGCGTTCGTTCGCAGTCACCCGCAACGCCGACGGCAGCAGGTCTGATCGCTGCGTTTCCACCCCTTCCGCGGCAAGCGAGGCCATGGCGCCGGCCGGGTCCGTCCGCGCCAGGTTCACCCGCAGCCAGACCGGCGCGCGCAGAGTCATCGCCGCAGCGACCTCTGCCGCCCGCGACCCGAGGGCGGCGCTCCAGTCAGGCCGCAGCCAGTCGGGCAGGTCGTCGGGCAAATCAGTGGGCACATGCGCAGCCTCTGCTTCGGTCAACGCCGCCGGAGCATGGCCTTCGCCGCTGAAGAGCCGCGCCATCGGCAGACTCTCGGCGCGCGCATGGCCGATCATCAGGCCCCGCCCGGTCAACGCGCCGCCAAGCGCCGCATAGCTGTCGCGCCGCCGCAGCGCGCCGAAGACCAGGTCGCGCAGCGCCGCCCTGTCGCCAGATCCAGCGAAGCGGCTGGTACGCGACCAGCGCAACAGCGCCTGCTCGGCGGGGCTTCCGGTCAGGATCTCGTCCAGGACCCCGATCGCGGCGGCCATGCGGGCGGCGGGGGTCATCGTGCAGCCGTGGACATGTCGGACCTTTCGCGCAGGCAAGGGATGCCTTGCGCCTAGCACGGCCGGGCCCGTGCGCTCAATCGTTCAGAAGCAGGTCGAGGTGGCAATGACGGGAAACAGCGTGAAGGCGCTGGCGACAAGGCCGATCCAACTGGCGGCGGTGATGATCTTCCTCTGGCGCCCCTGCCCTGCCGGCATCGTCCTGACCAGAAGCACGTGAACCGCCAGCCCTGCGGCCCAGACGGCCCACATCGCCGCATGGTGCAGATCCGCCGGCCCCAGCCGCACGTCGATCCAGCCCAGGTTGCAACCGGCCCCATGCAGCGCATAGACGGCGGAAAACAGCGCGCCCCACAGCATCGGACCCGCAAGGGCGCGCGCCAGCCAGATCATGCCAGCACCTCCTGCGCCACAACCACGGCCAGCGACGCCGCCGTCGTCCCCAGCCAGAAGACCTGAAACAGCTGCCAGGCGGGCACCGCGCCGCGCCGTTCAAGTCCGATGCGGCCGCGGCGGGCATCGACATGAGACCGCAGCGCCAGCATCAGCACAATCACTCCATGCACGACTGCAAAGCCCAGAATGGCCCCGCGCAGTGCATCGCGCGCGTGACGCGTCGGGTCGTCAAGTCCCCAGCCCAGCCCGACCAGCATGACCAGCGCCAAGCCCGCCAAGACAAGGCCGATGCGCGTCCAGACGCGCCCGCCGGCCTGCGCCCGGCGACTTTCGGCCAGGCGGGCGGCGATTGCCCCGGCCGCCATCAGCGCCAATGCGGCAAGCGCCAGCAGAAGCATCCAGCCGGTGCCGACGCCGCTGTCGGGCGGGGGCCAGCCCGGAGCCACCACCGTCAGAAAGCCGACCCCGAACAGCAGCGACCCGTAGAGCGTCGCATCCGCCACCAGCAGAACCATGGTTCCTGTCTGTCCCAGGGTGGTGCGGACCTGCCAGTGCAGCGGCAGCGCCATGTCCGGCGCAACCTGGACCGGCGGGTGGTCGCGCTCCGTTCCCATCAGGGCGCCCCACCGCCAGACCACCACCATCGTCGCGATGATCCCCAGCGGCGCCAGCCAATAGAGCCCCGCCAGCATCAGCCCGAAGAAGCTGCCGATCGCGGCCGCGGTGGCGACGGGAAGGGCGGTGTTCGTGGCCAGGACCGCCACATGCTGCGGCTTGCCGCTGCCGGGTTCGACGGCCAGGGTCTCTCGCCAACCGCGCGGCGCACCGGCCAGCAGCCCCTCGCCCCGCGCCAACGCCAACAGGGCGCCAGCGTCGGGCTGCCGTGGTCCCGGCAGAGAGGCGAAGTTGTAGGACGGTGCCGGCAGCGGCATGGCCCATTCCAGCGTCGGCGCCTGCCACGGGTTGCGCCAGCTGCGCCGGCCGAACATCCACTGCATGACGACGTCGAAGGCGAACAGCGCAAAGCCCGCCGCCTGCACCATCCCGAAGCCCGACGAGACCAGGTTCAGCCATTCCCATTCCGCGTTTTCGGGATAGACGGCGATGCGGCGGCGCATGCCCAGAAGGCCGGTCAGGTGCATGATGAAGAAGGTGCCGTGAAAGCCGATGAAGATCATCCAGAACGCGGCCTCGCCCAGTCCCCTGACCCGCCAGCGCCCGCAGATCAGCGGCATCCAGTAGGCGATGGCCGCCAGCATGGGAAAGACGAAGCCGCCGATCAGGACATAGTGCAGGTGGGCCACGACGAAATGCGTGTCATGCGCCTGCCAGTTGAAGGGCACCATCGCAAGCATCACGCCGGTCAGACCGCCCATGACGAAGGTCGCGAAGAACCCCATGATGTACAGCATCGGCAGCCGGAACTGGACGCGGCCCTCCCACATGGTGCCGATCCAGGCGAAGACCTGCACCGCCGTGGGCACCGCCACCAGCGCCGACGCGGCCGAGAAGAACGACAGCGCCATGTGCGGGATGCCTACAGTGAACATATGGTGGACCCAAAGGCCGAAGGACAGGAACACAAGCCCGATCACCGCCGCGACCAGGGCGCCATAGCCCAGGATCGTCGTGCGCGACAGGATCGGGATGATCGTCGACAACGCCCCGGCGGCGGGCAGGAAGATGATATAGACCTCGGGGTGGCCGAACAGCCAGAAGAGGTGCTGCCACAGAAGCGGCGATCCTCCGCGCGCCACGTCGAAGAACGGCCAGTCGAAGGCGCGCTGCACCTCCAAGAGGATCGACCCGAGGATCAGCGGCGGAAAGCCCACCAGCATCATCACCGCCGTGCCCAGCAGGTACCAGCCCATCAGCGGCATCCGCGTCAGCGGCATGTGGGCGGCGCGACAGCGCAGGATGGTCACGGTGATCTCGATTGCGGCGGCCATGGCGCTGATCTCGACGAAGGTGACTCCCAGCAGCCACACGTCGGCATTGATGCCCGGCGAGTATGTCTTGTCGGTCAGGGGCACATACATGAACCAGCCGCCGTTCGGCGCGACCCCGAACAGCAGCGACAGCACGATGACGATGCCCCCGAACAGATAGCAGAAGTATCCAAGCGCGCTGAGCCGCGGATAGGCCATGTCCCGCGTGCCAAGTATCTTGGGCAGAAGCCACAGCGCCAGCCCTTCCAGCATGGGGATCGCGAACAGGAACATCATGATGCTGCCATGCATCGTGAAGATCTGGTTATAGAGCTCGGTGTCCAGGAAGGCCCCGTCCCGAGTCGCGAGCTGCGCGCGGATCATCATGGCCAGCACGCCGCCGATGGCAAAGAAGACGAAGGCGGTCGCCATGAAGCGCTTGCCGATCGTGCTGTGGTTGACCGAGGTGAAGAACCCCCGCCAGCCCGGCAGGTCCCGCCAGACCTCGTCCAGCTCGCGGTGCAGGCGCAGGGCGCGCTGCGGCGGGTTGGCCGGGATGTCCGCGGTCACGTCGATGGCGTCGTTCTGCGTGTCGTCCTGGGGCCTTGGGGTCATGGTCGGCCCTCCGGCGCGTCGGTGAATGCGGGAAGCGGGCCCGCCGGGTCATAGGCGATCACCCGGAAGTTCATGAAACTGTGGCCCAGCCCGCAGAACTCCGCGCAGAGTCCTTCGTAGATGCCCGGTTCCGCCGCCATCAGGCGATGCACGTTCCGATGGCCCGGAATGGCATCCATCTTGCCGCCAAGACGCGGCACCCAGAAGCTGTGGATCACGTCGAACGACGTGATCGCGACATCGAAAGGCTGCCCCGCCGGGACATAGAGGATCCCCTGCGTCGTCACCGGCGCGCCCCCCGGTCCCGGCTGGACGAATTCCCACGCCCATCGCCCCGCACGGGCCTCGACCAGCGGCGTCGCATCGTTGCGCACGATCATCCGTTCGCCGATCCAGAGGCCGAAGCCCAGAAGCACGGTCAGCACCGTCAGCGAAAACCCCAGGCCCCAGCCGATGATCCAGCGACGCTCGGCCGCAGGTCCGGGGTGGTCGTGCGACTGGTGGCGCAGCGCGCGCCACAGCATCGCCATGACCAGCAAGGTGATCAGCCCCGACCCGATCAGCATCGCCCACCACAGGCGCGCGATCTGGACCGCCGCAGGTCCGGCGGGGGTCAGTGTGCTCAGAGGGCCGTCGCAGGCAGCCAGCAGCGGAACCGCCAGCAAAGCGGCGGGCTTGTAAAGGCAGGACTTGGGCAGTGGGGACACCTTATGCGGAAGAAATATTCGTGGAAGCAGCGACGCCGGCTGAGCGACCCGATCGAGGAGCACGTCGCCTTCAGCGACACCGAGACCAAGATCGCCATCGCCGGCCACCCGCTGCATGCGATGATGGTGGCCTTCCCCATCGCGCTGGCGTTCTCGGTGTTCGGTGCCGATGCGATGTACTGGTTCACCGGGGACGAGTTCTGGCCGCGCGTCGCGCTCTGGGGGTCCGGCGTGGCGTTCGGGATGGGGGTCCTGGCCGGTGTTACCGGCACGGTGGAGCTGCTGATGGCCCCCGGCATCCGCATCCGCAGCGCCAGCTGGACGCATTTCGTGCTGGCGGTGATGCTGCTGTCGGTGCTGGGACTCAACTGGGGCTTTCGCATGGACGACCCGGTGGGCGCCGTGCTGCCCTGGGGCGCGATGATATCGGCCTTGGCGGCAGGAATGACGGGGATCACCGGCTGGCACGGCGGCAAGCTGGTCTTCGACTATCACATCGGCGCGCAGCGCGAGGGCTGAACCGGCTGTCACGTCTGCCCCCGCGGCACCAGCATGAGGTCCGGCATCCAGTCGGTCAGCCCGCTCAGGTCGGGCTTGGCCAGCACCAGCCACAGCACCCCCATCATCAGCGGAATGGCCAGCGCCAGCGGGATCAACGGCGACCGCAGGTTGTGCATGCCCCGGTGTTCGGCCGAGATCAGGATGAAATGCCCGATCCATGCGTGGACCAGCGCCATTCCGGACACCAGGGCCAGCTTGGCCACGAACCACAGGTCGAACACGTCGCCCGCGAAGATGAGCCCCGTCCCCCCCGCGATGGCGACCACTGCGGCAGGCGTTGCGAATGCGACATAGCCGTAATGGGTGATCAGCCGGAACTCGGCATAGCGCGCCTGCAGCTTCTCGCTGCCGCGATCAGTCCGCCATGCCCCGCCATAGAGGCTGAGCAGCAGCGGCAGCGCGATCAGCGACGCGCACCAGCAGAGCATCGCCGCCAGGTGCAGATACTTGAGAGCGGCGACGATCATGCGGCAAATCCGGCCTTCCAGCCGCGCTGCAGGATCCATGCCGCCAGCGCCGCAAGCGGCAGGAACCCCGGCACCCACATCAGCAGCCCCGCCAGCTGCTGATCGGCCAGCGCCGTCAGCCCCCAGGCGGCCGCCCCATCCACATGCTGAAGATAGAGCGTACCGGGCGCGAAGGTCAGCAGCGCCCCGATCAGGCCCATGATGCCCGCCAGCCCGCCGACCAGCAGCGCGCGGCGAAAGGCATCCTCGGCCGTCATGCGGGGCGTCAGCATCGCCGACCAGAACCCCCAGGCCGGCACCAGCATCGCCACCTGCATCGCCCAGTACATCACCTCGGACGCCCAGATGTGGGAATAGACGGACGGCAGGTGCCACGCGATCATCGCCGCGGTCACTCCGGCCAGCGACAGGCCGGCCGGGACACGAGGCAAAAGCGGCAGCGCCAGCGCCAGCGCAGGCGCCGCCACCGTCACCAGCAGCAGGTGATGCACCGCCCGCGCCGAAAAAAGCGCCACGGTCAGCGCGCAAAGCGGCGACACGAAGGCCACCGTCAGTGACGCCAGCGCAATCGCCGCCGCCCCCCTGGACGACGACCTGGCAAGAAGCAGCGCCCCCGCGACGACCAGCACCGCCAGAAGCACCGGGTCCAGGTTCCACGCCGTCCAGATCTGGCCGGGCATGGGCGCTGGCCCGCAATACGGAAGATCGTCGTTCATCGCTGTCCCTGTCACCATCGCATGCGCGCGCGCCCCATCACAGGGCGTGGCTCAGGGATCTAACCGTCTGAACCTGCCGGGGTTCCCGCCGACCGACACCGATCAACCTTCATCGCCCCGGCAAAGGCGCCGGAACAAACTGCAACACGGGAAGTTGAAGGAACAGGGCGCCAATCAACGGTGACGGGGACAGATGCGGCGAAACATCTTCGGCTGGTGGGCTGC
Source organism: Paracoccus beibuensis (assembly GCF_026162625.1). Lineage (GTDB taxonomy): Bacteria > Pseudomonadota > Alphaproteobacteria > Rhodobacterales > Rhodobacteraceae > Paracoccus > Paracoccus beibuensis. Next base: position 48,807 of record NZ_JAOTBD010000003.1, on the reverse strand, counting down.
CCGGGTCGGGCTGCTGATAGGGCCTGCGGGCTGTGCCGGCAACCAGTCGATGTTCTCGCCCGCAGGGGTCGACGCGCTGGCGACGCTGAACCTCTTCTGGGTGATGCTGGCCGGAGCCGTCGTGATCTGGTTCGCGCTGAACGGCCTCTTTCTCTATGTCACCCGCATCCACGTCGGCAAGATGTCGCGCCGCTTGGCCGAGGCCGTCATCATCGGCGGCGGCATCCTCTTTCCACTGGTGGTCCTGTCGGCCCTGCTGATCTACAGCCTGCCGATGATGGGCGAGCAACGCGCCCCCGACGACGGCCTGCGCGTCCGCGTCACGGCCGAACGGTGGTGGTGGCGCGTCGAATACTGGCCCGACGGGGCCACCGCCCCCATCATCGCCGCGAACGAGCTGCGTCTGCCCGTCGACCAGCGAACCGAGATCGAACTGACGGCGGGCGAGGTCATCCACTCCTTCTGGATCCCGGCGCTTGGCGGCAAGACCGACATGTTCCCGGGCCGCATCACGCGCATGACGCTGGCCCCGTCGGAAACCGGCACCTTCCGTGGCCAATGCGCCGAGTTCTGCGGCCTGTCACATGCCCTCATGGCGATTCCCGCAGTCATCATGGAGCCTGCGGCCTTCGATGGCTGGCTGCGTGAACAGGCCCTGCCAGCGACATCGAGCGGCGCGGGCCGCGCGGTCTTCCTGCGCGAAGGCTGCGGCGCCTGCCATGCGGTTCGCGGCACCCCGGCGGCCGGGCGCGTCGGCCCGGACCTGACGCATCTGGGTGGGCGGACCGCCTTGGCTGCGGGCATCCTGCCGATGACCGCCGACGCGCTGCGGGCCTGGATCACCAACCCCGAGGCGATCAAACCGGGGGCCGAGATGCCGGCCTATGACCACCTGGATGAAAGCGACCTTGCGGCCCTGGCGGCCTATCTGATGGGGCTGAAATGACCGACCGCGACCAAGGCACCTATCCCCCGACCGAGAAGATGCTGGCCCAGCCGGTTCCTGATGACGTGGCGAAGGGACAGGAGGAGCGGCTGCGCAAGGTCTGGGCCCAGCCGCCCGGCTGGCGGTACTGGTCGGCCGTCAACAACACCGAAGTCGGCGTCTGGTACTGCCTGACCGCGACCTTCTTCATGCTGCTGGCGGGGATCCTGGCCCTGCTGATGCGGGTGCAGCTGGCGGTGCCGGAAAACGACTTCCTGGACGCCGACCGCTACAACCAGTTCTTCACGATGCATGGCTCGGCGATGATGTTCCTGTTCGCCGTGCCGATCTTCGAGGCGATCTCGATCCTGATCCTGCCCTCGCTGCTGGGCGCGCGGGACATGCCCTTCCCGCGCCTGTCGGCTTATGGCTTCTGGTGCTTCGTGATCGGCGGCATCTTCGTCATGGGCTCGATCCTCTTCGATGCGGCGCCCAATGCGGGGTGGTTCATGTACCCGCCATTGTCCACCGAACACGGCGGCATCGGCACGGACATCTGGCTTCTTGGCCTCTCGTTCATCGAGGTGGCCAGCATCGCCGCCGCGGTCGAGCTGATCGTCGGCGTCCTGAAGTGTCGACCGCCGGGCATGCGCGTCAACATCATGCCGCTTTACGCCTGGTACGTGCTGGTCGTCGGCGGGATGATCGTCTTCGCCTTCCCGCCCCTGATCGCCGGCGACTTCCTGCTGGAGATGCAGCGCAGCTTCGACTGGCCGTTCTTCGACCCGGAACGCGGCGGAGACCCGATGCTGTGGCAGCACCTCTTCTGGATCTTCGGCCATCCCGAGGTCTATATCATCTTCCTGCCGTCGATCGCCGTCACCGCGATGATCATCCCGACGGCCGCGCGCCGCCCCATCGTCGGCTATTCCTGGATCGTGCTTTCGGCGGTGGGGACGGGCTTTCTCAGCTTCGGCCTGTGGGTGCACCACATGTTCGCCACCGGGTTGCCCTCGATCAGCCTCGGCTTCTTTTCCGCCGCGTCAGAGGCCGTGGTTCTGCCTACCGGCATCCAGATCTTCGCCTTCGTGGCGACGCTGATGGTCGGCCGCGTCAGGATGATCCACCCGATGCTGTGGATCGCCGGCGCGCTGGCGATCTTCGTCGCGGGCGGCCTGACTGGCGTCATGGTCGCCATCGTGCCTTTCGACTGGCAAGTCCATGACACCTATTTCATCGTGGCGCACCTGCACTATACGGTGTTCGGCGGCATGCTGTTTCCGGTCATCGGCGGCATCTATTACTTCTATCCGGTCATCGCCAAGAAGCAGCTCTCCGAGCGTCTGGGCAGATGGGCCTTCTGGCTGGCCTTCACCGGCTTCAACGTAACGTTCCTGCCGATGCACCTGACGGGCATGCGGGGCATGCCGCGCCGGGTCTTCACCTATCCGGGCGACCTGGGCTGGAACTGGCTGAACATGATCTCGACAATCGGGGCGTTCGTGATGGCGACGGGGCTGCTGATCTTCGTCTATGACCTGTTGCGGCCCAAGGGCAAGCAGCCGGACCCGCCGCGCAACCCCTGGGACGCGGGGACGCTGGAATGGACCCATAACGTCCCCGCTGAATCCTGGGGCATCCGGTCGATCCCCTACGTCAACACGCGCTATCCCCTGTGGCAGCAACCCAAGATGCAACAGCGCATCGACGCCGGCCGCTATTACCTTCCCGATGCGCAGGAGGGAAAGCGCGAGACCCTGGTCACCAGCGTCATCGATGCGCACCCCCTGCATGTGCAGCGGGTCACCGGTCCCGCCTGGATCACCATCTGGGCCGCGGTCTTCACCGGGGGGGCGTTCATCTTTCCGACCTTCCACTGGTATCCGCCGGCCATCGTCAGCGCGGTGTTGGCGGTGGCCTGCGTGATCTACTGGAACTGGACCTCGACCGCCGAGATCCCCGAGGCCGAGACGAAGGATGCGGGCCTTGGCCTGCGCCTGCCGCTCTATGTCTCGGGGCCGGACGCGGTCGGCTGGTGGGCGGTCTGGATCACCATGCTGGCAGATGCGACGGCGTTTTCCAGCCTCGTCTTCTCGGTCTTCTTCTACTGGACGGCCAGCACGCAGTTTCCGCCGCAAGGGGCCGGGTTCGCGAACCCCGTCTTGATGGCGATAGGCACCGGCCTTGTGGTGGCCAGCTGGGCGCTGACGGCCTGGGCGCGGCGCGACGCGGGCAGGGGCGCCATGGCGGCGCTGGCGGTCGCGATGCTGGCCGCCTGTGCAGGCGGGGGCGTCCTGATCCTGGCACTGTGGCTGCCGGACATGGACCCGACCGCCCACGTTTATCCGGCGATGATGTGGGCGCTGGTCGTCTGGGTGATCGTCCACCTGATCGCCGGGGTCGTCCTGCAGGGCTATTGCCTGGCCGGGCTGGCCTTCGGCAAGATCACCCGCAGGTACGATGCGCCGCTGTGGAACAGCCTGCTGTTCTGGCACTTCCTCTGTCTGACCGTCCTGGTGACCGGCGCCATGGTCGCCATTGCCCCGAGGTTGATGACATGAGCCACGACAAGCAGACATCCGACGCCCGCCAGTTCGCCGAGGAAAGCGCCAGCCTGACGCGGATCACGGCCGCGCCGCTGGCCTGGGCCGCGCATTTCGCGCTCTGCTATGGTGCGGCGGCGGTCTGGTGCGTGAAATGGCCCGGTCCGATCGGCCAGATGCTGCCCCTGCGCGTGGGCCTTGGCGTTGCGACTGTCGTCGCGCTGGCGATCATCGGCTGGCTTGGCTGGCGGTCGTGGCAGCAATGGGACCTGCTGGACGACTATGACTACGAACACGAGATGGGCGTGGGCGAGGATCGGCACGAGTTCCTGGGTCACGCGGCCTTTCTTCTGTCCATCGTGTCCTTCGTGGGCGTGTTCTTCACGTCCCTGCCCCTGATCTTTGCGGCGACCTGCAGATGAGGGGGCTGGCGGCATTGGCGGCGATTGCCACGTTGGCGGCGGCGTGGCTGCTGCCCTGGGACCGCTGGACGGCGCCGTTTCCGGCGCACATGATCCGCCACATGACGCTTGTCGCCATCGCTGCGCCGCTGATCGTGCTGGCCCTGCCCCGGCTGACGGAATGGCTGGCGATCCCCGCGCTGGCCGGCATGCTTGTCGAGTTCGCGATCGTCTGGTCCTTCCACCTGCCCGGCCTGCACAACCTTTCGGCGTTCGGCACCGCTTGGTTCGTACTGGAGCAGGCGGCCTTCCTGCTGGCCGGGCTGGCGGTCTGGGCCGGGGCGCTGGCCGCGCGGCCGCTGGCGGGGGCCGGCGCGATGCTGCTGACGTCGATGCACATGACGCTGCTGGGTGCGCTGATCGTGCTGTCGCCGCGCCCGATGTACCTGATCTGCGGGCAGGACCTGGGATCGCAGCAGCTGGGCGGGCTGATCATGCTGGGCATCGGAACGCCGGTCTATCTTGTCGCCGGCCTGTGGCTGGTCGGGCGCGCCCTGCACCACCTCGACACGCAGGAGGCGCAGGCATGAAGACGGTGATCCGGACGCTGGCGACGGTGGCAGGGCTTGGACTGGCGGCCGCCGCCGCCGTGGTCTTTGGCGGCCTTTACGACGTATCGGCACGGCACGGGCACCTGCCGGGCGTGTCATGGGTGCTGCACACGACGTTCCGGAACTCGGTCGAGTTGCGGGCGCGACCGATGAGCGAGGTTCCCCCCCTGACGGACGAGATGGCCGCCCTTGGCGTACGCCACTATGACGCCAGTTGCCGCCACTGCCATGCCAGCCCCGGTGAAACGGCCACTCAGACGATGCGGGCGATGGTGCCCCATCCGCCCCATATCACCGATGCCGTTGCCGACTGGAAACCGAACGAGCTGGGCTGGATCGTCTATCACGGCGTCAAGATGAGCGGCATGCCCCAGTGGCCCGCCCCGCGCGAGGACGAGGTCTGGTCGGTCGTGGCCTTCCTGGTCCGCGTCCGGCAAATGTCGGAAGACGCCTACAGCGACCTGACCGCGCAGCCCCCCGCCGATCTGGCGGGCCTGTCCTATTGCGCAAGCTGCCACGGCTTGCAGGGCCATGCCCCAAACCCGCACGTCCCACGGCTGGACATCCTGAACCGCGCCTACCTAGACATGTCGCTGGACGCGTTCCTGGGAGAACTTCGCCATAGCGGCATCATGCAGCATGCCGTGACCGAGGTGCCGCCGGAGGCGCTGGGGCCGCTGGCAGAACACTACGCCACCCAAGCCGTCGGCCCCGCGGCCACTCAGGATCTCGACCCGGGGCTGGTCGAACGGGGACGGACGCTGGCCGAGGCGCAAGAGGGTGACGACGTGCCTGCCTGCCGGTCCTGCCACGGTCCCTGGCCCGACCGGCTGAGGGACGAGTTCCCGTCGCTGTCCGGACAGCACGAGCCCTATCTGCGCAGCCAGCTGAAGGCCTGGCGCGACGGCCACCGCGGCGGCGGACCGCTGTCCGAGCTGATGCGCGAAGCGGCCGAGGACCTCGAGGATGCCGATATCGATGCGTTGGCCGCTTTTTATGCCTCGCTGCCCCCGGCGAGGCTGAGCCCGGCGCCCTGACGGCTCAGGCGCCGAAGCCGAAATGCCAGACCGCCACCGGGACCGCCAACAGCAGAAGCATCGCCGCCAGCACCAGCCCGCCGTCCCGCGTCAGCAACCCAGCCGCGAACAGCGCGATCACTGCCGACGCGATGGACCCAGAAGTCGGGATCACCTCCATGAACGGCATGAACAGCGTCAGCCCAAGGATCAGCAGCAGCGGCAGGAAGAACCACGGGCGGTGGAGCAGGAACTGCAACCGTGGGCGCAGGAACCGTTCCACGAAGCGCACGGGCTTGCGCAGCCAGCCAATGCCCTTGCACAGCTTCTGCGTCGACAGCTGCCGGTGCATGACGAAGCCGGGCAGCCAGACGCTCTTGCGTCCGATGACCATCTGCACGACCAGCACGAAGACGATGACGCCGACCATCGCGGTGACGCCGGGGATCGCGCTGGCCGGCGATGTCGAAATCAGCGAGAAGGTCAGCATCAGCGACGCGAAGGACTTGCGCCCCAGCTTGTCCACGATCTCTTGCACCGCGATGCTCTCGCCATGGGCCGAGCTTTCCAGCTGGTCGAGGACATCGCTCAGCGCACGCGTTCTTTCGTCCGTCATGATCCACCTGCATCAGTTCGCGTGTCAACGCGATGCCGTCGCAGGTGTTCCGCACCCGACGGAGCAGTACCGCGAGGCGTGGACAAGGCCCGTGGCGCAGGGCATGGTGACGCCGCCCCCGGTGCCTTTGCCTGGGTTTTAGGCAGGTACATCTACACAAAGATTTAACGTGTATTCAGTTGCCTGGGTCACTTTCTGGCGTTCGTCAGGAACACATCGCGCGTGGTCCGGTTGGTGGGGCGGCGAAAAAGCGCCGACATCAAAGACGGAGAACGACATGACCGATCAGATCACGAAGCTCACCGGCCTGGCTGCCATCCTCGCTGCACTTTCGACGACTCCGGCTCTCTCGCAGACCATGGACGCGGGCTGGGACGCCGACATGGACGGCGCACTGAGCCAGGACGAATTCGCGACCGGCCTTGGCGATCGCGGCATCTTCGGCGGCTGGGATACCGACACCGACAGCATGCTGTCGCAGGATGAATTCGACGATGGCGTCTATGGCACCTATGACACCGATGCCAGCGGCGACCTGAACGAAGCCGAATACGGCATGACCGACGGCGCCGCAGGTTTCTGGAACCGCGACGAGACCGTCGACCATCAGGCCTGGGACGTGGACGGCGACGGCGTCATCCTGGCCAACGAGTTCGCTGACGGCTGGGGCGAAACCGGCAGGTTCGGCGAATTCGACAGCGATGCCGACGGATCGTTGACCGAGGACGAGTTCACCACGGGCATCTTCGGTGAATACGACGCCGACGGCACCGGCGTCATCGAAGAGCCCGAGTTGACCGATGTCGGTGACGACATGGGCGACGAAGGCTTCTGGGACGTCTGACCGCTAGCATCATGGGGCCGGCATTCGCCCGGCCCCTTCTGTCGCCAAGGCTGTCTGCAACGACCAGAACCATGGCGAGAGGACGAGGAATGACACCGACGAGCCTTCACGAGACGTCAGGAACCACGCGGCTGTGGTTGCAGGGCGCAATCACCTTGATCCTTGCAGGGTGGGCGCTGGATGCGACGGCGACCTTCATGGTTCCGGTGGTGCTCTCGATCTTCCTGGCACGTCTGGTCGCGCCGCAGGCCCGAGAAGCTGCACTGGCTGGGCCATCCTGCGGCCATCGACGCCACCATCCTGTGCATGCTGCTGGTCGTGGGCATGATCTGGATCGCGGGCCGGCAGGTCGCCACGCGCTCTCCCTCCGGCGGCGAAGACGGAAAACTGCTGCCCCAGTCCGGGCAGGTCCGCAACTCTCCAGACGCATACGGCGCGGCGGCGAACAGCGTCGTGCCCACGCAGGTGCGGCAGATTTCTCCTGGTGCCGGCGGCGCCATCTTCCAGCGGCTCGACTTTTTGCGCATCGGGGCTGCCCATGACCATCCCGAGCGCGGCGAGCAGCACGCTTTTCGCGTCGGTCCTGGCCGTCTTCCTGGCGCTGATCATGCTGATCGAGGCCCCGCGCCGGCAGCAGAACCTGACCAGGGCAGCGCCGGGTCCACGCGCGCAAACACCTCCGAAGCCGTCGCGATCATCGGTGACCTGCTGCGCCGCCATCGGCCCGCGCGCGCGATTGTCGGCGCCCAGATCCAGCCGCTGCGCCCCCTTGCGCTGATGCTGAGTGCTGCCCGCGACATAAAGATACCGCCAAGCGGCGCACACGCCGCACTAGCCCATTCGTGACGCGATGAGAGTGGCGGCCCCGGAACGGACCGCTGCTGCATCCGTTGACCCGACCAAGACGTCTGAAAGGAGATCGACATGTTCATGACGAACCGGACACTGCATAGTGCCGCAATGGCCGCCATCCTCGCGCTGCCGCTTGCCGCTGCGCCGGCTTTTGCGCAGACCGCTGAAACCGGACAAACGGCAGAGCCCGAAGGACAATCCCCCGACGTGACGCAGCAGGCGCAGGCCGCGGCGCCCGAAGGCACCACCGTCGGCGATCCGATGGGCGCACCCGCCCCCGATGCCATCGTTGCCACTGTCGGCGATGCCGAAATCCGTGGTGCCGACGTGATGAGCGCAATCGGCATGCTGCCCCCCCAAGTGCAGGCGCAACCACCGCAAATGTTGGCTCCGATCGCCCTCGAGCAACTGATCCTGCGTGAGCTGATCCTGCAAGAGGCGCAGAGCCAGAACCTGGCCGAAGACCCTGAAGTGACCCAGCTGGTCGAGCAGACGGTGGAGGATGCGCAAGCGAACGCGATGGTCCAAGTCTGGCTGGAGCGAGAAACGGCTGACGCAGTCTCCGACGAAACCGTACAGCAATATTATGACGAGGCGAAGGCGCAGGGCGGCGAGGAATTCCCGCCGCTTGAAGAGGTGCGCCCGCAGATAGAGCAGCACCTGCGCCAGCAGCAGATGGTCGAGCTGCGCACGAACCTGCGTGAAGGGGCGAACGTCGTACTCTACGATCCGGCAGGCCAACCCATCGAGCAGCCTGCGGGCGCCGACACAGCCGGTGCGGCCCCCAGCGGTCAGGCGGACCTGCCAGTTGAAGGAGCGGCGGGCAGCGCGGCTGACGGATCGACCGACAGGCCGACCGAAGGCCCCGTCGACACGCCCACCGAGCCCGAGACACAGCCCGCCAACTGACCGGCGATCAGCAGCGCGCCATCGACCGGAAGGCCGACAACCCACCAGGATCGTCGGCCTTCTTTCGATCACCGATGAAATCAAGATTAGCTTGTGCCCTCCCGCGATCGAAGACCTGACGAAGCGCCTGTTCTCGAACTGCCTTGCCTTTCCCAATCGGCAACCCGCCCGAGGCAATGCCGCAAGCTTTGACTGACCATGACAATCGTCGACCAGATGTGCGGCTCGGGCACAGAAGCCGGTGCAGGCCTTCGTTGCCGAACACGCACTGTCCGCAGGCTATGTCCTGGTCAGCCAAGCCGACCAAATCATCCTGCCTCGGACCAGGGCCGTCTGCAGCATCGGCGTCGTGGCCCTGCACAGGGATATGAGCGGAGCGGTGGATCAGAAAGGTATCGCTGTCACCCTGATCCATGCCGGGGCGCATAAGATCGACGCGAATCCCTGTCAGCCGCTGCCCGAAGCCGTGCACGATCAGATGCAGGGCCAGCTGGAGACGGTGCGCCAGCTGTTTGCGCAGACCGTCGCCCAAAGCCGCGGCGGCCGCCACAACGTTGCGGCGGCACTGGCACAGAAGCAGCCGTGTTCCGCGGCACGGACGCGGTTGCGGCCGGCCTGGCCGACGAGGCGGCCGAGGGAGCCGTCGCCATCAAGATAACGGTGATCACCGTCGTCCTGCACTACACCACTGCCAGCCCCTGGCCTGAACACCCCCACATCAAGGAAACACTCATCGCACGTGCGCAAGGCGCGCGGGCGCAGATGGCGCTTGCGTTCGAGACGGTTCACGGCTCCCCGCCCGCCAGCGGCTACCGGCTGATGCCCTTCGCCCGGACCACGCTGGGCGCGGAACAGCCCCTGCTGAACAGCGAACTTCTGGGCTACGGCCGCGATCCCCTGGCGCCGATCAAGGGCGCCGTCACCGCCGATGGCGAGGTGGTGGTGCCGATCGACGTCGAGGCCATCGGCCTCTGGCTCAAGGCCGCCTTCGGCACCCCGACCACAACCGGGACCACGCCCAAGACCCACACGTTCCGGTCGGGGAACTGGGCGCTGCCGTCGATGGCCATCGAGGTGGCGATGCCTGAGGTGCCGCGGTTTGCCATGTATGCGGGCTGCGTGATGGCCCAGCTGTCGTGGCAGATGAACCGCTCGGGCCTCCTGACCGCAACAGCGCGCCTGATCGCTCAGGGCGGGGCGATCGCCATCACCACCACCGCCGCACGCACGCCGACCGCGCTGGGCCTGCAACGCTTCGGCCACTTCAACAGCGTGGTGATCCGCTTGCGCTTCAACTTGAACGAGCGTTGGTTGTAGATGTAGTTGCCGATGTATTTCTCGTTGGTCAGAATCTGATGGACGGTCGCGCGGGTCCAGAGCCGGTCGAGGTCGGTCAGAATTTCACGCTCGTTCAATTCGGCCGCGATTTCGCTTTACGATCGGCCGCGCCTCAGGAACCGGCTGTAGATCCAGCGCACGGTCTGCACCTCGGCCTCAGGCCCCGGCACAAGGGTCACCCTGTCAGTCTGCAAGCTCTTGTGCTCGCCGCGTTTCAGCTCTGCCTTCACCTCTCTGCGTTCATCAAGCAGGAAACGACAAATGCCGAAGCCGCCGGTCCCCCTTGGCGGTAGCCGAGTTCGATCAGACGGCACTGGCCGGCGAAGATCTTGGTCGACAATTCCCGGCTGTATTCCCCGGCCATGGCGCGCTTGACGCCCTTTACGATCGTGGCAATCAGGCTGCCGCCGTTTTCGAATTGCTCGGCGCAATACTCGACCTGCTTGTTTGCGCGGCGGCAGATGTATTTGTGATAGGCGGATTCATCGGCGTCCTGAAACCAACCCCATCGACTGACGTCAAAGACGAGGATCACCTCGAAATCCGCGGTGCCGTCCTGCACATCCTGGATCAGCCGCTGCAGCGCCTCGCGGCCCTCGATCCTCAGACCCCTCTTTCCAGCATCGGACCAATTCGAAGCCGCGTTCCTCCGCATACTTGCGGATCGCATCCGACTGGTTTTCGGTCGAGTGCTTCTGATGGTCCGTCGACATGCGGACATATTCGGCCGCACGGCGCCTTGGCGGGAAATTCGCCGGTTCTCTCCTTGAGGGCAGCTCTTTGCCTGCCATTCCCTTCTCCCGATCAGTTCATGCAGGCATCTCCGTCTGATCGGACCCGGAGTATTGGCTGGGAGGCAAAATGAAATCTGCCGCTGTGTTGTATTCTCCACAGCTTTACCCGAGGAGGGCGCAGCGATGCGGATCAAGATGGGCACATCTGTGCCGAAAATGGGCACAACTGTGTACCTGGACGCGGATCAGTCGCCTATCGCGACGCCATTTCCGATGCACTGCGCCGCGAACTGGGTCCGACGCACCAGGCCATCAAGACGGCGATGCGCTGGACGGGAGCAAGCGAACGTACCGCAAAGTACTGGCTTTCCGGTGAGCGCGGGCCGAGCGGGGAGCATCTGATCCGGCTCGCGCAGCATTCGGATGCAGTGCTGATCACCATCCTGACCATGGCCGCGCGGCTGTCGGAGCCGCGGGAACAGATGTGCAGGCTGCCCCCGGACGGGTTCTTGTGTTACAAAACCTCGGACAGGATGAAGCAAGGTCCGAGGGATCATCGCTGTCTTAGGCGCACCGATAGGTCACGGCAAATCCGTTATGCGGAGAATAGCCATCATTCTCCGCACGTTTTGCGGCGCTTTCTCTTGCGCGTGCGGAGAATACGGCCGTTCGACCTTGCCTTTCGTCTTGGCCCGATACGGCTGACAGGCTCGTGGTGCTGACCCGTAATGCGCCAGCAGGGAGGCGTTGTAGGTCACGACCCCGGAAGCATCCTCGCCTATGACCGCCGTGTTCATCCGGTCATACAGAACCTCGGCGCAGGCACCGCCCATCTCCTGGAACGCGGAGATATGGCACCGCATCACGGTTCTCATCGGCGTTGTTGCAGAACTCGGCCTGCTGGAGGATTCACGCGGCTGGGTTGCTAGGATAAGCGTCTCGGCATGAGCAAACCTAAGGCTGCCCGCTACCGCACGACGAACTGGAAGTCCTACAATGAGGCCTTGAGGCGGCACGGGTCGTTGCTGATCTGGCTCGACAAGGACATGGTGTGGCTGGCGAACAAAGTCGGGCGTCCTGGCCGCCCGCCGGTGTTCTCCGACGCGGCGATCCAGTTCTGCAGGTGCTCTTTGGCCTGCCGCTTCGGCAAAGCACAGGGATGGTGGCCAGCATTCTGGAGATGGCAGGGCTGGACTGGCCGGTGCCCGACTTCTCCACGCCTCAAGCCGCAGGCAAGGAACTCTGGTGGTCGACATACCCCACCGCCGCGTGCCGGGCCCTCTGAACCTGCTGGTGGACAGCACCGGGATCAAGTTTCTGGGTGACGGGAATGGCTGGCCCGCAAGCATGGCACGCACCGCAGGCGCCAATACCGCAAGGTCCCTCCAATCAGTGGATCGGCAGCGTCACCGCCGATGGCGCCTTCGACACCCGCAAGTGCCACGAGGCCATCGCCGCCCGTGGCGCTGCCGCGATCATTCCGCCGCGCAAGAACGCCAAGCCACGGAAGCCCGTCACTGCCGGGGCGATCGCGCGCAAGCCCTGCGCGCGTCACGCCGCTTCGGTCGAACCATCTGGCGACGATGGAGCGGTTATCACCGTCGGAGCCGCGTCGAGACGAAGATGCACTGCGTGAAACTGCTGGGCCAATGCCTGACCGCTCGGGACTTCGACTGTCAGGTCGCCGAGTTCAAGGTCCGTGTTGCCGTGCTGAACGGCTTCACCGCGCTTGGCAGCCCCATCAATTAAGCCGTGGCATAAGTCCGTCCGGGGAAAGCGAGAGCCCCGCTGTCGCCCGATTTGTGCAACAGAGCCCCTGTGGATGACTGGCGGCCACAGCATCCACCGTAGCGGCCGGTTCAAGCGTATCGGCAATCACAAGAGCCTTCACCTCAGTCGGCCACCGGCGATGGCCCGACGCATAAATCTCGACGCCCAGGGAAGTGAGAAACGAAGCCTTGGCACACATGGCGAAACGCACTCCTCATCAGCCGATGAAAAGGACTTCGCAGCAGCGCATCAGCCAAGCACCGTGGGGTTCAGCCGTCGTCTACGAACGGCGCAGGGAGGGAATTTGACGTCTTCCGCTATAGCAAGTTGGTCGGGCTGGGGTGCTAGCAAGACGACGATGATCGCTCTGCGCCACGCCGCTCATCAGCTCCACCAACTCGACGGACGTGACCGAATATGCCTCTTCGAACACACCGTCACAACCTTCTTTTCAGCTGAATTTTTTGCTCAGGTATCCGACGTAGGCGGAGGGATCGTTGCTCGACAGGCCGAGGCGGCCCAAGATCTGGCCGCGTGTCAATAGCCGCCCGTAGTTCCAAACCGCCTGCTTCAGGCTATCTCGGAGTGGTTTGAGGTTTCCTTCGTTCATCGCCTTGCTGACGGCAGGGGATCTTTGTTCAAGGTGTCTCACCAGTTGCGCAGCCGTGACGTTGCCGATCGTATAGGTTGGAAACGAGCCTATATATCCGGAGGACCAATGGACGTCCTGCAGGCACCCTTGAGCATCGTTTTCGATCTCGATCCCCAGGTCCGACTTCATCGCCCGGTTCCAGGTGTCGGGAATGTCGGCGACTTGCAGGCTGCCCTCCATCAGTGCCATCTCGATCCGCACGCGCAGCATGATGTGCAGGTCATAGGTCAGCTCATCGGCTTCCACCCGGATCGGCCCCGGCTCGACCCTGTTGACGGCGGCCACGAACTCTTCTGCCGTGACGTCGGAAAGCTGGTCGGGAAATGTATCGCGCAGACGGGGGAAATGCACATGCCAGAATGCCGGGCTGCGTCCGACGTGGTTCTCCAGAAGACGCGACTGGCTTTCATGCATGCCAAAGCTGGTGCCGCCGACTGCATAAAGGCCGATCATATCAGTGGCAAAGGCACCTCGGGTGTGAACAGGGTCGACGCCCTGTTCATAGAGCGCATGGCCGACCTCGTGAATGGTGCCGAAGATCGACATCGGCAGATAGTTCCGGGGCCAACGCGACGTAATACGGACATCGTTGCGGGTGAAGCTGACCTCGAAGGGATGGACGGCGGTGTCCAGGCGCCCGCGGTCGAAATCATAGCCAAGCGCGCGGGCGGTCTCGATCGCGAACTGCTGCTGGCGCTGCGGATCGTAATCCCGATAAAGGAAATCCGTGCGGGGCCTGGGCCGACCACGCGCGCGATCCAGAATGGGAAGGATCCCGGCGCGGAGGCTGTCGAACAGAGTCGCAAGGCTGGCAGCCGTCTCGCCCGGTTCGAACACCTGGACCATCGGATCGTAAGGATGCCCCTGATGGCCAAGCGCATCGGCAGTCTGACGTGCCAAGGCCACGACCTTTTCCAGATGCGGCCGGAAGATCGCGAAGTCGCCTTCCCGCCGCGCCTTGGCCCAGGCTGCGCCCGCGACCGTCGCATGTTCCGCCTTGGCCTGCAGTAGTTCCGCCGGCAGGCGGGCGTGATGCTCGATGGCCTGTCGCACGGCCTCTGCCTGGGGATCGTCGCCCGCTGCATCGACCGCATCCCGCATGGCCGGGTCGAGGATCATCTGGCGTGCGATGCCCATCAGTGTCGCCACCTGCTGGCCGCGCGTCTCGGCACCGCCCGATGGCATCTGCGTGCGCGCGTCCCAATTGAGCATGTTGACCGTGCAAAGAACGTCGTTCAATCGCCCGATCCTGACGTGAAGATCCGTGGTCATGCGGCACCTCTCTGCATGTTAACTCCGCCATCGTTCAGGTGGCAGGCCACCGTCCGGGCCGGCCCGGCCCCTGTCAGTCGCGGAGCCTCGGCCCGACAGCGCGGCCCGGCGAAGGGGCAGCGCGGGTGGAACGGACAGCCCGGCGGCGGTGCGATCGGGGACGGGATCTCTCCCTTGATAGCCTCGAACCGGCCACGGCCCGTGCCGACGGTCGGGATCGAGGCGAACAGCGCCTGCGTATAAGGGTGGCGCGGGTCCGCATAAAGCTGATCGGCCGGCGCCAGTTCGACCAGGCGGCCCAGATACATGATCGCCACGCGGTCGCAGACATGGCGCACGACCGACAGGTCGTGGCTGATGAACAGCGCGGTCAGGCCAAGGTCGTGACGCAGATCCATGAACAGGTTCAGCACCTGCGCCTGGATCGAGACATCCAGCGACGCCACGGCCTCGTCCAGCACCAGCACCTCGGGCTGCATGGCCAAGGCGCGGGCAATGGCGATCCGCTGCCGCTGCCCGCCGGAAAACTGATGCGGCAGGCGATCGGCATAGGCTCCCTCCAGCCCGACCTGCTCCAGCAGGGCGCGGATGCGGGCGCGCACCTGGTCCGCCGGGATGATGCCATGGTATCGCGGCCCCTCGGCCAGGGTCTCGCCGACCTTCATCCGGGGGTTCAGGCTGGCGAAGGGGTCCTGATGGATCATCTGGACCTGTGTCGTCAGCTTGTGGACCGTGCCATGCCGCTCATCGGCGACGGGCCGGCCGTTCAGCGCGACGCTGCCCGAACTGGGGGCATGGATGCCCGCAATCACCCGGCCGAGCGTGGATTTGCCGCAGCCGGATTCGCCGACGATGCCCAGGACCTCGCCCTTGGCGAC
The DNA here is from genome assembly GCF_026162625.1 of Paracoccus beibuensis. Lineage (GTDB taxonomy): Bacteria > Pseudomonadota > Alphaproteobacteria > Rhodobacterales > Rhodobacteraceae > Paracoccus > Paracoccus beibuensis. The sequence continues at coordinate 33,446 of NZ_JAOTBD010000003.1, read as the reverse complement.
ATCCAGCGACACATCGGTCAGCGCATGGACGGTGATGGGCTTGCCGCCGCCCGTGAACCTGCCGACCATGCGCTCTGCCAAGCCGGGCTTGCGGGTGAACCGCTTCGAGACGGCGTCTATCTTCAGGATCGGATCGGTCATGCGCGCTCCAGAGGGTGATGGCACAACACGGCCTGTTCGTCGCGGACATCCAGCGGCGGCTCGGTGCGGCACAGGTCGGTCGCACGGGGGCAGCGGGGCCGGAACGGGCACCCCTCGGGCAGGCGCGACAGTTGCGGTGTCGATCCGGGGATCTGCGGCAGCTTGCGACCGGGTTCGTGCAGCGCCGGGATCGAGTCGAGCAATCCTTGGGTATAGGGATGCCTCGGGCCTCCGATCACCTGCTCGGCCGTGCCGCGTTCGACGATCCGGCCCGCATACATCACGCAGATATCGTCGGCCAGGCTGGAGACGACGGCCAGATCGTGGGTGATCCAGACAATGGCGGCACCGGTCGTGTCCGCCAACTCGCGCACCTCGGCCAGGATCTGGCCCTGGATCGACACGTCCAGCGCCGTCGTCGCCTCGTCGGCGATGATGACCGACGGGCTGTGGAGCAGCGCCATGGCAATCGCCACCCGCTGCCGCATGCCGCCGGACAGTTGGTGCGGATAGGCCTTGAGGCGCTCGGCAGGGGATGGAATGCCGACGACTTCCAGGGCCTTCCTTGCATGATCGAGGGCGTCCGGTTTGGACATCGGACGATGCACCCGCACCGCCATCGCCATCTGGTCGCCGACCCGCAGGACCGGGTTCAGGGTCATCATCGGATCCTGGAACACCATCGCGACCTTGCGGCCACGCATCTTGCGCAGGTCCTCGTCCGACAACTGCCGCAGGTCGATGCCATCGATCAGGACGGCGCCCGCCGAAACCTCTCCGGGCGCGTCGATCAGTCCCAGGATCGAAAATCCGGTGACGCTTTTGCCCGATCCGCTTTCGCCCACAAGGCCCATGATCCGGCCGGGCTGCACGGCAAAGCTGACATCGTTGACGGCCGTGACATGGCCCGCCCGGGTTTCGAAGCGCGTGGTCAGGCCTTTGACATCGAGTGCTGCGGTCATCTGCTGTTCCTCGGGTCGATCACGGTCCTGACCTGATCGCCGACCAGATTGATCGCCACGACCGTGATCATCAGGAAGACACCGGGATAGATGGACAACCACGAACGACCGGCGTGAATGTATTTGAAACCATTGGAGATCAGCGACCCCAATGACGGTTCGGTCAGCGGCAGGCCCACGCCCAGAAAGGACAGCGTCGCCTCCAGCGAGATGGCGCTGGCGACCTGCACCGTGGCCACGACAATCAGCGGGGGCAGGACGTTGGGCAGCAGATGCTTGAACAGGATGCGCCGGGTCGGCAGCGGGGTCGATCGCGCGGCCTCGATATAGTCCTTGCGTCGTTCGACCGATGCTGCCCCATGCGTCGTGCGCGCGAAATAGGCGTATTGCGCCACCACCAAGGCCAGGATGATCTGCGGCACCCCCTGCCCCAGAACGGCGGCCATCACCAATGCCAGCAGGATCGCGGGCATCGACAGCTGAAGATCCACGACCCGCATCAGCAACGCCTCGATCCGGCCCCCGAAATAGGCGGCGGTCAGGCCGATGCTGATCCCCAGGGTCAGCGCCAGGGCACCGGCGGATATCCCGATCAGGAAGCTGGTCCGCAGCCCGTAAAGGATCGCCGACAGCATGTCGCGCCCGGCATTGTCCGTGCCCAGCAGATGCACATAGCCGCCCGATCCGGTGGTCCCGGGCGGCAGGAACGCGTCCAGCCAATCCAGCTGCGCCAGATCATAGGGGTCTTGCGGCACAAGCCACGGCGCTCCGAACGATGCGACAAGCAGCACCAGGATGACGGCCAGCGCGCCGATGGCCAGCCAGGACCGGCGATAGTCGGACCAGAAGTTGCGCAGGCGCATCCCCCGCGTCTCGACCGGCGCCGCAGAGGGGACGGCCAGAACGTTTCCGATACGGGCCATCACGAGCCTCCTTTCAGTCGAACACGCGGATCAAGCTGCGCATAGATCAGGTCGACGACCAGGTTGATCATCACGAACAGCAGCACGACCATCACCAGGTAGGACACCATGACCGGCCGGTCCAATTGCAGGATGCTGTCGATGATCAGCTTGCCCACGCCCGGCCAGTTGAAGACCGTTTCGGTGACCACCGCAAAGGCCAGGGTCGAGCCCAGTTCGAGGCCGAAGACAGTGACCAGCGGGATCGAGATGTTGCGCATGATGTGACCGAAGACGATCTGCCGGTCCGGAAGGCCCTGCGCGCGGGCAAAGCGGACGTAATCCGTGCCCATCGCCTCGACCATGCCCGCACGGGTCAGGCGGATCATCAGGCCCATCTTGAACAGCGACAAATTGACGGCCGGCATGATCACATGGGCCCAGCCATCTGTGGTCGCCAAGGATGTCTTGAACCACAGGAACTGTCCGACCTCTCCGCGACCGCCCGATGGCAGCCAGCCCAGATTGACGGCAAATCCCATGATCAGCAGCATCCCGATCCAGAAGGTCGGGACGGAAAAGCCCAGAACAGACAGTGCCATGATCAGCTTGGCGGCGATGCCGTTGGGACGATAGCCGGCATACATGCCGGCAGGGACACCGATCACTGTGGCGATACCCACCGACACCAGCACCAGTTCCAGCGTCGCGGGCAAGCGGGAGAAGACAAGCGACGTGACCGGGATGTTGTAGACCATGGACCGGCCCAGATCGCCTTGGAAGACGTTGCCCACGAAGGTGAAATACTGCAGCCATAGCGGCTGGTCGAAACCGTACTGCCGGATCAGGTTCTCACGGATCTCCTGGCTGGCACCGGGGTCGATCATCACGTCGATCGGATTGCCGATCGCATAGACGCCGACGAAGACGATGACCGACATGACGAACACGACCACCGCCGCCTGCATCAGCCGGCCGACAAGATAGCCAAACATCATATTCCCCCGTTTCGTCGTTGCTGCGCGGTTGTCGCGCGGCCGTCAGGTGCCAATGGCGCGCGGCGCGGCCCGGTGGGGTGCGCGCCGCGCGGACTTGCTTGCCGGATCACTCCTTGGGGATGATCGCGTAGGCGCGGGTTTCTTGGTCGACGCGGGGCGTGAAGTCGACCGTGTTGGCCTTGGCCGCCCACACGCTCTGCAGAATGACCGTGGGGATCAGCGCATGATCTTCCATCGCGATCTCAGACGCCTGCTCATAAAGTTCGCGGCGCGCGTCCGTGTCCAAGGTCTGGCTGCCTTCACTGAACACCCGGTCGAATTCGGGGTTCGAATAGCCGGCGCGGTTGAAGTTTCCAAAGCCCTTCTCGGCGTCCTGGGTATGGACCAAGGCGCCGTAGGTATAGGCCGCCTCGCCGGTCAGCGTGCCCCAGGCGGACATGGTCATCGTGTATTCCTCGCGCTGCGCGGCGGGGAAAAAGACCGTGCCGTTCAAGGCCTGCGCGTTGACCGTCAGGCCAAGGCGCGACCACATCTGGGCCAGCGCCTCGCAGACCACCGCATCGCCGGGGACACGGTTGTTCGTGCAGGTGAAGTCGATCTCGAAGCCATCGGGATAGCCTGCCTCGGTCAGCAGGGCCTTGGCCTGTTCGATGTCATATTCCGGTGCCGGGATATCCGAGGAATAGCCGAAGAACCCTTCGGGCATCAGCTGGTTGGCCGGCGTGCCCAGGCCCTCCAACACCACGTTGACCAGCACCTCGCGGTTGATCGCCAGGTCCAGTGCCTTGCGGACGCGCACGTCCTGCAGCGGGTTGCCCTCGATTTCCTTGCCGTTGACCTTGATCGGCTGGGGCTCCTCGTCCTTCACCGAGGGCGCGATGTTCAGGATGTAGATGGAATCCGAGACGAAGGTGTCGAGGCTGTCGTCGGCCTGCATCGCCAGATAGTCGGTGGCCGGAACATAGTTGATCATGTCCACCTGGCCAGACTTCAGCGCCGCCACGCGCGCGGCGTCGTCGGGGATTTCGCGGCGCGTGACCGTTTCCCAGGCCGGGGCCTCGCCCCAGTAGTCGTCGTTGCGCTCGACGACCATGTCGCCCTTGGGCTGCCAGCTGACGAACTTGTAAGGGCCGGTGCCGATGGCCTTCTCGCCCGAGTTGAACTCCTCGTTACCGGCTTCCATGCCGGTTTCCGATGGCACCACAAACAGGCGGGTAAAATCGTTCGGCAGCGACGGCGCCATGCCCTTGGTGGTGATGCGCAGGGTGTAGTCGTCCACCACCTCGACCGTGTCGACGTATTTCGTATAAAGCGTCATCGGCATTGGCCCCGTGACGGCCGGGATGCGCTCGATCGAGAACTTGACATCCTCGGCGGTAAAGGCCGAGCCGTCATGGAAGGTCACGCCCTCGCGCAGCTTGAACTCCCAGGTGGTGTCGTTGATCGGGGTCCAGCTGACGGCAAGGCCCGGCTGCAGCTGCAGGGTCTCATCCGCGTCGACCAGCGTGTCAAAGACGTGCCGCAGCGCCTCGGCCTGGCTACCCAAGGTGGACCAATGCGGATCGATTGAATCCGGCCCGGCACGCAGACCGATCGTCAGATCTTGTGCCATTGCAGCTGGCGCAGCGGCCAGCAACGCGATGAAAGCGATTCCCGAGCAAAGAGCATTTCTAGCCATTTCCGAACCTCACCTGTTATCATTGACTGTAACACTAGGGACCATTTTTTTTGCGCGTCAAGAAATTTTCATGGCAGAGTTGCCAATAACTTCCGAATTAAGTCGCGTATGATACATATATTGCCACATCTTATTGCAAAAATTACTCTTGAGTGGCCAACTGTTATCATTCAATGATACGGTATGAGCGTATCCCTCGCCCCAGATCTCGACGCCGCCCTACTGCGGATCGCCCACGCGATCGACCCGACGTCGTCGGTGCCGGTGTCGGTGCAGTTGCGCGGTGCGCTGGAATACGGAATCGCCGCGGGCGACATCCCGCCCGGCAGCCGCCTGCCGTCGGTCCGCAAGCTTGCGGCGACACTGGGCCTGTCGCCGGTGACGGTCAGCAACGTCTTTGCCTCCCTGCAGGAGCGTGGCCAGATCGAGGGGCGGATCGGGTCGGGCACCTTCGTCACTGATCGCGGCGTCCCCTGCGCCATGCGCACGCGACAGCTGGCCGCGCTGGAGCGTCAGATCGCATCGATTGTGGCAGCCGGGCGCGATTTGGGGCTTTCCGCGCAAGATATAGCCTTTCGCGTGACGATGGCCGCGTCCGCCACCCCGCGTCCCCTGCGCATCGTGGTGCTGGGCACGTTCAGCGACGCCACGTTGGCCTATGCCGAGGATCTCACACCGTATCTATCCCCCGATGACATCGTCCTGCCCTGGACAACCGACCGGCGCGAGGACCTTCCTGCCCGCGTCGATCTGGTCGTCTCCCCGCGGACCCTTGCGACGCAAGCGGCCGCGCTGTTTCCGGGCATCCCGCAGGTCAGTATGATCCTGATCCCGAACGAGGCCACGCGTGTGGCCCTTGCGGGCATCCGCCCTGATGCGCGCGTCCTCCTGGTATCGTATTTCGACGACTTCCTCAGCGTGCTCAAGGCCGGAGTCGCTCGGTTCGCCCCGCATCTGGGCCGCGTCACCGCAGTCGCGCGCACCGCCGAGGATCTGGACCGCCTGCTGCAGGACTGCGACGTGCTGATCCATGCGACCGGGGCTGACTATCTGGCGACGCAGCTGGGCTCCAGCCAGACCGTGATCGAATACCGCCACACCCCCGACAGCCATGCCGTGCAGACGCAGCTTCTGCCGGCGCTGGACACGCTGCGCGCGGCCGGCGACATCAAAGGAGAGACGCCATGAAAATTTCCGAAAGCTCGTGGTTCGACATCGAGGCATACCTGCAGACCGACGACCGCTGCATCCTGCCCTTGGGCAGCACCGAGCAGCACGCCCATCTGAGCCTGTCGGTGGATTCGATCCTTTCTGAGAAGATCGCCACCGATGCCGCCGCACCTTTGGGGGTTCCGGTCTTCCCGGCGGTTCCCTATGGGCTGACGCCCTATTTCATGGCCTTTCCCGGCACGGTTTCCTTGAAGCTGTCGACCTATGCGACACTTGTGCGCGATATTCTGGACAGTCTTTACGACACCGGGTTCCGACGCGTGCTGATCGTCAACGGGCATGGTGGCAACAGCCCGGTCCAACCGGTCTGCGCGGAATGGATGCAGGCCCGCCCCGGGGCGCGGTGTCGGTTCCATGACTGGTGGCGGGCGCCGCGCACCTGGGCCGCGGTGCAGGCGGTCGATCCCGTGGCGTCGCACGCATCCTGGATGGAGAACTTTCCCTGGACCCGGCTGCAGGGGCGCCCTGTCCCGCCGGAGCAAAAGCCCTATGTCGACTTCGACCGCCTGCGCAACCGCGACGCCCAAGGCGTCCGCGACCTGATCGGGGACGGCAATTACGGCGGCCATTATCAGAAGCCCGACGACCAGATGGACGGCATCTGGCAAGTCGCCGTCGCGGAAACCCGCGCCCTTATCGAAGGCGATTGGGCATGACCGCCAAAGAACCCGTCCTGATCTGGGGCGCCGGGGCCATCGGCGGCATTCTGGGCGCCTATGCCGCCCGCGGGGGACATCTGGTGCAGATGGTCGACATCGAGAGCGACCATGTCGAGGCAATGCGCCGCGACGGTTTGCGTATCGAAGGTCCCGTCGAGGAGTTCGTTCATATCCTTCCGGCCGAAACCCCTGCCACGCTGACCGGCACCTATCGCCGTGTGATTCTGGCCGTGAAGGCGCATCATACGCGTCAGGCCATGCAGATGCTGATGCCGCATCTTGCGCCGGACGGCTTCGTCGTCTCGGCGCAGAACGGCCTGAACGAGCGCGTGATCGCGGACATGATCGGCGCGGATCGCACGGTCGGATGCTTTGTCAACTTTGGCGCAGACTGGCTGGAGCCGGGTCGCATCCTTTACGGCAACCGCGCTGCGGTCGCCTTGGGCGAACTGGACGGCAGCGTCAGCCCGCGGGTGCGCGAGATGCACGCGATGTTCGCATTGGTCGAGCCAGAGGCGGTCGTGACCGACAACATCTGGGGCTATCTCTGGGGGAAGATGGGTTATGGCTCGCTGTTGTTCGCCACCGCGTTGACGCCGGAATCGATGTCCGACGCGATGGACCCTGCCCCGTGGCGCCCGGTTTATGCGGCCTTGGGCCATGAGGTCATGCGCCTGGCCGAGGCCGAGGGGGTAACGCCCCTGGGCTTCAACGGCTTCGACCCGGACGCATTTCTCGCCCGTGATACAGCACGGATGGATGCCTCGATCGACGCCATGGTGGCGCATAACCGCAAGACGGCGAAGACCCATTCCGGCATCTACCGCGACCTGGCGGTCCGCAAGCGCAAGACCGAGGTCGACGCTCAGGTCGGCGTGCTGATCGAGATCGGTCGCGGACACGGCATCCCGACACCCGCCCTGTCGCAGCTGTGCGACCTGATCCACGGAATCGAGAACGGCACCGAGACGCAATCGACGGCGCTTCTGGACAGGATGGTCGCGACATGCAGTTGACGTTGGCAGGACAGGTCTTCGCGGTCACCGGCGCCGCCCAAGGCATCGGTGCGGCGATCGTGCGCACCCTTGCGGGATCCGGCGCCACCGTGGCCGCCTTGGATATCGACGATGCAGGACTGCAGTCGTTTGCCGGTCTGCCCGGCGTCACCTGTCATGCGGGCGATCTGGGCGGACAGGACGGTGCCCGTGCGCTGTGCGAGACGGTTCTGGACCGACATGGCCGGGTCGACGGGCTGATCACCTCGGCAGGTGGGGTGCGCGGGCAAGTGGGCCGGCCCTTGGACCAGGTCGGCGAAGACGACTGGCGGGCGATCTTCGCGGCCAATGTCGATGCGGTCATGTGGTGCGCCCAGGCCCTGACGCCCGGCATGAAGGATGCTGGTGCGGGCCGGATCGTCACCATCTCCTCGGGCGCGGGACTGAAGCCCAGCCTGACGGGCATCCAGGCCTATACCGCTGCCAAGCACGCGCTGGTTGGGCTGACCAAACAGCTTGCGCTGGAGCTGGGGCCGTCGGGCATCACCGTGAATTCGGTCGCGCCGGGGTTCATCCTGTCCAATCCCTCGACGGAGAAGCAGTGGCAGGCCTTCGGCCCCGACCGGCAGAAGCGCATCATCGACAGCATCCACCTGCGCCGTCTTGGGCAGGCGGACGACATCGCGCATGCGGTCGCGTTCCTGTGTACGCGACAGGCGGAGTGGATCACCGGGCAGATCCTGCAGGTGGATGGAGGGCACGGCTGATGAACCCGCATGAATGGACCGAGGATGTTTGGCGCGCCAAGGTCGGCGCGGTGCGCGCGGGCCGCAGCCTGCTGCCGGATCGCTGGCCGGGCGGCGCGCGATGCGCCGTGGCCCTGTCATTCGACAGCGACCATGAGACGAACGAACTGCGCGACGGGGGCAATTCCGTGGCCCGTCTCAGCTGGGGCGAATTCGGGGCACGGCGCGGTGTTCCGCGCATCCGGCAGGTGCTGGACCGCCACGACGTCAAGGCGACTTTCTTCGTCCCGGCCGTCGCGGCGCTGCTGCACCCGGACGAACAGCGTGCCCTGGCGCAGGACGGGCACGAGATCGGCCTTCACGGCTGGATTCACGAGCTGAACACGACGCTGGACGGCCCGACCGAGCGGGACCTGATGATGCGGGCCGCCGATACGCTGGAACGGGTCAGCGGCCAGCGCCCTGTCGGCATGCGGACACCGTCCTGGGACTACAGCCCCGCCACCCTGTCGATCGCGCGCGAGATGCGCCTGCTTTATGACAGCTCACTCTTTTCGGACGACGACCCCTACGAGATCCTGCAGGAAGGCGAACCTACCGGCATCGTCGAACTGCCGGTCGAATGGATCCGCGACGATGCGGTCTATTTCATGATGAACCGGTTCGGGGCACAGCGTCCCTATACGCCGCCTACAGATGTGCTGGACATATTCCTGCGCGAGTTCGAGGGCGCCAATGCCGAAGGCGGGCTGTTCCTGCTGACCATGCACCCGCATGTCACCGGATATCGAAGCCGCATCTTCATCCTTGAACAGCTTCTGGAACGCATCGTCGCCAAGGGCGACTGCTGGATCGCCACCCATGCCGAAATCGCGGGCTATTGCGCTGCGCAGGCCGGATTGTCGAAAGGACCATCGCGATGATCCGATTTTCGCTGGCCGTGCACGGCGGCGCTGGCACCATCCTTCGCCGGAACATGACTGACAAGCTGGAGGGGCGCTACCACGCCGGGCTGCGCCGCGCGCTGCAGGCGGGCACGACGTCCTGACCGCGTCCGGCAGCGCCATGGACGCCGTGACCGCCGCTGTCTGCGCGCTCGAGGACGAGCCGCTGTTCAACGCCGGGCGCGGCGCCGTCTTCACTTCGGAGGGCCGGCAGGAAATGGACGCAGCGGTCATGGACGGGGCCACGCGCAAGGCGGGTGCCGTCGCGGGCATCCTAGGGCCGCGCAACCCGATCCTGGCCGCGCGTGCTGTCATGGACCGCACTGACCATGTCTTGCTCATCGGGCCCAATGCCCTGCAAGTCGCACGCGACGCTGGCTTATCCTTCGAGGACGAGACCTGTTTCTTCACTCAACAGCGGTGAAATGCTCTGCAGGCAACGTTGCAAATGCGCCGGGAGGGTGTCGACGACACTGATGCTGCCCGCCGCCACGGGACCGTGGGTGCCGCAGCATGCGACACTCGCGGCAATCTGGCCGCTGCCACCTCGACCGGCGGCATGACGGCCAAGTCACCTGGCGGCGTCGGAGACACCCCGGTCATCGGCGCGGGCACATATGCGGACAACGACACCTGCGCAGTTTCCGGCACCGGGCATGGCGAAATTTTCATCCGCCGGCACGCCGCCGCCGAAATTTCCGCCCGAATGCGCCATGCAGGGCAGACTTTGAGAGAATCGGCACGCCATGTGGTCATGGACGACCTTGGATCGAATGACGGATCAGGAGGCGTCATCGCCGTCGATGCCCAAGGAAACCTGTCCTTCCCCTTCAATTGCGAAGGCATGTATCCCTTGGCATCAGCAGGGGTAATTTTGCGCCGCCGATGGTCCGGGGGCATGCCCCCGGACCATCGGCATCAGCGCCAAACGGGGGAGTTTTCATCCAGCCGTTTTGTGGAGAATACGTCCAGCACTCAACCCTCGCAGCGGTCGTCGCCAAGGGCCAGTTCTGGGAGCGCACTGCGGCGCTGGCGCTGAACGAACGCCAGATCAAAGTGCTGAACCGCCTCCTCGACAGGTTCGAGGGCAAGATAACCTCATCGAAGTGGGTGGTCATCGCCAAGTGCTCGCAGGACACGGCGAACCGGGACATCGCAACCCTTCTGGACCTCGGGCTGCTGCGGAAGGGCGAAGGTGGCGGCCGCAGCACGCACTACGAGCTGGTGCTGTGAGAGTCATGGCCAAGCCACATTCGCTGCCACCCGCCGCCAGCGCCTCGCTGACACAGTGTCGACACGTTTCCGGAGTGCGTCGGGTCTCCGCGAAGGAGCCTCGCAACCTAGATTGATGTTAAGTTATTTTCTGGTTGCGGGCGTCCGCAGCCACTGTCGCCTACCTGAACTCCACTGTTGCGTCTGAACCCGCCCCCCTAAAGCGCTTGTGTCTACCCCATATGTTCAAGATCCGGCAGCCGACTAGGCGCTGAGTTGTCGGAGCATCGGACTTGTCGTTAGGAATCCGATCAAGTTGCCTGTGCGCTTGTGATCACGGCGGCATTGACGATGTCTTGGGCTGAGCATCCTCGGGAGAGGTCGTTTGCGGGTTTTGCGAGGCCTTGGAGGATGGGGCCGATCGCGGTCAGGCCGCCGAGTCGTTGCGCGATCTTGTAGCCGATGTTTCCAGAAGCGAGGTCGGGGAAGATGAAGACGTTGGGACGGCCCGTCAGCGCGCTGCCCGGCGCCTTTTTTGCGCGGATTGCCTCGTCGAGAGCGGCGTCGAACTGCATCTCGCCGTCGATCTCGAGGTCCGGCTCGGCGGCGCGGACCAGCGCCAGCGCCTCGCGGATCTTGGTAAGGCTGGGGTGGTCGGCCGAGCCGGCGGTCGAGAAGGACAGCATCGCAACGCGCGGCGGCTCGGCCAGAAGCCGGCGGCAGCTGGCGGCCGAGGCGCGGGCGATCGCGGCCAGTCCCGCCGCGTCGGGATCGACGACCAGACCGCAATCGGCAAATATCATCCCGCCCTTGATCGGGGTCGTCTCGGCGCAGGCCAGCATCAGGAAGAAGCTGGACACGAGCGGCGCACCCTCCTCGGGGCCGATGACCTGCAGGGCGGCGCGCACCGTTTCGGCCGTGGTCGCGACCGCCCCGGCCACCGTGCCATCGGCCTGTCCAAGCCGGACCCGCATCGCCGCCTGGCGCAGCGGATCGCGCATCTCGACCAGCGCCCGCTCGGCCGTCATGCCCCGCGCGGCGCGCATCCGGTGCCAGTGATCCGCCAGCTCCGGCAGGTCGGGTGCCTCGGCCGGACACAGCATGCGCACGCCCGCGATGACCGGGCCGTTCATCAGGCTGATCCTGGCAAGCCCCTGCTCGGTCAGGCGCTGCGCCGCCTCGGCCACACGCGGATCCTGGCCTTCGGGCAGGATGATGTGGCGCGGACGGGCGCGGGCGGCGGCGAGCAGGCGGTCGAGCGGTTTCATCGAATTTTCCTTCAACTCAGAAGATGCAGGCCGGTGACGACGAAGACGCCGAGGAAGACCGTCTCGGCCACGATCAGCCCGATCGCCACGCCGCCCACGTCCAGCATCCTGGCCAGCGAAGTCTTGATGCCGACCGCCGCGATGGCGATCAGCAGGGCCCACCGGCTGAGCACACCTGCCCAGTCCGCCACGGCCGCAGGCACCAGCCCGGCCGAGTTCAGCGCCGCCAGCGCCAGAAAGCCCAGCACGAAGCCCGGCAGCAGCGGGGGGCGCTTGCCGCTGTCCTGATCGGCCAGTCCCCGCGCCCGGATCGCCAGCGAGATGCACAGCACCACCGGGGCCAGCATCGACACGCGGATCAGCTTGACCAACGTTGCGGTCTCGCCGGTCTCTGGACTGATGGAGAAGCCCGCGCCGACCACCTGCGCCACGTCGTGGATGGTGCCGCCCAGAAAGACGCCGCTGTCGCGCGCGGTGAAGCCAAAGACCGAGGACAGCATCGGATAGAGCACCATCGCCACGGTCGAGAGCACTGTCACTGACAGAACCGTGAAGGCCAGGTCGCGTTCGGAGCGTTCGTGCCGCGGCAGTACCGCCGCAATCGCCATGGCTGCCGAGGCGCCGCAGATGGCCACCGATCCACCGGTCAGCAGGGCGAAGCGCCAGTCGCGATGGACAAAGCGCGCGGCGATCAGGCCGAAGGCGATGGTCAGCACGACCCCGGCGATGACCAGCGTCACCGCCGTGCCGCCCAGCTCGACCAGCATATCCACGCTGATGCGCGCGCCCAGCAGCGCGACGCCCAGCCTGAGGACGGTCCTCGCCGTCAGCGCCACGCCCGGGGCCGTGCGCGTGCCGTCCTCGGCCAGGAAGTTCAGCGACAGGCCCAGCAGCAGCGCCATCAGCATCGCAGGGGCGCCGTAATGTTCGGACAGGAACTGCGCCGTCGCCGCCACCAGGGCCGAGACGGCAAGGCCCGGAAAGATGTCCGAGATCGTCTGTCGGGTTGCGCCAAGCGTCATCGAGGTCATGCTCGTTCCATCGGATGCAGGGAACCGCCCGGCGCGCCTGAAGCACGCCGGTGGTCAGGTCATCAAAAGCACCGGATCAGGCCGCGCCGCGCTGCGGGCGCATGTCCGCCGGGTCGATCCCGGCCACCACGACGGGCTTCTTCATGGCGTCGCGGCGGAAGGGCTCGCCCAGTTCCTGATTCAGCAGGACCTCGATGAAGGTGGTCTTCTTGTCCTTCATCTGCCGCTCGACCGCCTCGTGCAGCGCGGCGGTCAGCTCTTGCTGGCTGCGCACTTGAACACCATGGGCGCCGCAGGCCTTGGCGATGCCCGCATAGCTGGTGTCGCGGTCCAGCTCGGTGCCCACGAAGTTGTTGTCATACCACAGCGTCGTGTTGCGCTTCTCGGCGCCCCATTGGTAGTTGCGGAAGATGACCATCGTGATCGCCGGCCAGTCGTCGCGGCCGCAGGCGGTCATTTCGTTCATGGAAATCCCGAAGGCTCCGTCCCCCGCAAAGCCGATCACCGGCGTGTCGGGATTGCCGACCTTTGCACCCAGGATGGCCGGGAAGCCGTAGCCGCAGGGCCCGAAGAGGCCCGGTGCCAGATACTTGCGCCCCGCCTCGAAGGTCGGATAGGCATTGCCGATGGCGCAGTTGTTGCCGATGTCCGACGAGACGATCGCCTCGGCCGGTACCGCCTGCATGATCGCGCGCCAAGCCTGCCGCGGGCTCATCAGGTCGCCGTCGCGCTGGCGCGCGTCCGCGTTCCATTCGGTGCCCGGATCGTCCTCTTCGTGATCGAGGCTGGACAGCTCCTGCGCCCAACGCGACTTGGTCTGCGCGACCAGATCGCGACGCGCCTGACGGCCGGCATCGCCCGCGCCCTCGCCAAGGCGCGCCATGATCCCCCGCGCGACCTTGCCGGCATCGCCCTGGATGCCGACGGTGACCCTCTTGGTGAGTCCGATCCGGTCAGCATTGATATCGACCTGGATGATCTTTGCCTCCTTGGGCCAGTAGTCGATCCCGTATCCGGGCAGGGTCGAGAACGGGTTCAGCCGCGTGCCCAGGGCCAACACCACATCGGCCTTTGCGATCAACTCCATCGCCGCCTTGGATCCGTTGTATCCGAGCGGCCCCACCGCCAGCGGATGAGAGCCGGGGAAGCTGTCATTGTGCTGGTAGTTCGAGGCGACCGGCGCATCCAGCCGCTCGGCCAGCCGGGCCAGATCGGCAATCGCGCCTGACAGGACCACACCCGCGCCGGACAGGATCACAGGAAACTGCGCCTCGGACAGAAGGCGCGCGGCCTCGGCCACCGCCTCCTCGCCGCCCGAGGGGCGTTCAAAGGCGACGACCTGCGGCAGATCCACGTCGATGACCTGGGTCCACATGTCGCGCGGGATGTTCATCTGCGCAGGGGCCGAGTTGCGCCAGGCCTGCATGATGACGCGGTTCAGCACCTCGGGAATGCGGGACGGATCGCGCACCTCTTCCTGATAGCAGACACAATCAGCAAACAGCCGCATCTGCTCCATCTCCTGGAAACCGCCCTGCCCGATCGTCTTGTTGGCGGCCTGCGGCGTCACCAGAAGCAGCGGCGTGTGGTTCCAGTAAGCCGTCTTGACCGGCGTCACGAACCCCGTCACCCCGGGGCCGTTCTGGGCGATCGCCATCGACATCCTGCCCGTCGAGCGAGTGAACCCGTCCGCCATCAGCCCCGCATTCGTCTCGTGCGCGCAGTCCCAGAACGTGATCCCGGCCTTCGGAAACAGGTCCGACACCGGCATCATCGCAGACCCGATGATCCCGAACGCATGCTCGATCCCGTGCATCTGCAGGACTTTGACAAAAGCCTCCTCGGTCGTCATCCTCATCGCAAAATAACTCCTTATGCTACCTTGTTGGCAGAAACGCGTGACGTGTTCCGAATCTTTGCTGCGGCACGATCCTCCAGGACCATGGCGGCCAGCTTTGCCCCGATCATCATCGCGGGAGCATTCGTGTTGCCTGAAACGATCTGCGGCATGATGGAACAGTCAGCCACCCGCAAGCCGCGCACACCACGCACACGCAATCGTGGATCTACGACAGACTGAGGGTCCGCCCCCATCCGGCATGTGCCGGTCGGATGATAGATCGTGGTCGAGTTCTGCCTCGCCCACGCCAGAATCTCGTCATCGCTTACAACGTCCGGAGCCGGCTTGAATTCCTCAAGGATTGCCGATGCCAGTGGTTCAGTCCTGCCAAGCATGCGGGCGATCTTGATGCCGGCGACAATGGTGTCGCGGTCGGTTTGCGTCGCCAGATAATTCGGGTGGATAGCGGGGGCGTCCCTGGCGTCAGCCGATAGCAATTCGATCGTGCCGCGACTTTCCGGGCGCAACTGGCAGACCGATTGCGTGAATGCAGAGAACGGATGCACTCCTTCGCCCGGGCTGTCTGCTGACCAGGGCTGGATATGGAATTGTATGTCGGGCGTTGCCAGTTCAGGCCGCGTCTTGAGAAAGCCAAAGACGAGGCTGGCAGCCATCGTCATCGGACCGGTGCGGAACATCGCATATTCAGCCGCGATCTTTGCCTTGTTCAGGAGGCTGCGAACTTCATCATTGAGAGTTGCCTCACGACATTTGAAGACGAGCCGCGCCTGCAAATGGTCCTGCAGGTTCCGACCGACCTCGGGCAAGGCCGCGGCGATCTCGATACCATGCACCCCAAGCCGATGAGGATCGCCGATCCCGGATAGCATCATGATCTGCGGCGAACCGATGGCACCCGCACAAAGAATTACCTCTTGCTGCGCCTGGATGATTTGTCGGCTCCCGTCCGGACGGACAATTTCGACACCTTTAGCAGCACCGTCGTTGATCATTATGCGAAGAACTTGCGCCTGAGTAACGATCGTCAGGTTTGCACGGCCTCGAATCGGCTTGAGAAAGGCGGTCGCCGAGGAACTGCGGCGGCCTTTGTTCACCGTCAACTGATAATGACCAACGCCTTCCTGACTTGGACCGTTGTAGTCCGGGTTGTATGGAATACCCGTTGCATTCGCCGCCTTGATCCAGCGCTCGCAGATTTCGCGCCGCAGGCGCGGGTCGGACACTTGCAAAGGGCCGTTCGTGCCCCTGCCCTCGGCTCCGCCGCGCTGAAACGTCTCCAGTTCTTCAAAGATGGGCGCGACGTCCGCCCAGGACCAGCCGCGATTTCCGATTTGCGCCCATTGATCATAATCTTCGTGCTGACCACGGACATAGAGCAGCCCGTTCAGCGACGACGAGCCACCCAGAACCTTTCCACGCGGCCAGCGCAGAGATCGTCCACCTAGCCCTGCATCTGGCTGCGTGGAATAGCACCAGTCAAAGGCGGGGTTGTCCATTGTGCGGAAATAGCCGACCGGAATGTGGATCCACGGGCTTGTGTCGCGGCGTCCGGCCTCGACAAGAGTTACGCGGATCGACGGGTCGGCACTGAGACGGTTTGCAACCACGCAGCCGGCCGATCCTCCGCCAACCACCACATAGTCTGCGATATCAGGTGCCTGGGTCATGCTGTGCTCCTTCCAAGGCGGCTGTCGGGCGCAGGGGCTGAGATAGCCCCTGCAGTGTTCAGGACTGCGCGCGTCGACCTATCAGGATTGCGCTGATCATCGATACGATCCCGGCGAACACGACATAGCAGCACAGCCAGAAGGGGTCGTTGTCATTTGCGGACATCAGCGCCGTCGCGATCATCGGCGTGATGCCCGCGGCAAAAATCCCCGAAAATTGGTAGACGAAGGAAACGCCGGTATATCGGACGCTTGGATCGAAAAGGTCTGCGAACAGGGCTGCTTCAGGACCATAGCACATCGGATAGACGATCCCGAAAGGCAAGACGATGCCCAGGATGATCAGCAGTGGATCACCCGTCGACATCAGCGCAAAGGCGGGAAACACACTCAGAGTAAGCAGTAGTGAGCCGATGGCATAAGTCCGTGGCCGCCCGATCCGATCAGACAGATGTCCGAAAAAGGGTATGGCGAAAATCATCGCCACAGCGGCGCCGCAGACCGTCCATAGAGCAAACGACCGCTCCATCCCCACGTAGCGTGTAAGGTAGACGATCGAGAAGACCGCAAAGATGTTGAAGAAGACGCCATCGATATAGCGCGCACCCATACCCATCAGAACGTTCCCGGGGTAACGCTTGATCATCGTTACAAAAGGCAGCCCCTGATCTCGATTGCGGGACTCGGCCTTTGCCTTCTCGAATTCCGGGCTTTCGTTGATTGTCGAGCGGATCCATGTCCCCAGAAAGACCAGAATAATCGAGGCAACAAACGCCGCTCGCCATCCCCATGCCATGAACGCATCGTCCGGCAGCAAGGTCAGGAGGGCCATCACCCCCGAGGCCATGAACAGGCCAATGGACAAGCCGATTTGAGGAATCGACGCATAGAAGCCGCGCTTTTCCTTCGGAGCGAATTCATATGCCATGAGCACAGCGCCGCCCCATTCGCCGCCGATGCCGATGCCCTGAGCGACCCGCAGGAAAAGTAGGATGATAGGAGCCGCTATGCCGATGCTGTCATAGGTTGGCAGTAGCCCGATCAACACGGTCGCTCCGCCCATCAGCAGGAGCGATATGACCAGCATTGTCTTCCGCCCAATTCGATCACCGTAGTGGCCAAAGATCAGTCCGCCTAGGGGGCGCGCCACAAAACCGACGGCGAAGGTCGCATATGCCAAAAGGATGGAAATCGTCGCGTCGTCCGACGGAAAATAGAGTTCATTGAAGACGATCCCGGCAACAACTCCGTAGAGAAAGAAATCATACCATTCGATCGTTGATCCGATCAGACTCGCGAGCGCGACTCTGCGCACGTCGTTAACAACCACCTCTTCCGGGTAGCCCTCCAAAGTAGCATCCGACATTACGCCCTCCCATGCGTTGTGACGGTTGTCCTCAATATTCTCTTGAGCGTCGACGACACCTCCCCGCGCCGATCTGGAGCAACGTGACACTCATCGATACATCGAGTCAAACAAAAATGAGACTTGAGGTCTCATTTTTCAGGGAATGGACTGCTAAGGGTTGGGTGGCTACGCTAGCCCCGCCTTGTAAGGAAGTTTTTGATGTCACCGTCTGCCACAGTCGACAAGCCAGCGACCAATCTCAGAAACCTTCTGATTCTCGAGGCTCTTGCAGCTGGATCGCGGCCAATGACAGTGGCTGAGCTGAACAGTTCCGTAAAGCTGCCGAAGCCGACCGTTCATCGCCTAATCGGCACCTTGGAGGAGGAAGGGTTCCTGATCCGCCATTTAGATGGTCGCACCTACCTACCAGGACCGAAACTGCGACAGATGATGCTGGGAGTGATGCGCGCCGGACAGCACAGCCTGGCTCAGCGCCAGATCCTTACCAGACTGAATGAAAAAATCCGTGAAACATGTAATCTCTCGATCCCGGACACGGATGCCATGATCTATATAGATCGTGTTGAAACCGAATGGCCGCTTCGCATCCAGTTGCACGCAGGATCGCGCGTTCCGCTACACGCCACATCTGCAGGTAAACTCTGCCTCGCGCATATGACACAGGAAACTTTAGACAAATATCTGCGATCCGCCCAACTTCGGCCTTACACGGAGCGGACAGTGACCGATCCGGACAGGCTGCTCGAGCAGCTGACGGGCATCAAGGAACAAGGTTTTTCAACCGACGAAGAAGAATTTGTGCAAGGAATGATTGCAGTCGCCGTCCCGGCATTCGCCCCCGATGGACAATTGGCTGCAACGCTTTCGTTTCATGCCCCCCACCAGCGGCTTACGCTGGAAAAAGGTCTTGCCCACCTGGAGGATTTACGATCAGCCGCGAAAGAAATTTCGCAGCTGTTCGTCTAGTGTCAGGCCGGAACACCACGCAAGTTAGCCGATGGAAGGTCATCCCAATAAACAGCCTTCGGGCATTCCTGGGCCGAATGCTTTGTGACAAGGCTGACACCGGCCAGAAGGACAAGCGACGTCAGCATTCCCGGAAAAACCGGATCAACCGAGGTTCCAAAAGAAGGCCAGACAACCGTCACTAGCAGTGCCCCGATCATTGACCAGAAACAGCCTGTCGCGGTCGCCCTGCTCCAGAACATCACAGCAAGAAACGGCACGACTAGGGTCGTCGACGAAATCCGGAGCGCCCATTGATATGCGCTGATGATGTCGGTCATCATAAAGGCCACCAGCAACGAAAGCACCGAGATGATTACTACGCTCAGCCGGGCGACGAACATCTTCTGCACCTCGGTCGCGCCCGGATTGATCAAGCGGCGATAAAAATCCTCGGACAGATTCGAGCTGCCTTGCAGGATGAAAGAATCCGCGCCGGTCATCAGCGCCGAGAGAAGCCCAATGACGACGATGCCCCCCAGATAGGGCGGCAACAGTTCGACTGTCAGGAACGAGAAGATCATGTCAGGCCGCATCCCCTCTGGCACGAACTGCACGGCGCTGAGGCCGATCAGATACGGCAGCGCGGCAATGACGCCGAATACGACGAAGCCTGTGATCCCGGCGCGAACAGCGATGCGCTCTGTGCGAGAGGCGAAGATGCGCTGCCAAGTTGATTGCCACACCAGATAGAACGGGCCTACCGTCAGCGCAAAGGTAAGCACCTCGCCGATTCCTTCCGCTCCAAACAGCCTGAGATGATCCGGAGGAGAGTTCGCCATGATCGCCTCGGGACCGCCGGCATAGCTGATCGCGGCAAAGAACAGGACGAAGATGCCGATGATCACGATGACGCTTTGCAGCGCATCGGTCACGATCGTCGCGACCAACCCGCCGAGGATGGTGAAGCCCAGGATCAGCGCGAAGGACAGAAGGATTGCCCAAGTATAGTCAAGACCGAAGACGGTCACGAACAGGGTCGCCATGCCAACCATTTGCAGCGCGGCGGTAGGCACAGAATAGACAAAGGCCGAAAAAATTGATGGAATGAGGCCGACTTTGTCGCCAAACCGCTCGGAAAAGAGGTCCGCCAGCGTGTAGAGCCGCTGACGGCGCAGCGGTGCACTGAAGAAATAGATGAGTAGGATACTGAAAACCGAGGCTGGCAGGGCGAACTTCATGAAGCCAGATATGCCGACGCTGTACCCCATCCCGACCCAACCGATGAAAACGGCTGCCCCTGCGCAGGTGCTGATGATGGTGCCGGTAATGGCCCAAAAGCCCATGTTCCAGCTGGCGATCAGATATTCATCTGAGGTCTTTACCTTGAAGAAGTAATATCCGCCGATCGCGAACATCACCGCAAAGTAGCAGACCGTGTAGGTCAGATACCAAGCCATTCTGTAATCCCTTCCTGTTGCTCGCTCTTGTTATTCTTCACCCGTCATGCGCCTCCAGGCGTGCTGCATCTCGGCCGGATCGAACCGGCCTGAGGGTGCGATCGCGACCAGGCTGCAATCGCCTCTGGGCAGCATCTTGGACTTCTGCGTTGAAAGTCCGACGCGGTGCAGCTCGAGGGTGTGATCTGGCAGGCTGATCCAGCCCTTCAGCCTGAATACGCCCACGGGTATTTCGTTTAGAAAGCGGTCTAGTCGCTCCGGTGACACGCGATCGTTGATATGGCCTGACCATTTGACAAAAGCTGAATTATGATCCGCATGGCACGCGGAATGACTGCTAGTCGGCTGCAGACCAGTCAGCAGCCCGACATCAATCTGCCCATGCAACGAGGGGATGAGCTCTGCTCTGCTCACCCGTGAGATCCTGTCCGAGGCCGCCCCGAGATCACTCAGATCTGGACGCGACAGAACGATCAGGTCGGCGACGCTTAGTTGCCCGGCGACCTGCGCACCTATTTGAGGGTCGTTGAGCAGGCTACCGATCGATTGCGCATCCGCCACCGTCACGGTGCCGGAATAGCGAAGCTCGGGTTCGGCACGTGCGACAGCTGCGATCCGCGCGGGATCGCCCACGCCACTGGCCTCAACGACCAAAAGATCCGGGCGCGGCACGCGATCGAGCGCATCGCCGATCGCGTAATAGAGATCGCCGGTCATCGCGCAGCAGACGCAGCCATTGGAGAGCGCGATGGTTTCCCCATCCACGGCCGCGATCAGGTCGGCATCAATGTTGATACTGCCGAAATCGTTGACCAGCACGAGAAGCCGAAGCCCATCGGAGTTCTGCAGCAGATGCCGGATCAGGGTAGTCTTGCCGGCGCCGAGATAGCCACCGATGACGAGAAGCGGCAGCTTCTTCATTCAAATACCCGCCCGCCAACGATCGTGGCTCGGACACCGATATCCTTCAGATTCGACGCAGGGCACTGTATGGGATCCTCGTCAAGGACGACGAAATCGGCGCGCTTGCCCACCTCGATGCTGCCGATCTCGTGATCCATGCGCAGCGTCCACGCAGCGCCCATCGTAATCGCATATAGAGCCTCTTGCACCGATAGCGACTGGCTCGCGCCGAGAACCCGGCCCGATGCGGTCAGGCGATTCACCGCGCACCAGGCAGTAAATAGGGGCGAGAGCGGCGTGACCGGCGCGTCGGAATGGATCGCGAGTTGCAAGCCGGCGTCCAGCGCACTTCGGCAGGCATTCATCCGAATTGCCCGATCCGGCCCGACCGTCCTTTCGTAGTGCTGGTCTCCGAAGTGGTAGATGTGATTCGCAAACAGATTGACAGCCAATCCCAACTCTGCGGCGCGACGGAACTGCGCCTCGTCCATCAGCTGACCGTGCTGTAGCACGTGGCGGTGATCCCTGGGCCCGGGGCCGCGCATAGCCTGCGCCATCGCATCGATGACCAGTTCAGACGCTTCGTCGCCATTTACATGGACATGCATTTGAATGCCGGCTGCATGAAGCGCCGAAATCATCTCGCGCAACTCGGCTGGTGCCATGTTCCACATCCCATTCGGCGCACCGGTCAAATAACCGGGCCATTTCAGTCGCGCCGAGAAGCCTTGGATCGAGCCGTCGGTCATTAGTTTCGCGGCACCCAAGCGCAGCTTCTCGCCGGACATGAGACGCAGCTTTTCAATCATCTCAATCCAGCCCTCGGGCGCGCCGCCGGCGATGCCAAGGGCCGGAATCAAGCGGATCGGAAAATCCTCCGCCTCGACGATCCCTGACGTCGCAGCAATGTCCGGCGGGGTCAGGGCGCTGAAAAGATCAGTCGCCGTCGTTATACCCGCGCGCCGGGCCGAGCGGGCGAAGCGGTGCAGCACCTCAGTCCCGGCGGTAAGATCGCGGAAGTCGATGCGTGTTCGGCGCAGCACCGGGAACATAGCTGCCATTTCACGCAGTTCGCCGGTCGGGCGGCCCGAGCCGTCTCGCATCACTCCCTCGACGTCCAGCGCGTCCTCGTATCCCGCCATTCGCAGCGCGGCCGTGTTGCAGACCAAGAGATGCAGGTTGGAGAAGAGCACAACCACGGGCCGATCTGTAGAGACCCGGTCAAGGTCGTCACGACTTAGCGACGGGCCTTTCAGGAAAATTGGGTCGAAGCCCCAGCCCACGACGGCGTTGCCCTGATCCTTAATCTGAAGTCGGGCCACCAACTCGTCATTCGATGCAAGGCCCGGCCAAAGCTCGCCCTCCGGCGAATACCGGTCCTGAAAACCGACATATGCGTAGCGCCAGAGGCCACCCTCCATCAGATGCGAATGGCCTTCGACAAAACCGGGCAAGATGACGCTGCCTGTGAAGCGATCATCTAACCTGCCGCCACCCCAAGGATCGGCGCAGGTTCGATCGCCCACTGCCAGCACACGACCGTCCCGCACGGCGACGTGGCTTGCCGTCGGCTGGTTATGGTCCATCGTCAGAATTTTCTTGGCCGCGTAGACTGCGATATCCGACATGGCTAGATCCTTTTTCTATCCGGCTTGTGCGCTTGTGATCACGGCGGCATTGACGATGTCTTGGGCTGAGCATCCTCGGGAGAGGTCGTTTGCGGGTTTTGCGAGGCCTTGGAGGATGGGGCCGATCGCGGTCAGGCCGCCGAGTCGTTGCGCGATCTTGTAGCCGATGTTTCCAGAAGCGAGGTCGGGGAAGATGAAGACGTTGGGACGGCCCGTCAGCGCGCTGCCCGGCGCCTTTTTTGCGCGGATTGCCTCGTCGAGAGCGGCGTCGAACTGCATCTCGCCGTCGATCTCGAGGTCCGGCTCGGCGGCGCGGACCAGCGCCAGCGCCTCGCGGATCTTGGTAAGGCTGGGGTGGTCGGCCGAGCCGGCGGTCGAGAAGGACAGCATCGCAACGCGCGGCGGCTCGGCCAGAAGCCGGCGGCAGCTGGCGGCCGAGGCGCGGGCGATCGCGGCCAGTCCCGCCGCGTCGGGATCGACGACCAGACCGCAATCGGCAAATATCATCCCGCCCTTGATCGGGGTCGTCTCGGCGCAGGCCAGCATCAGGAAGAAGCTGGACACGAGCGGCGCACCCTCCTCGGGGCCGATGACCTGCAGGGCGGCGCGCACCGTTTCGGCCGTGGTCGCGACCGCCCCGGCCACCGTGCCATCGGCCTGTCCAAGCCGGACCCGCATCGCCGCCTGGCGCAGCGGATCGCGCATCTCGACCAGCGCCCGCTCGGCCGTCATGCCCCGCGCGGCGCGCATCCGGTGCCAGTGATCCGCCAGCTCCGGCAGGTCGGGTGCCTCGGCCGGACACAGCATGCGCACGCCCGCGATGACCGGGCCGTTCATCAGGCTGATCCTGGCAAGCCCCTGCTCGGTCAGGCGCTGCGCCGCCTCGGCCACACGCGGATCCTGGCCTTCGGGCAGGATGATGTGGCGCGGACGGGCGCGGGCGGCGGCGAGCAGGCGGTCGAGCGGTTTCATCGAATTTTCCTTCAACTCAGAAGATGCAGGCCGGTGACGACGAAGACGCCGAGGAAGACCGTCTCGGCCACGATCAGCCCGATCGCCACGCCGCCCACGTCCAGCATCCTGGCCAGCGAAGTCTTGATGCCGACCGCCGCGATGGCGATCAGCAGGGCCCACCGGCTGAGCACACCTGCCCAGTCCGCCACGGCCGCAGGCACCAGCCCGGCCGAGTTCAGCGCCGCCAGCGCCAGAAAGCCCAGCACGAAGCCCGGCAGCAGCGGGGGGCGCTTGCCGCTGTCCTGATCGGCCAGTCCCCGCGCCCGGATCGCCAGCGAGATGCACAGCACCACCGGGGCCAGCATCGACACGCGGATCAGCTTGACCAACGTTGCGGTCTCGCCGGTCTCTGGACTGATGGAGAAGCCCGCGCCGACCACCTGCGCCACGTCGTGGATGGTGCCGCCCAGAAAGACGCCGCTGTCGCGCGCGGTGAAGCCAAAGACCGAGGACAGCATCGGATAGAGCACCATCGCCACGGTCGAGAGCACTGTCACTGACAGAACCGTGAAGGCCAGGTCGCGTTCGGAGCGTTCGTGCCGCGGCAGTACCGCCGCAATCGCCATGGCTGCCGAGGCGCCGCAGATGGCCACCGATCCACCGGTCAGCAGGGCGAAGCGCCAGTCGCGATGGACAAAGCGCGCGGCGATCAGGCCGAAGGCGATGGTCAGCACGACCCCGGCGATGACCAGCGTCACCGCCGTGCCGCCCAGCTCGACCAGCATATCCACGCTGATGCGCGCGCCCAGCAGCGCGACGCCCAGCCTGAGGACGGTCCTCGCCGTCAGCGCCACGCCCGGGGCCGTGCGCGTGCCGTCCTCGGCCAGGAAGTTCAGCGACAGGCCCAGCAGCAGCGCCATCAGCATCGCAGGGGCGCCGTAATGTTCGGACAGGAACTGCGCCGTCGCCGCCACCAGGGCCGAGACGGCAAGGCCCGGAAAGATGTCCGAGATCGTCTGTCGGGTTGCGCCAAGCGTCATCGAGGTCATGCTCGTTCCATCGGATGCAGGGAACCGCCCGGCGCGCCTGAAGCACGCCGGTGGTCAGGTCATCAAAAGCACCGGATCAGGCCGCGCCGCGCTGCGGGCGCATGTCCGCCGGGTCGATCCCGGCCACCACGACGGGCTTCTTCATGGCGTCGCGGCGGAAGGGCTCGCCCAGTTCCTGATTCAGCAGGACCTCGATGAAGGTGGTCTTCTTGTCCTTCATCTGCCGCTCGACCGCCTCGTGCAGCGCGGCGGTCAGCTCTTGCTGGCTGCGCACTTGAACACCATGGGCGCCGCAGGCCTTGGCGATGCCCGCATAGCTGGTGTCGCGGTCCAGCTCGGTGCCCACGAAGTTGTTGTCATACCACAGCGTCGTGTTGCGCTTCTCGGCGCCCCATTGGTAGTTGCGGAAGATGACCATCGTGATCGCCGGCCAGTCGTCGCGGCCGCAGGCGGTCATTTCGTTCATGGAAATCCCGAAGGCTCCGTCCCCCGCAAAGCCGATCACCGGCGTGTCGGGATTGCCGACCTTTGCACCCAGGATGGCCGGGAAGCCGTAGCCGCAGGGCCCGAAGAGGCCCGGTGCCAGATACTTGCGCCCCGCCTCGAAGGTCGGATAGGCATTGCCGATGGCGCAGTTGTTGCCGATGTCCGACGAGACGATCGCCTCGGCCGGTACCGCCTGCATGATCGCGCGCCAAGCCTGCCGCGGGCTCATCAGGTCGCCGTCGCGCTGGCGCGCGTCCGCGTTCCATTCGGTGCCCGGATCGTCCTCTTCGTGATCGAGGCTGGACAGCTCCTGCGCCCAACGCGACTTGGTCTGCGCGACCAGATCGCGACGCGCCTGACGGCCGGCATCGCCCGCGCCCTCGCCAAGGCGCGCCATGATCCCCCGCGCGACCTTGCCGGCATCGCCCTGGATGCCGACGGTGACCCTCTTGGTGAGTCCGATCCGGTCAGCATTGATATCGACCTGGATGATCTTTGCCTCCTTGGGCCAGTAGTCGATCCCGTATCCGGGCAGGGTCGAGAACGGGTTCAGCCGCGTGCCCAGGGCCAACACCACATCGGCCTTTGCGATCAACTCCATCGCCGCCTTGGATCCGTTGTATCCGAGCGGCCCCACCGCCAGCGGATGAGAGCCGGGGAAGCTGTCATTGTGCTGGTAGTTCGAGGCGACCGGCGCATCCAGCCGCTCGGCCAGCCGGGCCAGATCGGCAATCGCGCCTGACAGGACCACACCCGCGCCGGACAGGATCACAGGAAACTGCGCCTCGGACAGAAGGCGCGCGGCCTCGGCCACCGCCTCCTCGCCGCCCGAGGGGCGTTCAAAGGCGACGACCTGCGGCAGATCCACGTCGATGACCTGGGTCCACATGTCGCGCGGGATGTTCATCTGCGCAGGGGCCGAGTTGCGCCAGGCCTGCATGATGACGCGGTTCAGCACCTCGGGAATGCGGGACGGATCGCGCACCTCTTCCTGATAGCAGACACAATCAGCAAACAGCCGCATCTGCTCCATCTCCTGGAAACCGCCCTGCCCGATCGTCTTGTTGGCGGCCTGCGGCGTCACCAGAAGCAGCGGCGTGTGGTTCCAGTAAGCCGTCTTGACCGGCGTCACGAACCCCGTCACCCCGGGGCCGTTCTGGGCGATCGCCATCGACATCCTGCCCGTCGAGCGAGTGAACCCGTCCGCCATCAGCCCCGCATTCGTCTCGTGCGCGCAGTCCCAGAACGTGATCCCGGCCTTCGGAAACAGGTCCGACACCGGCATCATCGCAGACCCGATGATCCCGAACGCATGCTCGATCCCGTGCATCTGCAGGACTTTGACAAAAGCCTCCTCGGTCGTCATCCTCATCGCAAAATAACTCCTTATTTCCGCTCGTCGCGGTAGTGATACAGGTGATAGAGGCCCCACTGGCCGAGCCGCCGGAACGGCGTCTTCCAGCCCTCGTGGGGCAGTTCGGTGTTGAAGATCGGCAAGTCCGGCAGGGCTTGCCCCGCCACCAGCTGTGCCAGCCGCCGCCCCGCCATCGCCGAATACATGACCCCGTTGCCGCCATAGCCCAAGGCATAGAAGAGGCCTGGCGCATCGGGCACACCGGTGATGCGTGGCATCATGTCATGGCTGACATCGACCCATCCCCACCAACTGTAGTCCAGTTCAATCCCACGCAAGGCGGGAAACTTACGGGCCAGTCCTTCGCGCAAGGCCGCCAGATGCGCGGGGTTTGCGGCATCGCGTCCCGTGATCGCCGCGCGTGACCCGATCTGAAGACGGTTGTCCGGCAGCAGACGATAGTAATGTCGCAGCGTCCGCGTGTCGGTCAGCGGAGAGAGCTTGCGGATGCCGACCGCCTCCAGCTCCGAGGCGTCCAAGACCCGCGTGACGACGCTGTTCGACATGATCGGCATCAGCCGGTCGCGCAGGCGCCGATGCAGGCCGCGCGTCGCATAGGCGGCGGTCGCCACCGCGACCCGGCGGGCCCGGACGACGCCCCCCGGCGTGCGCAGGTGATGCACCCCGTCCTTCAGCTCCCAGCCTTGAACCGGGCTGTCAGGATGCACCGTCGCACCCAACTCGCGCGCGACCCGCAGATAGCCGAAAGCCAGCTTTGCGGCGTGGACGCCGAGGCCGTCCACCTCCCACAGGGCGCCATGGGCCTCGTGATCGCGCACCGCTGTCTGGAACAGTTCGTCCCGCGTCAGCATCCTTGCGTCATAGCCGAAGGTCTCGCGCAGCAGCGCGGCCTCCGAGGCGAGCGCGGGCATGACGCTGGACTTGTGGGCGATGTAGTAATGCCCGCCATCCTGAGGCTCGCACCGGATGTCGTGATCGCGCAGCAGGCCGCGGAACAGGGCGAATGCCTCGACCATCTCGGCATGCAGGCCGCGGGCCACGTCGAGGCCCCAGCGCTGGATCCACTGGCTGCGTTTCAGCCGACCCGCGCTGATCTGTGCCTGCCCGCCATTGCGGGTGGAGCAACCATAGGCCACGCCGTTCGCCTCGAGCACGGTCGCCTTGATTCCGTGCTCCTTGGCCAGATGGATTGCCGCGGACAACCCGGTATAGCCCGAACCGATGATTGCCACATCGACGTCGATGTCGCGCGTCACCGGGCCATCGTCCTCGGGTGCGGGACCGGCGGTGCCGATCCAATAGGTGGGCGCATAGTCACTGCCCGGACCGAGCGCCCGCGCCGTCATCGGGTCATAGAACGGGTCGAACGGCACCGACCCACGTTTGTCGATGGGCTGCATGACGCTCACTTGGCTACGATATTTGGACGCTGCTTGCGGATCGCCTGCTTCTCCACGATCTTGCCGTCCTGCAGGCGGAACAGGTCGGCACCCTGCACCTCGGTCCGGGTGCCGTCGGGATTGGTGGCGCGGAAGGTCCATTGCGAGACGCCGCGCGTGCCGTCCTCGGACAGGAAATGGCTGTGATCGGCCCACTCGACGTCCGGCATCGCGGTCCAGACGGCGGTGAAGGCCCGGGCGATGGCGTCGCGGCCCTCGATCCGGTTGCCGTATTCATTCTCTCCCGCGACGGTGAAGAACACGCAATCATCGGCGAAATGGGTCATGACCCCGTCGATGTCGTGACGATTGAAGGCGTCGAACGTGTCCTTCAGGTCCTGTGCGGTCAGCTGTGCCGACATCAGATATCTCCTTTTCCTAGTAGCCCATCACGCGCGGCAGCCACAGAGCGATCTGCGGAAAGCAGGCGATGATGAAGATTGCGATGATCGACGAGACCGCGAAGGGCAGCGCCCGCAGGCTGATCCGCTCGATCGAGACGCCCGAGATGCCCGAGGCGATGAACAGGTTCTCGCCCAGGGGCGGCGTCTGGAAGCCCACCGACAGCGTGCAGATCATCACGATGCCGAAATGGATAGGGTCTATGCCCATCATGTAGGCGACGGGCAGCATCACCGGGACAAGGATCATGATCGCGGCCAGCGTTTCCATGAACATGCCGACGACCAGCAGCAGACCGATAATCATGGCCCAGATGACGTAGATGTTGTCGGTCAACGACAGGACGCTGCTGGCGATGACGCCGGGCACGCCGTTCTCGACCAGGATGCGCCCGAAGATCGTCGCGGCGAACAGCACCAGCAGAACGCGTCCGGCAAGCCAGGTGGTCGTGTCCAGCGCCTTGATCATCTCTCGCAGGTCCAATTCGCGATAGATGAAGATCCCGACGAAGAGGGTATAGAAGATCGCGACGATGGCGGCTTCAGTCGGTGTGAAGATCCCGGTATAGATCCCGCCCAGGATCACCACCGGCGCCATCAGCGCCCAGAAGCCCTGGTAGCAGGCTACCGCCACTTTGCGCAGGGACAGCGGCTCGGTGCCTCCGCGGAAGCCGCGCATCCGGCAGCGGATGTAGTTCATGGCCAGCAGCCCGCCCGCCATCACCACGCCTGGGAGAAACCCGGCGATGAACAGCTTCGAGATCGAAACGGACTGAAAGGGGCCAAAGGCGTCGATCGCCTCGGGCGGGGGGGTCATCCCCATCGCCGAGATGCCGTAGATGACCATTGGGATGGAGGGCGGGATAATGATCCCCAGCCCGCCGGCCGCGGCCGTCACCGAGGCCGCATAGCCAGGGCCATAGCCTTGCCGCGACATGGCAGGGATCATCAGCATCCCAACCGCTGCCGTGGTGGCTGGCCCAGAGCCCGAAATGGCGCCGAAGAACAGGCAGGCCATGATCGTCGCGGCTGACAACCCGCCCGTGAAGGGACCGGCCAGGCTCTCGGCGACATGGATCAGGCGGCGCGACAGGCCGGCGGCCTCCATCAGCGCGCCGGCCAGGATGAAGGACGGCAACGCCATCAGCGGGAAGGACCCCACCGAGGACCAGGCCATCTGGACCATCTTGATCGGGTTGTCGCCCAGATAGATCATCGCGGCCAACGCCGAGACGCCGAGTCCAACGGTGATGGGTGCTCCAATAAGGAGCAGCGCAAGAAAGGAACCGAAGAGGATCTCGATCAGAAGATTGTCCATCAGCGACGGCCCTTCTGGTCGAAATGGCGCGCCTCGTCCTCGGCAAGTTCGATCATGTCGCCCACCTCGACCCGGTCGGGATCGCTTGGGTCGATTCCCTGCACCAGCTTCATGTAGTTGACCTGCAGGATGCGGATGGTCATCAGCGTGAAGGCCAGGGGCAGGACGACATAGACGTATCGCATCTGCCAGCCGAGCGTCTGAGCCTTCACGAAGGGCTTCAGCCGGTCGATGAACTCGATAGACTGCCAGATGAAGACGATGTTGAAGCCGATCCAGAACAAATCGCCCAACGCCTCGATCAGGCGCGCCTTCGTGCGCGGCAGCGCGTTCAGATGGAATGTCACGCGGTTATGCGCGGCTATCCGAGCGGCGTAGGATGCACCGAAGTAGGCGAACCAGACGAACAGGATGACCGACAGTTCCTCGATCCAGGTGATCGATAGGCCGAGCACCTGCCGCGCAACGATCTGGACGAACAGCAATGTTACGAACATGGCCAGAAGGACGCGGCAGACATGGCTTTCGAACCTGTCTAGGAATGACCAGACAGCCGACATGGAGTGCCTCCGGAAGACTACGATGACGGGCTTTGCGACGGAGACGGACTATTCAGCCGCTGGACGACCCAGCGAGGTCAGGACCTCGTTCAAAACCTCGACCCCACCGATCTGATCGTAGAATTTCGGCCACACCGCGGCCGTCGCCAGGTCGATGAACTCCTGTTCGTCATCGGCCGGCGCCGTGATCTCCATTCCGCGCGCCACAAGCTCCTCCTTGATCCTGCTTTCCTGCTCGCGCAGGAAGACGGACGAAGCCTGCGTCGCAGCCTCGCCTGCCGCTAGGACCTGCGCCTGCTGCTCATCGCTGAGGGATTCGAACAGCGCCTCGCTGACGATCAGCGGCTCGATCGAAAAGATATAGCGCAGCTCAGTGATGTGTTTTTGGACTTCATCGAACTTCATCGCATAGACGGTCATGTACGGATTGTCCTGCCCGTCCACGACCTTCTGCTGAAGCGCGGCGAAGGTTTCGCCCCACGCCATCGGCGTCGGGTTGATGCCCCAGCTCTTGTAGGTCTCGATCATGATCTCGTTCTTCGGAACCCGCACGACCAGCCCTTGCAGATCCGCGACCGAAGACACAGGCTTCTTCGAGTTGGTCAACACGCGAAAACCCGAATAGCCCCAGCCGATGATCCGAACCCCCGCGTCCTCGACCGTCTTTTCGATCATCTGCTGGCCGACATCACCCTGCGTCACCTGCTCGGCATCGTCCTGGCTGAGGATCACATAGGGCAGGGTCAGCGTGCCGACCGAGGGCGAGAACGGCGTGATGTTGTTGATCGCCAGGATCGAGAAATCCAGCGTGCCCGTCGCCGCTGCCGTGACAGTATCCTGCTCGTCGCCAAGTTGGCCGTTCAGGAACAGCTTAGCGGTCATCTCGCCGCCCGTCTCCTGCTCCAGAGCCTCGACGAATGCCTTGCCGAAGGCCTCCTGCGTGCCGCCGGCGCCGTCGCCCACGGCGACCCGATATTCGGTCGCATAGGCCTGAACGCTGGCCATCAGCGCCAGGGCCGTTCCGGCAAGAAGATTGCGTGCGATATTCATGCGATTTCTCTCTCTGTTGCTGGCCCGCTCTTGTGGCGAATCCGTGACAACACCATTGCCGCCAGAGCCGCGGTTCGATATGTCCAGTTGAGAACGAATATAGGTCCAGATGCGAAGCCACATCCCATTTGACGCGATATTCCTGCGCGAGGACGCGCCTACGCTGCAGGGCCGACTGGCCGCTGCGATCGTCCGAGCAATCCTGCAGTCCCGCGCGCGGCCCGGGGCTCGACTTCCCTCCAGCCGGCAGCTTGCCCAACATCTGGGCATGTCCCGCATGACGGTCACGCTGGTTTATCAGGAGCTGATCAGCCAGGGATATCTCGAATCCCTACCCCGCTCGGGCATTTCGGTCGCCGCGACCGTGCCGCATCGACGCGTAGACGCGATGCCTCAGGGCAAGCTCAGAGAAAAGTCCGTGCAATGGGATAAGTGGCTGTCAGAGCATGACATGCCCAAACGGGTGATCCGAAAGCCGGACAACTGGCGCAGCTTCCGATATCCCTTTATTTTCGGACAAGTCGACCCGGATCTGTTCGATCATCATGCATGGCGCGACTGCGCGCGGCGAGCCTTGGGCACGCGCGATTTTTCCGAACTTTCAGCGGATCGATATGGCGCGGACGACCCACTTCTGATCGACTATATCTGCTCGAATACCCTACCCCGGAGGGGTTTCAATGCAGAGCCGGACGAGGTTCTACTGACATTGGGCGCACAGAACGCCCTCTATCTGGCCGTCGAACTTCTCGCCCGCATCGATCGATTGGCCGTGACCGAGGAACCCGGCTATCCCGATTTTGCCGAGACGCTGCGGCGTGCGAGCAGTCCGATCCATTTCCTACCCGTCGATGAGATGGGCCTCGATCCGGCGAGGCTGCCGCAGAACACCCGGCTGATCATCGCGACGCCAAGCCACCACATTCCCACCGGTGCTACGATGCCGCTGTCAAGGAGGCAGGAGTTGCTCCGCCGCGCCAACGAATTGGATTCTGTAATTATCGAGGATGATTACGACTTCGAAATGTCCTATCTCGCGCCTCCCGCCCCCGCGCTGAAGTCCTTGGATGCCGCAGGGCGCGTGATCTACATCGGTAGCTTCTCGAAGTCGCTATTCCCGGGGTTGCGGATCGGTTACATGGTTGCGCCCGCCCCATTCATCGCACGCGCTCGTGCCCTCCGCGCAATGATGCTGCGTCATCCGCCCAGCCATTTACAGCGCATTACGGCATACTTCCTTGCTCTCGGGCACTACGACGCCCATATCGTCCGGCTCCGCCGAAGCCTGAAACAGAAACGGGCCGTCCTGGAGGAAGCGCTAGCGGCTTCAAGCTTGAAGATCATGGGTGCGGCCGCGCAAGGTGGCTCCAGCGTATGGGTCAGCGCGGACGGCGTCGACAGCCACGAACTGGCCCAGCGCCTGCGCAACCATAGCGTCCTAATAGAGCCCGGAGAGGTTTTTTTCGAGGAGCCCCCAGAATGCTGCACGCTTTTTCGTCTTGGCTATGCTTCGATTAAAGCGGAATTGATCGCGAAAGGTATCCGATTGATCCAAGAGTCGCTCAAGTAGTCAATGTCAGGTTCGAGCCAAGCAACTCAGGTCTCTTAGCTTGTGAGTGAATCGCGGTCAGACGCAGCAGCCCACTGCAGGTTCTGTCTAACATATGCCCGTGATGAACAGTGCCAGAAGGCGTTGTTGCACCGGCAGCACAGGGCTGTCGCCTTCGCGGCTTGAGATGAACTCCACCGCCCGGATGTCGCCGATGGCTGTATCCATGGCCAGATGGATCTTGCGGTATTGGCGCCTGCGGTGCGTGCCATGCGTAAGCGGTCGCTGGCCCCCACTGTTGGCTTAGCTTGACGGCTTGAAGTTCCACGGTAGCAGGTCATCGAGGCGGCTTTGTGAATGGCCGGTGGCGATCGCCGTGTGGGTGGCATTCAGATAGGCGAAGGGCTCAATGCCGTTGATCTTGCAGGTCTCGATTAACGAGGCGATGCGGCCCCAGGCAACGCCGCCTTCGTCGTGACCGGCGAAGAGCGCATTCTTGCGATTGAGGGTGATGAGGCGGATCCGATTTTCGACGCTGTTGGAGCCGATCTCGATGCGCCCGTCGGTCAGGAAGGTTTGCAGCCGCTCCCAGTGGTTATGGATGTAGGTCAGCTTTTCGCCCAACCGGGACTTGGTGGAGATCTTTCGGCGTTGTGCCTGAAGCCA